>JAWKYE010000025.1:0-113231 GCA_041396665.1 Burkholderiaceae bacterium
CGGTTCTCCATCGCCTGGCCGCGCGTCCTGCCCCAGGGCCGGGGCAAGGTCAATGAACCAGGGCTGGCGTTTTACGACCGACTGGTCGATCGCCTGCTCGAGAACGGCATCGAGCCATGGGCCTGCCTTTACCACTGGGACCTGCCGCAGGCGCTGGAGAATCTGGGCGGCTGGACCGCGCGCGACAGCGCCGGCTGGTATGCCGACTACGCGGCGCTGGTCTCGCGCAGACTCGGCGACCGGGTCAGGCACTGGGCCACATTCAACGAGTTCTCCGTCTTTACCCTGTTCGGCTACGCAATGGACTGGTGCGCCCCCGGGCTGATGGACCGCACCGCGAACCTGCGGGCCATCCATCACCTGAATCTCGCGCACGGCCTGGGCGTCGACGTGTTGCGCGATTCAGTCCCCGGTGCCTCGATCGGCGCGATCCACAACCGCCAGGTGGTGAGGCCCGCGACCTCGAGCGAAGCCGATCGCGGCGCCGCCGAGATGCTCGATGCGCATTGGAACCTCGCGTTTCCCGAGCCGCAGCTGCGCGCGACCTATCCGGCCATCCTGGCCGAAGCGATCGAGCCCTGGGTGAAGGCCGGCGACATGGCCCGGATCTGCCAGCGCCTGGACTGGCTCGGGCTGAACCACTACGGACCGATCTTCGCCAAGGCCGACCCGTCCACGATCTGGGGATTCGCCTGGGGCGATGCGCCGCCCGATGCCGTGGTGCGCGAGGACATCGGGTGGCCGATATTTCCGGACGCGTTTCGCGACGAACTGATCGAGTTGTCGCGACGCTACCGGCTACCCGTGTATGTCACTGAAAATGGCTGCGGCGGCCAGGACGCGCCCGATGCCAACGGCGTCGTTGACGATCCGCGGCGCGTGGCCTATCTGAAGACCTACACGAACGCGATGCGCGAGGCAATCCAGGCGGGCGCCGATGTCCGGGGCTACTTCGTCTGGTCGCTGCTGGACAGCTTCGAGTGGGGCTCCGGGTATACCAACCCGTTCGGCCTGATCCACGTCGACTTCAAGACGCTGAAACGCACGCCGAAGCGCTCGGCGCGCTGGTACGCGGACTATGTGGGCGCGGCTCGTCGCGAGGCAACGATGCCGCAAAAGCCGGCAGACAATCCGAAGCGCCGGGCCAAGCCCCGTCCATAGCCGCCCCGCTCGCCTGTTATATCGCAGGCTTGAGGCGGCCGCCGCGCCCCTGGTGCGCCGCCGCGGCCGGCGTCCAGGTGACCCTGGACGGTTCTGGCCTCAAGGGCTCGAGGGTCGGCGAGTCCTCTTCGGACAACTCGACTAGCGTTCCGTGCAACTGGGCCACCCGCCCGAACGACGCCCGGCACTCGGCCAGCCTTTGCATGTTGTCGATCGGCCAGGATAGCGCGTTGATCATCTGCTGAAACGCCTGCGCGGTCTGCATCAGCGCGCCCAGGGTGATCGCCCCGACCATGTATCGTGGCGCGGCGACCAGGATCGGGACCGCCTGCGACAACACGCTCCAGGTCGAAGAGAACATGATCAGGCGCAGCAAGACGTGGGTTTGACGGCGCCATGCGCGAGTCGCCTCGGCGAACAGGCCACCGGTCTTGGAAAGGCGCTCCGGATCGTCGCTGCCAAACGCCTGTGTCGGCGCACTTTCACGGGCCCGCCCGAGTCCGAACCGGAAATCGGCCTCCTTTACCTGCCGGTAGTTGGCCGCACGGGTCAGTGGTTGGCCTAGCAGCGTGGCCACTACCGCGCCGGCACCGGCATACAGCAGCGCGATCCAGACCAGGTGTCCCGGCAGCGTCAGTGTCCAGGTGCCGAAGCTGACCTCGGGCGGGCCGGACAAAACCCACAGGATCTGCGCAAAGCTCACCAGCAACAACACACAGTAGAACAGCGAATGCACAAGATCGACCGAGTGCTCGGTGGCAATTCGGACATCCTCGGCGATCCGCCCATCCGGGTTGTCCAGGCCGGTGCCATAGCGGCTGAGCTGGTAGTCGCGACCGTGGACCGTCCAACGGTGCAGCAGGCGATGGGTCAGGTCGGTGCGCCAGGCGACCTGCAGGCGTCGCTTGGTCCACAGATGGGTGGTCATGACCAGCACATTGGCCGCGATGATCAGCACCGCCACCCCGACCTGGCGCAACACGTTGTCGATGTCGCGTTGCTCGAGCGCATCGAACAGTTGCTGGCTCCAGTAATTCAACATCACCGGGATCGACACCTGCGCGATGGTGAGCACGACCAACGACAGGGTCAGAACCCAGGCAATGCCCCGATGTTCGCCACACCAGAAAGTGGCTGCCAGGTAACGCATTCGAAAGGTACTGCCGGGCCGGGGTTCGGTCATGATGTCGCAGTCTCGATTGTGTAACGCGATTCGCGCTTGGGTTGAAACACCGTAACATCCCGCAAACTCTTGCCCTTGACGCGCGCGGCCAGCGCACAACACGCGGCCTGGCAGATGACGGTTTGGCCCGCCGGGCGGCGCATAATCCGATTCGACTGGCCCCCTGCGGATTACCTCCCCGACCCTTCGGACTCGCCCATGGCTCAAGAATCTCCCGCTGGTTCCCCCGCTGCCGATCCCCGTGGCGTGCACCTGATCGGTCAACACGACGCGGGTCGTACCGGCGATCGGGGCCAGGCGTTCCGACCCGGCTTTCTCTGGGGCTCGGGCACCTCCTCGTACCAGATCGAAGGCTCGCCAATCCATGACGGCGGCGGCGAATCGGTGTGGGACACGTTTGCGCGCCAGCCCGGCGCGATCAAGGACGGCCACTCTGGCGACATCGCCTGCGATCATTACAGACGCCATCGCGAGGATGTCGGCCTGATGCAGGATCTGGGGCTGGGCGCCTATCGATTCTCGATCGCGTGGTCGAGGCTCTTCCCCGAAGGCGTCGGCCGGCGAAACGAGAACGGGTTCGCCTTCTATGACCGCCTGATCGATGATCTGCTCGCGGCCGGCGTCACGCCCTGGATCACGCTGTTCCACTGGGATTACCCGCAGGCACTCCAGCAACGCGGCGGCTGGATGGTGCGCGAATCGACCGACTGGTTCGCCGACTATGCAAGGGCTGTGGTCGAGCGCTTCTCGGACCGGGTCAGGCACTGGTTCACCCACAACGAGCCCGAGGTCCATATCTTTCTCGGCCACCACCAGGGCACGCACGCGCCCGGCGAGAAGCGCCCCTGGGCCGATATCCTGCAGATATCGCATCACATGATGCTCGCGCACGGCAAGGCCGTGCAGGCGATGCGGGCCGCGGCCCGACAGCCGCTCGAGATCGGCTACGTCGCGGCCTTGTGGCCGGCGATCCCGGCAACCGACAGCGAGGCAGACCTTGCCGCCGCCCGCAAAGCCACATTCGGCGGCCTTGCCGGCTGGCTGCTCGAACCCGTCTACAAAGGCGAGTACCCGCAGCAACAGTTGGCCGAGTACGCCGGCCAGATCCCCAGACACGATGCGAACGACCTCGAGGTGATCTCGCAACCGCTGGATTTCTTCGCGATGAACGCACCTACCAGGGTGTGGTCGTGCGGGCCGGCCCCGACGGCAACGCGCAGACTGTGCCACCTGCACAGGGCAACCCGCGCACGGCGTTCTGGGGTTTTCGACGTGGTGCCGCAAGCGCTCTACTGGGGCCCGCGTTGGTACCACGAGCGCTACGGCCTGCCGATCTACGTGACCGAGAACGGCCTGAGCCTGACCGACTGGGTATCGATCGATGGCCGGGTCGACGACCCCCAGCGAATCGACTTCATGCGCCGCTACCTGCGCGAACTGCGCCGCGCCGCGGGCGACGGGGTCGACGTGCGCGGCTACTTCTACTGGAGCCTGCTCGACAACTTCCGAATGGGCCGAAGGCTATCGCGAGCGCTTCGGCCTGGTCCATGTCGACTATGCGACGCAAAAGCGAACGCCCAAGCTGTCCTTCGACTGGTACAGGCAGACGATCGCGGAGAACGGCGCCAACCTGAACTGACCGCCGGGATGCCGACGACTACGTCGGCCTGGTAGCGCTTTTCCCGCCGAATCGCCGAATAGGCGACAATGGCGAAGAACCCCTCGGCGAGCCCCTCATGCGACAGCTTTCTCCTGCCGGCGAGCAGATCATCACCGACATCGCCCAGCGCCACGCGTTCAGCCCGGACGCGGTGCGCAGCATGCTCTATTCGGTTATCAACGGCAATGGCGCAATGGCCCAGTTCAATCACCCGGAGTTCTCCGGATCGGGCCAGTGGATGCGCAACGGCATGATCATGGTCTCGGACATGTTCAATAACCAGCTCAAAGGCCGCATCGACAGCCTGTGCAACGGAAACTGTCCACGCTGGTCGCCAACCAGCCCGATCTGGTGCGTAGCGGCGGCTTTCAGTCCCAGAGCCAGGGCGGACGGGCGCAGGCGTTACAGTGGCAGCGGTGTCGGCAGCCAGCAGCAAGGCGGCTCGGGCCCATGGGAGCGGCCAGCCTGTTCATCGCCCCGGCACCGGGCGCCTCGGCCGACTGGTGGCCAGCCGACTTGCGCTCGCCCAACAGCGTCGGCTCACAGAACGGCGCACGCTACGCCTACTTCGCGCAGCAACGGCGGCTGGCCATCGAGGCCAACGGCCATGTCACCGTATACGACACGCTAGACCACCAGATTGGCGGCTTCTCGCAACAGCAGTCGGCCGGCGGGTCGATGAGCTTCAACAGCCAGCATGGCCTGATCGACGTGGCCAGCCTGCCGGTCATCTCCATCGACGGCGTGGCCAGGCAGGTGGCCGCACCAGGCCCGACCGATGCGGCCACGCCCCGCACTGCTGCGCCACAACCGCCCGCGCCCGTTGCGCAAGAACCCTCCGTCACCCCGGCGTCCGACGCGAAACGCCTGACCAGCAACGACGACATCTTCGCGACCATCGAAAAGTTGGCCGCCCTGTTCGACAAAGGCGTGCTCAGCAAGGCCGAATACGAAGCGAAGAAAACGGAGTTGCTGGGCCGGCTCTGAGATCGCCCGCCCGTGGCCAGGCGATGCCTGGTCGGTCAGGAGGCGGCCGAGGATGCCTCAGTAGACGAATCGGCATCCTCGTCGGGCGCGAGCCATCGATCCATGACGACACACGCGGTCAGATCGCCGGTGACATTGACAGCGGTACGCGCCATGTCGAGGATGCGGTCGACGCCGATGATCATCGCGATCCCCGCAGGCGGCACCCCGATGCTCTGCACGACTGTCGCCAGGATCACGATCCCGACGCCGGGCGTACTGGGTGAGCCGATCGAGGCGCCCACCGTGGTGGCGGCCAGCAAGGCCAGTTGCCCGGTACTCAGATCGATCCCGTAGACCTGGGTCAGAAAGACCGCGGCGATCATCTGATAGAGCGCAGTACCGTCCATGTTGACGGTCGCCCCCAGCGGGATGACGAAACGAGAAACACTGGTCCGAACGCCCAACACCCCGACGGCGGTCTTCATCGACAAGGGCATCACGGCAGCCGAACTCGACGTTGAAAACGCCAGCAACTGAACCTCGCGAACATGCGCCAGGAACGTCAACGGATTACGTCGGGCAAGCAGCAGTACGATCAGCATGTAAACCCCGATCAACAGCGCAAGGCCTGCCAGCACGGTGCCGATGTAGACCGCCATTCCCACAATCGCGTCCAGGCCGGTCTCGATACTGACCTTGGCCAGCAGGCCAAACACCGCTGCCGGCGCCAGCGTCATCGCCCAGGACACGATCTTCATCGCCACTTCCTGTAGCGAAACGCACAGGTCCAGAATCGGCCTTGCACGCTCCGGCTTGATCGACACCAGCGCCAGCGCGATCAGGATCGCCAGTACGACCACCTGGAACATCGAACGCTGCAGGATCGCCGAGCCCGGATTGGCTGAATGATCGCGACGATCTGTTTGGCAGACTCAGACCCGGCGGCGGCTGATCCGCCACACGGCGGCCACCTCACGGGTATGTCCGGCACTTCCTGCGAAACACCTCTGGACATAATGGCCTGATTGATCCAGAGCGCCAGCGATGCGCCGGATCAGAACCGCGACGACCGTCGTCAACACGAAGTACGGCGCAATGCGCAGCCCGATCTGGCGGACAAAGGCAATATCGCCAGCGCCGGTGATGCCCAGCACGATGGACGAGATCACCAGCGGCACGACGATCATCTGGATCAGCGCGAGAAACAGGTGACCGGGTAGCGCTACCCAGCCGGCGACGGTCGTGGCCGCCTGCTCCGAAACCAATGCCCCGCCGCTGGGAGAGAGCGACAGGCCCAGCGCGATGCCGGCGATCATCGCCACCAGGATCTGCGCCCACAACTTGCTACGAATCAGATAATCGAGCCGGATCGTCAGCGCCCGCGAATGCCGCGGGGTCAGGCCGGGCGGGTCACCCGCAGCCGGCGAAACGTTTCTAACGGTTTGTTCGTTGCTTGCTGATGGATCAGTAGCGATAACAGGAGCCTCACAAAATGGCGATTGTAATCGCGGCTCAGCGAAACGCGGTGGCGCGCCGAGAATAGCCGTGGTAGTCGAAAAGGGCCTCGAAATCCCCGACAGGCTCCAGGCCCGGACTCAATGCGCCGACATGAGGCTCGGCTTCGTAAGCGCGCAGTGCGGATTTCAACGCACGGGTGGCAGCGAACAGGCAGTAGCCGTAGTTCAGGACGAGGTCGGCAGTTCCGGCAGGGGTTCGCACCGCGTCGTCTTGTGTTTCAATGCCGACGATGGGCAGCGCGCAATGACCACGCAGATTCTCGACGAATGTCGAACTGGCGCCGGTTGGAAAGACCATGTCGACACCGAGTTCGATAAACGCCTTCACGCGCCGCAACGCCTCGGCTTCATCATGGGTGGCCCAGATAGCGTCTGTGCGCGCGACTATCTTGAAATCCGGATCCCGTCTCGCCGCCAACGCCGCTTTCAACCTGGCCGTCATGAGCTCCAGCGGAACCAGGTGCTGGGCGATATCGGTATGCTTTCCGCCGGCGTGATCCTCGATGTGAATGGCTGACACGCCGGCCCGTTCGAACTCGGAAACCGTTCTCCAGATATTGGCCGGTTCGAAGAATCCGCCTTCGGCGTCGGCAATCACCGGAACCGACACACCGTTCACGATCCTTGCGGCTGTCTCTGTCAGATCGTTCAGGGTCAGGACCCCGACATCGGCCAGACCGAAGGCTGAAGCGGCCGTGCCATAGCTACCAACGTAGACCGCCGGGTAGCCTGCGCGCTCGATCAGCTTCGCGCTCAGCACATCGTATGCGCCGGGCAGACGAAGCTTCGTATGCTCCTGGAACAACTTCTTCAACTGCTGGTTTCGAGTCATCTTTCCCTCCGTTGTCGACCTGGCCTTTTCCGAGCGGACTGCCAGAACAGTGCCAACACGACCAGCAGCACGGTGCCGAGCACCCAGGCCTCGCCGGCCCCCATCGTTGCGAGCGTTGCCATGCTGACCAGACACCAGGCCGCGGCCAGACCGCGCAGGCCCCGCAGCAACCAGGCCGAGACCGCGCCGTTCGCGCAAATGAAGATCAGTATCCCCAGCGTCCCCACCGCCGTCGGGTCGGGTGCCAACCCGAACAATTCGGCCTGCGACCAGGGCCGCCCGGACATCGGCGCAGCGAGCGGGTACCCGGCCAGCGCGACGGCGAGCAGCAGAGCGGCGACCAGGCGGTGATGGTCGATAGACGTTCGCCCAAGGTCAGGGCGCATCGCCAGAAGCGCGAGCCCGGCCGCACCGAGGCCGAATGCCACGGCGAAGCCCGGGGCCGCCCAGTTGATCGGGGCATAGCGCCCGAGCATGAAGGTGAACGCGACGAACGCCCAAAGTGCAGCCAGCCCGACCGCGGCAACCCGAATGAGCAGGCCGCGATCCCGACCAGGCATTCGGACACCGATGGCGATCCAGAGTACAGTCCCCGCCCAGGCCAACAAGTGAACCGGCCACCATTCGGCGTTCTGAAGTTCGAACTGGCGCCAGTAGGTCCGGGGTGCGAACATCAGCAAGTCCGCCGGCCGATAGGTCCACCATTCGCTCACGGCACGCTCAGCCAGCAGCGAAGTCGGCCGCGATCCGCGCCCGCAACGCGGCGTCGGGCAGCGGCCCCTGCGCGGCGCCCATGTTCTGGCGAAGATGGGCCACCTTGCTGGTGGCCGGAATCGCGCAGGTCACCGCCGGGTGCGACACGATCCACTTGAGCGAGGCCTGCGCCCAACTGTCGCAACCGATCTCGGCAGCCCAGCCAGGCAGGGCTCGGCGCGTCAGGCCAGCGAGCAACGCGCCTTCACGAAACGGCCGGTTGACCAACACGGCGATGCCGCGTTGTTGCGCAAGCGGCAGCAGCCGCTGCTCGATCTGCCGATCGAGCGGGTTGTAGGTGAGCTGCACGAAGTCGATCGGATGCGTGTTCATCACCTGCTCGATGTCGGCGTGACGCCGGCCTTCAGACGTGGTGATGCCGACATAGCGCAGCCTGCCGGCGGCCTTCATCTCGAACAGCTGCGGTAACTGCTGCGACCAATCGCGCAGGTTGTGCACCTGGACCAGGTCAAAGCGCGGCACGCCCCAGAAGAGGCGGGAGGCCTCCAACTGCGCCTCACCGCGGGCAGCGCCGGTGGTCCAGACCTTCTCGGCGCTGAACAGGCGCTCCGGGTGCCCCAGTCGCGCAAGTGCATAGCCGATCGTGGCCTGGGACGAGCCGTACATGGGCGAGCTGTCGATCAGGCGCCCGCCGGCCTCGAAGAACGCCGAGACGACCTCGGCGCAGGCATCGCGGGCGACCGGGTCGTTGCCGACATTGAAGGTGATCCAGGTCCCCAGCCCCACCACCGGCAGCAATTCCCCGCTCGAAGGAATCGGGCGGGTGAGCAACGCGGGGGCTTGGCCGGATGCCGGTCTGGGAATCGCCGCGGCGGCCGCCAGGCCGGCGAGTCCGGCGAGCCAGCGACGGCGCCCGACGGGGCAGACGGTCATGACGCATTCGGAGAGTCGGCGGTCGTGCTCACCGGCCTGGCGTTGCCCAGACCGGCCCACGACCGGGTGTCGAACCGGAACCCGGCAACGGCGCCGGTCGCCATTGGGGTGATCCGATCGTCGAGGTGACGAGCCAGGTCTGTCAGGCCAGGGTTGTGACCGACCAACATCACCGCATCAAACCCGTCGTCAAGGCCTTCGATCACCGATATCAACGTGCTGCGCGTCGCATCGTACAGCCGGCCGTGCACGGCGATCTCGTCGAGGTCGTAATTGAACCCATGGGCAACGATTCTCGCGCTCGCCAATGCCCGCACCGCCGGGCTCGACAGGATCAGGCCGGGCCTGGCCCAAGTTTGCGACCATCGGATGGCAACCGCGGCGGCCTCTTGCTCGCCGCGAGGCAGCAGAGGCCGGTCCCGGTCGGGCATCGCGCGCTCGCCCCAGGCGGCCTCGCCATGCCGGAGCAAATACAGTGTCTTCATCCAGAACTCCGCACCGGATCGCCTCGAAGCCGTCATCGTAAACCGATCGACACCTGCTGGGTGTTTATGTACGCCCTACCCTGCCTGCCGACCAGGGGTGCGGCGAAAACCGTCAAGCAAGCACCAGGGGCACGTCAGACGGTGCCCTGCAGCACGATTGTCGGTTGGCCGGCAAACCCGGTCAGCCTTTGGACTATGCTGTCGAACCAGCGAGACCGCACCGGGCGGTCGGCACTAGGACGGGATCATCAGGAACTGCCATGGATCAACGACAACTGGGTGTCTCGAGGTGGCTGGGACGCGGGTTCGTGGCGATCGCGCTGGCCCTTGCGGCCACGCCCGCCGCTGCCACGGAACCGACGCCGTCGTTCGAAGTGCTCTGCCGTGCGCCAGCCAGCTGCCCGGCAGCGCCGGCACGCCAACGGATCGAGGGCATGGTGGCGGACGCCTGGCAGCGCTTCGCGGCGCTGGGTTACACCCAGCCCACGCCGCTCATGCAGCGCCGGATCGATTCCAGCGGCCCGCCGACCGTGGCGATCGAGTTCTGCGATCCTCAGGCCGCCGCGTCCAGCGACAACTGCAAGGGCAATGGATCGGACTTTCTGGCCTATGTGCACACGTCCCAATGCAGCAGCGACGATGGCTGGCTGCCGGACAAGACGACGATCGTGGTCGGCCAGGCGCTCGCCGCCGCCCCTGATGCGATCGCCTACTACTTGCTGGCGCACGAGGTCTTTCATCTGTTCAGCATGCGGGCCTCCGTTGCCGGCCGGCATCTGTGCTCCACGTCGGTGCCGCAGTGGGTCACCGAGGGGATCGCGGTGTTTGGCGGCTTCTGGGCCACCGGGCAACGGTACGGCCCGGGCGTGCTCCAACCGGCCTTCGACGAGACGATCGCCCGCAGCTACTACGGCATCCGGCCCTACCGGTTGCCACTGACACTCTCGCACGGCGACTACCGCTACGAGAACCAGACCGCCAGCACGTCGCTCGCCTACTACACCAGCTCACTCTGGCGCTATCTGGCCGAGCGCTTCCACGATGGCTCGCCAGCCTATCTGGCCCGGTATCTGGCCGCCGCTCCCGCGGGATGCGGCGCCGGCAGCGTCACCCAGGCCGCTTGCCGCTCGAACGCGGCCTGGCTGCGCTGGCTGGATGCGCGGCTGCAGGCCGATGCCGCCATCGGGCGCCCGCTGCAGGAACTGTTGCCCGAATTCCTCACCGAGTACGCCACCTGGGCGCCTCGCCGGTTTGCGAACCTTGCCGAGCAACGCTGGCGTGAAGCCGGCTTCGACGGTTGCCGGTACATCGAGTTGTCGCCCGACACACTCGAGGTGTCGCTGGACATCGATGCCCGGATGTATGCCGCCACCTGCATCACCGTCACCCTCAAGGACATTCCGGCCGGTGATCTGGTCGGCGTCCAGGTCATCGTCGAAGACGGCAAGGAGGCCGCATCGCCGATCTGGGTCGAGGGCACCGGCTCGGGGTGGCCGACTACGGCGCCCCTTTGCAGGAGCCGGGCCTGCCGCTGAACTGCTTCGAAGTGCGCGCCGTGGCCGGCACCGGTGAGGACACCTGCCTCGTCCCCGGTCACCCCCGGACAGAACCGGCATCGGCCGCAGGTGGGCCACGCCGGGTCAATGTCTTTCGCACACCGTCGCAGCGTGCGCCCGGCTCGCCATTCGACAACACGCTGGTCATCACGCAGACCTACCGCGCGCCCGGCGCCGATACCAGCAACGAGGCCAACCGCCCGATGCGCTTTCACCTGGGCCTGCTGCTCGACCACGCGGCGGTGAGCGAGACGGCTTCGGCCGTCGATACCGGTCCGGATCGAGCTCGATCTGGTGAATGTTGCCAGGCGTCGATCGACCAGACCCCGCGCGCTGGAAAACGCCGGGGACAAGGCCTGCACCTTCGACACTGCATGCCAAGAAGCGCAGCACCAGGGAGATGGTCACCCTGCATCTCACCGACCGTGGCCCGATCGAGGTCGGGCTACGAGATCGCCAACGAAGGGGTCGGCCAGAAGGTGCCAGGGCTGTCACCCATTTCGCGGTGCGCGCCGGCCCGGCCGACCAGATGATCGAGTTTCGCGGGATCAGCGGCCATCTCCAGTTGAACGAAGTCACCCCGCTCAGGGGTGGTCTCAGGCGTTGCGCGGATCATGGGCAAGCGCACGACCCCGAAGAAATTCGGCGGGCCCGATGCGCTGGCAATCGAAGCAATCTTTACGGCGACCGTTCGCACGACCCTTTCGGTTCATCGAGGCGTCGGACAACCGAAGGCCGACAAGGATCCGCTTCAGGATCGGATCTGATTGCCGGCAAGCCGTGAGGCCTGGGCGGCTGATTCAGCGCTTCGCCGCCTGCTTGCCGGTGGCCAGCAGCACTGGATCCCAGACCGGCGAGAACGGCGGCGCGTACGACAAGTCCATCCCGCCGATCTCCTGCACGGTCATGGTGTTCCACAACGCCGTGGCCAGAACATCGATCCGCTTGCCCCGCCACATCACCGCCGCTGATCTGGGCCCCCAGCAGGCGACGCCAGTTCAGCGGCTCGGCCACGATCTTGATGCGCATCGGCTCCGCCCCGGATAGTAGTGCGCCCGACTCGGCGGCTTGTTGATCAGACCAAAAGCATCGAAACCCGCCGCTTGCGCCTCGCGTTCGGTGAGCCCGGTGCGGGCGATCTCGAGATGCTGGAACTTGGTGATCGCCGTGCCCACAGCTGCCACCAAAGCTGACCTGGCCGCCCGCAATGTTGGTCCCGGCAATCCGGCCTGCTTTGCCGGTAGCAGACGACCTGACCGCTGACGCGATGGCGCGACTCTGCGCAGTCGCCCGCGGCCCAGGCGATTCGGGGCGCTTGTACGCATCTGGTCTACGATGATGCCGCCGGATTCGCCCACGCCGATGCCCGCGTTGCAGGCCAGGTCTACGTGCGGGGTTGCCCGGCCCGATGACCACCAGTTCAGCCCATCGGCTCCCGCCTCGGTCTCGACCATCGCCACCTGCCCGCCTTTCGCCGTAAAGCCGCTCACGGCGGTGCCAGCCTGGTCGGCCCCGGCGTCGCGCATCGCGTCCGTCACGGCACCGGCCATGTCGGCATCGAGCACGGCCCCCATGGGGGCATCGAGCCGTTCGACCACCGTCACGTCCAGACCACGGGCCAGCAAGCCCTCGGCAACCTCCAGGCCGATGTAGCCGGCCCCAGCACCACCGGCACGTCTGGCTCCGGCTTCGCTGATCCTGCGCGCTCGAGCTCGGCGGCATCGTCCAGCGTTCGAAGCTGCAGCACGCCCTGGGCATCGATACCCGGCCACGGCGGCCGCGTGCCGAAGCGCCGGTGGCGATCAGGAGTTCGTCGTAGTGAATCACCGTGTCCTGGTCAGGCCGGGTCGCGAACCGTCACCAGCAGGCCTCGATGTCGATCGCAGTGACTTCGTGCCGAATCCGCACGTCGATGCCGATGCTCTTCGGGACTCCGGGCATCATCGTCCAGGAGCTGTGACGAGCCCACCCACCAGGTAGGAAGCCCGCAGGCGGCGCAAGAGGTATGGGGTACGCTCGAAGGCCAAGATCTCGCGTTCATCGGCGGATGACATCCGCCGTGCCTGCGGCAGCGGACATGCCTGCCGCGTCGCCCTGATGATCGCAAGCGTCGACCCATCACCGACCACCCTACGTTTGTGCAAGACCGTTGCGACATCGAAAAAACCCGACGTCAGCACCGTCGACGAGGGTATCGTACTCGCCCCGATCCGCCAAGCTTCGGCTCGTTTCGCCAACCGGGCCGCGCGCAGCGCAAGGGCCGTTCGCGGGGCTTTTGATGAGTTCACGCGCCGTTCATCGGTAAACTGTCCGGCGATGAGAAACACTGCAGCGGATCGAAACCATCTCTTTGGCATCTGGCTTGCAGGCCTTGCCCTGCTGCTGACGCTGCTGGGCGCTGCCCCGCCGGCGACAGCCCAGATCGCCGGGCTCGCCTGTCGTCGTCGCCGAGGCGCTTGAGGTAGCCGCCGACGAGATTATCCGGCTGCCCGGCACCGTGGTGTCGACCCAGGTGTCGCGCCTGTCCACGTCCATTGGCGGGTTGGTCAAGTCGATCACGCTCGACCTGTGGGCGATCGCGTCGAAGCCGGGACGCCATCGTGGCGCTCGACGACAGCCTCGCGAGCATGCACTCGATCAGGCGGGCGCCGCGGTGAGGAGGCCAGGGCCGACGCGGCGAGACGCTGATCTGGTCACGCCTCACCGGCGGCGTCGGCATCACCAAGGACCAGCTCGATGCGCGCGCCGCCAGCACTCGCGCAGGCGGTCAAGCGCCTGCGTGCCGAGCAATCCGCCAAGAACGGGCGCTGCCGGCATCATCGCATTGCCGCCCGTTTGCCGGAGTGCTCGCCGCACGCAACGCCGAGTCGGAGAGTGGGTGGCACCCGGTGCCAGCATTGTCGAACTGGTGGCCGACAAGGATGTCGCTGTCGATGTCTCCCTGCCCCGAGGAATTCGTTGCATCAGGCCGCGCAGCGAGGGTCGATCGAATTGAGCTTCGATGCGCTTGAAGGGACTAACGGTTTCGGCGGGCGGATGGCAATCGCTCCGTCAGGTGATGTCACGACGCGATCGTTCACCGCTGCGCATTGAGGAGCGCAGACCAACGACATCGGTATTGCGCGGGCATGTCGGCGCCGACGCTCTCGTTGCGAATGGTTCGGTGAGTCGCCATTCCACGCGACGCCTGCTGCGGCAACCGGACGGGCGCACCACGGTGTGGGTAATCGAGAAGAGCGCAGACCGACCGACGTGACCTCTCGCGCCGTCATTGCCAGGCGCACAAAGGCAACGACGTGCGCGTACAAGAGCTTGCTGGCCGGCAGAGCGGTAGTCGTACGCGGCAATGAATCGCTCCGGGCGGGTCAGCCCGTGCAGATCCTGGGCAATGGCGACTAGGACGATGGCCATCCCGGCCGTGATCGTCTTCGTGCACCGCGCTCAGCGAGGCCGTCCTGGAACGCGATCGTACTGGAAACCAGATGGTTCATGAGCGCGCTGGTGACGGTATGCTTCCTGATCCTGTGTCGTCGGCCTGGTCGCGCTGCTTACTGCAAACGCCGGTTCAGATGATTCTGATCTGGATGTGCGAACGATCTCGGTGAGAACAGTGGCCGGGCGCAGGCCCACTGGGATCAGGCGAGGTGCTCATCGAGCAAGAGCAGTTCTTACGCCAGGTGCCCAATCTTTCGCGATTGATACGCCGTCGCTGATCGGGCGAAGGCGACCATCGTGGAGTTCCCGTTCGATACCGACGTCTGACGGCGGCGCTGCTCGCTCGCGCCGTGCTGAACCAGGTGTGCCTATCCGACGGTGCGCCGCCCGCAGGTGGTGGCCGGCGCTTTTCGAGCAATTCATTCATGTTCTTTCGGGTAACACGCACGCCCAGGAACCCACAATCGGTAGACATGGGATCTGCTTTGATCGCCGATTTCGTCGATCACACTGGCAGTACTCGCGGATGGAGTCGGCTGCCGGTGTCTCCAGATGTCCTTTCGTTCGTGTCGCTGGTGGCGATTCCGGGGTGTAACCGGACCGGGATGCGCTCAACGCCCGGGGTCTGACGCTGACCCAGGTCAGGGACAAGCTGCGCACGCGAAACCGTGATTTCTCCGGCGGTGACATCGATCCAGGAACAGCGCCGCTATCTGCACGCACCATCGGCGCTTCGACGATGTGCGACCTGTCGGCGCTTTGTCTTGAAACGGCAGGGCAGGTAAAGATCACCAGACTGGGCGACGTGGCGACCATCGCCCTCGATCATGCAGAGCCCACCGAGCGAACGACCGTCAATGGCCAGCCGGTGCTGATCATGCCGGTGCGCCGCGAGGCCAGCAGCCCTTCAATGTTGATTCAGGTCAAGCAGGCGCTCATCGATCGCATGCCGCAGATCCAACCACTTGAGGTGCTTGAACCGGCAGGCTTGCAGCGCCGCAACTGACCGCCGACGACGTCGGGTATGTGCAGGCCTCGCTGCGAACGTGTGGGTCAACCTGGCGCTGGGCGCCGCGCTGGCCACCCTGGTGATGTTCGTCTTTCTGCGCTCGGCGCGCACCACAGTTATCGGGGTCATCGGCATACCACTCTGTACGGTGGCGGCCGTTCTCAGGCCCTGGCGATGACGGGCGCACCATCAGCCATCATCGCTGGCAGGCGTCGCCTTTGCGCTAGGCGCTGACCCTGCCCATGGACAACACGATCGTGGTGCTCGACAGTATCGACAGGCGGCGCCGCCGGGGCTTGACCGCATGCGGCCATCGATGGCGTGCGCGATGTCAACCGCGCTGCTGGCCTCGACCGCAACGACAGTGCTGGTCTTTCTGCCGGTGATCTTCATTCGCGAGAGCTAGGCAACTCTACTCGGACGTCGCCATTGCCATCTGCGCAGCGATCTGGCGGCGTCCATAGAGGTGGCAATGACCATCGTTCCATCGGCCAGCGCGCGTCGCGCAGTTCGGAACGCAAACCAATGCCGACGGTGGCGGCGTTGCGGGTTTCAAGCTGAGCGCACGCCTGCGGAACGGCATCGCCTGGCTGACGCGCGGCGTGGCCCGCCCTCTCGCGTGCGTGCTGCTGACCGTTCTGGCGGCTGCTTCGTGTTCCTCGTGCTGACGCCGCCGGCGTCCTACCTACCGAGGGCAGGAGCCCAAGACGTTTTGCCTCCGATGAGCGCCGGCGGCTACAACCTGTCAGGCGCCCAGCCCTGGCGATTGCCGAAGAGCTCCAAGCGCATTTTCTGCCCTATGTGGCCATGCCCGAAACGGGCCGCGACGTGGCTAAGAAAGCCGACGACGCCGGCATCCCACCGATTCGCTACCTGATCGTGCGCACTACGGCCACGCAGATCCGCATCATCGCCGAGACGGTGGATCCGGCCCGGCTGGGCGAGCTCATGCAGGCCTTGAGCGCCAAGTTCCGAACCTATCCGGACATGCGCGCATTCGCGACGCGAGGCTCGATCATCTCCAGCAACGACGGTGGCACCCGGAGCATCAATGTGGAGCTCTCTGGAGCGGACCTGCCGACCCTCTATGCATCGGCGGAGGCGGTGTTCCAGCGTGCTGGCGAGGTCTTCGTCGAACCCAGGGTACGCGCGACACCGTCCACACGATCATTGTCGCAGCCCATGGTGGAAGTACGACCGGACTGGGAGCGTGCCGCGCAGTTGGGATTGACACCGCAGGATCTGGGCTTCACGGTATCGGTTGTCACCGATGGTGCGTTTGCCGACGAGTTCTACCGGGGCGACGAGAAGATCGATATCTACCTGTATGCCCGCGCAGGACAAGGTGGCAGTCTGGATGACGTTGCCGGTTTACAGCTTCATACGCCCAACGGTTTGGTGCCGCTGCGCTCCGTGGCGCAGGTGATCGAGACTGTGGCCACCGGCACCATCCGACGCGTCAATGGCGCACGAACCCTGACCGTCAACATCATTCCGCCCGATCAGGTGGCGCTGGAAACCGGTGTGCAGACGGTGCGAGATGAACTGGTGGCCGTGCTGCAGCGGGAGGGGCGCATCGCGCCAGGGGTGTCGGTCACCATCGCCGGGGCGAGCGACCAGCTCGAGTCGACCCGGCAGTCGCTGATGGGCAACTACGCGATTGCGGTGATCATCGTCTACCTGTTACTGGTGGCCATTCTCACGCACTGGGGGTATCCGCTGCTGATCATGACCACGCTGCCAATGGGCATGGCAGGCGGCATTCTCGGTTTGCTGGCCTTGAACCTGATGGGTGAATGGCAGTCGGCGCTGGGCCTGCCGACATTCAGTCAACCGCTCGACATGATCTCGATGCTGGGCTTCCTCATTCTGATGGGCACGGTCGTCAACAACCCGATCCTGGTGGTGACCCGGATCATGGATAACCTGAAGCAGCAAAGTGTCGGTATCAGCGCTGCGGTGACAGAGGCAACCGCCTCACGGCTGCGTCCCATTGCCATGACGACGATCACGACCATGTGTGGGCTGGCGCCTCTGGTGTTCTGGGGTGGCGCCGGTACCGAACTGTATCGGGGCGTGGGAGCCATCGTCATGGCCGGCCTGCTGGGCTCGGCGATCGTCTCGGTCACGTTTCTGCCCTCGCTGGCCGTCCTCGTCTTACGGGGGCGCGCATGGTTTCGATCTTCGCGCCGAACGCACGCTCGTGAAAGGCGTAACGACGAATAGCCGCCAGCCGATTCACACCGCCCTGCTTGCACGATTCCAACGACTACCCGCATCCATGCGCCAATCGTCGATAGTATCTTGGGGCTGACGCCGTTCTACCTGTCGAAATCCGCGAAAGTGAACGGACCCAGCTTGGCCGCCTGATCGACGCCGGTGTTCTCGTCAACGAACGGTGGTCCGACGATGGCAATACAGCGCTGCGTTACGCGGGCACATCGGCAGTCGTCGAGAGGCTCATCAACGCAGGCGCAGCTGTCAATGCGCAGGATCAGCGCGGCGTGACAGTTCAGGTCGACTCCGCCGATGGCAGGCGGATCATCCAGCGGGTACAGCAAAGTGGCGGGCCGCAGATCGCCAACGTACTGGACAAGCACGGTCTCGTCAATCGCCCTGTCCGCTGACGACCAGGACGCTGTCGAGCAATCCATTCGCAACCTGCCCTCCCCCGCTCTCACGGCGCATCCTCCCCGGCCTCCACCGCCGGATGGAACGCCGCAAGATCGTTCGTCAGCATGACCGCGAGAGGACGGGTCGCGGCGAACGCACCCAGTACGATGGACAACATCGAGGTCATCGGAATGGCGAGTATTGCGCCAGCAAGCCCCCAAAGCGACGACCAGACCGACAACGCCACCAATACGACGAACGGCGATAGATTGACCCTGTTGCCTATCATTCGCGGCTCCAGGGCATTCCCGACCCACATTTGGGTGGCGGTCAACAGGGCCGCGATGATCAGCGCAGTCTGCAGCGAACCGAATTGGGCCAGAGCCAGCAGCACCGGGAAGACGACGGCCAGCAACGAGCCGACATAAGGAATGTAGTTCAACAGCCCGATCAGCAGCGCCCAGAAAACCGCAAAGTCGACATTCCAGAACCAGAGGATTGCAAACGAGATCAAGGCGAGAATCGCGTTGATCAGCGTCTTCACGGCCAGGTAGTCACCTATCCGCTGGTTGATGTCGGCAAGAATCGCGCACGTGTGCTCTACCCGCCGATACTCCGGTATCGCAGCCGCCAGCTTCTTCGGGAAGTCGTTTCGCTCGGCCATCAGGAAGACCGCGTAGATCACCACGGCGAACACGGTACCGGCAATCGAGCCGACCGATCCGAGAACGGTGCCTATGAGTTTCTCGACGTTGACCCGATCGACGGTCGCCTCACGGATCGTCTGCCAGTTCGGATGGGCCTGCGTACCCAGAATCGAAGATATCTTCGCAACTATCTGTTCGAGATTGGCCTGATACGAGGTGCCTTCGCGACCAACTGCTGCGCGGTCACGATCACGACGCTTGCCAGCACGGCGACGACCGCGGCAAACGCGAGCAGAACCAGAAAACGTCGTGCGCCGGATGGCAGCAAGCGCACACCACCTGGAACGCGACCCAGGGCGTCAGCGGCAGTGGTCAGGATGTAGACTGAAATCACGGCAGTCCGGATCGGAATCAGGATGTCCTGGCCGATTTTTAGCAACCAGCCGACGAGAACCACAAGTAGCGCTGCTGCTGCCAGCGACCACAACATGCGTGTTACCCGCCGTGGCGGGTACGGCATCGGGCTGCCTTTGACCGGACAGCTGCCCTTGGTCAGGATGAGCTGGCATTGCCCATGCGTATCGGGGTCGGCCGTGAATCGGCCAGGAATTCACGTATGCCATCTTTACGCTCCTTCGTCTGGCGCCAGTGTAGCAGTCGATCAATCCCGCAGATCGCGATTGATGTCTTGGCTGCGCAGTTCCGGCCATCCTCGGAGTAGGTCCCGACACCCATCAGCAGCGAATCCCTTTCGGAAGAGGTGCGTGGCCGATGGTCGAACATCAAGAGCGATCCAGGCCTCGCTCGTTCGTGCATTCCCGGTGGCCGCCTGCACCACGTCGCTGCTAGCCTCGTCTATCCGACCGCGGCCGGTGTCGGCCCAGGCCGGGATCGGGCAATTGTCGATGCCTGGCCGGATCAGCGTGGACGGTCGCCGGGCGCCAGCCCGCAGTGCCTGGCGACGCCCGGGCAAGAAGCCCGACGAAGATGTCGGCAGTGGCGACGAGCCTGCGCATCGCCTGCCGGCCCTGTTCGGACCTCGGGTCGGGCTCGATCGACTTCTTGCCGACATAGAGCGCGACCAGCCCCGGCAATCCGTCAGGCCGGCATGCATCGCCAGGCCGTACCTCGCATCGCCCACCGGCGCGGGCTCGTTGTTGATCACCTCGGCGCCCGAGGCCCGGAGTCGATGGATGGCGAAAGGATCTGCCAGCAAATGGCAGGTCCACGACAGGTCAGGTCCCGGCCACTCGCCTGAAAACGGCTGTATTCAACGACCTCGCGGGATGCTGGAAGAAGAGCGCGACAATGGAATGAAGATCAGCAGCGTGATCAGCAGCAGGATGATCGTGAGCCGTCCGCCTCGCCCTTCGCGTTTCGGACCATAAGTTGAAGATCACCACCGAGATCGTCAGCGTGTCGCTGCTGCCTCCGCCGATGAACAGCGGCGTGTTCAGGTCGCGCAGCGCGGACGGGAACACCAAGGTGAACGCGGCCAGCAGCACCGGGCGCAGCAACGGCAAAGTCAGCGTGAATGCGATACGCCCGCGCCTTGCCCGCAGATCGCACCGGCCTCCTCGAGTGCCGGATCAATCTGGCCTATACCATCGCCGATGTTGCGCGTGGCGATCGGCAACGACGCGCCGCCTGGGTCATGGCGATCGGCAGCAACGTGCCGTACAGACCAGCGGGTGAACAGACCCAGGCCCAAAGCACGGCGGCCAGGAAGCGCCACCGAGGAACCAGCACCGTATAGTCGGCGCCGCCCAACAGCACGCCGCGTCCCGGCAGGCGCGTACGCCGCGCGATCAGGCGACCGCACCGGCCACCGCCAGCACGATCCCGACCTCGATAGTGGCCACCGTGAGCGTGTTGCCGGTGATCCGCCAAAAAGCGAAGTACTCGAAGACGATGTGGCGAGGTTCTCGAGCGACAGATCAGACAGGCCCCGCCG
This sequence comes from Burkholderiaceae bacterium, assembly GCA_041396665.1. Classification (GTDB taxonomy): domain Bacteria; phylum Pseudomonadota; class Gammaproteobacteria; order Burkholderiales; family Burkholderiaceae_E; genus JAUIAI01. The sequence continues at coordinate 20,669 of JAWKYE010000025.1, forward strand.
CCGAACCAGTTCGACTTCAGCGACATCCACAGGATCACGGTATACGGCCCGACGATGGCTAGCAGACCGAGTACCGCAACAAACCCCACCGCGGGCAACTTCCATCGCCAGCGGCAGCGCCACGCCTTGACGCCTTGCCCGCGATCACTGCATACCGGTTGGCCGCGCTGCGCCGGCGCGCCGCCAGACGAGCAGCCCCAGCAGGACCGAAGAGATCACGAAGATCACGCCCATTGCGGCGGCCAGTTCGAGCGCGGCGGAAAGGCATTGAGGAACAAGTAGAGCTGGGTCGCGAAAACATACACGCGCGACGGCATGCGAGGATTGCCGGCACCGCGAACAGCCCCAGGCGATGATCAATGAGAACACCGTCGCGGACACTGATCGCAGGCGTCACCAGCGGCAGGGTCACGGTGGTGATCACGCGCCAGGGCCTGCTCCAGACACCCGTGCCGCTTCCTCGAAGCTGCCGTCGAGGGAAGCGAGCGCGCCCTCCACTGTCGGGTACAAACGAGAACAGGAATAGCGCCGGGACGAAGATCATCCCGACGTCGTCTGCATCGGAAGGGCTTCACGCCGGCGATGGAGAACAGCAATTCGTTGATGAAACCCGCGTTCGGGCTGGCGAGGTAGACGCATGGCCATCGCCGTCAGCCAGGGCGGCGAAACGAAAGCCAGGATGGCGAGCAGCCGCGCGGTGCGCTTGAAGGGCATGTCGGTGCGGGCCACGAGCACGGCCAGCGTCACGCCAATGAGCATAGCGGACAGCGCGGTGCCGAGCGCGTAGACCCAGGAGTTCAACAACACGTCGGCAAACGCGAACTTGTCGACCAACTCGCGATAACGGCCCAGGCCGTAGCCTTGCTTCTGGGTCAGGCTGCCGATCACCAACCAGATCATCGGCCAGACCGTGAGGATCAGGATCGCAGCGGCCGCTCCCAGCGCGACCAGAATCGGTCCCAGGCCGTGGCCGGCGATCAGGCGCGCCATTGCGCCGCGCGACACGGCCTGTGGCCGCGTCTCCTGCAACGCGGCTTTCATGTGGTGGCCCCGGCCTCGTACACCATGATCGCCTCGGGCGCGACCCGCACGCACGCCAGATCGCCTTCCCGCAGCACCTGGCCAGAAGCCGGCATTTCCACCTTTATTTCGAACCCGCCACAACGCACAAGGTACTGGACCGACTGCCCGAGGAACTGGGTCAGCAGTACGGTACCCCGCCAACCTGGATCGGCTCCAACGGGCTCGAGAACGACATCGGTCGGCCGGAAGATCACCGCGGCGTCGCCGTTGGCGGTCGGCGCACCCGCGGGCAGCGGCCCGACCCCTTCCACGACCAGATGCCCGTCGCGCAACACCGCCGCAAGCTCGTTGACGCCGCCCAGAAAGCGCGCGACCGTCGCGACCGACGGCCGCTGCCAGATCTCCTGCGGGGCACCGCGCTGCAGGATCTTTCCACTGTCCATCACGAGAATCTGATCCGACAGCGCGAGCGCCTCCGACTGATCGTGAGTGACCGCGATCATCGTGGTGCCCGTCTCGCGCTGGATGCGCTTGAGCTCCTGGCGCATCTCCTCGCGCAAGTGGGCATCGAGATTGGCCAGCGGCTCGTCTAGCAGCAGAATCTGCGGATCGTAGGCAATGGCGCGGGCCAGGACCACGCGCTGCATCTGCCCACCGGAAAGCTGACCGGGCAACCTTTTCTCATAGCCCGACAGCCGCACGAGTGCGAGCGCATCGCGCACCCGCCGCTCGATCTCGGCGCGCGGCCGGCGGCGAACCTTCAGCCCGTACGCGACATTGGCCTCGATCGACATGTGCGGCCAGATTGCGTAGCTCTGGAACACCATGCCCAGGTTACGCTCCTCGACCGGTACTTTCGACTCTCCAGCGGCGAACACCATTCGGCCACCGATCGCGATCTGTCCGTCGGTGGCCGTTTCCTTCCGGCGATGCAACGCAGGATGGTGGTCTTGCCACAACCCGACGGACCAAGCATCGTCGTGATGCCCCCAGCCGGCACCGTGAAGCTCACGCCAGCCACCGCTCGTACCTGGTCGAACGTCTTGACCAGGTCTCGGACCTCGACCGCAAGCATCAGCCCATGATCCTTCGCCACTGGTCGATCACTTCACCCCGCGTGGCAACCAGCTCGTCGAGGTTCGGAGAGTAGGTCTTGATCGACTGCAGCGGCGGGATGCCCTCGGCCAGTGGCGCCAGACTATTGGACGGGTAGGCGCCGGTCGACTGCTGGATGGACTGGTATTCCTCGGAAATCAGGAAATTGGCGAACAAGCGGGCCGCGTCGGGATGCGCGGCAGTCTTGGACACGAACAGGCAGGTTTGCGCGAGCACCCGTGCCGTCCTGCGGATAGATCAGCGTCACCGGCGCCTTTGCTGCCGGTACAGGTAGCCCCAACTCTGGGCGACCACGCAGATCGGTTTCTCGCCACGGGCCACGGCCTGCATCGCCTCGGCCTGCAGGCGCATCTCGGCCGCCTCGTTGGCGCGCAGCTTCTGCACGAAGTCCCAGCCATGCTGCTCGACCAGACCTTTTATCAACAACGTGGTCGACCCGGCGTTCTCGGGTGCCCCGAAGAGTACCTGCCCCTTGAACCTTGGGTCGACGAGATCCGTGTAGTGCGTGGGCGCCTTGTCCGCGGGCAGCATTTTGTTGTTGACCACGATGATCAGCCCGAAGCCGCCGGTGGGCACAAGGCCGGCATCGCGCTTGGCAAACTGCGCGAGCAGCAACTTTTCATTGGGAAGGTCGATCGCGGCCGTCCAGCCCTGCTTTTGTGCGTGCAGGCCAAGCGCGTAATCGGTGAGCGTACAGACGTCGGCCGACGCTGCACCGCCCTTGACCTCCTGTTCGTATTTTCGGATCACGATTTCGCGCCACCAGGCCGGGCGTAATCGACCCGCACGCCGGTCGACTTTGTGAAGGCCGCCATCCGCGGCTCCTCCATTCGCGCAACGCCCGATGAATAGAAACTGACCTCACCCTGGGTCTTGCCCCTGGCGACGATCCCGTCCCAACCGGACTGCGCCCGCAGCACGGTCGGAATACCCATACCCGCTACGCCGGTGGCGGCAACGGTGCGCAGGAAATGGCGCCTGTCGATCATGTTCGTTCTCCTCTTTTAGGGGCCATGCCTGTCTGGACCCCTCGTTCGATTCCGGCGAATCCTCGCCGTGGGTGTTCAAGCAGTGTGTCGTTGTGCCTCGGTCAGAAACCGCATCACCTCCCGATGGTTGTCCTCGACGATGCCGCGAGCGATTTCGCCAGCCTCGCGGGGTTTACGCGTCTTGATCGCAACCTGTAGCCTGCGCCCTGCCGCCAGTGTCTGGCTTCGCCGCTCGACAGTTCGGTGCGCCATCGCGGCATACAGGCGAAACGATCTGCGGGTCATCTTCTGCATCGCCGCCATGAGCCGACGATTGCCACAATGGGACATCAGATACGCGCTCGCCGCCTGGGTTGCGGTCGCGAAGGTCTCGGGGCTGAGCCGTGGATCGCTCGTCAGCGCACCGACCCGCACGGCAATCGCTTCATACTCGTCGATTTCGGCCGCGCTCGCGCGGCGGGTAAAGAGTTCGGCCCCCAGCCCATAGAGCACGGCCCGCATTTCGAACATCTCGGACGCCTCTGCCGGGGTGTACTCGAGCACGCGCGCGCCTCTGCGCGGCTCGATGACCACCAGTTCGTCCTGGGCGAGGAGTCGCAGCGCCTCGCGCACCGGCGCCCTACTGACCCCGAAACGCTGCGCGACCGATTCCTCGGAGATCCGTTCGCCGGGCCGGATCGCCAGGTTCTCTATCTCCGTCATCAGCCGGCCAGCGACGAACACTGGCAAGGAGGTCGGTATGCCGGTCGGCGGTGTCGATTCCATACTGTCGACAATATGCAGCCGACCTTCCAATGTCAAGCCATATATATTTCCCCGGGAATCGAACCGGGCGAAAAAGCGGATTGGGAATGAAGTCGCTAGCCCGTCAGTTTCACCTGGACATCAGATCGGGCGCAAGCCCCGTCGCCGAACAAGCGGCTAACCCAACCATCGACCGGCTCATCGGCGCCCATCCGGCGCTCAGGATTGCCGTGGAACTGACTTCGCTTCGGCCAGAACGGCCATCGCCGCCAACTGGTTCAGCACGTGGATTTTGAACAAGTCGCACGCCGTGTCGTCACCGGCAAGGTGCCGATGCAGGTAGTAGCGAAACGCACCGTCAAGGCTCATATATCCGGCCAGTGCCTGGTCCTGAGGCACATCGAGTCGTCGCAACAGGCGTGACACCAAGGCGACCAGTTCCGCCTCGATCTCATCGACGACATCCGAGAAACCGGCATCAAACAGCGCCTGCGCCCGGATGTCGTACCAAAGACGGTGGGTTTGCGCCCCGCGTCGAATCGTGTCGCTCAGACCTTGCGCAAACGCCTCGGCGATTGATGCCGATTCGGGGTGGCCCTCCAATACGGCATCCAGTCCGGAGACGAAATCGGCCTTGTATTTGCGGACACAGTACTTGATCAGGTCGGTCTTGTCGTCAAAGTAGTAGTGCAGGATTCCGACCGAAACACCGGAATTCTCGGCGATGTCGCGCAAGCTGGTGCGGGCGTAGCCGAGCTGCTTCAGGGCGTCAATGGCGGCCGACGCCAGCTCGTCCCTGCGTTGCCCGCGTTTGGCCGACTGCTTGCGCGCCTTGAGCTGCAGTTTGCCGATCTTTTCCAGTCTGGTCACAGATTGAGTCCGTTCTCGTGGTGGTCTGATGTCTTGACGGCGCTGCCGGACCTGCGCCCGGATTCAGCCCAGCAGCGCATTGATGAAGATCCGGGGCAGTTTCAACCAACCCGGTTTGTATTGAAAGCGGGTCAGCAGTTCACCGATCCTGTCCTGCTTGCGATTGGTGATGAACCAGGGCGGGCGCGGCAACAGCGAGAACCGGCCGGACAACAGGTTGCGCGGGAACGGTCGGAAGGGGGCCTCGATCAACACCCGTTCGACACGATCGAACATGAACGTGTTGTGAACGAAGCCGATCCCGCTTTTCACGTCATCGAGCAAGTGACCCGGAAACGCGCCCCAGGGACAGGCCATCGACAGAAAGCCAAGTCCCGTCCAGGCGTTGATCGCGACGGTGCCATATCGGAACTGCGCAATGATTTGCTCGAAGCGCCGGCGCCCGATTTGTCGGATCGTCGCAGGATGGATCAGGATATTGCCGCCCAGCGTGCCGTGCAGGTGTTCGTTGGCATAGCGGATCGCCGAGCGCAGATAGGTCTCGGGATCCGTTTCGGCGATCTCGTGGATCGACAATGCCGGGGCGAAGATCTCGTTGGTCCGATACCACTCATCGGTGCCCTCGACAACGGGCACCACGGGAAAGCCGGGTGCGCTGCCGCGGTCCAGCTTGACGACATTGGTTGCGCGTTGTTCGAATTGCGCGAGCCGCTCGCTTGCGCCGGGGTACCAGGGCGGACGCTGTGCCTCGCCCGCCATCACGGTGCGCAGGTTCTCGAGTAGCCGTTCCTTTTGCTCCCAAGTGTCCGGCAGGATCAACATCTGGCAGGCCACGCAGTTGAAACCCGAATTGTGCAGTTTCTGGGTGGCGAGGTGCTCGGCCTGGAAGCGCAAATCGGCGGCACTCCACGGCCCCGGCACGACGATGGTCGGGCAGACCGCACCGAGTTCGGAGGTGATGTGCTTGTTCAGTTTCGGCGTGCCGGCCGCTTTGTTGGCGGCGCCCTCGGCCCCCGGTCCCCAGACGATCGCATCATGCGAGGCGGCGGCCCCGGTGATGTGGATCTCCTGCACCTGCGGATGGTTGCAAAGATAGGCCCCGACATCGGCGCCGCCGTTGACGATGCGCAGCGCCTTGCGCTCGATCAGCGGTTTCAAAGCCGCCTCGAGGAATTCGGTCAGATAATCATTGACCGGATTCATCTTCAGAATCACGACCTGGTGTTCCGAGAACAGCTTGTGGAACGCGTCCAACGGCGATATCGCGTTGATGTTGCCCGCGCCCAGCACCAGCGCGATCCTGCCCTGCCGCTCGTTTGGCGGCGTGTCATAGGCGCTCGCCGTGTGGCTGGCCAGATTGGCCGCATCGACGCCCTGCTGCATCCAGACCTCGGCCTCGATGCCGGACAGCAGCAGACGATCCCAGATTGTATGCGGCAGCACCTTGACCGCCAGTTGCCCGGTGACGGTTTCACGCTTACCCAGGGAGTCGAGAAACGCCTTGCCCTGCATCTGCGACAGCGTCTGCATCAAGCCGTTGCAGGCGGACATCAGCGCGTACGGTCCGGAGAGCCACTCCTCCCCGACCAGCGGTGAGCCGTCGGGGATCGACTTGCGCCGCGCCGAGGTTTGCGCCCAAGCCGGTGCAACGGGCAGGAGGCTGTCCTTTATCTGCTGCAGAACCAGCAGCCGTTCGGCGATGCCGGTCCGCGCCCAATCGTGTTTGGCGGCATCGAGCTCGCCAACGACCCGGTCCAGGTCCGCATTGGTGTCGGCCATCCTGTTCTGGATTGCGACGCTCACGATCTAGGCCTCATCCACCAGAATGCTGCCGAACTCATCGCGCAGCTTGTGCTTGATCACCTTGCCGGTGGCTCCGATCGGCAGCTGATCGACGAAAACGACTTTGTCCGGCACCTGCCACTTGGCGATCTTGCCATCGTAGTAGTCGCGAATCTCGTCTTCGGTGGTATCGGACCCCGACGCCTTGACCGCGACCAGAACCGGGCGCTCGCCCCATTTGTCGTGGCGTGCGGCGATGGCCGCGGCATTGGCAATGCCCGGATGGGCGATGGCGATGTTCTCCAGCTCGACCGTCGAGATCCACTCGCCACCCGACTTGATGATGTCTTTCGAGCGGTCGCGGATGATCATGTATCCGTCGGCGTCTATCGTGGCCACATCACCGGTGTCGAACCAACCGTCGTCGGTCAGCGCGGACGTGTCCTTGCCAAAATAGCTCTCGACGATCCAGTGGCCGCGAATCTGCAGATTGCCCTGCGTGGTGCCGTCGTGCGGCAAGGCCTTGCCCTGCTCATCGACGATCCGCAGATCGACTCCCCAGGGCGGGCGGCCCTGGCCAAGCCGGATCTTCGCCTGCTCGTCCGGCGACAGGCGCGTGTGCTTTTGCAACAGCTGGTTGAGCGTGCCCAGCGGGCTGGTCTCGGTCATGCCCCAGGCGTGGATCAATTCGACCCCATAGCTGTCGCGAAAGGCCGGGATCATCGATGGCGGCAGCGCCGAGCCGCCGACCACCGTGCGCTTCATCGACTTGGCCGACGCGCCGGTCTTTTTCAGCCCGTCCAACAGACCCATCCAGATCGTCGGCACGCCCAGTGACAGCGTGACGGATTCGGATTCGATCAGCCGGGCAAGGCTTTCGCCATCGAGCCTGGGCCCCGGCAGCACCAGTTTCGCCCCGGTATGCGCAGCAACATAGGGAACCCCCCAGGCGTTGACGTGAAACATCGGCACGACCGGCAGGACCGTGTCGCTCGCCGAAATCGCCAGCCCATCCGGCTGATTGCCGCCGATCGAGTGCAGCACCGTCGAGCGGTGCGAATACTGCACCCCCTTGGGGTTTCCGGTGGTACCGGACGTGTAGCACAACGCGGCCGGCGCGTTCTCGTCGACGTCCGGCCATTCGTAGTCGGCGTCACCGGTCGCGATCAGTTCGTCATAGAACAGCAGCCCGTCGATCTTGCCGGCCGCGTCGTTGTCGCGCGCGCCCATCAGCACGAAGTGCTTCACCGTGTCCAGGTGACTTTGCACGGCAACGACGATGGGCAGGAACGTCGCGTCGAACATCAGCACCTGGTCCTTGGCGTGATTGACGATATAGGTGACTTGCTCGGGGAACAGGCGCGGATTGAGCGTGTGCGTCACCCGACCACTGCCGGCCACCGCGAAATAGATCTCCAGGTGGCGGTGATTGTTCCAGGCTATCGTGCCGACGCGCGCGCCGTCCTCCACGCCCAGCTTGTCCAGTGCCGAGGCGAGTTGGCGGGCGCCCTTTCCGATTTCGCCCCAGCTGCCGCGCGTCACGTCACCGGTGGTTTCGACAGAGACGACCTCGGTCTTGGCGTGAAACCTCTCTGCGTGCGCGATCAGCGAACTGATCGTCAACTGCTTGTGCATCATCGTTCCGTACATGGTGAGCTCCCGTTTCAGGCGGCGTTGGCCAATGGTTGGGTGCCACGGATCAGGTCCGCGGCCCTTTCTGCAATCATGATGGTCGGGGCGTTGGTGTTGCCGCCGATCAGGGTCGGCATCACCGAGGCGTCAACAACCCGCAATCCGTCGATACCGCGCACTTTCAGCTGCGGATCGACCACGGCCATGTCGTCGACACCCATCTTGCAGGTGCCGACCGGGTGATAGATCGTGTCCGCGCGGGCGCGGATGTGCTGCGCCCACTGCGCATCGGTCATGTCGTCGGTGACGCCGAACAGTTCCTTGTGGCGGTACTTCGACATCGCCCCGGACTGGAGAATCGCGCGCGTCATCTTCGCGCCCTTGATGGTGGTTTCCAGATCGCGCGGATCGGACAGGTAGCGCGGGTCGATGCCAGGCGCGACCATCGGATCGGCGCTTTGCAGGAACACCTCACCGCGGCTGTGTGGGCGCAGCGCGCAGACATGGCAGCTGAAACCATAACCAAGATGGAGCTTGCGCGCGTGATCGTCGACGATCGAGATCACGAAATGCAGTTGCACATCCGGGCGCGACAGCGACGAATCGGTTTTCAGGAACCCTGCCCCTTCGGCGAACGGCGTGGCGATCATGCCGGTGCCGTCTTTACGCCATTGCAGCACGTGCTTCATCAACTGGGCCCCTCCCGCCGCACCGAGCCCGAAATTGTCGGTATCGGTCGTCTTGTAGGCGAGGATGAAATCCAGATGATCCTGAAGATTCTGGCCAACGCCGGGCAACTCGTGCACCAGCGCTATCCCATGACGCTGGACGGCATCGGCCGGACCGACGCCCGACAGCATCAACGACTGCGGCGAGTTGAATGTCCCGCCGGCAAGGATGACCTCCCGGGCGGCGATGGCGCGCCGGGTGCTCTTGCCGATACGGTACTCGACACCGATCGCGCGCTTGCCCTCGAACAGGATCCGGGTGGCGTGCGCATCGGTGACGACGCTCAGGTTGGGCCGCTGATCCATCACCGGATGCAGATAGGCGGCCGCTGCCGAACAGCGCTCGCCATTCCTTTGCCTGGTGTGGAACTGGGTTACCTGGTACAGGCCTACGCCTTCGTTGTCGCCGGTGTTGAAGTCATTGACTTCCCGATGCCGAAGCTCTTTTGCCGCCTCGACGAAGGCGCGCGTGATCGGCCGCGGGCTTTTCTGATCGGACACCTGCAGCGGACCCTTGTCGCCGTGAAACGCGTCGGCACCACGTTCATTGTTTTCGGAGCGCCGAAAATAGGGAAGGCATTCGTCCCAGGACCAACCGTCGCAGCCCAGGTCGGCCCAGTGGTCATAGTCTGACTTGTGGCCGCGCACATAGAGCATGGCATTGATCGCGCTCGAGCCGCCCAGCGCCTTGCCGCGCGGCTGGTAGCCGATGCGGCCGTTCAGCCCGGGTTGCGCAACGGTGTTGAAGCACCAGTTCGAAATCCGGCCGTAGCCCGGCATCATCGCGACCACACCGGCCGGCGCGCGGATCAGCAGGTGCTTGCCCAACCCGCCGGCCTCCAGCAAACAAACCTCGTTGTTCGGATCCTCGCTCAGGCGTGCCGCCACCGTTGCGCCGGCAGATCCGCCGCCCACGACGACATAGTCAAACTTCGTTTCCGAAGACATGCTCTCTCCTCCTGTCGCAGAGGACACCAGGGAAATCGGCTCCTCTTTCTGGGAATTGAACATCTAGTTTGGTCAACTGTCCAGTTTTTTTTCGCCCGGCTTTTCCTGCCCGATTCGTCTGTTCATCTTGCTCTGACGATCGTCTGAACGGATACGTTAACGAGTTTCAACGTTCCTGGATGATCTCCAGGTCGCCGCGACGGGAGGCTCGCCATGCATCATTTCGGAGCGCATCAGGCGGCACACGGTTGCGTTGGTGCCGTATCCGCGCGATCCCCATGCCTGGTGGCAACGTGAATCATCGAGGGGGCAATCCCGAAGTGGCGGCTCGCCGCCTTGTCCCGCAGGGACGTCCCCATGTCGGGAGACGGATTGTCCGATGGGATTGCCAGCGCGGGAAATGGCGCTCGGCGGCGGGTCGTTCCGGCCTTCTAGCGAGTCTTGATTGCCCAGGTGCCTGGCAGCACCTGGCGGAGAGGTGGGATTCGAACCCACGGTAGGCTTGCACCTACGCCTGATTTCGAGTCAGGTACATTCGACCACTCTGCCACCTCTCCGGGTCGTCAGATCGAGCCGGTAAGTATAGCAGGGCTTTGATCAGATTCTTTCCAGACCGCCCATGTACGGGCGCAGCGCGGCGGGAATGATGACCTCGCCAGTCTGCGTCTGGTGGTTCTCGAGCACGGCCACCAGCGCCCGGCCGACGGCGACGCCCGAGCCGTTCAGCGTATGCAGCAGTTCGGGCTTGCCGGCGGCGTTGCGAAAGCGGGCCTGCAGGCGCCGGGCCTGGAACGATTCGCAGTTGGACACGGACGAGATCTCGCGGTAGGTGTCCTGGGCGGGAAGCCAGACTTCGAGGTCATAGGTTTTCGCGGCGCCAAAGCCCATGTCACCGGTGCCTGGGCTGACGACCCGGTACGAGGAGCTCCAGTTTTTGCAGAATGGCCTCGGCATTGCCGACCATGGCTTCGAGTGCATCGTACGAAGTGTCGGGCTCGACGATGCGCACCATCTCGACCTTGTCGAACTGGTGCTGGCGGATCATGCCGCGGGTGTCCTTGCCGTAGCTGCCGGCCTCGCTGCGAAAGCACGGGGTGTGGGCAGTGAGCAGCATCGGCAGGTCGTCGCGGTTGACGATCTTGTCGCGCACGAAGTTGGTGAGCGGCACCTCGGACGTGGGAATGAGATACATCGGCGCTTCGTCTTCGGCCTGCCCGCCCTTGCGGGTCGAGAACAGGTCTTGTTCGAACTTGGGCAACTGGCCGGTGCCGTACAGGCTGGCGGCATTGACGAGGTACGGGGTATAGCACTCGGTGTAGCCGTGCTCGGTGGTGTGCACATCGAGCATGAACTGGGCCAATGCGCGGTGCAGGCGGGCAATGGGCCCGCGCATCACAGTGAAGCGGGCACCGGACAGCATGGCCCCGGTTTCGAAGTCCAACCCCTTGGGTCCCCCCAGGTCGATGTGATCGAGCGGCTTGAAGAACAGCGCGGGCGAGCGCGCCGGCAGGTGCCCAGCGGCGCACTTCGACATTGTCGGTTTCGTCTCGCCCGCGCGGCACGGATTCGTGCGGCAGATTGGGCAGTTGCTGCATCAGGGCCAGCAACTGGGCCTGGACGAGCTCGTTTTCCTGGGCGGCGGCCTTGAGCGCGTCCCCGACCTCGGTGACCTCGGCCATCGCCGCCGAGGCATCCTGCTTCTGGGCCTTGAGCTGGCCGATGGTCTTGGACAGCGCGTTGCGCCGGCCCTGGAGCGCCTCGGTCTGCTGCTGGACGGCCTTGCGGCGGTCCTCGAGTGCCTGGTAGGCGAGCGCGTCGAAGGCGTGGTGGCGGCTGGCCAGCCGGGCGACGACCTGGTCGAGGTCTTTGCGAAGAAGGTTCGGATCGATCATGGGGCAGGATTGTACCGGGCAAAACGGGTAGATCAGCCCTCGCGCAGCCGGCGCAGCTTGTCGGCGATCGCGGCCTCGAGGCCGCGATCGCTCGGTTCGTAAAAGCGCGCCTGCAGGCCCTCGGGAAAGTAGGTCTCGCCCTTGGCCACGGCGTCCGGTTGGTCATGCGCGTAGCGGTAGCCGTGGCCGTGCCCCAGGCTCTTCATCAGCTTGGTCGGTGCGTTGCGCAGGTGCATGGGAACCGGTGCCGAGCCCTGCTCGCGGGCATAGGCCATCGCAGCCTTGTAGGCGGTGTAGACCCGGTTGGACTTGGCCGCGCAGGCCAGGAACACGACGGCCTCGGCCAGCGCCAGTTCGCCCTCGGGTGAGCCCAGGCGCTCGTAGGTTTCGGCGGCATCGAGCGTCATGCGCAGTGCGCGGATGTCGGCCAGGCCGATGTCCTCGCTGGCCATTCGGACCAGGCGCCGGGCCAGGTAACGCGGATCGCTGCCGCCGTCTATCATCCGGCAGAACCAATAAAGGGCGGCATCGGGGTCGGAGCCGCGCACCGACTTGTGCAAGGCGCTGATCTGGTCGTAGAAGGCATCGCCGCCCTTGTCGAAACGGCGTAAGTCTTCGGCCAGCGCGTGCGCGAGCAGGTCGGGATCGACCGTGGGTTCCGCCCCGTCGTGCTTCTCATCGGCGGTGCCCGGCCGCCCGGCGCGTGCGATCGCCGAGCGGGCGGCCAGCTCGATCGCGTTCAGCAGCCGGCGGGCATCGCCGTCGGCATAGGCGATCAGTCGGGCGATCGCTTCGTCGGTCACCTGCACACCCAGGTGGTCGGCGGCGCGCCCGAGCAGCTGGCGCAACTGCCCGGCATCGAGCGGCTGCAAGACGTAGACCCGGGCACGGGACAGCAGCGCATTGTTCACTTCGAATGACGGGTTCTCGGTGGTCGCGCCAAAGAAGGTGATCAGGCCGCTTTCGACATGGGGCAGGAACGCGTCCTGCTGGGCCTTGTTGAAGCGATGGACCTCGTCGACGAACAAGATCGTGCGTCGCCCGCCCGCCTGCGCCTTGAGGGCCTCGTCGATGGCCGCGCGGATTTCCTTGACGCCACCGAGCACGGCCGAGATCGCCAGGAACCGGGCATCGAACCGGTTGGCCAGCAGCCGCGCCAGCGTGGTCTTGCCCACGCCCGGCGGCCCCCAGAAAAGCAGCGAATGCGGCTCGCCCGAGTCGAGCGCGACCCGCAGCGGCATACCGGGCGCCAGCAGGTGTTGCTGGCCGACGACTTCTTCGATGCGCTGCGGTCGCAGGCGTTCGGCCAGCGGCTGATGGGCGTTGGCCGCCGTCGCGGGCGGCGCCGCGTCGGCAGCCCCTGAGAACAGATCGTCGCTGGCGCCGGTGGCCATGTCAGGCCGACTGCGCCACTGTGCCCGTTCGGTCCACACGGCTGGCCGATCCGGTGAGGAAAGCGCAACCGATCATCACGAATTGCAACACGACGATGCTGATCCAGACCAGCGATGGCCGGCCCAGGTCCATCATCCAGCCAAACAGCGCGGGACCGATCGCCATGCCGACATCGAGCCCGGAGTAGACAACGCCGTAGACGCGCCCGGTGGCCCCCGGCGGCGCGGCGCGCTTGACCAGCAGGTCGCGCGACGGGTTGGCAAAGCCGGCGGAAAAGCCCATCACGGCGAATACGCCAGGCACCATCCAGGCGGGCCAGTCGATCAGCAACATCGACAACGCGGCCAGCGCCGCGCCGCCAAAGCCGATCGCGATCAGCCGCTCGGCGCCGTCGGGCGAGCCGGCGACGAAGCCGCCGGGCAGCATGCCCAGCGCGGCGAACACCATGTAGGCGGTCAGGCAGTAACCGATGGTGACCGGATCCAGCGCGTGCAGTGCCCCGGCCGCCGCGGGCGCAAAGCTCTGGATACCTCCGAGCGCGAACGCGTACACCGCAAAGAACAGAAAGCTGAGCCACACGGCGGGCAGCTTCAGAAACGCGTACGGGCTTTCGGTTGGCAGCTCGGGCGCGGTGGCGCGATTGTTGGCAGGATCGGCGGACACCGCGGGCGTGGCAGCCGGCGCTCCCGCCCTGTCGGCCAGCGCGGCCCGTTGCCAGATGACCAGCACCAGCGCGGCGCCGGCCAGCGCGGCCGCGCCCAGGTGGGCCATCCGCCAGTCGCCGGTGGCGCTGGTGATACCCACGAGGAACAACGGCGCGGCCGCCCAGCCCAGGTTGCCGCTGATGCCGTGCACCGCGTACGCCCTTCCCAGCCGGGCCGGGCGGATACGGGCATTCATGATCGAGAAGTCGATCGGGTGGAACGGGGCATTGCCCAGGCCGCAGATGGCCATGCCGGCGGCCAGTTGCCAGTAGCTGGTGGCGGTGCCGAGCAACAAGGCGCCGATGGCGAACATCGCCAGCGAGGTCATCAGCACCGGCACGCCGCCAAAGCGATCGACGAGAAACCCGGCAATGCTCTGGCAGATGCCCGACACGACGAAGAACACGGTCACCAACAGCCCGAGCTCGGTATACGACAGGCCGAACTCGACCTTGAGCCAGGGAAACAGCGGCGCGAGGATCAGGTGAAAGAAGTGGGACAGGCCGTGCACGAGCGCGATCAGGCCGATCACCCGCCGGTCGGCGGCGGCGCCGGCGGCCACGGCGCTGCCTACAGGGGAAATGGGCGGATTCATCGGCGGGGCGCGGGATCCAGGACGGGGAACCCCGATCTTAAACCGACTTGCCCGGAACGATCAGGGTCGTACGACGTCGGCCCCGGCCGGGATCGTGAACGCGAACCGCGACGGGTCGGCCGGCGGGTTGGCCACCAGGTCGTGAAAGCGAAACACTGAGGTGCGGTTGAACGCGTCGAGCACCTCCATCTGGACAGGCGCCTGGTTGGCAAAGCCCATCCGGATGCGCTCGAACCCGGCCTCTTTCTGGCGCGGCACCGCCTCTAGCCATTGCAGTCCGTCGGCGTCGGGCAGCTCGCTGACGGTGAAATTCTCGTCGATGCCGCCGGTGCCAGACAGGATCGCCGCCGGGGTGGCACCCAGCGCGCCATCCATCGGACGCACCGTCACCTGGTTCAGGTCGACATCATGAAAATAGACCTGCTTGCCGTCGGCCACCATCAGTTGCGGGTACGGCTGGACTATCTCCCAGCGGAATTTGCCCGGCCGCGCGAAGGCGAAGCGCCCGGTGGAGCGCTCGCCGGCCGCGCCGGCCAGTTGCTCGAACTGCCCGGTCGCACTGTCGGTGGCCTTGATGAACGCCTGCAACTGGGCTTTGGCACCGCCCGCCTGGGCGATGCCCGGCCCCAGGACAGCGAGGCTCACCGTGGCAAGCAGGGCCAGCCGCTGTAACAGGCGGGCCGGCCAGCAACGTGCGCGGCCGTGATCGGGGCTTCGGTTCATCGGGGATTCCTCTGGGTTGCGGGCGCGCCGGTCGGTGTCATCGGGGGATCAACGCCCTGCCCGGCCGGCTCGCTGACACCGCCAGCCCGTGGTGGCCCTGGCAGCGACGCCCGCGCCGCTTCAATCGTCGGCGGTGGCCGACGCCGGCACGAGGATATCGCGGTTGCCGTTGGAGCCCATCGGCGACACGATGCCCGGGGTTTCCATTTGTTCGAGCAACCGCGCCGAGCGGTTGTAGCCGATGCGCAGGTGACGCTGCACGAGCGAGATCGACGCGCGCCGGTGCTTGAGCACGACCGACACCGCCTGGTCGTACAGCGGGTCGGATTCGGCATCGGCACCGGTATCGGTCAGGCCGCCAAAGCCCACGGCGCTGCCGGTATCGGCGTTCTCGGGCACGCCGCCTTCCAGGATGCCCTCGACATAGTCTGGCTCGCCGGCCATCTTCCAGTGCTCGGCCACCTTGTGCACCTCTTCGTCGGCGACGAAGGCACCGTGCACGCGGATCGGCATGCCGCTGCCCGACGGCAGCCAGAGCATGTCGCCCTGGCCGAGCAGCGATTCGGCGCCCATCTGGTCGAGGATGGTGCGCGAGTCGATCTTCGAGGACACCTGGAAGGCGATGCGGGTGGGAATGTTGGCCTTGATCAGGCCGGTGATGACATCGACCGACGGGCGCTGCGTGGCCAGAATGAGGTGGATACCGGCGGCGCGGGCCTTTTGCGCGAGCCGGGCGATCAGTTCCTCGATCTTCTTGCCCACGACCATCATCAGGTCGGCCAGCTCGTCGATGACCACGACGATCTGCGGCAGAGCGGCCCAGCGGTTCGGGCTCGTCCGGGGTGAGGCTGAACGGATTGGGAATGGGCTCCTCGTTCTTGTCGGCCTCGTCGATCTTGGCGTTGTAGCCCGACAGGTTGCGCACCCCCAGCTTGCTCATCAACCGGTAGCGACGCTCCATCTCGGCGACGCACCAGTTGAGCGCATTGGCCGCCTGCTTCATGTCGGTGACCACCGGCGCGAGCAGATGCGGAATGCCTTCGTAGATGCTCATCTCGAGCATCTTGGGATCGATCAGGATCATCCGCACCTGGGTCGGGTCGGACTTGTACAGCAGCGACAACAGCATCGCGTTGATCCCGACCGACTTGCCCGAGCCCGTGGTGCCGGCGACCAGCAGGTGCGGCATCTTGGCCAGGTCGGCGACCACCGGATTGCCGGCGATGTCCTTGCCCAGCGCCATCGTCAGCGCCGACGGGCTGTCGGCATAGACCCGCGAGCCGAGAATCTCGGACAGGCGCACCGTCTGGCGGCGCGCGTTCGGCAACTCGAACCCCATCAGGTTCTTGCCCGGGATGGTCTCGACGACGCGGATGGACACCAGCGACAACGCACGCGCGAGGTCTTTGGACAGATTGACGACCTGGCTGCCCTTGACCCCCGTGGCCGGCTCGATCTCGTAGCGGGTGATCACCGGTCCGGGATAGGCAGCCTCGACCCGCGCCGAGACGTTGAAGTCGGCGAGCTTTTTCTCGATCAGGCGGGACGTGTACTGCAGCGTTTCCTCGTCGACCGTGACGCCGGTTTCCTTGGGGACATCGAGCAGCGAGATCGGCGGCAGATCCGTGTCGCCCGGCATGTCGGAGAACAGGATGGTCTGGCGCTCGGCGAGCGCGCGCTGGGAAGGGCTCGACCCGCTGCACCGGCTGGGCGATCTTGACCGGTGTCGGCGCCTCGTCGAGTAACGGCACAATTCCTGCACCTGTTCCTCGCGCTCGGTGGCCGCCACCTCGCCGGCACGCCGGTCGCGAATCGCGGACACCCGCTGCGCGACCTGCAGCACCGTCCACTCGACGCCAAAGCCGATGCGCTCGGCGATCATCAGCCAGCTGTAACCGGACCTAGGCTGAAGCCCGCCGCCATCGCCACCAGGATGGCCAAGGTGCCACCGACCGCGCCCAGCGCGTTGATCAGGATGTCGGAAATCGACGAGCCGATCAGGCCGCCGGGCGACAGCGGCAGGCTGGCATCGATCGTGTGCAGGCGCGAGGCCTCGAGCGCCATCGCGCCCAGCAGGAACAACGCAAACCCCACCCAGCGCTCCCAGGCAAAGCGGCTGACCGTGTCCTCGGGTGACACGGTGCTCTTGTAGCGGATGCCGCGGATCACCGCGACGATCAGCATGACCACGACCAGGTAGGACGACAAGCCCATCAGGTAGAGCATCAGGTCGGAGAACCAGGCGCCGATCCGCCCGCCGGCGTTGTGGATCGTGTTGGTCTGGATCACGTGCGACCAGCTCGGATCCTGGGGATCGTAGGTGGCCAGGATCAGGAAAAGGAAGAATGCCAGCGCCGCGAGCGAGTCCAGCGGATCTCGTGCGGCAAACGGATCCTTGTCAGGCAGCCCGAACGGCGTGGTGGGTTCTTCGGCGGCGCGCCGGAGGCAGCTGGGGTCGAAGCGCGGGCCATGGGTCAGTTCAGGTAGGCGCTGATCTTTTCGCGCAGCACCAGCTTGCCCTCGCCCATCGGCACGATGTAGCCATCGACCTCGAGGCCCTTCATCACCCGCGAGACCATCTCGCGCGAGGCGCCGATCATCTTGGCGATTTCCTGGCGCGGCAGCTTGCTGCGGATCACCCGCTCGCCGCCCTGGTTCTCGGAAAAATCGAGCAACACGCGGGCCACGCGGCCGTAGACATCGAGCAGCGCCAGCGTCTCGATCTTCTTGTCGGCCTCGCGCAGCCGGCGCACCAGCCCGCGCATCACCGCCATCGCCATTTCCATGTTCTGGGACATCATCGACTTGAAGCCGTCCTTGTTGATGGCCATGAAGTCGCATGATTCGATCGTGATCACGCTCGCGGAACGGGGGGAATCGTCGATCAGGCTCATCGCGAAAAACTCGCCCGACGTGAGCACGGCCAGGATGACCTCCTTGCCCTCGGAGTCGGAACGCTGCACCTTGGCGCGGCCCGACAGCAGGATGTACAGCGAGGACGAGGGCTCGCCCTCGGCCACGATCGTGCGGCCCTTGGGGTAGTTCCGCCGCACGGAACCATTGGCCAGCAGGTCTATCTGCGCATCACCCAGGCTCGAGAAAAGCGGCACGCGCCGCAGGAAGGCTTTGTTTTCGTCGTGTGACATGGTGTCCCCGTGAGAGTCCGTATAATTTTGCACCAGCCCCTCCAGCCCAAGCCTTCTTGAGGTTTCAGGCCTAAGTTGATAATTCTTTTGAGTTTTCTGCAACGAACCGCAAAGACGCCATGACCGCCACCAAACAATGCCGCGTGCTGATCCTGGGCTCAGGCCCGGCCGGCTATACCGCCGCCGTCTATGCCGCCCGGGCCAACCTGAGCCCGGTACTGGTCACAGGAATCGAGCAGGGCGGCCAGCTGATGACCACGACCGATGTCGACAACTGGCCCGCCGATGCCCAGGGCGTCCAGGGGCCGAGCTGATGACGTTTCCTGGCCCATGCCGAGCGATTCGGCACCGAGATCATCCGCGACCATATCCACACCGCGCGGCTGGATGCCGCCGGTTCGGTGCTGATCGGCGACGAAGGCGAGTACCACACCCGCGCACTGATCATTGCGACCGGCGCCTCTGCCCGCTATCTGGGCCTGCCCAGCGGGCAAAAGTACATGGGCCGCGGCGTGTCGGGCTGCGCGACCTGCGACGGCTTCTTCTATCGCAATCAGGAGGTCTGCGTGGTAGGCGGTGGCAATACCGCGGTCGAAGAGGCGCTTTACCTGTCGAACATCGCCAGCCGGGTCCACCTGGTCCACCGGCGCGACAAGCTGCGCGCCGAGGCGATCATGATCGACAAACTGATGGCCAAGGTCGAGACGGGCAGGATCGTACCGCACTGGTTCCATGAACTGGACGAGGTGCTGGGCGACGAGGCCGGCGTCAACGCGGTGCGGCTGCGCCAGAACCAGACCGACACCACGGTCGATCTGCCGGTCACCGGCTGTTTCATCGCGATCGGCCACACGCCCAATACGTCGCTGTTCGAAAACCAGCTGGCGATGAAGGGGAGCTACCTGATCACCCATGGCGGCCAGGACGGCATGGCCACCCAAGCGAGCATCCCCGGGGTGTTCGCCGCCGGCGACGTGCAGGACCACATCTACCGGCAGGCGATCACCAGCGCCGCCAGCGGCTGCATGGCCGCGCTCGATGCCCAGCGCTACCTCGAGTCGCTGGGCGGCGACTGATTTTTACCAGCGGACAAGACCGGCATGGCCAGGCGACCGACCAGGACAGGCGCACGGGCCACGCAACCGTCGCTGGCCGACCTGAAACGGACCCTGCTCGAGACCAAGGCGCGCGAGGCGCAGGCCCAGGCCGCCGAAAGGGCCCGCCAGCAGGCGCTCGATCAGGAACGGCTGGCGCTGGCGCGCGAATTGGCCGATGTCGTGCCGCTGCAGGTGCCGGAACGGGTCGATTCGCCACTGCCGCGCCCCGCCCGCTGGCGCGCCAGCGGGACGCGACGAGCAGGAGGCGCTGGCCGCGACGCTGTCGGACGAGATCGACATCGAGCGCTACCTCGATACCGACGACTCGATGTCCTGGGCAGCCCCCCAGGTCGGGGCCGATGTCGTTGCCCGGCTGCGTCGCGGCGCCTGGGCGATAGGCGCGCAGATCGATCTGCACGGGTTGCGCTCGGACGAGGCCCGCGAAGCCCTGGTCACGTTCCTGGATGACTGCCGCCGCCGGGCGATCCGCTGCGTGCGCGTGATCCACGGCAAGGGCCTGGGTTCGGCCAATCGCGAACCGGTGCTCAAGGACAAGGTGCGCCGCTGGCTGGTGCAGCGCGCCGAAGTACTGGCGTTCTGCCAGACTGCGCCGGTCGACGGCGGCAGCGGCGCCGTGCTGGTGCTGTTGGCGGGACCACGCCGCTGACCGACGCCGCGCCCGGCAGCCGGTTGAGCGGACGGTGGTCGGCCGCGGTGGGTCAGATGATTTTCGCGGGCCAGCCGGTCGATCTCGTGCTCGTCGAAGCCGGCTTCGCGCAGCACCTGCGCCCCGTGTTCGCCCAACGCCGGCGCCCGACCCGGGACCCGCTTGGCCACCCCGTCCAGCACGATCGGGTTGGACACCGTCCAATCGTTGCCGTCGGTGCCGGGCACGATCACCCCGGTCGCCCGCATCTGTTCATCATGGTCGATGTCGCCCAGCGTGCCCACCACCCCGAACGTGATGCCGGCCAGGTCAGCTGGCGGCGCCAGTGTTCCAGATCATGCGACCGAAGGATTCGTCGAGCATCACGATCAAGGCCGGGCCGTTGGCGCCGGCTCTCGGGACTGGCCAGCCAGGCATCGTCCAGCCACTCGGGATGACCGAGCGCCCTGACCAGCGCCGGCCATTGGCGCGCCTCGTTGAGCATCACGGTTGGAACCAGCGATCATCGCGGCAGCGGTAGGGATTGCCGAACGGGTTGGGCGCCTGGGTGCGCGGTGGGCGCGGGGGTACACGGCACCACCCGGGTGACCTGGACCTGCACCGCGTTGGCCAGACCCCGTTGGCCATCAGCGAGGTGCTGACATGGCCGCCGCGGCCACTGCGCTCGCGCTGGAACAATGCGGTGACGATCGCCGCGTACAGCGCGGTCGCGCTCGGGTGGTCACCCACCCCTGCCACCGCCCGCGCCGGCGGCGATCCGGCATCCGGGCGGATCATGTCCATCAGGCCCGATCGGGCCCAGTAGGCGGTGGCATCGAAGCCGGTCTTGTCGGCCTCGGGGCCGGTTTCGCCGTAGGCGGTCAACGAGGCGTAGATCAACCGCGGATTGAGCGGCAACAACAAGTCGTGGCCGATTCCCAACCGGTCGTGCACCGGCAAAGGCAGGTTCGTCAGGAACACGTCGGCCCGCGCCACCAGCCGGTACAGCACCTGCACGCCCTCGGGGCGCTTGAGATCGAGCACGAGGCTGCGCTTGTCGCGCGAATCGAGGTCCCAGGCGAAGTTGCGGGTGGCCGGCGGCGAGCCCGGAAACTGCCAGAGGCCACGGTAGGGATCGCCCTCGGGCGGTTCGATCTTGATCACGTCCGCGCCGAAGTCGGCCATGATCGTCGCAGCCGCCGGCCCCGCAATGAAGCTGGCGCAATCGATCACCGTCATGCCGGCAAAGGGCCCTTGCTGTTGATTCATCGACATCCCGGTTTCAAACTCAGGCGCATAGGTTAATCTCTGTTATCGCAAGAACCCCTTGGCAGACGGAGTCATCCCATGAACGAACTCGTTGTGACGGACACCGAACCCGGCAAGGTCGACAGCGGCCAGGGTTTCGCCTGGTGGATGCAGGCCTGGCAGTTGTTCATGCGCGCGCCGCTGCTCTGGATCGTGCTGGCGGTCGCGATGGTCGTCCTGCTGGTGATTCTCGGGGCTATCCCGCTGCTGGGGCAACTGGCGGTGCCGCTGCTCACGCCGGTGCTGGTGGCCGCGTGGCTGCTGGCCGCGCGCGAGGTGGCGGCCGCTCGCACCCCGACGATCGAGGGTATCGTTGCCCAGGTGCAGGCGCGGCTGACGCCATTGCTGATCCTGGGCGCGATCCTGCTCGGGGCGGGCATCGTGATGGCCTTGATCGTCGGGCTGCTTGGATTCGGCGCCGTGGTCGGCGGTATCGCCAGCGGTGCCGGCGAAAGCGGTACCGGCATCATGGCGGCCATCGGGGTCGGTCTGATGGCGCTGGTTCTCGGGCTGGGGATGAGCGTGGTGATCGGCATTGCGTTCTGGTTTGCGCCTGCGCTCGTGATGCTGCGCGATGCGGCCCCGGTCGATGCGATCAAGGCCAGTGTGCGTGGCACGCTGGGCAACCTGCCGGCGTTCCTGCTCTTCGGGGTCGTGTACCTCGTCGCGGCCCTGGTCGCCTCGATCCCGATGGGCCTGGGCTGGATCCTGCTGATGCCGATGATGATGCTGACGATGCACGCGTCGTTCGAGGATGTGTTCGGCCCGGGCGTCACGCCCGGCACGCCGGCAGGTGGCGTGCCCGCCAACCCGCCCGAGCCGCCCGCCCCGCCCGCGGCCTGACCTGCGGCCCTGATCGCAGGCACCCGGGCCGCGACCCGGGCGCGAGGAAGCCGCCTTGGAGATCACCTCGATACTGCCCCCTTTCGTGGCCGCCCACCTGCCCGAACTGGCCATTGCCGGCGCGCTGGCCTGGGGGGCCGGTCTGCGTCTTTACTTTGTGGTGTTCCTGTTCGGGCTGGCGGGCGCAATGGGCTGGTGGGAACTGCCGGCCACGCTGCAGGTGCTGCAGAACCCCCTGGTCATCGGCGCCGCCGGCCTGATGGCGGTGGTCGAACTGTTCGCCGACAAGTTGCCGTTGCTGGATTCGCTCTGGGACGCGGTGCACACCCTGATCCGCATTCCGGCCGGGGCCGCGCTGGCGGCGGCGGCCTTCGGTGATTCGGGCGCCGCGGTGGCGCTTGCCGCCGCGCTGCTGGGCGGCACGGTCACGGCCACGACCCACCTGACCAAGACAGGCTCCCGCGCCGCCGCGAACACCTCGCCCGAACCCTTGTCCAATGTCGTGCTGTCGGCGAGCGAAGACGTGGCAGTGGCCGCCGGCAGCTGGCTGGCGATCAGCTATCCGCTGGCATTCCTCTCTTTGTTGCTGCTCTTTTTACTGATCGCCGCCGTGATGGCGCGGGTGATCTGGCGCGGTTATCAAAGGTGGCGGCTCAGGCGCGCCGGTTGACCAGATCGCGCGAGCGCAAAGCGAAGCGCCAATCCGCGCGAAAGCGCTACATCCGCTTACATCGCTTGCCGGTCCTTGCAGACGGTCGCAGCTGGTACCAGCGTCGTTGCACCGACCATCTCGTCGGCGCAATCGGCCCCTTCGCAAACATGATGTGTGTGACACCGTTCGGGGCCGAACAATGCGGGCACTCGAGGTGGCGCGCTCAGTGCTGCCGGGTTCAACACTCTGACAGGTAACCGCATGAACAAGACCTTTCTCACGCTCGGCCTCGCGATCATCGTTTCCCTGAGCGCCGGCTGCGCCAGCTCCGGCAACCGGCAGGCCGCCGACGCCGGCCGCTCGATCGAGGAGATCAGCAAGCAGTACAGGCAGGGCTCTGACCTGGTGGCCAGCGGCGAGAAAGTGAAGCAGGACGCCGACCGGCAGATCGAGGCAGCGACCGCGAAGCGGGCCGAGGGTCAGTCGATGGTGCAGCGTGGCGAGAGCCTGATGGCCGAGAGCGAGGAAGCGTTTCGCATGAAGGCGAAGTCGGGCAAGATCCGCTGACGAAAACGGGCGGCGATCGTCACGCCCCGCCGGGAAGCGGTTCGTGGTGGCATTGTCCGGCCGGAGCGTCCGCGTCCCGGTGGCGCACCGGGTCAGACAGATGCGTCACCGGTCTCGCCGGTGCGGATGCGGATCGATTGCTGCACTTCGGTGAAAGATCTTGCCGTCGCCGATCCTCGGGCTGGTCTTGGCCGCCTTGGTGATCGCCTCGAGCACCTGGTCGAGCAACTCGTCGCTGATGACAACCTCGATCTTGACCTTGGGCAGGAAGTCGACGACATACCGGCCCCCGATATAGCTCGGTGTGGCCCCTTCTGACGCCCGAATCCCTTGACCTCGGTGACGGTCAGGCCCGCGACGCCCACTTCGGCGAGTGCCTCGCGCACTTCGTCGAGCTTGAAGGGTTTGATGATGGCACTGACGAGTTTCATGGTGTCTCCCGATAAAGTGGTTTCAATCGCGCACCCGGGACGTGATCGGGTAACGCCAGTCGCGCCCGAAGGCCCGCTGGGTGATCCGCACGCCCACAGGGGCCTGTCGACGCTTGTATTCGTTGATGCGGATCAGGTGCACGATCCGCCTGACGGCCTCGGCCTCGTAGCCGGCCGCGATGATCTCGGTCACGCTGCAGTTTTGCTCGATGTACATCTGCATGATGCCATCGAGGATCTCATAGGGCGGCAGCGAGTCCTGGTCGGTCTGGTTGTCGCGCAACTCGGCGCTTGGCGCCCGGGTGATGATGCGCTCGGGAATGACCGGCTCGTCGCCCTGCGCATTGCGCCAGCTCGAAAGCCGGTACACCAGCGTCTTGGCCACGTCCTTGATCACGGCAAAGCCCCCGGCCATGTCGCCGTACAGCGTGCAGTAGCCGACCGCGATCTCGCTCTTGTTGCCAGTGGTGAGCACCAGCGAGCCGGTCTTGTTGGACAGTGCCATCAACAGCACGCCGCGAATGCGTGCCTGGATGTTCTCCTCGGTGGTGTCCTCGGCCATTCCCTCGAACTGCGGGGCCAGCGTGCCTAGAAAGGCATCGAAGCAATCCTTGATCGGCAGCGTGTCGTAGCGCACGCCGAGCCGGTTGGCCATGTCCTGGGCGTCGGTGACCGAGATGTCGGCGGTATAGCGCGAAGGCATCATCACCGCCCGCACCTTGTCCGCCCCGATCGCATCGACCGCGACCGCCAGCGTCAGCGCCGAATCGATGCCGCCGCTCAGGCCGATGATCGCGCCGGGAAAGCGGTTCTTGCCCAGGTAGTCGCGCACGCCCAGCACCAGGGCCGTGTAGATCTGCCCTTCGAGCGTCAGGGCCGGCTCGATCCGGCCACGGGAGAAACGCGGTTGATCATCGTGCAGTTCGATGTCGATCGACAGCAGGTCTTCGTCGAACGATTTGCCCTGCAACACGACTTCGCCCTGGGCATCGAGCCCGAAAGAGAGGCCATCGAACACCAGTTCGTCCTGTCCGCCGGCCAGGTTGGCACTGATGATGGGCAGCGCCAGCGTGCTCACGTTGCGCCTGGCCACGTCGATGCGCAGGTGCTGCTTGTCCTGGTGGAAAGGCGACGCATTGAGTACCAGCAACACCTGGGCCCCGGCCGCGTGGGACGCCTGCGGGGCCCGGGGAAACCAGAAATCCTCGCAGATCACGACGCCAAAACGGATGCCGCCGGCCTCGAACACCAGCGGTTGCTCACCGGGACGGAAGTATCGAACCTCGTCGAAGACGTCGTAATTGGGCAGTTCGCGTTTGCGATACTCGCCGGTGACATGGCCGCGGTGCACCAGCAGCGCCGCGTTGTAATGGACCTTGCCGCGCAGGATCGGCAAACCGACCAGGATGTGCAGCTCGAGCCCCGCGGTCTGCTCGAGCAGGCTGTCAAGCGCCTGCTCGCAGCGCGAGTAAAACCCTCGCCGCAGCAGGAGATCCTCAGGCGGATACCCGGTGATGGATAATTCGGGTGTCAGCAGCACGGACGCACCTTCCTGCGCCGCAGACCGGGCAGCCTGTACGATTCGCGCAACGTTACCGTCGAAATCCCCGACCGTCTGATTCAGCTGCGCAACAGATACCCTCATAGATGTCCCGACCCGAAAAGGAAGCCGATTATCGCACGCGCCTCGTGCCCGAGATTGGCGAGCTGGACGCCGCGCATTGGAACGCGCTGCTGCCCGATGCCCCCGGCTCGGTGTTCCTGCGTCACGAGTGGCTGCAGGCGCTCGAGGCCAGCGGCTGCGTCGGCGGCGACACCGGCTGGCAGCCGCTGCACCTGACGCTCGAGGATGCCGCGGGCCGCCTGGCCGGGGCGATGCCGCTGTACGCCAAGAGCCATTCCTATGGGGAGTACGTGTTCGACTGGGCCTGGGCCGATGCCTATCGGCGCAACGGCCTCGAGTACTACCCAGCTGTTGTCGGCGGTACCGTTCACCCCGGTGTCGGGCGCCCGGATACTGACTGGCGAGCCGGCACTGCTCGAGCCGATGGCGCGGGCGATCGTCGAACAGGCCAGGCGCACCGGGGTGTCGTCGCTGCACGTGTTGTTTCCCGACGATGCGGGACGTGATGCGCTGGCCCGCGCCGGTTTCATGATGCGCCACGGTGTGCAGTTTCACTGGCAGAACCCCGGTTACCGGGACTTCGAGCAGTTCCTGGGCGAACTCGCCCAGCCCAAGCGCAAGAAGATCAGGGCCGAACGGCGCAAGGTCGGCGAGGCCGGCGTGCGCAGCGAGCGCCGCTGCGGCACGCAGATCCGCGAGGCCGACTGGGCGTTCTTCATGCGCTGCTACAACACCACGTACCGCGAACACCACTCGACCCCCTACCTGAACAAAGCGTTCTTTCAACGGCTGGCCGAGACGATGCCCGAGGCGTTCGTGATGATCATCGCGCGGGTCGATGGCGAGCCTGTGGCCAGCAGTCTGCTGGTGCGCGATGCCCACCGGTTGTACGGGCGCTACTGGGGCGCGGTACGCTTCATCAGCCAGTTGCATTTCGAGCTTGCCTACTACCAGAGCATCGAGGCGGCGATCGAGTTGGGCATTGCCGGCATCGAGGGCGGGGCCCAGGGCGAGCACAAGATGGCGCGCGGCTTTGTCGCGCGGCCGACCTGCTCGGCCCACTGGCTGGCCGAGCCGGCGTTCGCCGAAGCGGTCGATCGCTTCCTGGCCCGGGAAACGACCGCCGTCGACGGCTACCTGGATGAATTGAACGAGCGCCAGCCGTTCAGAAGGCCGGCTTGACCCGGGCCGCCTCGTAGCGCTCGACCCCGGCCAGCACTTCGAGCGCCGCCGCCTCCGGGCCGTCCCAGCCGATGATCTTGACCCACTTGCCCTTCTCGAGATCCTTGTAGTGCTCGAAAAAGTGCTGGATCTGCGCGAGCCGCTCGGGCGCGATGTCCGAGGCCTTGCGCCAGTGCTTGTAGATCGGCAGGATCTTGTCGATCGGCACCGCCAGCAGCTTGGCATCGCCGCCCGCCTCGTCCTCCATCTTCAGGATGCCCACCGGGCGGCAGCGGATCACCGCGCCCACGGTCACCGGGAACGGCGTGATCACCAGCACGTCGACCGGATCGCCATCGTCGGCGATCGTGTGCGGCACATACCCATAGTTGCACGGATAGTGCATCGCCGTGCCCATGAAGCGGTCGACGAACAGCGCGCCCGTCTCCTTGTCCACCTCGTACTTGATGGGGTCGGAAGCCATCGGGATTTCGATGATTACATTCAGTTCGTCCGGCACATTATCGCCAGGACCGACGCGATCAAGATTCATAGATTTTGTTTTTTGGTCGTGATGAATGGGATTGGGGTCGAGACTCGGCCCAGGGCACGGGCCCGCCCAGGCGCAGCCGCCGCCCGGTCGTTGGCGGCGGAACAACGCGCCGTCACGGCCCGGAACCTGTGGTGCAGGCGCCTATCCGCATTATGCTGCATCGCACAAGAACAGTTCGTGCCAATTGGTAATAATCCCGATCTTGCTCCCCGACCCCCGCGATCGCGACAACCATGACAGATTTCCACCACTTCATCGACAACCGTCCGGTTGGCCCCGACGGCGGCCGGTTCCTGCCGGTTCTGAATCCGTCGGACGGGCAGCCGTTCGCGCGGATCGCGCGCGGCGACGCCCATGACGTCGGACTGGCCGTGGCGGCCGCCCGGCGCGCGTTCGACGGCAGCGGCGGCTGGCCGATGCGCGGGCCCTGGGGCGCGATGCCGGCCGCCGAACGTGGCCGGCTGCTGCTGCGCCTGGCGGTGCGCCTGGCCGACCACCGGGACGAACTGGCGGAGCTGGAATCGCGCGACACCGGCAAGCCGACGCGCCAGGCGATCGCCGATGCCAGCGCGCTGGCCCGCTACTTCGAGTTCTACGGCGGCGCGGCGGACAAGCTGCACGGCCAGACGCTGCCCTACCAGGACGGTTACACGGTGCTGACAGTGCGCGAGGCGCACGGCGTCACCGGCCACATCATTCCGTGGAACTACCCGATGCAGATCTTCGGACGCTCGGTCGGCGCGTCGCTGGCCGCGGGCAATGCCTGCGTGGTCAAGCCGGCCGAGGACGCGTGCCTGAGCCTGCTGCGCATCGCGCAGATCGCCGCCGACTGCGGGCTGCCCGACGGGGCCCTGAACATCGTGACCGGCCTGGGCGCCGAGGCCGGCCAGGCGCTGGCGGCCCATCCGGGGATAGATCACCTGTCGTTCACCGGCTCGGGCCCGACCGGCGAACGGGTCAGCCAGGCGGCGGCCAGCCATTGCTGCCCGGTCACGCTGGAACTGGGCGGCAAGTCGGCGCACCTGGTGTTCGACGATGCCGATCTGGAACAGGCGGTGCCGGTGATCGTCAACGCGATCATCCAGAACGGCGGCCAGACCTGTTCGGCCGGCAGCCGGGTGCTGGTGCACCGGTCGCGTCACGCCGAGTTGGCCGAAAGGCTGGCCGGCGTGTTTGCCGGGCTGACCACCGACCGGGCCACCCGCGACGCCGACCTGGGTCCGCTGATCAACGCCCGCCAGAGCGACCGGGTCGCCGGCTTCCTGACGCTGGCCGCCAACGACGGGTTGCCCGAACTGGCCCGCAGCCGGCTGGCGGACGATCTGCCGGCCGGCGGCTTCTACCAGCCCGCGGTGCTGCTGGACGAGGTGCCCCCCACCCATCCGATCGCCCAGCAGGAGGTGTTCGGCCCGGTGCTGGCGATCATGGCATTCGAGCACGACGAGCAGGCCGTGCAACTGGCCAACGGGACCCGCTACGGCCTGGTGTCGGGGGTCTGGAGCCGCGACGGTGCGCGCCAGATGCGGTTGGCGCGCGCCATGCGATGCGGCCAGGTGTTCATCAACAACTACGGCGCCGGAGGCGGGGTCGAACTGCCGTTTGGGGGCATGAAGCACTCGGGCTTCGGTCGTGAGAAAGGGTTCGAGGCGCTATACGGGTTCACGACACTGAAGACGATCGCGATCAAGCATGGCTGAGGCCCGCGCTTGAGCGGCCAGCCGCCCGGCGAGGCGCCGCTCCCGGCCCGGTCACGAACGCTGGGCCTCGTCGCGCTGGGCCTGGGCATCGCCGCGGCGCCGCTGGATACCACGGTGAACGTGGCCTTTCCCGCGCTCAGCGACGCGTTCTCGATCCCGATCACGCAGATCCAGTGGGTGATCATCCCGTTCGCGCTCAGCCAGACCAGCCTGGGCATCGCCTTTGGCAAGCTCGGCGACCGGCTCGGCCACCGGCGGATCTTCGTCGCCGGGCTGGTGCTGGTGGCACTGGCATTGGCCGGCTGTGCGCTGGCCACCAGCTATGGCATGTTGATCGCCATGCGTGTCGCCCAGGGGCTGGCCACCGGGCTGCTGATCGCGACCGGACCGGCGATCGCGAGCTTTCTGCATCCGCCGCAGGAGCAGCGCCGGGCGATGGCCGCCTACACCGCCCTGTTCGCGGTCGGCCTGGCCAGCGGCCCGCTGCTGGGCGGCGTGCTGATCGACGCGTTCGGTTGGCCGGCGGTGTTCTGGGTCAGGGTGCCGATCGCACTGGCGGGCTTGCTGCTGTTCGTGCTGCAGCCGGGCCTGGGCAACAGTGACGAGGCGCGCTCGGCGCGCAGCTCGCTGGCTGGCAAGGCATTGGACTGGCGTGGTGCGCTGCTGCTGGCGCTGGGCCTGGTGGCCTTGGTGATGACGATCAACCTGTTGCGCGTGCCCGGGCATGGCGCCTGGCTCACGCTGCCGGCGGCCGCAGTGACCGCCTGGCTGGCGCTCGCCTTTGTGCGCACCGAGGCCCGGGCCGAAGACCCGGTGTTCGCGCCGGACTGGCTGCGCAGCAAGCCGTTTCGCGACCTGCAACTGGCCTCGATCGCGATCAACTTCGCCACGTTCGCCAATTTGCTGCTGCTGCCCTATCTGTTGGCCGACTGGGCGACGCTGTCGCTGGGCCGCGTCGGGCTGATCCTGGCGTGCTTTCCGATCGGTACGGGCCTGGCCAGTGTCTACACGGCCCGCGTCGGTTGGCGCGGGCCGCCGCGCCGGCTGTGCGCGACCGGACTGGCGCTGGCCGCGGTCACGCTGGCCGGGATCGGCGGTTTTTGCCTGTATCCGCGGGTCGCGCTGCTGTTGCCGCTGCTCGCGGCCTGCGGCTTCGGCCTGGGCCTGTTCCAGATCGGCCACCTCGAAAGCACGATGGCCAACCTGCCGGCGCATGCGCGCGGCGTGGCCGGCAGCCTGGCAGGCGTGACCCGCCTGATCGGCCTGATGCTGTCGGCGATCCTGCTGCCCTGGCTGCAGACCGGGCTGACCGGCCCGTTGTCATTGCCGGGCGCGCAGGCGGCCAGCTTTTTCGTCTGCGCGGCGATCCTGCTGATCGCGGTGCC
Source organism: Burkholderiaceae bacterium (assembly GCA_041396665.1). Classification (GTDB taxonomy): domain Bacteria; phylum Pseudomonadota; class Gammaproteobacteria; order Burkholderiales; family Burkholderiaceae_E; genus JAUIAI01. The sequence goes on from JAWKYE010000025.1 coordinate 50,920, forward strand.
GGTGATCCTGCACCGCCCGTTGACGAAGCGCTAACCGTTGCCGGCCGGCAGCGCGGGACGATGGTCGCGGGCAATCGCCCGGTACAACTCCGAGGCATCCTGCTGGCGCCCCAGCGCCTCGTACATGTCGGCCAGGGCGAGCCGGGTGAACGGCGACGGGGACTTTTCGTTGGCCTGGCGCAGCAGCGCTTCGGCCTTGCCCCAGAGCCCTTCGAGCAGGCACAGGCGCCCCAGCGTGGCCAGGATGCGGGCATCGTCCTGGTACTGGCTCTGCCAGCGCTCGGCGATGCGCAGCCGATCGCGCGGCGGAATCGTGTCGAGCCGGGTGAACAACACCAACAGGCGCGACGACAGCCGCCGCTCCATCGTCTGCTCGACCAGGCGGGCCGCGGTCGCTTCGTCGCCACCGGCGGCATAGGCCTCGGCCGCCGACTCGACGATTTCGTCGATCGCTTTTTCCTCGCGGCCCAATTGCTTGTAAAGCGCATCGACCTCGCTCACCTGGGTGGCCGCGGCGAACAACGCCTCGTAGGCGCGCACCCGCAACGCGCGCAGCGCCTCGTCGCCGTAGACCTGGCGCTGGTGCAGCCGGGTGGCGGTGGCCAGCGCCTCCTTCCATTGATCGAGCGCCTGCTCGGCCCGCAGGCGCATGCGCAACACCGCGACGCTGCCCGCGTGCTCAGGCGTGGCCTGGGCAAGGATCGCCATTGCATCGGCCGGCCGGTCGTCGTCGAGCGCCGTCTCGGCCGCGAGCACGATCCGCGCCTTGTCGGTATTGCGGTCGTTGGCCGACACCTGCAGCCAGTCGTTGCGTTGCGCGATATTGCCGGCCAGGTGGGCGGCACGCGCGGCCAGCAGCGCCGCCGGCCCGGCCGTGCCCTCGTGGCCCTGCGCGCGCTGCGCGAGCCTGTTCACGCGCTCGTAATCGCCCTCGTGCAGTGCCAGTACCGTGTCGTGCAATGCTGATTCGGCCTTGCGCTGGCGCCGGCGGCCACGGATCCCGCCTATCCATTCGGGCAGCGTGAACAGGCGAAACCCGATGCGCACGACCAGGTAGCCGAGCACGAACATCGCCAGGATCGCGAGGGCCAGTTCATTGGGGGCCAGGTGAAATTCGTCGGGCGGCAGCGAGATGGTCACGCTGCCTTCGTGGTACTGGATGAGCAGGCCCAGGCCGACGGCCAGTCCGAGTACGACGAGAAGCTTGATCAGCAAACGCATGGTGATTCCGGTGGCGGGCCTGGGCACGGTGCCGGCGAGCGCGTCACCGGTCGGGTGGACCGCCCGGCGTACCTGCCAACCCGTTGGCCAATTCTAGCGCGAGCCCGCCCAGCGTCTGGCCGGCGCGGGGCAGCGTGACACGCTGCCAGCCCGCGGCCCGACAAGGTGCCTCGACATTCGGATGAACGGCGGCCACCGGCTGGCGTCGCAACCAGTCGAGCAGTGGCGCAGCCGGCGCCCACGCGAGCAGACCGCTCAGCGCCTGGCGGCTGCTGAGCACCAGCACCAGCGATCCGCCCCGCTCGCACAAGCCCCGCAACTGCGCCAGCGATCCTTCGTCAGGCAGCACCGGAGTGCTGGCGAACAGGTTGTACTCATCGACCTCGACGCCCTGCGCCCGGTACCGGTCTATCCAGTCGCGCCGCCCGCCCTCGCCCTTGAGGATCATCACCCGGCCCACGACACCGGGCGCCATCTCGCAGCGCGCACAGCGCGTCGGCATCGTACGGCGGCTGCGGCGGATGCACGATCTGCTCCTCGCCAGCGACCAGGCCGGCCTCGAGCAACGCGGCACCCGAACCGGTGCCGATCGCGCACAGGCTGCCGGGCTGGACCGGGGCGCCACCCAGCACCGTGGCGGCGAAGCCCACCGACGCCGGGCTGACGAAGATCACGCGGTCGTAGCGTCGTAGGTCGGCCCTGGCCAGGCGGGCCAGTTCGGCCGGCTGCGGCACCAGCGTTGCAAACGACAGTTCGATCGGCTGGTGTCCGGCTCCGGCCAGCACGGCAGCCAGCTGGGCCGCGCGCGGTTGCGGCAGGGTCAGGGCAACTGCAGCCAACGCGCCGCGCCCCGCTCCAGCAGTTCGCGGCGCCTCGTTCGCCAAGGGCCGTGGCATCGGCCGGCTGTTGCAGGCGGGCCCGCACCACCGATTCGACCACCTCGCTGCCATCGGGCGCCGCCACCCGGGCGATCAGTTCATGTCCCTGTTGGCCGACGGCCTGGCAGTAGGCCGCCAGCGGCACCTTGCAGTTGCCGGCCAGAACCCGGGCGAGCGCGCGCTCGCAGCCGACTTCCAGTGTCGTGGCAGGATCGATCAGCGGTGCCAGCCAGTCGCGCAGATCCTGACGCCCTGCGGCTATCTCGATCCCCAGCGCCCCTGCCCCGCAGCCGGCACGCAGACCGACTGGGGAATCATCGCGCGGATCCGGTCGGCCATCGTCAGGCGCTTGAGGCTGGCGGCGGCGAGCACGATCGCATCGTGCTCGCCGTCGTCCAGCTTGCGCAGGCGCGTGTTGATATTGCCGCGCAGCGGCTGGATGCGCAGCGCCGGAAAGCGCGCCAGCAGCTGCGCCGCCCGGCGCAGGCTGGAAGTGCCCAGTCGCGCCCCGTCGGGCATTGCCTCGAGCGAGTCGAAACGGGTGGACACAAAGGCATCGCGCGGGTCTTCGCGCGCCATGATGGCCGCCAGCTCGAAGCCGTCGGGCATCTGCATCGGCACGTCCTTGAGTGAATGCACGGCCAGGTCGGCGCGGCCATCCTGGAGCGCCGTTTCCAACTCCTTGATGAACAAACCCTTGCCGCCGATATCGGCGAGCGGCCGATCGAGGATGCGGTCGCCCTCGGTCGTCAGGCCCAGGATCTGAACCTCGCAGGCGGGATAGAGCGCGAGCAGGCGCTCGCGTACGTGCTCGGCCTGCCACATCGCCAACCGGCTCTCGCGCGATGCCAGCACCAGCCGAGCGGGGCCCTGCGTCATGCGCGACAAGGGGTCAGCTGACCAGGTTCTTGACCGTGGACCACTGACGCCGGCTGACCGGCAGGCGCTCCTCGATGTCGCGCATCACGACCTGCCAGTAGGGATCGCCCGACTCGTTGTCGCCGGTCGGCGTCACGCGCTCGAATCCGGCGATCGCCGGCCGTGCCACCAGCGCGTTGCGATGGATGCGAACGAAGCGGTCGGAAAACTCGTCCTCGAGCGAGGTCAGCGATTCCTCGATCAGGAATTCGCGCTCGTTGGTGCGCACCGTGATGTACTTGAGCTCGGCCTTCAGGTAGACGATCTGCTCGAGCGGCACCAGGATCACGCGGCCGCGCTCATGCACCGACAGGTGACGGCGCCGGGTACTGGTGGCGCGGGCCAGCTGGTCGATCGCATCGGCATGCTCGGCCGGTACCCGGGCCATCGCCCGGCGCAACGCCTCCAGCAGGCGCTGGGCACGCACCGGTTTGAGCAGGTAGTCGACCGCGCGAACCTCGAATGCCTCGACGGCGAACTCGTCGAACGCGGTCACGAAGATGATCAGCGGCATCGGCCGCGGCGTCTCGCCGGTCTGCGAGCGCACCCAGATGTGGCGGGCCAGTTCGATGCCCGTCATATTGGGCATCTGGATATCGAGCAGCACGATCTGCGGCTGGCTGGCCTCGATCTGCGACAGGGCTTCGGGCGCGTTGGCGGCCTCGCCGATGATCCGGTGGGGAAATTCGAGCGACAGGTCCGCTAGCAGCTCGCGCAGACGCGAGCGCGCAACGGGTTCGTCATCGACGATCAGGATCGAAGTTTGGTCTGACATCTCGGCGTCTTCTCTCTTGGCGGTAGGGGAAAGTAACGGTCGCCTTGAACAGACCGTCCTCGGTGGTGGTGACTAGCTGGCCCTCGACATCGAAGGTCAGGCTCAGGCGTTCGCGAATGTTCGACAGCGCCATCTGGTTGCCCGGGCGGGTTGGCGGCGTTTCGGCCACCGGGTTGACGATGTCGACCCTCACCCGGTCGCCGCTCTTGATGATCGTGATCGTGACCAGGCCGGTTTCGGAGCGGGGCTCGATGCCATGGTGTACCGCGTTCTCGACCAGCGGTTGCAACAGCAGCGACGGCAGCAACGCATCGCCAGGCATGTCGTCGACCTCCCAGCGCACGGTGAGCCGCTCGGCCAGCCGCAGCTTCTCGATCGACAGGTATTCGCGGCACAGCAGCACTTCCTCGTCCAGTGGCACCAGTTCGCGGCTGTCCTTCATGAACACGCGGAACAGGTCCGAGAGGTTCTCCAGCGTACGTTCGGCCTGGCGGGCATCCGAGCGCATCAGCCCGAGCACGGTGTTCAGGCTGTTGAACAGAAAGTGCGGGCGGATACGCGCCTGCAACGCCTGCAGGCGCCCCTCGGCCCGTGAGGGCAGCAGCGACAGGTTGCGCAGGTAGAGCCACTCGATGATCGCGGCTGCGGCCACTGCGGCGACCAGGCAGCGGGTGAACACCCAGTAGAACAAGCCGTCCAGCGCCCGATCCGGCACCAGCACCGTGGAAACCAGGAAGGCGGCCACCCCGGTCACCAGCATCACGACGCCGATGCCGCTCGCCCACTGCAGTTTGCGCGAGGCGCCGTTCACCCACTTGCGCAGCGGGCACAGAATGGCCATCGAGGCCAGCGCGCCCGGTTCGGCGACGGTGGCGGCGGCGAGGAAATCGCGAAAGGCGCCGGCCAGGCTGGCCGCGCCCACCAGTGACATCAGGGCGATCGAGACATTGACCGCTATCATTACCCGCAGGATGGTGCCCAGGTTGCAGCAATCGGGCAGCACCGGCAGCAACGCCCCATCGGTCTGACGCCTGGCCCGCTCGCGACGGGCGGCCTCGTCGGCCTGCTCACGCGTCGGACGGCTGGCGCCGGGGCTTGCCTGATGCCAGCAGGGCTCCGCGGTGGCGGTCGCGCTCTGCACTGTCTGATTCATCCTTGTTGGGTAGATCGATGCGGAAGGCCCGCTAGCCACGAGGATAGCCACCGATATAATCCGCTGACTACAAAAACACCTTCAACCTGTTGTCTTTTATACACAAATTGCCATGACAAACCAGCTCACCAACAAGCAGTCCGGATGGTCCGCGCTGTTCTCGGAACCGATGGACGAATTGGTGAAGCGATATACCGCCTCCGTCGATTTCGACCAGCGACTGGCCCTGTTCGACATCCAGGGCTCGTTGGCCCACGCGCGGATGCTGCACGGCGTCGGCATCCTGGAAGCCACCGACCTATCGGCGATAGAGGCCGGCCTGGCGCAGATCGCCGGCGAGATCGAGCGCGGCGAATTCGCCTGGTCGATCGACCTCGAGGATGTGCATCTGAACATCGAGGCGCGCCTGACGACGCTGGCCGGCGACGCGGGCAAGCGCCTGCACACCGGGCGCTCGCGCAATGACCAGGTGGCCACCGATATCCGGCTGTGGCTACGGGATCACATCGACCAAACCGTTGTACAACTGGAACACCTGCAGCGTGCGCTGCTGACCCTGGCCGAGCCGCATGCCGAGACCATCCTGCCCGGGTTCACGCACCTGCAGGTCGCCCAACCGGTGACGCTGGGCCACCACCTGATGGCCTACGTCGAGATGTTCGCCCGCGATGCCAGCCGGATGCGCGATGCGCGGGCCAGGATGAACCGCCTGCCGCTGGGCGCCGCGGCGCTGGCCGGCACGACGTTCCCGATCGATCGCAACCGGGTGGCCGACGAACTGGGGTTCGACGGCCTTTGCGCCAATTCCCTGGACGCGGTGTCCGATCGCGACTTCGCGATCGAGTTCTGCGCCGGCGCGAGCATCGCGATGATGCATATCTCGCGCCTGTCCGAGGAACTCGTGCTGTGGATGTCGCCGGCAGTGGGCTTCATCGACATGGCCGACCGCTTCTGCACCGGTTCGTCGATCATGCCGCAAAAGAAGAACCCGGACGTGCCCGAACTCGCCCGCGGCAAGACCGGTCGCGTCTACGGCAGCCTGGTCAGCCTGCTCACGCTGATGAAGGGCCAGCCGCTGGCCTATAACAAGGACAACCAGGAGGACAAGGAGCCGCTGTTCGACACCGCCGACACGCTGCTGGACACGCTGCGCATCTTCACCGACCTGGTGGCCGGCATCACGCCCCGGCCCGAGCGGATGCGCGCCGCCGCCGCCAGGGCTTTGCGACGGCCACCGACCTGGCCGACTACCTGGTCCGCAAGGGCCTGCTGCTTCGCGAGGCCCACGAGGTGGTGGCCGGCGCCGTGCGCATCGCCTCGGGCAAGGGGGTCGACCTGGCCGACCTGGGCCTTGCCGACCTGCAGGGGTTCTCGGCCCATATCGGCGACGACGTGTTCGAGGTCCTCACGCTCGAAGGATCGGTACGGCGCGCGCGCACCCGGGCGGCACCGCCCCCGACCAGGTGCGCGCGGCGATCGGCGCCGCCCGCCACCGGCTGGGCGAGCACTGACCAGCCGCTGCGGCCGGTCGCGACACGGCCCGCGTGTCGCTCTCTACGATGCCCCTGATGGTGCGGATAGCTTTACCCGGTTTCCGCTACCGGTTTCGGCTACCATACGCGGGTACGTTGCGGTCTTCCATCCGCAACGCAAACAAAATGACAGATCAAATCTGAGGAGGACAACTATGGAACGTCGGAAATTCTTGAGATCCGCGGTCGTCACCGGTGCCGGTGCCACGGCCGCCGCGGTGGCGGCACCCGCCATTTCGCAGGGCAAGAAGGAAATCGTCGTCGTCTCGACCTGGCCGCGGGACTTCCCCGGCCTGGGGATCAGCGCGCAGCGCCTGTGCGCCCGCATCGCCGAATTGTCCGAAGGCCGCCTGGTGCCCAAGTACTTCGCCGCCGGCGAGCGTGTTGGTGCATTTGACGTCTTCGACGACGTGGCCTCAGGTAACTCCGACGCCTACATCGGCGCCGACTACTACTGGAAGGGCAAACATCCAGCGCTGTCGTTCTTCACGTCGGTGCCCTTCGGCATGACCACCGTCGAGTGGAATGCCTGGATCAAGTTCAAGGGCGGGCAGGCGCTGTGGGACGAACTGTCGGGCGGCTTCGGCCTGAAGTCCATCCCCTGCGGCGCCACCGGCACCCAGATGGGCGGCTGGTTCAACAAGGAAATCGAGTCGGCCGAGGACCTCAAGGGTCTTAAGATGCGCATTCCCGGGCTGGGTGGCGATGTCATGGCCAAGCTGGGCGCCTCGCCGGTCTCGCCCGGCGGCCAGATCTACGAGAACCTGGTGTCCGGTTCGATCGACGCGACCGAGTGGGTGGGTCCGTACAACGACTACTTCCTCAAGTTCTACGAGGCGGCCAAGTACTACTACTACCCGGGCATGCACGAGCCGGGCGGCGGTCTGAACATGGCGTTCAACCAGAAGTTCTGGAACAAGCTGTCCAAATTGGGAACAGGCGCTGATCACCGCCTGCTGCTACGAGGAGCTTGCCGCCCAGTACGAGGAGGCCGCGGCCCTGAACGGGCAGTACCTGGCCAAGCTGGTCAACGAGCACGGCGTGAAGCTTCGCCAGTTCTCCGACGATGTCTACGATGCCTTCGGGGTTGCGTCGAAGGCCGTGTTCGAGGAAACTCGCGCGCACAGCCCGCTGGCCGCGAAGATCACCGATCACTTCCTGACGAACCTGCGCGAACTGGGGGTTACCAGAAGATCGCGGAAGTCGCGTTCAGCAACCAGCGCAACCGCGTGCTGGGTATCTGATCGACCCGAGTCACCCGAAGAGTGGCCCCGATCGGGACGGCACCACCAGGTGTCGTCCCGATCTGCATCAGACACCGGAGTTATCGATGGATTCGGCTTCTGGCAGTTTTCCGCCAGCCACGGGCGTTGCCCTGCTGACGCGCTATTTCGGATGGGCGATGCTCGCCGCCCTGCTCGCGTTCTTTATCAATAACTCGTTGTCGGTGTCGCTCGGTGGCCCGGCTCCGCCCCGTGGCTGGACGGGCGCGCGATGTCCGCGCAGTCCTGGGGGCAGTTGCTGCTGTACCCGTTACTCATTGCCGTCGCGTGGGTTCAGGTGCGCCGCTCAGCCAGCCTGTCGCTGCGCGCCGATGCCGACCGGATCACCCGCTTCAACAGCTGGTTCATCCGCTGGGCCTTCTGGGCCGTGTTGCTGGTGGGCCTGGTCGATGCCGCGATCTCGTTCATGCGCGTCGAGGGCCTGCTCGGCCCCTTCCTGAGTGCCGACACCATCACCGCGCTGGGCCGACCGCAGTTTCGCGGGCCCAATGTCCACATTCCGTTGATCGGCGTGGCTTTCCTGCTGGCTTTCGTGTCGCGCGGCCCCAGCTTTGTCTGGCTCGCGCTGCTGGTCGTGCTGGCCGAACTGGGCATCGTGTTGTCACGCTTCATTTTTTCGTACGAGCAGGCGTTCATGGGCGACCTGGTCCGCTTCTGGTATGCCGCGTTCTTCCTGTTCGCCAGCGCCTACACGCTGGTCGAGGAAGGCCACGTGCGGGTCGATGTGTTCTATGCCGGCTTCAAGTCGAAAACCAAGGGCTTCGTCAACGCGGTCGGTTCACTGCTGCTGGGCATGGCCTTTTGCTGGGTGATCCTGGTGGTTGGCTTTGGCACCAAAACGTCGATCATCAATGCGCCTATCCTGAACTACGAGGTCTCGCAGTCGGGCTTTGGCATGTACGTCAAGTACATCATGGCCGGCTTCCTGGGCATTTTCGCCATCAGCATGCTGATCCAGTTCGTCAGCTACCTGCTGGAAGCAGTCGCCGACTTTCGGGATGAACCCGGCAAGCGCGAGCCTGCACCGCTGACCCAGTAACACCGGCATCCGGCCCGTCACGACTTCCCCGGACCGGCGGGCGGCCGGCCCCGAATTCACTCAGAAGAAGCCAATTTCGCGATGGAACTCTACTTTCTCGCCCTGCTGATCCTGCTGATGGCCCTGGCCCTTGGCTCGGGCTACCCGGTCGCGTTCGCCCTGCCCGGCTCGGCCATCCTGACGATCGGGATTGCCGCCGGTGCCGGCTATCTGTTTGCCGGGAATCCGGACGCCTATTTCCATCAGGGAGGTCCGTCGCAATGGCTCAGTGCCGGCGTGACCAATCTGCGCGGCGTCTACTGGGAGGTTGAACGGGACACGCTGATCGCGATTCCGTTGTTCATCTTCATGGGGATCATGCTGCAGCGCTCCAAGATCGCCGAAGACCTGCTGATGACGATGGCCCAGTTGTTCGGGCCGATTCCCGGCGGCCTGGGCATTTCGGTCGTGTTCGTGGGCGCGCTGCTGGCCGCCACCACCGGCATCCTGGGCGCCACCGTCGTGGCAATGGGCCTGATCTCGCTGCCGGCAATGCTGCGCAACGGATACTCGAAGCCACTGGCCACCGGCACGATCGCGGCAGCCGGCACACTGGGCCAGATCATCCCGCCGTCCATCGTGCTGATCATCCTGGCCGACCAGTTGTCGTCGGCGGTCGACCAGGCCGGCACCACCCGCCAGATGTTGTTCAAGTCGGCGACCGGCCAGATATCGATGCCCTCCGAGCTTGGCGTGGTCTCGACCAGCGCGGGCGAGATGTTCCTGGGCGCCTTCGTGCCGGGGCTGGTGTTGGTCGGGCTATACATGGCCTACGTGCTGACGTTGGCCGTCATCCGCCCGTCGGCCGCGCCGTCGGTGCCGCGCGAAGGCGCGTTCGATGTGTCTTTCGTCATCCGCGTGTTCATCACGCTGGTGCCACCGCTGGCGCTGATCTTCCTGGTGCTGGGTTCGATCATCGGCGGCATCGCCACGGTCAACCAGGCTGGCGCGATCGGCGCCGCCGGCGCGTTGCTGATGGCCGGCTACCGGTTGCGCGAAGGCTCGCGCGGTGCCTACGTGCCGGCCATCATCGGCCTGATCGGGCTCGCGGGCATCGCCTACACGCTGTCTTCTCACCCGGTGAACATCAAGAGCATCGCCACCGAGCAAGACGTCTATTACTTTCGCATGGCCTTGTTCTTCACCGGATTCATCCTGGTGGCGCTGGCCTGGAGCGGCTGGCGCACCTACCGGTTCAACAACACCCTGAACGAGGTGATGATCGACACCGCGAAGACCACCTCGCTGGTGTTCATCATCCTGATGGGCGCGGCAATGCTGACGGCGGCCTTTCGCGCTTTCGGCGGCGAAGACTTCGTGCGCGAGTACCTGAACAGCCTGCCCGGCGGTTTTTGGAGCCAGTTCATCATCGTCATGGCGGTGATCTTCTTTCTGGGCTTCTTTCTCGACTTCATCGAGATCGCCGTGGTGGTCGTGCCCATCGTCTCGCCCATCCTGCTCGCCGACCCTTCGGCCAACATCACCGCGGTCTGGCTGGGCGTGATGATCGGCCTGAACATCCAGACCTCGTTCCTGACGCCGCCGTTCGGGTTCGCGCTGTTCTACCTGCGCGGCGTCGCCCCGCCCGAGGTCAAGACCCTGGACATCTACAAGGGGGTCGTGCCGTTCATCTTCCTGCAACTGGTGGCGCTGGCGATCGCCGGCAACTACCCGAGCCTGGTCAACTACCTGCCCAACCGCGTCAACCTGTTGTCCGAAACCTCACCGCCGCCCCGAAACCCGAAGCTGCAGTACTGCCTGGAAAAGTACGTGGCCGGCGAGTTCGCCCAGAAGGGTCCGGCAATCCAGCAGGCGATCGAAAAGGCCCGGGCGCTGGACCTGGGCGGCCTGCCCAAGCCGTTCACCGCGCGGGTCACGCGCAGCTTCGAGAAGGCTGCCGCCGCCCCGGGACTGCTGGCGGCGGCATTCGAGGCCGAGAAAGCCGTCGAGGCGAAATCGGATGCCTTCCGGCCGCTGCATGACGAGGTGCGAAACATCCAGAAGGAGATCCGCGAGCTAGAGGCGGATATCGCCCGTGCCGAAACCACCGTGTCGCGGATGCGCGGCGAAGATGCCGAAGCCCGCCGGGCGCCGCTGGAGCAGCGGATCGAGGCCTGGAAGGCCGACATCAAGGCTGCCGAGGCGCGGATTCCGGCCAATTGGACTGAGACGAGCACGGCATTCAACAAGCTCACCCAGGCCGAGCGCGATGCCCGGCGCGCGTACCAGCAGGCGGCCGACCAGGGCTACGAGCCGGTCCGCGAGCTGATCAAGGTGCTGGCCGACACCAAGCAGATGATCACCCTCGAGGCGGACCTGAACGCGATGGAGGAAAAGATCGTGACAGGTGAAACCGAGGCGGTGGCCGATGCGTTGCAGGATCTGGGGCGCAGCTTTGGCCAGGTCGAGGGAGCCGATGACATCCGCTCGGCGCTCAACAAGGCCCGCCGGGCGATCAAGGGCAGGAGCGACCAGAAAACCAGGGCGATTGCCGAGTTGAACGAGGCCAAGAAGATCTTCGCCGAGCAGATGGTCTGGCGCAAGCCGGCGGTCCAGAACCTGCTTCCCGAACTCGAGCAGTACGAACTGACGATTCGCGACACCATCGGTGCGCGCCAGCAGCAGCGGCTGACCGAAGCGCAGGCCCTGTCGATCGCCGCCTGTTCGGCCGGCCATCGCGATGTCTCGCTGAGCTTCTGAGCACGCACGGCGCGCCAGCAGAAACGAAAAAAGGGGCCGGCAGCGTGCCGGCCCCGTATATCTCGATCCGGTCAGCGGAACGACAACGACCCGTCGTCCAGCGGCGCCTCGGGCAGTTCGTCCTTCTCGGTCCAGTAGTCCTGGGTGTGCAGCCACGGCTGGTGATCACCCTGGCGTGGCAGCAGATCCGGCCGCGTGACGGGGTAGCCCGGGTTGAAGTTGGTCGGGTCGACCCAGGGGCCCAGCGGCATCGAGGCCTCTTCGGGGCGCAGCACCGGTTCGACAATACGGCTGCCGTGCGCGTCCATGTGCTTGAGCAGCCGGCAGACCAGGTCGCCGATCAGGTCGGCCCGCAGCGTCCAGCTCGCCCGAAAGTAACCAAAAACCCAGGCCATGTTGGGGATGCCGGTGAACAAGGCGCCACGCCAGGTGACGCTGTCGGCAAAATCGAGCGGTCTGCCATCGACCGAGAATGCAATGTCACCCAATACGTTGAGGTTGAACCCGGTTGCCGTGACGATGACATCGGCTTCCGAGCAGCTGGCCCGACCGCAGCATGATGCCGTTCTCGACAAACGCCTCGATCTCGTCGGTGACCACGTCGGCCTTGCCGTCGCGAACCGCCTCGAACAAGTCGCCGTTGGGAATGAACGCGATCCGCTGGCGCCACGGCCGGTAGCGTGGCGTGAAATGCTTGTCGATGTCGAAGTCGGGCCCCAGGTACTTGCGCACGCCGGCGAGCAATTCGGCCTTGAGCACCTCGGGCTCGGTGAACGATCGACGGGTGATCGTCGCCTGGTCCTTGAGGATCTTGCGGCGCACGATCTCGTGGATCCACTCGGGCGCGATATCGAGCTCGCGCAAGGTGTCGGCAAGCTCGTTGGCGTTGCGCCCGGTGACGAAGTACGTCGGTGATCGCTGCAGCATCGTGACCTTGGCGCAGTGGCCGGCCACGGCGGGCACCAGCGTCGCCGCGGTCGCGCCCGAGCCGATGACCACGACCTTCTTGTCCGTCAGCGACAGGTCGTCGGGCCAGTTCTGCGGATGCACGATCTGCCCGGCAAAGCGCTTCATGCCGGGCCACTCGGGGGTGTAGCCGACCGAATGGCGGTAGTAGCCCTGGCACATCCAGAGAAAGCCGGCGGTAAACCGGCACAGTTCGCCGGTGGCGCGCTTGCGCGCCTCGAGGGTCCAACACTTGTCTGCGGACGACCAGGCGGCCGACAGGATCTCGTGCCCGTAGCGGATATGGCGCGACAAGTCGTTCTCTTGGATGACCTCGCCCATGTAGCTGAGGATCTCGGCCGCCGTTGCGATGGGCGCGCCGGTCCAGGGCTTGAAGCGGTAGCCAAATGTGTACAGGTCGCTGTCCGAGCGGATGCCCGGGTACTTGTGGGTGATCCAGGTGCCGCCGAAACTGCCTTGCGCCTCGAGGACGACAAAGCGCTTCTCGGGGCACTGGTTCTGCAGATGGTAGGCCCCGCCGACGCCCGAGATACCGGCGCCGACGATCAGTACGTCGAAATGTTCGGTAGGCTTTTGCTTATCCATGGAGGCGTTGTCTCGGACGATGTGGGGCCCTGATCGAGACGTCAGGATCTTCTGGAACATATCACCGACCCACGGCAGCGACAACTGACCTGGGTCAAGGTTTACCGTGGCGGCCGGCTAGGCCTGCCCGACCAAGCCTCGCAGCCGGCCCAGCAACCCGCGCCAGGCCGCGTCATCATCCGCGGTGAAGGCCTCGCCCAGAGCGCATCGGGTCACTTCGGAGATCGCCTCGAAGAACAGAAAGAACTGTTCGGGTGGCACACCCATGCCGCAATGGTTCACGTACTCGGTCTCGATCATCGCGCGCGCGGTGTCCCCCCCGGCCTCGCCGGTCAGGTCGAGCAGCGTCTCGAATGCCCGATGGAGCATCTCGGCACGCACGCTGCCATCGGTATCCATCGCGAACATCGGCGCCAACCCCGGCGCCAGTTCGAATAGCCGCGCATAGACCTGCGGCGCGGGATCTCCGACCCGCTCGGCCAGTTGCTCGAGTGTTGCCTCGATTCGTGCACCGTCGTTGACCATGTCGAACCCCGTGTATCAGCGCTTGCGTGCCGGTGGCAGGTCGGTACAGACCCCCTCGTAAACCTCGGCCGCCATGCCGATCGATTCACCCAGCGTCGGGTGCGGATGGATGGTCTTGCCGATATCGACCGCATCGGCCCCCATCTCGATCGCCAGGCAGATCTCGCCGAGCATGTCGCCGGCATGGGTACCGACGATCGCGCCGCCGATGATACGGTGGGTCTCGTCATCGAACAACAGCTTGGTGAAGCCCTCGTCGCGGCCATTGGCGATCGCCCGGCCCGACGCCGCCCAGGGAAATACCGCCTTGCCGAACTTGCGCCCTTCGGCCTTGGCCTGCTCCTCGGTCATGCCCACCCAGGCCACCTCGGGATCGGTATAGGCCACCGACGGGATCACCCTGGCATCGAAATGAGCCTTGTGCCCGGCCGCCGCCTCGGCCGCGACATGGGCCTCGTGGACCGCCTTGTGCGCCAGCATCGGCTGGCCGACGATGTCGCCGATGGCAAAGATATGCGGCTGGTTCGTGCGCATCTGCGTATCGACCGGGATGAAGCCGCGCTCGCTGACCGACACCCCGGCCTTGTCCGCATCGATACGCGCGCCATTGGGGCTGCGCCCGACCGCCGACAACACCAGGTCGTAGACCTGCGGCTCGGGCGCCTTGTCGCCCTCGAACCAGACCTTGATGCCTTCGGGCAGCGCCTCGGCCTTGACCGTCCGGGTCTTGAGCATCAGGTTGTCGAAGCGCGGCTGGTTGTACTTGAGCCAGACCTTGACCAGGTCGCGATCGGCCCCCTGCATCAGGCCATCGAGCATCTCGACCACGTCGATCCGCGTGCCCAGCGTCGAATAGACGGTCGCCATTTCCAGCCCGATGATGCCGCCGCCGATCACCAGCATGCGCTTGGGCTGCGAACGCAACTGCAGCGCGCCGGTCGAATCGACGATGCGATCATCGTCGGGCAGGAACGGCAGGCGCACGGCCTGCGAACCGGCGGCGATGATCGCCTGCTTGAAACGGATCACCTGGGTCTTGCCGGTCGTGGCCTGGCCCTCGCCCTCGGTCAGCGCGACTTCGACGTGGTGGGCATCGAGAAAGCGCGCGCTGCCGCGCACTGTCGTCACCTTGCGCGCCTTGGCCATGCCGGCCAGGCCGCCGGTCAGCTTGCCGACGACTTTTTCCTTGTGTTTGCGCAGCGCATCCAGCTCGATCGTCGGTTCGCCGAAATGAATGCCGTGCGCGGCCAGCGCCTTCACCTCGTCCATTACTGCCGCGGTATGCAGCAGCGCCTTGGACGGAATGCAGCCCAAGTTCAGGCAGACCCCGCCCAGCGTCGCGTAGCGCTCGATCAGCACCGTCTGCAGGCCCAGGTCGGCCGCCCGGAATGCGGCCGAGTAGCCCCGGACCGGCGCCGATCACCAGCATCTCGGTCTCGAGGTCGGCCGGCCGATCGGTGGCGCGACCGCCGCTGGCGCCGCCGGCGGCTCGCCATCCGCCTGCCCGGCCTTGGTCGATCGGGCCTCGGGCGCAGGTTCGGCGGCTTTGGCCGGCGCTGACGCCTGCCCGTTACCCGCCGCGGCCTCCAGCATCAGCACCAGCGAGCCTTCGCTGACCTTGTCACCCACCTTGACCCGCAGCTCACTCACCCTGCCCGGCGCCGGCGCCGGATCTCCATCGAGGCCTTGTCGCTCTCGACGGTGATCAGGCTTGCTCGGCCTTGATCGTATCGCCGACGGCGACCAGCACCTCGATCACTTCGACCTCGGCGAAATCGCCGATGTCGGGAACCTTCACTCCGATTGCATCACTCATCTGCGCTGTCTCACTGTGCATGGGGGTCGCCGGGCCGGGGCTGCTCAGAGCATCGTGCGGCGCAAGTCCTTCAGCACCTGTCCCAGATAGGCATTGAAGAGTGCGGCGGCCGCACCATCGATGACCCGGTGATCCCAGGACAGCGACATCGGCAATATCAACCGTGGCTGGAAAGCCTTGCCGTCCCAGACCGGCCGGGTGTCGGCCCGGCACACCCCGAGGATCGCCACCTCGGGCGCATTGATGATCGGTGTGAAGTAGGTGCCGCCGATGCCGCCCAGGCTGGAGATCGAGAACGTGCCGCCCTGCATCTCGCCCGGCTTGAGCTTGCCCTCGCGCGCCTTGCCGGCCAGTTCGCTCATCTCCTGGGCGATCGCGATCACGCCCTTCTGATCGGCGTCGCGGATCACCGGCACGACCAGGCCGTTCGGGGTGTCGGCCGCCACCCCGATGTGGTAGTACTGGCGAAGCACCAGGTTGTCGCCATCGAGCGCCGAGTTGAACTGCGGGAACTTTTTCAGTGCCGCGACGCAGGCCTTGACGAGAAAGGCGAGCATCGTCACCTTGATGCCCTGACGCTCGTTCTCCTTGTTGAGCATCACGCGGAACGCCTCGAGATCGGTGACGTCGGCATCATCGTGGTTGGTGACATGCGGGATCATCACCCAGTTGCGATGCAGGTTCGCGGCCGAGATCTTCTTGATGCGCGACAAAGGCACGCTCTCCACGGGACCGAACTTGGCAAAATCCACCTTGGGCCAGGGAATCAGCCCCAGTGCCGCGCCCTCGCCGGCGCCCGCGGCCGGTGTGCCCGCGCCCGCCGCCGTCGGCCAGCGCCCCCTTGACGAACGCGGTCACGTCCTCGCGCAGGATCCGTTGCTTGGGTCCGCTGCCGCGCACCCGCGCGAGATCGACCCCCAGCTCGCGCGCGAACAGGCGCACCGACGGGGAGGCATGCGGCTTGATGATGCGTGACAGGTCGCCCGGCGTATGGGCCACCGGCGGCTGGCGGTCGCGATCGCCGCTGTCCGGCGCGCCTGCCGGCGCTGCCGCGGGCCTTGGCGCCGGGGCCGGCTCGTCGGCCGCCGGCGGCGACGGGCTGGCTGGCGCCGCTTGGGCACCAGCGGCACCGCGCCCTTCAGACGCAGGACCGGTGTGCCCTTGCTGACCTTGTCACCGATCGCCACCAGCAGTTCGGTGACCTCGCCGGCCGACGGGGCCGGGATCTCCATCGAAGCCTTGTCGCTCTCGACGGTGATCAGGCTTTGCTCGGCGCTGACCGAGTCGCCCACCTTGACCAGCACCTCGATCACCTCGACCGAATCGAAGTCGCCGATATCGGGCACTTCGACCACCACCGGCCCCTTGCCCGCCTCCCGGTCGGCCTGGGCGCGGGCCCCGCTGTCGGACTTGGCGGCCTGCTGGAGCATCGGCGCCGGCGCCGAAGCTGACGATGGCGGCTCGGCCTTGGCGGGCGAAGGCGACGCGGCAGCGTCGCTTTGCGCGCCGGCCTCGATGAGCAGGATCGGCGCGCCCTCGGCCACCTTGTCGCCCAGGTTCACCCGGACCTCGCCAACCTTGCCAGCCACCGGCGAGGGATCTCCATCGAGGCCTTGTCGCTTTCGACGGTGATCAGGCTCTGCTCGACCTCAACGGTGTCGCCGGCCTTGACCAGCACCTCGATGACCTCGACCTCGGCAAAATCGCCGATGTCGGGCACTTTCACTTCAATCATGTCGCTCATGCGGATCGTATCCTTTGCGGCCGGCCGGGGCCGGGAAGTGCGGGCTGTCAGGCGTAGGCCGGGTTGGCCTCTCGGGGTTGATACCGGAGTACTTGCGGATGGCCTCGGTTACCTTGGCGATATCGATCTCGCCATCGTCGGCCAACGCGCGCAGCGTGCTGATCACCACGAAGCGCCGATCGACCTCGAAATGCTCGCGCAGCTTGTAGCGAAAGTCCGACCGCCCGAAGCCGTCGGTTCCGAGCACCCGGTAGGTGCGGCCCTTGGGCATGAAGGACGCACCTGGTCGGCGAACAACTTCATGTAGTCGGTCGAGGCGATCACCGGGCCCTTGGTGCCGGCCAACAGCCTGGTGATGTGCGCATCGTCGATCTTGGCGGTGGGATCGAGCAGCCGGGCACGCTCGACATCCATGCCTTCGCGACGCAACTCGGTAAAGCTGGTCACGCTGTACACGTCGGCGCCGACATCCCATTCGTTCTCGAGCATCTCGGCCGCCGCCAGCACTTCGCGCAGGATCGTGCCCGAGCCCAGCAACTGGGCACGGTGCTTGTGCTTGCCGCCTTCGCGAATCTGGTACATCCCGCGGATGATGCCGTCCTCGTCGCCACTCCTGAGGCCGGGCTGCGCGTAGTTCTCGTTCATCAGGGTCAGGTAGAAGTAGACATTCTCCTGGTTCTGCACCATGCGCTCGAGGACCGTGACGGATGATGACCGCGACCGTGCCCGTAGGTCGGGTCGTAGGAGACGCGCAGTTGGGGATCGTCGAGGACAGGATATGGCTATGGCCGTCCTCGTGCTGCAACCCCTCGCCGTTGAGCGTCGTGCGCCCGGCAGTGCCGCCGAGCAGGAAGCCCCTGGCCTGCATGTCGCCGGCCGCCCAGGCCAGATCGCCAATGCGCTGGAAACCGAACATCGAGTAGTAGATGTAGAACGGGATCATGATGCGGTTGTTGGTCGCATAAGAGGTCGCCGCGGCGATCCACGAACTGAATGCGCCGGCCTGTTGATGCCCTCTTCGAGGATCTGCCCGCGCTTGTCCTCGCGGTAATACATCACCTGCTCTCGATCGACCGGCTCGTACTTCTGCCCCTCGGGCGAGTAGATGCCCAGTTGGCGGAACATGCCCTCCATGCCGAAGGTGCGCGCCTCGTCGGGCACGATGGGCACGATACGTTCGCCCAGCGCCTTGTCGCGCGTCAGCGCGGTGAGCACCCGCACGAAGGCCTGGTGTGGTCGAGATCTCGCGCCCCTCTGCGGTGGGCTCGAGTACGGCCTTGAATACCGACAGCTCGGGCGCCTTGAGGTGTTCGTCGGCCTCGCGCCGGCGTTGCGGCAGGAAACCGCCCATCGCCTTTCGCCGCCCAAGCATGTAGCCGATTTCGGGCGCGTCCTCGGGCGGACGGAAGAACGGCAGCGACTCGAGCTGGTCGTCGGGAATCGGGATGTTGAAGCGGTCGCGGAACTCGCGGATCGACTCGGCGTCGAGCTTCTTGAGCTGGTGTGTCGGGTTCTTGGCCTCGCCGGCACGCCCCATGCCGTAGCTCCTGGACCGTCTTGCCAGGATGACCGTCGGCTGGCCGGCGTGATTGATCGCCGAGTGAAAGGCCGCGTACACCTTGTGCGGATCATGCCCGCCGCGATTGAGCCGCCAGATGTCCTCGTCGGTCATCCGCGACACCATCTCGAGCAGCGCCGGATGCTTGCCAAAGAACTTGGATCGCACGTAGCCGCCGTCGTTGGCCTTGTAGGCCTGGTACTCGCCGTCGATGGTTTCCTCCATGATCCGCTGCAGGATGCCGTCCTTGTCGCGGGCCAGCAGCGGGTCCCAGTACGAGCCCCAGATCAACTTGATGACGTTCCAGCCCGAACCCCGAAAATCGCCCTCGAGCTCCTGAATGATCTTGCTGTTGCCGCGCACGGACCATCGAGCCGCTGCAGGTTGCAGTTGATGACGAAGATCAGGTTGTCCAGCTTCGCGCGAGGCCAGGCTGATCGCGCCCAGCGACTCGGGCTCGTCCATCTCGCCGTCGCCGCAAAAAACCCAGACCTTGCGGTTGCTGGTGTCGGCGATGCCGCGCGCGTGCAGGTACTTCAGAAAGCGGGCCTGGTAGATCCCCATCAACGGGCCCAGGCCCATCGAGACGGTCGGGAACTGCCAGAAGTCGGGCATCAGTTTCGGATGCGGGTAGCTCGAGAGCCCCTTGCCGTCGACCTCCTGGCGAAAGTGCGCCAACTGCTCATCGGTGAGCCGGCCTTCGAGGTAGGCGCGCCCGTAGATGCCCGGTGCCACGTGTCCCTGGAAGTACACCAGGTCGCCGCCATGGCCCTCGTGCGGGGCATGCCAGAAATGATTCATGCCGGCGCCGATCATCGAAGCCAGCGACGCGAACGAGGCAATATGCCCGCCAGGTCCCCGCCGCGGCGGGTTGTCTTGTTCGCCCGCACGACCATGGCCATCGCGTTCCAACGCACATATGAGCGGATCCGTTCCTCGAACTCGGCATTGCCCGGGCTGCGCGCCTCCAGGTGCGTGGGGATCGTGTTCAGGTAGGCGGTGTTGGCCGAGAAAGGGATATAGGCGCCGGAGCGGCGGGCCTGCTCTATCATCTTCTCGAGAAGGAAGTGGGCCCGCTCGGGCCCTTCCCGGTCGATGACGGCTTCCAGCGCATCCAGCCACTCGGTGGTTTCGCGGGCATCGACATCGCCCGGATCGTTGGCGGCGGGCGAATCGTTCGGCACGGCGGACATGCGGCACTCCTTGTCTCTTGAGTCCGCTCATTCTAAAGACCGGCAGCGATCCAAGGCAAGGAATATTTCAAATTAAAAAACTCATTCCATATTGCGAGATTCAATCGACGCGTAGGCGATCTTGCGCGTCATTTCGGCGAACCGGATTGTTGCGATATAATTTTGTGCCTGCGCGCAGCGGCTGTAGCTCAGTTGGATAGAGTACCTGGCTACGAACCAGGGGGTCGTGGGTTCGAATCCTGCCAGCCGCGCCAAGATCATGCCGAAGTCAGAAAGGGCTTAGAGATGTCTCTCTAAGCCCCTTTTTGTTCCGCGCGTGCGTCGTGCGCCGCGGCTGCCCGTTATCCACGAGCCGCAGCCGATGCCACGATCAGAGCGCCGCGAGCGTTCGCGGCACGATGAGCTGCCCTTCGCCGCGCGCCTCGGTGCGGGTCTGCTCGCCGCGCGCGCATCGCGCGACCGCGTCCGCTATCTGCCCGGCCGCCTGGGCCAGCGTCTGGGTGGCGTCGATCAGGCCCGACACATCGACATCGATCTCATCGCCCCAGGTGCGCATCGTGCGCGGATTGCCGCAGATCTTCACGGTCGGCGCCAACGGACAACCGGACGGATTGACCACCCCCATCGCGAACAGGGTGAGCTGGCTGCCCGCACAGACCATCCCGGTGATCGACACCGGACTGAAGAACGGCGTATCCATGAAATACAGGCCCCGCCGGCCCGGGCGCTCGGCAAACTCCAGGCAGCCGACGAGCGGACTGGTGATCTTGCACACCGCCCCCATCGATTTCTCGATCAGGGTCGTCAGGCCGGCGTCGATGTTCTCGGCGGTCGGGTTGACGCCGCGATAGTCGTCGCCGTCCTCCTTCATCATCGTTTCTTCGCGGGCCAGGCAGGCCAGGATGCGCTCGGCCACCGACGGTGAGGCCGACTGCTGCCGGATCACCGGCTCTCCCGGCATGAACTCGGCAGTCTCGGACACGATTGCCGATCCGCCAGCGGCCACCACCGAATCACGAATCGACCGATGGCCGGATTCGCGCACAAGGCACTGCTGGCATCGGACCCACCGCATTCGAGCGCCACGCTAGATCACCCAGGCCCACCGGCACCCGGGGCATCCGCGCCGCCTCGCGGGACAACTCGTGCAACGCGGTGGCCGCCGAATCGATCGCCGCCTGGTAGCCGTCGCAAGCCATCAGCGCGAGTACCCGGTACGGTCTGCCCAGGGTGGCCAGCAGCGCTTGGAGGCGGGCGGCGGCCACGCGGTCGTGGGCGATCGCGAGCACCGCACCCGTGTTCGGATGTTCGAGGATCGCCTCGATCACCCGTTGCTGCAGGCGCGCGTCCGCGCCGCGCACACCGCGCGTCAGGCCCAGGGTCAGCGCCAGGCAACCTGGCACGACCTGGGCGGCCAACCCGGTGACGGTCGGTGAGCGTCACCGTCGATAACGCCAGCACGTGGTTTCGCAGGCCGATACGGCCATTCGGCCGCCGCCAACCGGTGCCGAGCGCGCTACCTGACATTGTGGACATGGACGTGGGCCCCGCGGGAGATATCGACGATTGCATGACCGATGGCAAGCCCGTACTTGATCACCGGTTCGCCGGCGCGGATAGGGTGCAGCGCGACCTTGTGGCCGAACGGCACGCCGGTTTCGATCGCGAGACCGTTCGCCAGGCGCGATCGGCCCAGATGCTCATCGAGCAAGGTCGTCACGTTGTCATCGGGTGCACGACCAGGTCGTGACGGATGGCCGCGTCCAGGCTCATCGAACCCTCATCGCGCGCGCACCAGGCCCGCGGCACGCTCGCCGATCATCAGCGTGGCGGCATTGGTATTGGCCGACGTCACGGTGGGCATCACCGAGGCATCGACGACGCGCAGGCCCTGCACGCCGTTGACGCGCAGCATCGGATCGACCACCGCGTGCGCGTCCGACCCCATCCGGCAGGTCCCGCTGACGTGGTACACGGTGCCGCTTCCTGGCGGATCGCCTCGAGGATCGCCTCATCGCCGGTGACCGGGGAGCCGGGCACGATCTCTTGGTCCCACAGCTGGCGAAACGGCGCCTGTTGCGCGATCTCGCGAAGCGTCTTGACCCCTTCGACCATGGTCTGCTGATCGATCCGACTCGCGCAGGTAGTTGGGCTGGATCAGCGGATCGGCGAGCGGGTCCGCACTGCAATGGACACATGTTCGCGCGACTTCGGATGGCATTGCCAGACCGACGCGGTAAACCCCGGGTATCGGTGCAACGGCGTGCCGGGCTTGTCCACCGACAGGGCATGACGATGAACTGCACATCGGGCCGTCCGTCGGTGGCATGGCAGGTCATCGCGCCGCCGCCGACCTGACCGGCCCCACGGTGAGTGGGCCGACTGCCTGAACAGCCACTGCGCGCCCATGCGCATCAGCGCGACGGGATTGCGCACGTCGTCGTTGAGCGAGCCCCTTTCCTTGAGGCGCATGATCGTGCGCATCTGCAGATGATCCTGCAGGTTCTGCCCCACCTGGGGCGCATCGACCAGCACCGGTATTTTGTGCTCGCGCAGCAGGCCGCCGGCCCGATTCCGGACAACTGCAGCAACTGCGGCGACTGGATCGCGCCGGCGCACAGGATGACTTCGGCATCCGCCTGCGCGGTGTGCCGAACCCCCGTTGCAGGTACTCGACGCCGATCGCGCGCGTCCCGTCGAACAACACCTTGGTGACCTGCGCGCGGGTGATCAGCGTCAGGTTCGGGCGGCTCAGCGCCGGCGCCAGGAACGCGCGGGCCGCACTACAACGCCAGTGCCCCTTGATCGACAGCTGGTAGCTGCCCACGCCGTAGGTCGTGGAGCCGTTGAAGTCCTCGTTGGCCGGCAGTCCCCAGGCCCTGGCGGCCGCCAGCCAGGCGTCGCAATTGTCGTTCTGGTTGCGCAGCTCGGACACGCCCATTTCGCCAGCGTCACCCCGGTACTGCGGATCACCACCCGGGTAGAATTCGAGCCTGCGAAAGGCCGGCAACACATCGTCGTAGCCCCAGCCATGGGCACCGGATGCGGCCCAGTCGTCGAAATCCTCGCGCTGGCCGCGGATGAAGATCAGCCCGTTGATCGAACTGGAGCCGCCGACGACGCGCCCCCTGGGGCAGTCGATCGAGCGACCGGCGACATCGGCGCCAGCTTCGGTGCGAAACAGCCGGGCATGATCGGGGTCGTAGATCGAACGGAAGTAGCCCACCGGCAAACGCAGCCAGAAGCCGCGGTCCGGCCCACCCGCCTCGAGCACCAGTACGCGCACCGCCGGATCGCTGCTCAGCCGGTTGGCAAGCACGGAGCCCGCCGAGCCCGAACCGACAATCACGTAGTCGAAGCCCTGTTTGGTCATCTTGTCCCCGGCGCCCATCGGACGCGCTTGTCTCACCGGTGGATGCAGGCGCTGGATCCCCGCGCCCGGACTATCCGCAATAGTAACTTCAACGGGTTCGACGCTGCGTCGGCGTCAGCGGGTGACCAGGCTCAGGCTGAGCCCCTGCCCTTCGCGCTCGGTGTGCAGCGCGCAGCGCCTGTCCTGCATCCGCACCAGGCCATCGAACGCCGCCGACCAGACGGCAAGAGCGGCATCGTCGAGCGTGGGCAGATCGAGCAGTGGCGGGCGGCGTACCGTCAGCGACCGACCCTGGCGCGACACATCGCCGCCGCCCTCGGCCAGCAGCAGCGCAACCAGTGCGAGGGGGTCGTGCAACCCGGACACGGTCTGGCCGGCGGCCGTCTGCAAGCGAGCGTGGTTCTGCATCGCGACCTGGCGGGCGCTCAGCCCGCCGATGCGGGTGGCTTGTTCCACGCCAAGCAACGGGCCCAGCAGCGGCAAGGCATTGGCGATGTAGGTCATCGCGTAACGGCGATTGGCGGTTGCGAGTCGCTCGGGCGGCCAACTGGCGGCATCGAGTACCGGCAACGTGGCCGGATCGATAGTCGGGCAGGTTTCGTCGGGGGCGAAGCGCAGTCGTTCCCCGGGGCCAGTTCCTCATCGAACTCGCGGTAGTAACCTTCCAGCCCGGGGTCGCCCTCGGTCGTCATGCCGGTGCAGACAAAGCCCAGGCGCAGGTTGCCCAGCAGCACGCCGTTGTTCGCATGCCAGCCACGCATCATCGCAGCATTGACGCGGGTCGGCACGGCGCAGACGGTGGCACCGTCCCAGATCCAGCGTGGCGGCGGATAGCGGACCCAGGCCTTGCGCGCCGATTCGAGCAGGTACTCGACCCGCACCCCGCCGATCTGGTTCGAGAAATAGTGATACTTGGCCGCCGCCACCGCCGCCGGCTCGCCAGCCAGGCCCAGCTTGGCCAGCCCGGGCAGAAAGCTGCGTGTCTGCTGCAGGCGGAACAGACGAAAGACGAAGGTCTCGGCCAGTGCCACCCCGGCATGCTGCACGAGCCCGAGGATCAGGCCGGTGATCCATTGCTGGTGCCAACAGGCCAGTGCCTCGCTCAGCGAAGTACGGCCCGGGGTATCCACCCGGTCAGCCGGCACGGCCATCGAGAATCGTCACGATGTCCGGATCCGGGGTGAGCCGCTCGCCGGTGAGGCCCTTGCCGGCATAGTCGTTCAGGTTGAGCACGTAGCGCATCGCCTCGAAGCGGGCCTGGTGGACATTGTCGCCCTTGATCACGACCCACGGGCATTGCGCGGTGGCGGTCGCCGCGAACATCGTCTCCTTGTAGCGGGTGAACTCGTGCCACTTGGCCTGGGCCTGCGCATCGACGGTGCTCAGCTTCCACTGCTTGAGCGGGTTGCGTTCGCGCTCGTGCAGCCGCTTTTGCTGCTCGGCGACACTGATCGAGAACCAGAACTTGACGATGACGATCCCGTCGTCGGACAACATGTTCTCGACCTGCGTGACCTGGCGCAGGAACTGGCGGTACTGGTGCTCGGTGCAAAAGCCCATCACCGGCTCCACGACCGCCCGGTTGTACCAGCTTCGATCGAAAAAAACGATCTCACCCGGGTTGGGCAACTGGCTGACATAACGCTGGAAGTACCATTGCCCGGCCTCGACCTCGGTCGGCTTGGGCAGCGCGACGATCCGATAGTGGCGCGGGTTGATGTAGCGCACGAAGCGCATGATCGCCCCGCCCTTGCCCGCCGTGTCACGCCCTTCGAAGATCAACAGCATCCGCCGGTTGGACTCCGCAACCGCGCGCTGCAGGCGCACCATCTCCGTCTGCAACGCCAGGTAGACGGGATCATTCTCGATGGTGTACATCGCCAGGTCTTTGTGCATTCGACGCAACGGTTTCTCTGCGGGTCCTAGGTCCTTATCGTCGAGCCGCAGGTCAATTGCAAGCCCTGGGCGTCATTCGCGGTCCTGACACAACACGGTCATGCCCGCGTCGGCAGCTTGGCTGCCTTGTCGATAGGCGCGAGCGGCGACGAGGCCGTCGCCCTGGCGATCTCGTCGCGCAGGGTCCTGACCAGTTCACGGGTATCCACGGGCTTGGCCAGATAGGCATTGGCCCCGGCGGCCAGCAGCTGCTTGATGTCGAAGCGCCGCCGCAGCGCGGACACCACGACGACCGGCACCGAGTGCCAGCGCGCGCTCGCACGAATGCGCTCGAGCAGGATGTCACCGGGCAGGCCGGGCAGCATCCGGTCGATCAGGATCACGTCGGGCGCCGGCGCGGTGTCGATCAGCGCCGCGGCTTCGTGCCCGTCCCACATCGCGTCGACCTGGAAGCCGCTTCGGTTCAACACGATGGTGAACAGCTTGCGCACGTCCTTGTTGTCCTCGACCAGCAGCACCCGGGCAGCGGTGCCGGTTGCGGCGACAGCGCGCGACACCTCGGCCACCGGAACCGGCTCGACGTGGCGTGGCAGCGTGACCGACTGCGCCGGGGCCAGGCCTGCGTCACTCTGGATCTTTGCGTTCTTGCCAGCCTCGTTCATGCGGGCGTGCTCCCATTCTCTGCGATAGGGGTGGATTGGGATTCGAGCGCCAGCAACGGCAGGTCGAAGTAGAAGCTGGAGCCGACGCCCTCTTCCGAATCGAAGCCGATCTGGCCGCCCATCTTCTCGATCAGGCCCTTGCTGATGCACAGCCCCAGCCCGAAGCCCTCCTTGCCGCTGGCTTCGACCGACGGATCACGCGAGAACAGCTCGAACATCTTGGGCTTGAAGGCATTGGGAATGCCGGGTCCCTGGTCGCTGACGATCACGCGCAGCTGGTCGCCCTGGCGTTCGCTGGACAATTCGACCAGACGCCCGCTTTCGGTGAACTTGATCGCGTTCGAGAGCAGGTTCAGCAGGACCTGGGTGACGCGCCGCGGGTCGGCCTGCACCTGGGCCTCGTTGACCAGCGGCCCCATGCGCAGCGTCACACCCGCTTCCTGGGCGATCTTGCTCATCGAGCCGAGCGCGTCGCGCATCAGCATCGCCATCACGATCGGACGATTGTCAAAGCGGGTCACGCCGCTCTCGATCTGGTTGATGTCGAGCAAATCCTCGATGAGCGTCGACAGCCGGCCACAGTTGCGCTGGCCCATACGGACCAGCTCCAGCGCGAAATCGGCCTGCGGCCCCGCAACGCCCTCGGCGATCGCGTCCAGGGCCCCGGCGATCACCGTCAGGGGCGTACGCAACTCGTGACTGACCATCGAGACGAAGTCGCTCTTGCGCTGCGCCCGCTGCTTGCGATCGGTGACGTCGAACCCGAGCGCGACATACTTGCTCAGCTGCCCGCTGGCGTCGAAAATCGGATGCCCTTCCAGCGCGATCGTGAAAGAGCGGCCGCCCTTGCCGCGCCAGTTCAGCTCCTCGTTGAACGCCTCGCCGTGCTCGACGGTACGACTGAACGCCTCGCGACCATCGTCCTTGGCCAGCGCATCGAAGAACAGCTCGCGCACATCCTGCCCGACCAGCTCCTCGAGACCGAAGCCGCAGATCCGCTCGAAGCCGGCATTACACCACTGGATCTGCTGGCGCGAGTTCATGATCAGCACGGCGCTCTCGGTCTTCTCGACGATCAGCGCGTGTAACTCGAGCAACTGGCGAGCCTCGTCCAACTGGCTGACGTCGCGCACGATCACCAGCAGTCGGTCATCGACGTCAGATCCCAGCGAGTCCACCTTGAGTTCGACGACGCGCCGCCCGCCATCCGCATGAAAAGCCAGCATCCGGCGCCGCTCACCCAGCAGCACGGTCAGGTCTTGCGACAGAACGTCGTTCGAATCGCGGCCCCGCACCAGGCGTGCGCCGTTCTCGACATCGACCACCAGGTGGCTGTCCGCCGTCCCGTCGGCGGTGATCCCGAACACATTCTGGGCCGCGCGGTTGACCGACAGCACCCGTCCATTGTGCGCGACGGTCATCAGACCGTCCGGCACGGATTCGATCATCCGGTCACGCTGGGCCAGCGCCGACTCGGACCGCCGGGTCTCGCGCCACTGCTCGAGCAATGCCGAGATGACCCCTGCCGGCTCGCGCAGGATGCTCAAGGGGTCGTGGTCGGCACGCGCAGCATGAAAATCCAGCACCGCCAGGCAGCCGACCCTGACGCCCCCCAGCACCAGGGGCACCCCGGCAAAGCTGCGCAAGCCCGAAGGCTGTCCGTTACCCGTGGGCAGCGCGACGACGCCCTCGCCGCGCAGGTCGCGCAACCACAGGCCTGTGGACGATTCGAGCACCCGGCGGCTCATGGCCATGACCACGCGCCTATCGGATTCCTCGAGCAGCGAGGTGGCGCTGGAGAATGCCCGCAACTCGCCGAACAGGCAGACGGTCGCCAACGGAGATCCGCTCAACTGTCGGACGCTGCCGACAAGACCTGTGAGAATGGCGTTCTCGCGACTGAGGCCGGTCCGCAGAGGGGTGGCGGCGTGGCGGTGAAGGGGCTGGCTGGCTATTTTTGTATTCACGGAGGATTCCGTTTGGTCGTGGGATCAGGGGACTCTGGCGGTCCTCTTGAACAAGGGCAGTTCGAACCAGAAGCAGGAACCCTCGCCCAGGCTGGATTCGAAGCCGATGCGCCCGTCCATGCTCTCGACGAGCGCGCGGGAGATCGACAAACCCAGGCCGAAGCCTTCCTTGCCACTGGCCAGAACCTCTGGCGCCCGGGAGAATTTTTCGAACACCCGGGGACTGAATTCATCGCTGATGCCGCTACCCTGGTCGCGCACGCTGATGCGCAGGTAGTCGGTGTGGATCTGGCTGCTGATCTGCACCCGGCGGCCCGGCGGCGAGAACTTGATCGCGTTGGACACCAGGTTGGCGAGCACCTGCTCGACCCGGTTCGGATCGGCGAAGACCTCGACATCCAGGGCCAGCAACTGCATGCACAGCTCCAGCCCCGCCTGCTCCGCATCGGAGGCGAACTCCTGGACGGTGCGGGACACGAGCGGGTGCAGATCGAGGCCCTGGGTCTGGTAGACGACGACCCCGGTCTCGATCCGGTTCACATCCAGCAGGTCTTCGATCAGCTTTCTGAGGCGCGCACAGTTGCGCCGACCCATGTCGATCAGCTCGTGACCGATGGGCGGCATCTCGCCCCCCATGCCCTCGGCCATCGCGTCGAGCGCGCCGGACACGACGGTCAGCGGGGTGCGCAACTCGTGCCCGACCAGGGCCACGAAGTCGGTCTTGAGGGTCTCGTTACGCTTGCGCTCGGTGATGTCGAAGCCGATCGCCGCGAATTTGCTCAATTCGCCGTCCTCGAACAACGGGTGCACGTCGATCGCCAGCCAGTAGAGCCGACCGTTGCGATGGCGCAGCAGTACCTCGATGCCAAAGAAGGCCTCGCCGCTGGCCAGGCCCTGCGCAGCATCTGGCGGGCGGTCCGGTTCTCCGGCAGGCGCTCCATCAGGCTGCTGAAGCGGCGCCCGATCAGTTCCTGCGACGCATAACCGGACAGACGATCGAAGCCGCGGTTGCCCCACTGCAGGTTACCGTCGACGCCGAACACGAGCACGGCGCTGTGGCTGTTCTCGAGGATGTAGGCCTTCTCGGCATTGTCCTGGCGGATCATCCGCAGGAAGCCGGCTTCGTCCATCTTGACGCCAGGCGCAGGCCGCGCCCGGGGCGGTCCGGCCACGACGGGCACGACAGGGTTCATGGCATCGAGAGAGGTCATGAGGCGGGGGGACAGCGACGCGGATCGACGATCAGCGCTTGGGCAGGTGACGCTCGAGCACCTTCATCACGTGCATCGGGGAGAACGGCTTGGTGATGTACTCGTTCGCGCCCGCCCCCATCGCCTCGGCGATATCCTCGTCGCGCGCCTTGGCCGACACGATGACGATGGGGACATGGGCCCAGGTGGGTTCGCTGCGTATCCGCCGGATCAGCTCGTCACCATCGACGAAGGGCAGCATCCGGTCCAGCAGGATGACATCCGGCGCCGGCCAGCATTCGATCAGCTCGAGCGCACTGCGCCCGTCGCCGACGGCCATGACCTGGATACCCGAGTTCTGCAACGGGAAGCGCAGCAGTGTCCGGATGTCGGGGGTGTCCTCGATCAACAGTGCACGATGTGGCTGCTCGGTCTGGCGCTCGACCGAGTTTGAATGGTAGGCGGCCCCTGACCCCGTGACGTGTTCCGATCGACCCAATGTCTGAAGCATCAAATTCTCCGTTTCCGGCGTCACCACAGGCCCTGGCGGGCACCGTGGCACGGAGCTGGAAAGTCCGTCGCCTGATGCGTTTCATTCTACTTTTCAGAGGCTTGCGCGACGATGCCACCCGAAAGACGTAAGCGACCGTCCGTCATGAAAAGCGGCGATGCTTGCGCGATTTCCTGGGTGCGCCGCATTGGCGCGGCGCTGGCGGACGATCAGCGGGGTCGATGAAACCAAAGCTGGGACAGCGCCCAGGCGAGCAGCGTCGCGAGCGCGGCCAATCCGACGAACAGCGCCGAGATCTCGGTCTGTTGTCGCTCCATCACCAGCTTGCTGGTGAGACCCTCGTAGACGCGGCGCAGCGCATCTTCGGAGCTGGCATGGAAATACTCACCGCCTGTCAGCTGGGCGACGCCCTTTAGCGCCTCGTCATCCAGCTTCAGGAACATCGACCAGCCTTCGATCTGCACCTGTCCGCCTTCGCGGGTGCCAAAGCCCACGGTGAAGGTGCGCACCCCGCGCTCGGCTGCCAGCTGCGCGACATCGAGCGGATCGGGGCCCATCGTGCGGCGACCGTCGGTGAGCAGGATGATCAGGCCGGACTTGTACGAGCCCGGGTCGGTCGGCACGGCACCGCGCGGCGCCTCCACCGACTCATCGAGCGGACGCGCCCCGCGCACCTGGCTGCGATCGAGCGGGCTGCGCAGGGCACCGTACTGGTTCAGGCGCGGGTCGATGCGCAGGTCGGGGAACAGCATCGCCAGCGACACCAACAGCGCACTGCCGGTGGCGGTGCCGCGCTGCAACTCGGTGCGATCGATCGCGGCCAGCAGGTCTTGCCGGTTGACCGTGGGCATCTGGATAGGCGAAGCCGTTCCGGCGAATTCCACGAGGCCGATCTTGACGTCGTCGGGCGCGCCGCGCACAAACGCCCGGGCCGCCGACTTGGACGCCGCAAAACGATCCGGCTCCATGTCGTCGGCCTGCATGCTCAGCGACACGTCCATCGCCAGCACGATCGTCTTGTACTGGGACGGCAGGCGCAAAAATGCATTCGGGCGGGCAATGGCCACGACCAGCAACACCAGCGCCAACAGCAGCAGCGCCGCGGGCAGGTGCCGGCGCCAGCGCCCGCCTGTTCCCTGGGCGGCCTTGATCAGCGCCAGGTGCGAGTGGCGAACCGCGGCCCCGCGCCCGAGCAGGAACAGGTAGAGCGCGATCAGCAACGGCCCGATGGCAAGCAGCCAGAGCAATTGCGGCGATTCGAAACCCATCGACCCTCCTGGTCAGGCGTCCGGGTTGGTCACCGGGCGAGCCATCAGCATATCGCGATCTGCCCGGACTTGCAGCATTCGCCCCCAATGGCCTGCCCGGCAACCGGGATGTGCGTTCAACTGCCCAGCGCGCATCCGTCCTTGCGCGGATCGGACGCCCCGGCCAACACCCCCGTACGCAGGTCTGCGCGGATTGCCTGCGAGCCGCCGATACCGACGGCGGGACGCACGACCTTGTGCCCCATCGCCGTCAACTCGGCAGCCACCTCGTCCGGGTACCCGGCTTCGAGCACGAGTTCGCCCGTCGCCGGCTCGGGAAAACTGCGTGCACCATCCATCGCCTGTTGCAGGTCCATGCCGTAGTCGACCAGATTGCTGACAAAGCGCGCGTGCCCGGCCGCCTGGTACTGGCCGCCCATGACCCCGAAGGGCAGCACGTACTCGCCGCGCTGGCGCAGCAGGCCCGGAATCAGCGTGTGCATCGGACGCTTGCGCCCCTTGAGTTCATTGACATGACCCTCGGTCAGGTTCATCCCGGCGCCGCGGTTCTGGAACGTGATGCCAAAGCGGTTCGAAGACAAGCCGGAGCCGTATGGATGGAAGATCGAGTAGATCAGCGAGTCCGCCAGGCGGTCGGCATCGATCACGGTCAGGTAGACGGTGTCGGTGTGCACCGCTTCGGTCGTCTCGTGAACCCGCGCTATCGCCTTGCGCGGATCGATCAACGCGACCAGCGCATCGACTGTCGCGTCGGACAGCATCCGGTCGATGGCCAGCGGCCCGAAAGACGGATCGGCGATGAAGCGGTTGCGCGCGTCGTAGGCGATCTTGGCAACCTCGGCCTCCAGGTGAACCCGTTGCGCCCCGAACGGATCGATGCTCGCCAGCTTGAATCGGCTGAGCATCCTGGCCATCAGCAACGCGGTCGGTCCCTGCCCGTTGGGTGGCAGTTCGAGCAGTTCGTGCCCATGGTAGGAAACCGACATCGGCGTGACGTAATCGCAGGCGGTGGCGGCGAAGTCGTCCATCGTGTGCAGGCCGCCGAGCGCATTGAGCGAATCGACCATGTCGCGCGCCACTTCGCCCTCGTAAAAGGCTGACCGGCCGTGCTTGGCGATCAGGCGCAGCGCCTGCGCCTGTTCGGGCGCACGAAACACCTCGCCCACCCGGTAGGCCTTGCTATCGTGCAGCAGCAGTTCGCGCGAGCGCCCCCCAGGCGCCCGGCCGCATTGTGCCAATCGGTCGCGGTCCGTGGGGCCACCGGCACGCCTTGCTCGGCATAGTGGATCGCGGGCGCCAGGCAGGCTGCCAGGTCCAGCCGGCCGTGGTCACGGACCAGGCGATCGAACGCATCGATCGCGCCCGGGATGCTGACCGAGTGGGCCGACTCGAGGCCGATAACGGTCTGCCCCTGCTCGCGCAGGATCGCCGCATCGAGTGCCGCTGGCGAGCGGCCCGAACCGTTCAGGGCCAGGGGCTCGGCATCGCCCGGCGGCTGGATCAGTGCAAACACGTCACCGCCAAGACCGGTCATCATCGGTTCGCAGAAACCCAGCAACACCGCGCTGGCCACCGCCGCATCGACCGCGTTGCCTCCGTCGCGCAGCACTTCCATCGCGGTACGCGAGGCCAGCGGATGCGAGGTCGCGCACATCGTGTTCAGGCCATAGACGACGGACCGGCCGGGCCCTTGGAAATTACGCAAGGCTTTGCTCCTGGAGTGGGAAGGGGTCGCCCCGGCGACGCGGGCAATGGCGTCAGTTTACCGAAGCACGGAACGGGTGAACGCAGGGCCTCGCGACGCCGTCCTTCAATCGTCGCCACCGGCCAGGCGGACTCAGGGCCGTTCGGCCAGCTGGGCCGACTTGTGGAAGATGACGCTCAGGTTCAGTCCGTAGGTAAAGCCGTCGCGGGCCCTGACCAACGGGCTGGCTTCGTTGGCGGCGCCGCCGACGTGATCATAGCGGGCGAACACGCCGATCCGCCAGCGACGCGCAAAGGTCTTGCCCATCGACAGGCTCAGCCGCTGGCTCACCAGGCCAGCGCGCGCGGCGTAGGCGGCGCGCTGCGCGGTCGCAAAGCGCGGCTCGACCCCGTACCAGGTCGCGGCCAGCGCGCGGTTGCCGAACAACAGGCCGTAACTGATCGACAGGTCGCGCCCGTGCCCTGCCCGGTAGCTCATCAATACACGCGGCTCGATGCTCAGGCCGCGGTAGGCGAGCCCGTCGCTGGCATCGAAGACACCCCGGATCGGCAGATCGAACCGCCAGTTGAGCTGCCCGTGTCGCCCCCAGGGCCAGAACTTGAGCCGCGGACCGAACTCGCCCAGCGTGCCGATATTGGGCATGCCCTCGCGGATCGGCACCTGGTTGGCGCCGGCGCCGAATGAGCCGGCCAGACCGATATCCAACTCACGGTCCGCGCTGGTGAAGGCACGAAGGCCCGCTTGTTCTTCGTCGGCACGAAACCAGGGACCACGGTAGATCAGAAAGGGCAAGGCCAGCGTGCGTGGCACCCGGGTGTCGGCGCCCGGGTAGGCCAGCTGGCTGACCCCGATCGCCGCGAAACCCGCTTCCCAGAGCGGCAGGCGCCCGCCCTCCTGCGCGGCCGCGGGAGTGCCGGCCAACAGTGCGCCGGCCAGCGAAAGCCCCCCCCCAACCCGGCGCAGCCTCCCAGCCCCTGCCATCAAGCGCTGGCTCCGGCAGGCGGCGGGGACGCCGGCCCGGGACCGGGCGCCGGCGGGGCCGGATCCCGCTTCGCCCGCTCCACCGACAGCCCACCCGACACCTGCAGCGTCCGGTGCGGGAACGGGATCTCGATACCCTCTTGCCGGAACCGCTTGAAGATCGCCACCCGCAGCGCGGTCCGGGCCTTGAGCCCGTTGGTCACATCGCGCAGGAAGCCGCGGACCTCGAAGTCCAGTGAACTCTCGCCGAAGTTGGCAAAGTTGATGAAGGGTGCCGGATAGCGCAGCACCAGCGGTTCACGCGCCACGATCTCCTCGAGGATGCGCATCACCTTCTCGGGATCCTCGTTGTAGGACACACCGATCGGCACGATGATCCGCCCCATCTTGTTGCCGTGGGTGAGATTGGTCACGGTGCCGCTGATCAGTTCCGAGTTGGGCACGATGACCGAGGCCCTATCGAAAGTCTCGATCTCGGTCGAGCGCACGCTGATCTTCTTGACCAGTCCCTCGCCGGAGGCCATCACGACCCAGTCGCCGATCTTGATCGGCCGCTCGAACAACAGGATCAGGCCGGACACGAAGTTGTTGACGATACTCTGCAGGCCAAAACCGATACCGACCGACAACGCACCGGCGACGATCGCCAGGCTGGACAGGTTGAAGCCGATTGCGCCGACGGCGCCAACGAAGGCGAGCACGAAGCCGACGTAGCCGATCAGCGTGCGAAACGAATGCTGCACGCCCGGATCGACCCGCATGTAGGGAAACAGGCGGTTCTCGGCGAGGCGCTGGATCATCCAGGTGACCGCCAGCACGGCAACGAAGATCAGGATGCCCGAGAGCAGATCGGCAATGGACAGGCGCACCGAGCCGATCGTGAAGCCGGTGAAGGCATCGCGCACGAAGTTGGAAACATCCGATCTGTCCGCGCCCAGCACGATGAATGCCGGCGGAACCAGCACCAACACCAGCAGGAAATCCGCCATCAGGCCGATCCAGAACGATACCAGCGACGGGCGGTCGGCATCGGTTTTGCCGGGACGGCGCGCCCGGGACTTGATCATCCGTGTATCGAGGATGATCAGCGCTTCCTGCACCAGCGCCCGGATCGCCCAACCGGCAACGAACAGACCGATCAGGAAAAAAGCGCGAGTGGCCAGAAAGTAGCCCAGCGACACCTGGCCGATCGCCGTTGCCACGACGATCACCAGGCTGAACACCGCCAGGATGATGCGCAGGTTGCGCCGGCGCACCGATCCGGCCAGCCGTGCGGGCGGTTCGGTGCCGTCCGCATCATCGACGGACAGCTGCGCCGCCTCGTCCTCGTCGCGCGCCTCTGCGGGCGGTTGCCACATGCTGCGTCGCGACAGCAGGAACAACAGCACCGCCAGCACGACCGCCACCAATGCACTCTGTTCCAGGGCCAGCGCGGTGTCGTTGCCCAGCATCTCGACGATGCGCTTGAGAACCGCGTCGACCCCGAGCGTCGCGGTCGCCAGCAACAGCATCGCGCGCACCGCGACCCGCCGGCCGTGCTGGGTGTGCAGCAGCTGCCAGCCGGGCACCTCGGTCAGGAAGATCGAGCTGACCGCGGAATTGACGGCCAGAAAGATCACCAGCCAGAACCAGCTGGTGCGCAGCACCTGTGCCGCCTCGGTCGGCACGAAGGCGGCCTGGTTGAGCACCAGCGCGAGGATGGCCGTGCCCAGCAACCACGGCACGAGTCGCCCGAAGGTCATCGCCGCGGCGGCCATGATGCGCCGCTCGGCACTGGGTTCGGCCCGCTTCATGAACGCGACGATCCGGTTGAGCACGCTGTTGCGGACCGGGAACAACAACAGCAGGGCGACCAGCAGCCCGCCGCCCAGCCAGAGCATCTGGCGCTGGGAATGCTCTTGCTCGCGCCATTGCGCCGCCCGCTCGCCAACGGCGCTCACCGCCTGCTCCAGGCCGGACCAGAAGGCGCGCGCCGCCTGCGCAATCACCTCCGGACTGAGGGGCGACGGGTCGGCGCGCAGCAGCACGTCGAAAAAGGCCGAACGGCGCGAGTCCGCGACGTCGGCCAGCAGGCGGTCGGCCATCGCCTCGTTCAGCGCCGAGCGGCGCAGCACGGCCTCGTAGGCAGCCAGTTCGGCGCGGATCCGCTTGCGCTCGTCGGCCACATCGCGCAGTTCGGGCGGATCCTCGGGCTTGGGCTCGGGCCCGAGCCGGTCGAGGTCGGCCTTCAGTTCGTCGCGCCGCTTGGTCAGCGCCTCCTTGTCGGGCAGGCCCGCTTCGCGCAGTGCGCGAACCTTGTCGCGGATCTGCAGCAACTCCTCGCCCTTGGCGCCGCGCATCCGGCCTTCGAGCGTCTCGAGCTGCCGGCCCGTCTCGTCGACACTGCGATTGGCCGCCGCCAAGCCGGGTTGGGCGCTGGCGCCGGCACCCGCCAACAGCGTCAGCAGCAGCAGGACCGCCAGGCCGGCGAGCCAGTCGGGCCGCCACGATCGTTCCGCGCCCGTCATCATCCGCTTCGTCATTCCGAACATCCGGTCATTTCGTCGGTGGTTTGCCCCGCACGCCCTGGACGAACCAGTCCATCGTGTGCAGGTCTTGCGGGCGAATCGACTGACCCCGTGTCACCCGCACCTGGCCCGCATTATCCGTGATCGGTCCGGCGAAGGGATTCAGCACACCGGACGCGATTGCCTGGCGGCTCGCGTCGATGCGTTCGCGAATCACCGCGGGTACCGACTCGGCAATTCCGCCGATGCGCACCATGCCGTCGGCCAGCCCGCCCATCGTGTCGGTCGATCGCCAGTCGCCCTGCAACAGCGCCAGCGTGCGCGCGATGTAGTACTCACCCCAGTGATGGGTCACGGCGGCAAGCTGACGGATCGGCGCGATGTGCCGCATGTCCGAGTGATAGGGCAGCGCCCAGGCACCCGCCTGCTCCGCGGCCAGGGCCACCGTGGAGGAATCGGTGTGGTGGGTCAGCACGTCGACCCGCTGATCGATCAGCGTGTTGGCGGCATCGCGCTCGCGCGGCGGATCGAACCAGCGCTGGGTCCAGATCACGCGGACCTCGGCGGCCGGGTTCACGAGCCGTGCGCCCAGCGCGAATGCGTTGATGCCCTGGATCACCTCGGGAATCGGCAGCGCCGCGACATAGCCCAGCCGGTTGCTGCGCGTGGTTGCCCCGGCGAGCATGCCGGCCAGATAGCGCCCCTCGTGAAAGCGGGCATTGTAGGTGGCCAGGTTCGGCAGGCGCTTGTAGCCGCTGGCATGCTCGAAACGCAGCGCCGGATACTGTCGCGCCACCCTCAGCATGGGCTCCATGTAGCCGAACGAGGTGCCAAAGATCAGATCGTGTCCCTGCCCGGCAAGATCGCGCACGACCCGTTCGGCATCGGGGCCTTCGCGCACGTTCTCGACCGCCTGGGTGACCACCCGGTCCCCCAGGCGCGCCTGCAGCGCCAGCCTGCCCTGTTCATGTTGATGGGTCCAGCCGGCATCGGACAAGGGGCTGACATAGACGAAACCGACCTTGAGCGGTGCCGCCGCGCCTGCCCGCGGCAGGCCGGGCAGCAGCACGGCGCCGAGCAGCGCGGTGGCGCGGCGACGCGTGATGGCAAAGGGGCCGGCGCGGCCGATTGCGGCCATTGGGGTCATGAGGTTTTTCACGATGGTTGGTCCTCGAACACGACTGCGCAGTGCCGGGCGCAGCAAGCGGAAGGCGCGCGCGGCTCAGCCCGACGGCCGGAACGGCTTGCCCAGGCTGGCCGGCATGTTGAGCCGGATGAAACCGGTATTGCGCGAGATCAGCACGAGCACGACGATCGTCGCAAGGTAAGGCAGCATCGCCAGCAATTGCGAGGCAACCTGCACCCCCTGGCCTTGCAGGTGGAACTGGATCATCGTCACGCTGCCGAACAGGTAGGCGCCCAGCAACACCCGCCAGGGCCGCCAGGTCGCGAATGCGGTCAGTGCCAACGCGATCCAGCCCCGGCCGGCCACCATGCCCTCGACCCACAGCGACGTGTACACCAGCGACAGGTAGGCACCGGCCAGCCCGCAGCACAGGCCGCCGAACAACACGGCCGCGATGCGGATCGCCCGCACCGGGTAGCCCAGTGAATGACTCACCTGCGGCGATTCGCCCACCGCCCGCAGCACCAGGCCCCAGCGCGTACGCGCCAGCACCCAGGCCACCACGAGCACGATCAGCCAGCTGACATAAACCATCGGGTGCTGACGAAATATCGCCGCCCCCAGCAGCGGCCAGTCGGCCAGCCACGGCAAGCCCTGCCATGCTGGATGACCAAGCGCGCGGCCCACCAGCGGCAGGCCGGCAAATGCCGACAGCCCGGTGGCGAACAAGGTCAGCGCGAGGCCGGTTGCGTACTGATTGGTGGCCAAGCCCACCGCGAGGGCGGCGAACAACAGCGCCAGCCCCATGCCGGCCGCGGCGCCGGCGAGCAGCCCAAGGGTGACACTGCCGGTGGCGGCGGCCGCGGCGAAGCCGCTGACGGCGGCCATCAGCATCATGCCCTCGGCCCCCAGGTTGATCACCCCGGCGCGCTCGTTGACCAGCAGGCCGATGCCGGCCAGCAGCAGCGGCGTACCGGCGGCGATGGTCGCCGCGATCAGCGCGGCCAGCGTGTCCAGGTTCATCGTTCGGCAACGCCGGCCGTCGCCACCGATGTCCGGATGTCGCGCCATGCCACCCGCTGGGTGACCAGCGTGTCCCACGCCAGCAGGACCAACAACAACACCCCCTGCAGCACGCCGCTGAGCGCATTGGGCAAACCCATCCGCGATTGCGCCAGCTCACCGCCGATCGTGACCACCGACAGGACCCACGCCGCGACCACGCAGCCCAGCGGATTGAGCCGGCCCAACCAGGCGACGATGATCGCCGAGAATCCGTAGCCCGGCGAGATGCTCGGAGTCAGTTGGCCGATCGGTCCGGCCACCTCGAGCGCACCGGCCAGGCCCGCCAGCGCACCGCACACGGTCAGTGACAACCACAGGCCGCGGCGCGAATCGAAGCCGGCATAGGCGGCTGCCCGCGGCGCCTGGCCGGCGACCTGCAGGCGAAAGCCGGCGAAGGCCCGCCACAGGAACAGCGCCATCAGCAGCGCTGCCACCAGGGCCAGCGGCAGGCCCAGGTTGAGGCGGGTCGGCGCCAGAATCAGCGGCACCAGCGCTGCGGCCTCGAAGGTCGCGCTGTACGGAAAGTTGTAGCCGTTCGGATCCTTCAGCGGGCCGTGCACGAGGTACATGAGCAGCAACTGCGCGATGTAGGTCAGCATCAGGCTGACCAGGATCTCGTTGGCATGGAAGCGATCGCGCAACCACGCGATCAGGCCGCCCCAGGCCGCCCCCGCGACACCTCCGCCCAGCAGCACCAGCACGAAGAAACCGGCCGGCGACTGGGCACCGGCCAGCAGCGCGACCGCCCCGCCGGCAATGCCGCCAACGACCAACTGTCCCTCGGCCCCGATGTTCCAGACATTGGCGCGGTAGCAAAGGGCCAGCCCCAGCGCACAGAGCAGCAGCGGCGTCATGCGCAGGCCGATCTCGGACCAACCGCGCAGGCTGGACATCGGCGTCAGAAAGAACACCCGCAGCCCCTGGCCCGGCTCCTTGCCCAGCCAGAGCAGCAGCAGGCCGGCAAACACCGCGGTGCCCAGCAGCGCAAGCAACGGGGAAACCCACTGCATGGCGCGCGACGGCACCGGACGTGGCTCGAGGGACAGGCCCATCAGGCGGCCACCGCATCGTCTATCGTCCCCATCAGGCGGCCGATCTGTTCGATGCCTGCCTGTTCCGCCGCCAGCCGGGCCGATAAGCGGCCGGCCGACATCACGTGGAACGCATCGCACAGGGCGAACAGTTCATCCAGGTCTTCGGACACGAGCAGGATGCCCGCACCGGCCGCGCGCAGATCGAGCAGCGCCTGGTGAATGCGCGCCGCGGCGCCCACGTCGACCCCCCAGGTCGGCTGGGACACGAGCAAAACCGTCGGCCCGGGCTCGAGCTCACGCGCCACCACGTACTTTTGCAGATTACCGCCGGTCAGGCTGACGGCCAACGCCGCAGGCCCCGCAGCCCGCACCTGGTGCCGCTCGATCAGCCGACGCGCCAACGCCGCCAGGCGTCGGCGGCGCAAAAACCCCCAGGAGAACCAGTCGGGCTCGCGTCGTGACAGCAGCAGGTTCCAGTCCAGGGCCATGCCGGGCACGGTGGCCCGCCCCAGCCGTTCCTCGGGAATGAAGGCCAGGCCGTGCGATCGACGCTGCGCGATGCCCAGTGCCCGAACGTCGGTGCCGTCGATCGCCATCTGCATCGCGCCGTGCTGCGCGGTCGCCGGCAGGCGCTCGCCGCTGAGCCTCGAGCAGATCGCCCTGGCCATTGCCCGACATCCCGGCGATACCGACGATCTCGCCCGCCCGCACGACAAGTGAATCGACCCGCAATGCATGCCCGTGCAGGCTGGCCGGCGCCGCGCAGCTCGCGCACCAGCAGGCGCGGTACGGCGTCCGCTGCGCCGGTGGCAGGCGCGCGGGTCAACGCCGGTGGTGCCGAGCCAGCATCAGTCGCGACAGGCTGTCGACCGACTCGTCGCGCGGATCACCCAGGTGCCGCTCACGCGGCCGGCGCGCAGCACGGTCGCGCGCGAACACAAGCGGCGCACCTCGTCGAGCCGGTGACTGATGTAGAGGACACTGACGCCTTCGTCGGCCAGCCGGCGCAGCGTGATGAACAGCGCCTGCGCGGCCTGCGGGGTCAGCACCGAGGTGGGCTCGTCCAGGATCAGCAGCCTGGGCGAGAGCATCAGCGCGCGCA
This sequence comes from Burkholderiaceae bacterium, assembly GCA_041396665.1. Classification (GTDB taxonomy): domain Bacteria; phylum Pseudomonadota; class Gammaproteobacteria; order Burkholderiales; family Burkholderiaceae_E; genus JAUIAI01. The sequence continues at coordinate 91,232 of JAWKYE010000025.1, forward strand.
GGATCTCGATCCGCTGACGCTCGCCGACCGACAGATCGAACACGTGACGATGCGCGTCGACCCGCAGGCCGTAGCGTTCGCCCAGTTCGCCGACCCGTGCCGCCAGGACCGCGTCGGCCGCGGCGCCCGGTACCATCAGCGCGATATTCTCGAGTGCCGTCAGGGAGTCGAGTAGCGAGAAATGCTGGAACACCATGCCGATGCCCATCCGGCGGGCGATCGCCGGCGACGGGATCCGGCACGGTTGTCCTTCCCAGAAGATCCGGCCGGCATCCGGGGTCACCAGGCCGTAGACGATCTTCATCAACGTCGACTTGCCGGCGCCGTTCTCGCCGATCAGCCCGTGGATCTCGCCAGCGGCCACGCTCAGCGACACGTCGTCATTGGCCAGCACACCGGGATAGCGCTTGCTGATCCCGATCAGCGACAGCCGGCTGACAGGCTCAGCAGCGAGGTGACCGGAAGGATCGGGAAGGGACGCCATGGCGGGATAGACGGCTGCCCGGAAGGGCCTTGACGGTCCGGACGCTGCACTAGAATGAAACGATGACGAATCATAAGGGGTATTGGGATGCCGGTCGTTCAGGTGCAGTTGATCAAGGGCTATGACGAGGCCACCCGGATTTCACTGGCGACGCGGATCACCCGGGCCGTCCGCGCGACGATCGCAGCGCCGCTCGAATCGCTGGTGGTCTGCCTGAACGAGGTCGAGCCGGCCGGATATATGCGCGGCGGGCGCAGCGGCGCGGTGGCCGCCGCGGTGGAGACCGGCGCCGGGGTACGACCCGGGGCCGCCAGGCCCAAGGCCGGCGACATCGTGCGCGCCTACCTGGCCGAGATGGAGGCACGCGACCTCGGCGCTGCCGGCAAGCGACTGGCGCCCGGCTTCGAGATGGTCTTTCCGGGTGGGGTGCGTTTTCGCGAGGTGGCCGAGCTGGTCGCCTGGGGCAGCACCCGTTACCAGTCGGTCGGCAAGGTGATCGACCAGGTCGAAGAGTGCTGGCAAGATGACCACACGGTCGTCTGGTGCTATGGCACGCTGTTCGGTACCTGGCCGGATGGCCAGGCTTTCGAGGGGATTCGCTTCGTGGACCGCTTCACGGTCCGGGACGGCCTGCTGGTGGATCAGCTGGTCTGGAACGACCTGGCCGAGAGCCGGAAGGCCTGACGAGCCGTCAGGCTCAGACCATCACCTCGTTCCAGGCCGCGTGCACCGACGAGCGTCGGTAGCTGGCCAGTTCGATCACTTCGGCCGAGTCATTGTCCAGCGTGGCGGCCGGGCGCACCGACGACGAAACCGTCGAGGCACGGTGGATCAGGGTCGAGCTGGCGATGCGGCCGTGCTCGATGGTCAGGGTCAGGTCCGGGTACGGCTGACGATCGGCCTGGCTCAGGTCGGGCAGCGGCTTGTCGCGCCGGTAGGCCCGCAGGCTGCCGTTGAACCAGGCGGCGAATACCTTGCTGCCGGCGAACGGAAACAGGTGGGTCAGGCTCAGCGTCTCGGCATCGCTCCACCGGGCCTGCATGTTCACCAGGAACAGCCAGCCGTCCTCGATCATCCACTGCGCGGTGTAGCCACGACCCACGGCCGAGGCGATCTCGAATTCAGGGCGGGTGCCGATCAGTTCGAAGTACTGTTCGAGCGGCTGGTCGACCATCTCGAACGTGCGATCCCGATGCAAGAGCGTGTCGCCGTGAAAGCCCAGATCCATCGTCAATTCCTTTGTTGCGCGTGAGTTCATGCACCGATGATGAAACGAAAAGCGGGGCCGCGACGGTCCGCCCGGCGGGTCCCCGGACGGATCGTGGATCCTGCGCGATGAGCGGTCGCTGCCACCGTTCACCGCTGACCAACGGCAGACGGCTGTGGCGGCCGATGCAACAAAGTCCCTTGCGCGCAGCCCGGCCCACCGGTGATGCGTGGCGGTCAACCCCCGTGCGGCGCCGACGTTGATGGCCAGGCGGGCGCTTCGTGGCACGATACGCATTGACCCGTGGCCGCCGGCCCTCCATGCCGGCCCTCCAAGCAGCAATGAAAGAATACGAAGCCCGTGAGGCCGTCCTCGTCCGACACCTCGAATCCTCGCCGCAGACCGCCCACTGGACCGATGACGACCGTCACCGGGTCAGCGAGGCGGCGAGCGCGGCCGCCCGCTCGCACGAGCCCTTCGATGCGTTCGTTGCGCGCCGCGCCGCGCTGGCCGTGGCCAGGCTGGCCGAAAACGGCTCTTCGCTGCCGTCACTGGCCGACCGACTGCGCTGGCCGGGCTGGCTGGGGCCGCTGATCGTGCTGCTGGCACTGCTCGCCGGGCTGGCGACCGACATGGTCGGGATCGACCGACGAATCCATCTGCTCGCCCCGCCCTGGCTGGGGCTGTTGCTCTGGAATGCGCTGGTCTACCTGCTGTTGCTGGTGCCGCTGGTGACCGGCGGCCGGCGCCCGTTCGGCGCCGGGGTCGGCCTGCCGGGGCGCATCGCCGCCCGGCTGGCCCGGCACCTGGGCGACGACGGTGCCTCGGCCGAGCAGGTGCGTGGCTTTCTCGATGCCTGGTGGCAGGCGGCGCGCCCTCTGACCGCCGCCCGCTCGGCGGCGATCATGCATGCCGGCGCGGCGGCCCTCGCGATCGGCCTGGTCGGTTCACTCTACTGGCGCGGGCTGGCGCTCGAGTACCGCGCCGGCTGGGAAAGCACGTTTCTGGGTGCCGCCCAGGTGCAGGCCCTGCTGCATTGGCTGCTGGCGCCGGCGCTGGCGCTGTTGGGCTGGCCGGCCGCGACGCTGGAACAGGTCCGGGCACTCAATTTTGCGACCGGCGATGGTGAAAACGCCGGGCGCTGGATCCACCTGATGGCCCTGACGCTGACGATGGCCGTGATCGTGCCCCGCCTGCTGCTCGCCGGCTGGCAGGCGGGCAAGAGCCGGCAACTGGCCCGGCACTTTCCGTTGCCGCTGGACACCTTATTTTCAATCGCTGCGCCGCGTGCAGGCCGGAGAGGCGGCGCGGATCGATGTCTGGTGCTACAGCTATCGGCCCACCGATGCCGCGTGGCACACGCTGACCCGGATGCTGCGGCGCATCTGCGGGCCGCAGGCGCTCACCGAGCGGGTGGCGATGCTGGCGCTGGGCGACGAGGACGACCTGCCAGCGGCACGGCCCGGTCAGCCGACGCTGGTCATCGTGCTCTTTTCACTGACGGCCACGCCCGAGGCCGAGCATCACCTGCGGGTGCTCCAGCAGTTGCAGGCCAGCCAACCCGGCGCCGGCCCGATGGTCGCGCTGGTCGACGAGCAACCGTTTCGCGAACGCTTTGCCGATCAGCCCGACCGGCTGGAGCAGCGTCGCCAGAACTGGCAGCGGGTGCTGGCCGATGGCGGGATTGCAACGGTTTTCGCCCCGCTGTCCGAGGCTGGCGAGCCGGCACTGGAAGGCGCGTTGAAGAACCTGCCGGGTCAGCCTGGCGCGCGCCCCCGAAGCCCGGCGGCGGCGAACCGCCCCGCCCCGCCCGATGACCTGGCCGTGCAGCGCACATGAACACGACGCCGACGACCATCTCGATCAGCCTGGTCTCGCATACCAATGCCGGCAAGACCACGCTGGCGCGCACGCTGCTGGGTCGCGACATCGGCGCGGTACGCGACGAGGCCCATGTCACGGACACCGCCGAGAGCCATGAACTGGTGCGCACCGCGCAGGGCGATTCCCTGCTGTTGTGGGACACCCCGGGTTTTGGCGACAGCCTGCGCCTGGCCAGGCGGCTCGAGGCGGCCGACAATCCGTTGGGCTGGCTGGTCGGCCAGGTCTGGGACCGGCTGCGCGACCGTCCGCTCTGGTCGAGCCAGCAGGCGTTGCGGCACGTGCGCGAGCAGGCCGACGTCGTGCTCTATCTGGTCAACGCCGCCGAAGACCCGCAGGACGCCGGCTATGTCGAGCCCGAGATGCGCGTGCTCGCCTGGACAGGCAAGCCGGTGATGGTGCTGCTCAACCAGATGGGCCCCCCCAGGCCGGCCGCCAGCGAACAGGCCGAAGTCGACCGCTGGCAGCAGCACCTGGCCCACTGGCCCCAGGTGCGCGACGTGCTGGCCCTGGATGCCTTTGCCCGGTGCTGGGTGCAGGAAGACGAACTGCTGCAGCGGATCGGCGGCCTGCTCGATGCCGGCCGCCAGCAGGCCTACGAGCGACTGCGGATGCAATGGCAGCGCCAGCATCACGAGCGCTACCGCCAGGCGATCGCGTGCCTGGCGGCCGACCTGGCCGCCGCGGCGGCCGATCGCGTGATCCTGGCCGATCCGGGGATCACCGGGCAGTTGCGCGACCTGGGCAGTTCGCTGGGCCTGCCGGCAGGCAAGGGCCGTAACGCCCGCGATGCTGCGATGGTCGCGCTCGGCGAGCGCTGGGACGAGCAATCCCGCAAGACCACCGCCGCGCTGATCCAGCTGCACGGCCTCGGAGGCAACGCCACGCACGAAGTCATGACCCGGGTCGATGCGCACTACGCGGTCAACAGCAAGGTCAACGAGGGCAAGGCCGCCATTCTCGGCGGTGTGGCCACCGGCGCGCTGGCCGGCCTGAAGGCCGACCTCGCCACCGGCGGCTTCACGCTGGGCGGCGGCATGATCGTGGGCAGCGTGCTCGGCGCGCTCGGGGCGGCCGGCCTGGCGGTGGGCTACAACCAGATCCGCGGGCTGGACGGGCTGAGCATCCAGTGGTCGGACGCGGTGCTGTTGAACAAGGTCGGCGCGCTGACCCTGACCTACCTGGCGGTGGCGCACTTTGGCCGGGGCCGCGGTGACTGGGCGCGCGCCGAGTACCCGGCCCACTGGTCGGATGTGGTGAGCCGCGCGGTGGCCGCGCACAAGCCGCAACTGCTGTCGGCGCTGGCCAAGCGGGCGGAGGCCGTTGGCCGCCGTGACCGACGCAAGGCGTTGGCAACCCGGCTGGCGACCGTGCCCGGCGACGTGCTGCGCGACGTGCTGAGCGAACTGTACCCGCAGGCGGTGCGCCAGTTACCCTGATCGCACCGCCCGTGGTGAGGCGCGGGCTCAGCCGGCCTTCTTGAACGGTTGCTGCTGCCCGTTTAGATTGATCAGCAACGTCGGCCCGTCGGCGCCGTTGCGCTGCACGGCGATAGGCAGGCGCACCTGGCGCGCGCGCCCCGCACTGTCCAATGCAAGGCTCTGGGAACCGTCGGCCTCTTTCGCTACCGCCCAGGTGCCCTGGTCGAGCTGGGTCATCGCCCCATTGGCCTCCTGGTGCAACCGGAACGGGTTTCCGGCCCCCTGCCCGCCGGCCTGAAACTCGAATACATAGGCCTGCCCGTTCTGCACCGGGCCGCGCCACCGACCAATCAGGCTGAGCGGTCCGGGATCACCCTCCCCGCGCTGTGCCTCGGGACGAGTCGGTTCCGCTGCCGCCTGCCTGTTGGCCTTGGTAATCAGCGAACCGAGCGTCGCATTGGAAAAGCCGTGGGCGCGACGGGTGGCGACGATCCATTCACGCAGTGGTTCATCGGCATCGCCGTCGGCTTCGATCTTGCCAGGTATCTGAAAGCCCAGCTTGGTGTCCTTGTCGAGGATGAATTCGCGGACCAGCGACAGGTCATAGGCATTGTCCGGATCCATGAAGGCAACGTCCTTGAGCGAGACCGCGCCGGGCGCGATCTTCTCCAGCGGCTCGCGAACCCGCTTGCGGATCTCGGCCGATTCCTCCCTGGCCACCACCGACGCCGCGGCAAGATGCAGCCGGGCGATTTGCGGATGATCATCGCGCGCCTGTTCCGCCAGGTATTCGTGGGCTTCGATGATCTCCTTGCCCGAAAGCTTCTTGCCGTGGATTTGCAACAAGCGCGTGTAGGCAATGATTGCCCGCCTGGGGTCACGGTCTTTGCGGGCCGCCTCGGCAAGCGCCGAGAAAAGAAACGCCGGCGGGGGCTCGCCCGTTCTGCGACCGGCCTTCTGGAACCCGAGGAAGGAATCCCAGAGGTGCTCGTTCGCTTTTCCAAAGTTTTCCTGCAGGAAGTAGGTGTAGCCCATGTAGGCCTTTACCAGCGGCACCTTGGGCACGTCGCTATTCAGTCGATCGAACTCGATCAGCGCATTGGACAACTGCTTCTTGTGGATGTAGTACTGGCCGATACCAAGCCGCGCCTCGATATCCTTTGGCGCCAGCGACACAGCCTTTTCATAGGCCGCCTTGCCGTCCTCGTAATTCTTGTTCTCATAGTGTGCGTGTCCTGCCAGGCTGAACGGACGCGGAATCAATTCGCCACTGACCTCCTGCGCTTTCTTCAGGTCGGATAAGGCCTCGGTGAAACGGGCCAACTCGATATTGATCGTTGCACGTTGGTAGTAATTGGCCCATTCTTTCGGCTCTGCTTCGATGGCACGGTCGACGTAACGAAGCGCCGCAATCGCATCGTTGCGGCGCAATTCGATCAACGACTGTGCCAGCAACGATGGCACATGTTTGCGATCGATGTCCAGCGCTCTTTTCAACGACTCGACCGCTTCGCGCTGGCTGTCCTTGTCCTCGGCGTGACTTAGTTGGATCTGCGCCAGCAAGCCATAGCCGTTCGGGTCCTGCGGACGACGCTGGATCGCGCGACGGGCGACTTTCATCGCACCCTCGATACTGCCCAATTGGAAAGCGCGCAGCGCCAACTCGTAGGCATCCAGGTAATCCATCGACGCTGAGCGCTCAGCTTTGACAAGCGTCTCTTCTGGAAAGAACCGCCGCAAAACCGACACCGGGACAAGGGCGCTGTACTTGGCTGCGTCTTTGGTCGATTCGTTCAGATGCCACCTCGTTCCACCGGTCAGAAGTCCGATCGCGCCGCCGCCACGCAAACTGATCGCCGGCCCGCCACTGTTGCCGCCCGAGGCGGTCACGTCGCTGATGATCGTCGCTACCCGGTCATCTTCATCGCGCTGAAAACGGGTCACGACACCCGAGGTCACCGTCGTCTCCAACTTGGCGCCGAACAACTCAGTCAGCGGGTAGCCGATCACGACGATCTGGTCACCCAGCGCGACATCCTCGGTCTGCACGAGCGGGATCACCTTCAGCGGCTTCGTGGAATTGATTCGTAGAACCGCCATGTCGTTGCCCACTGACAGGCCGGCGATCTTGCCCGCTTTCATGTCTTCGAAGGCGACCAGTTCGGCAGGCTCCGGGTCGCGATTCATGCGCTCAGGCCACCGCACCTCGAACTTGTCATGCGGTTTACCGGTTTTGGGGTGGGTCACGACATGCGAATTGGTCACCAGGTAGCCGTCCGCCCGAATGAAGAAACCCGTGCCCGAATAGTTGCCTTTCTGGCCATCATTGGTGGCGCGAACCTGAACGATCGCCTCCTCGAACTCGCGCACCAGATCTTGGCTGCTGGCGATCGAACGCGTTTTTGCGCTCGCCCCGGAATCGACGGCCAAGCCTTGCGCGACGACCTCGAACATCGGCAACAGCCGGGCAAAATCGTCCTGCGGTGCGTGAACCGACAGGTAATAGACATGCTTACGCCCCAGCACAGAGTAGACCCTGCCTTTGATCGGAACGCCGTCCACGGTGGCATCGAATTCCTGAAACACCCCCAGGTCGAACTTGCTGACCGACTTGCCCGGCTCGTAACCGGCCAAGGACTGACGGGCGGCGACATTGAAAAAGCTGAGCAATTGTTCCGGCGTGGTGGTCGTGTCCGTGTCGCGGCCTTCGACGCTGAGCGCGATGGCTGTCGCCGCCTTGGCCGGATCGGTGATCCCGCGCACGGGGCTGGCAAAGACGTAAGGCGAGCCGTTGACCAGAGTGCGCTCGAAAAACCATTCCTTCGGATAATGCAGCCGATACAAGCCGGCGATGTGATCAAACGCTGTCAGGGTCTTGGGATCGAAAGCACGCTCGGGCTCGCGCGCCGGTTCGGGGCGGGCCGCCGCCGCCTCGCGCGCGCGGGCAACGACATCGGTGCCTATGCCTGCCTGCGTCAGCGCCAGCGCGTCGACTGGCGACAGCGGCACCTTGGCCATGCCGACGATACCCAGCAGCAAATCCAACTCGCCATCGCTGATGCCGGCGCCGGCCAGTTCCTTGAGGTTCTCGACCGACAGGGGCCGGCCGCTGATCGCGCGCGCGATCGATGCCGGCAACGTCACCTCGCGATTCATCGCCAGCAGCGCACCGACGCTGCCATCGAACTCACGCTTGCTCGACGCGATTTCCTGCAACACCTCGATCACAGGGCGACCCTGCTTGAGCATGGCGGCAACCGATGCGTTGTCGACCCGCTTTTCCGGCGCCAGTGTCCGCAGGTAGGCCACGAAGTCGTCAGTGAAGCCGGCCTGCTTGAGTCGCTCGATCTCGGGAGCCGAAATCACGAAGCCGCCTTTTGCGGCTCCAACTCGACCTTGATCTGGGCCTCTGCGAAACCCAGCTTTCGCAGCGTCAGCAGATCGGCCGGCGTCAGCGCGGCGGCGAGTGCCAGTCCGGTGAGAATCGACAGCAGCAACGACACCAAAACCTTGGACGTTGCAAACAGACGGGTGGGCTGTTGTGACCGAATAGAGAGTCTCATCGGAATCCTTGTGGCGGGTTCTCTTGTGGCGGGTTCTGGTGGCATCAGTAAGGCAATCTGGACTCCGGCTTGGCCGGCGGTTCGTTGTTGCCATAAGGCAGGCTTGGCGTGGGCTTGACCGGGGTTGCCGGGGTGGGCTGCACCGGATCGGGCTGGCGGCGGGGCGGTAGCCGGCTCGATTCCCGAAAGACGACGTCTTCGATCACGGCACCCGTCTGGCCGTTGTAGACCACGATGCGCACGGTGCTCGGCTGGCCATGCTGGAAGGCCATTTCGAAGGTGCCCGAGAACTGCGCACCCGACAACGTGCCGCTGACGAAGTCGTTTCCGTCAGACAAACCGATGAGAGACAGCTGCTGCCCATTGGCCACCATCAGCGTGCCCTGCACGCTGAGACCGCGTTGCGACACCCGCAGCACGTGTCCTTGCTCGGCGACGAACTGGCCGCGGATATGGTCCGCCCTAGCAGAGCCCGCCGGCGGGAGCAATGCCGCCAGTAGCAACAGCAGTTGAATCGACAGGTGCCGCCATCGCGCGTTTGGCGCGCCGTTCGCATTCTCTACGCAGTCCGGCATTCGCGTTGCCTCCTGGTGACATGAGATGCGCAGGCGTGTCGCCCCGGCGCCACTCACCGGACCGTCCTGGGCATATGCTTCATTTTGTAAATTTATTGTAGTCGCTGGTCTGCGTCAGGCACAAGTTGGCAGGCATGGACGATTCAGGCGCTGCGACCCCGGCCCAGGCTGGCCTCGATATCGGCCGCCGTCAGCACCTGCAGTCCGTGACCGGCTCCGGCCAGCAGGCCCAGCGCGGCGCGGGCCAACTGCTCGGAGGTGAGTACCGGCACGGACCTGGGCAGCATCAGCATCTGCAGGCTCAGGTAGCCGTGCACGAAGCGCTGGATCAGCGAACCCGCCCCGGCACCGCCCGGCTTCAACGGTCGCAAGATCAACACGGTGCGGGCACTGAGCGCGCCCAGCTGCGTCTCCAGCACCCCGCCCAGGCCGCGTTGCAGGCTGCCTATCTGCTGCCAGTCCGGTGCCGGCGCCACCAGCACGATTCGCGAGGCACCGGCATCGCATCCGCGGCGGGCCAGCGCCAGTGCCCGGTCCTCGTCGATGGAGTCGAAAGGCGCGTCGCGCCCGTGGAAACTGCGCGAGCCCGGCTCGGCCGGATCACCCACCACGAGGAACAGGTCGTCGACCGGCGGCAGGTCATCGAACCGGCACAACTGCAGCCGCGGAATCGCCAGTGACATTGGCTGGCCGGCCAGCACGTGCACCGAGCGCCATGCCGGCGCCGCCAGCAAGGCATTGAGCAAGGCTTCGCCCCGTCGCCCGGCGGCGCCGGCAAGCAGCGCCCGGCGCGCAGGCGCGGGGGAATCGGCGGCAGTCATCATCGCGGATGTTCTCATGGATAATGGCGCCGATGACGACGACCCCCAGCGCAATCCCCAGTGGCTATTGGCAGGACCTGGCCACCACCGACTTTGCCCGGCTCGATCCGGACCGCAGCATTGCGCTGCTGCCGGTGTCGGCCACCGAGCAACACGGCGCCCACCTGCCGCTGGGTACCGATGCGATGATCAACGAAGGCGTGGTGCGGGCCCTTCTGGCCGAACCGCCTGCCGATTGCACTGTGTTGGTGCTGCCGGCGCTGACGGTTGGCGACAGTCTCGAGCACACGGCATTCGCCGGTACGCTGAGCGCCAGCCTCGATGCCCTGCTGGGCCTGTGGCTGGACATCGGGCGCGGCGTCGCGCGTAGCGGCCTGCGCAAGCTCGTGATCTTCAACACCCACGGCGGCCAGCGACCGCACGTCGACCTGGCGGCGATCCGCCTGCGCGCCGAGTTGGGCATGCTGGTCGTGCGTGCCAACTCGGGCAACCTGGGCAAGCCCGAGGGTTTGTTCACCGACACCGAACGCGCCCATGGCCTGCACGGCGGCACGATAGAAACCTCGCTGATGATGCATCTGCGACCCGACCTGGTCCGACAGGCCGAACTGGCCGACTTCAAAAGCACCGGCGAGCGGCTTTCGGCAGCAAATGAACTGCTGGGCGTGGAGAAGCCCGTCGGCTTTGGCTGGATGGCCGGCGACCTGAACGCGAACGGCCCGACCGGCAACGCGGCGCTGGCCAGCGCCGACAAGGGCGCCGCCCTGCTGACCCACCTGGCCGCTCGCCTGGCCTTGCTGTGCGCCGAAACCGCGCGCATGCGCTGGCCGCTGACGACAACCTGAGCCCGCCAGGCCACCGGACCTGAGCAGCAGGTGACCAGGCTGGTGGCGGACGCCGGCCGATCCAGTACAACGCGATATCGCTCGCATTGCCGACAGAGTCCGCGCAAACCGGTCTGACCTGACCCGTCCCTGCCAAGAATCTTTTTGATCGGACCAAGCGGTCCGCGCTCGTCAGGGATTGACGGGCAGGTTCCAAGCGCCGTATATTTTCACCGAGGGTTAATAAATGGCCGATGATCCCACCTGCCGGAGGCAGCCCGGGGTCCCTGAGAAAGGTGCACCGGGCGCTGGCGTTGCGCGAGATCGCGTTGGCAGCGGGCATCTCGCGGATCGACCTGGCCCGACGGCTCGGCCTGTCCTTCATGGCCGTGAGCCGTATCGTTCGCGAACTCGAACAGGCCGACCTGCTACGCAACCTGGAGGCGCCCGTCCCGGCCGCCCACGCGGGCCGCGGACGCCCTGCCGGCTCCCTTCACCTGCACCCGGGTGGCGCGTACGTGGTCGGTATCTCGATCAGCGCGTTCTCGCAGGAAATCGTCCTGGCCGATTTGAACGGTCAGGACGTGGCCCGGGTGGATGCGGCCTTCGACGACATCAGCGATGGCCCCGCCACGGTCGCCCAGGCCTGTCAGGCGATCCGCGCACTGGTCGAGCGCTCGGGCGTTCCGGCCGGGCGGGTCGCCGGGGTCGGATTTGCCGTGGCTGCCAACGTCGATGCCGAGCGCGGTGTGATCCTGTCCGGCGGGTACCTGGGCTGGCGCGGGTTCGATTTGCGCGCGCAGGCCGAAGGCGCTTGGCATGCCGATCAGCGTCAGCCGCATCGCCGATGCACTGCTTCGGGCCGAGAGCTTCAATGGCTGCGCCCGCCATGGCCGGGCGCCCGTGCTCATCCATTGCGCGACGATCCTGGGGGCCAGTTTCATCGCCAACGGTATCACTCGCCTGTGGCGCCAACTCCCTGTGGGGGGGGATCGGCCATTACCCGACCCGCGCGACCCGGCTGGTGTGCTCCTGCGGACAGTCCGACTGCCTCAACTGCTCGGCCTCGGGTTGGTCCATCCTGCATCGGCTGGGGGCCATCGACCATCCGGTGTACCAGCCCGACGAAATCGCGCAGTACTCGCGCCTGACACGGGCGCTGGCCACCGGAGACATGGACAGCGGCAGCCCGAGCCCTCGCCACGCGCGGCTGCTGCGCGAGGCGGGACTCGCGCTGGCCAAGGCGCTGCGCTATGTCGAACTGACGCTCAATCCCGACATGCTGGTGCTGGCCGGGCCGCTGGCGGCCAACGAGGCCTATTACCGGGGCGTCCTCAAGGGGCTGCAAAGTTCGGGGGCGGCCAGCGCCGACGTCACGCTCAAGCTGGCGCGTAGCGGCACGGCCCCCAGCCACGCGGCCGCGCAGGTCGCGTTGCTGGACACGGTGTTCGATCCGTCCCTCGACTTGTCCCGCCTGGGCCGGTCGGCCGCCACCGACCACCGACGGGAGTCGGCATGACGCGCCCGGCCAAAGCCGATCGATCCGAGGTGATCAGCGTGGCGCTGAACCGCCCGGGCAACGTGTTCGTCGGACTGGTCGCGGTGATGATCGCGCTGTTCAGCCTGTATGGCGCCTACTTCGGGGTGTTCTCCGACATGGTGCAACGTCCGGCCCACCTGGGCCTGGTGCTGATGCTGGTCTATGGGTTTGGCGTCTTTGCGGCCGGGCGGCAGTCGCGCGGCGCACGGGCCTGGTCCGCCGTGCTGCTGGTGGTCTCGGTGCTTGTCATGGGTTACCACATCGTCTTCCTGGACGAGGTCGCCAACCGTTACGGCGATCTGACGACGCTCGAGTGGTACCTGGGCATCGCGGCCATCCTCGTGTTGCTCGAGGCGACCCGCCGCAGCATCGGCCTGCCGATCGTGTTACTGGCCCTGGCCTTTCTCGCCTATGCCTATTTTGGCAACCTGTTGCCGGGCGCCGCCGGTCACCGGGGCTACTCGATCGAGCGGATTCTGTCCCAATTGTACCTGGGCGGTGGCGGCATCTTCGGCACACCGCTGGGAGTCTCGGCCACGTTCGTCGTGTTGATCGTGTTGTTCGGGGCGGTGCTCGAGCAATCGGGCGCCAGCAAGACCCTGATGGACATCGCCACCGGCCTGACCGGCCGGATGCGCGGCGGCCCGGCCAAGGCCGCGGTCGTGGGCTCGAGCCTGATGGGCATGATCTCGGGCACGGCCGTGGCCAACGTGCTGACCACCGGCACGATCTCCATTCCGCTGATGCGTCGCAACGGCTACTCGGCGCGCGCCGCGGGCGCGGTCGAGGCGGTGGCCTCGACCGGCGGCCAGTTGATGCCGCCGGTCATGGGCGCGGCCGCGTTCCTGATGGCCGACATCACCAGCATTCCCTACTTCGACATCGCCGCTGCCGCCCTGTTGCCCGCGCTGATCTACTACGTGGTGTTGTTCGGCGTGGTCCACCTGGAGTCGGTGCGCCTGGACCTGAAGGCCCTGAACCTGGCCGATCAACCGTCCGCGGCCGGTGCGCTGGCCAGCGGTGGCTACATGTTGCTGGCGATGCTGGTCTTTGTCGGCCTGCTGTTCGATGGCTACTCGGTGATGTACGCGTCGTTCTGCGCGATCGTGGCCACGTTGGTGCTGAGCCTGTTCAAGCGGGAAAGCCGGCTGACCCCGGCGCGACTGCTGGCCGCCGCCGAATCGGCGGCGCGCGCGATCGTGCCGGTGGCCACCGCCTGCGCGGCGGCCGGCATCATCATCGGCATGATCACGATGACCGGGCTGGGACTCAAGTTCTCGTCGCTCGTGATCACCCTGTCGGGCGGACACCTGCTGCCGGCGCTGCTGCTCACGATGCTCGCCTCGCTGGTGCTGGGCATGGGCCTGCCCACCGCGGCGGCCTACATCCTGGTGGCCACGCTGGTCGCCCCGGCGCTGGTCGATCTGGGGGTCAACCTGTTGGCGGCCCACCTGTTCGTGTTCTACGCCGCCATGCTCTCGTCGATCACCCCGCCGGTCGCCCTGGCCGCCTATGCGGCCGCCGGCATCGCCGGCGCCAATCCGTTCGCGATCGCGGTCACCGCCTGCCGTTTCGGCATCGCCGCGTTCATCGTTCCCTACCTGTTCGCCTACAACCCGGCGCTGCTGGGGGTCGGGGCCGACGCCCTGACGGTCGTGCGGGCCGGCGTCACCGCGGTCATCGGCGGCCTGTCGCTGGCCATTGCCGTCCAGGGTTGGGCCGATGACCGCCTCAATACCGTCGAACGGACCGGTTTCGGGGCGGTGGCCGGCCTGACCATCGCGGCCGACTGGCATACCGATGTCGCCGGCCTGACCTTGTTGGTGGCACTGGTGTGCTGGAGATGGCAACGTCATCGACGCCACGCGCAAACCGCCCGTCCGGTCACCGATATCTGAGGCGAACACCCTCATCACATCCGCAGTACACGACAACGGCCACAGAGCCAACAAAAGGAGACTGTCATGAAACCCACCCCCCACGCACCCGGCGCCTGTTGGCCACCCTGGCGGGCCTCGCCCTGCTGGGCCCGGTAGGCGCGCATGCCGCCGACATCAACCTGTCACTGGGCAGTTGCCCGGTCGGCTGCACCGCCTATACCTGGTCCGCCGGCATTGCCGATGTCATCAACCGCGAAGTCAAGGGCGTGCGCGCAACGGCGGAGGAAACCAAGGGCTACGTCGAGAACATCAAGCTGCTCCAGCGCGGCGAAATGGAGGCCGCGATGGCGACGTCGCTTTCCTCGTACCAGGCCTACTCGGGAACCGGCACGTTCAGCGGTGGCAAGAAGGGCGAGATCCTGAGCTGGATGGCGATCACGCCGGTGGCCATGCACGTGGTGACGCTGGCGGACAGCCCGATCAAGACATGGCCGACCTCAAGGGCAAGCGGGTCGGCATGGGGCAGCCGGCGGCACCTCGATGCTCGATGCCGATTCGATGATGGAGACGCTCGGGCTCAAGCCCGATACCGACTTCAAGCCGTTCCGGGTGCGCCTTGGCAACATGATGGACATGCTGGCCGATGGCAACCTGGATGTGGCGCTGTGGAACGGCAGCTTCCCGCTTCCCCGCTCAAGAAGCTCACGTCCCAGCGCGAGATCCGTCTGCTACCGGTGCCGCAACCGGTGTTCGACAAGCATCAGGCGGCCTACCCGCCATACTTTCGCGTCACCATTCCCGGCAAGCTCTACGAAGGGGTGACGCAGGACACGCCGACCTTCGGGCTGGCCAATGGCCTGGTGATCCTCAAGTCGGTGCCCGAGAACCTGGTCTACGACATGACCAAGGCCGTGTTCGAGAACCTGGGTAAGCTCAAGGGCGTGCATCCGGCGTTCGGCCGGGTGAGCAAGGACACGGTGCTCAATGGCTTTGGCGCGCCGCTGCATCCGGGCGCGCTCAAGTACTACCGCGAGATCGGCGTTCCCGGCATCGAGGAATTCGTCGCCCGTACCAGCAGGTAAGGCCCTGTGCGGTTCTCCTGTCCAGGCTCTCTCGCTCCGTCTACCGACCATGACATCACAGCCCAACATCCTCCTGATCCTGACCGACCAACAGCGCGCCGACACCATCGGCGCGCTGGGCAGCCCGTTTGCGCAGACACCGCACCTGGATGCACTGGTCCGGGCCGGGACCTCGTTCACCAACTGCTTTGTCACCTCGCCGGTGTGTGTCGCGTCGCGCGCGAGCCTGTTCAACGGGGTCTATCCGCACAGTACCAACATCTACTCCAACTTCGAGCCCTGGCAACCGAACTGGGTCTCGTGGCTGGCGCAGGCCGGCTATCACTGCGTCAACATCGGCAAGATGCACATCAACCCCTACGATGCGTGCGGCGGTTTCCATCAACGCTTCGTCGTCGAGAACAAGGACAGGCCGCTGTTCCTCGATGAGCACGAGCGCGCGTTCTACGACGAGTGGGACAAGGCGATCCACGCGTACGGGCTGATCAAACCGTCGCGTTACACCCGGGTGCAACAGGACCCGGACGGGTTTGCCCGCGCGCTGGGCTGCTTCGAATGGGAGCTGCCCGAGCAGCTGCATCCGGATAATTTCGTGGGCAACACCGCCAACTGGTGGCTGCGCGAGCGCAAGGCCGGGTCGCCGTTCTTTCTACAGGTTGGCTTTCCGGGACCGCATCCGCCCTACGATCCGCCCAAGGCCTGGCTGGACAGGTTTGGCGAGGTGCAGGCACCCTACCAGCCGGTGACCGAACAGGAGCTGGCCGGCCAACCCGCGATGCATGCGCAAC
The DNA here is from genome assembly GCA_041396665.1 of Burkholderiaceae bacterium. Taxonomy (GTDB): domain Bacteria; phylum Pseudomonadota; class Gammaproteobacteria; order Burkholderiales; family Burkholderiaceae_E; genus JAUIAI01. Next base: position 107,298 of record JAWKYE010000025.1, read on the forward strand.
TGCGCGACACCATGAAGCGCTTCAATATCGATTCGGTGGCCTGGCGCGACCAGCTGGACCGCGCCGACCTGGGTCGGCTATGGCGCCACTATCTGGCCAACGTGTCGCTGATCGATGCTCAGGTCGGACAATTGCTCGACACGCTGCGCGAGCGTGGCCAGCTGGACAACACGGTGATCCTGTTCTCGTCCGACCATGCCGATGCGCTGGGCGAGCATGGCCACATCCAGAAGTGGACCATGTACGACAGCGTCAACCGGGTGCCGCTGGTGTGCCGGTTGCCAGGCAACGGCTTTCCCGATGCCCCGCGCAACCACCGGTGTGCCGACCAGGTGCAGCTGATGGACCTGTCCTCGACGATCCTGGAAGCGGCCGGCGTGCCTGTACCGGGCTACTTCGAGGCCCGATCGCTGATGCCGCAGCTGAGCACCGGCACCTGGCCTGGCGGCAGCGCCCCGCGCAGCCATGCCTATGCCGAACTGGGCCGGGACCACATCCAGTCGTCGGCCGAGCACCTGGTGATGCGCCGCAATGACCAGATGAAGATCGTGGTCTACCCTGGCACGGCCGAGGGAGAACTCTACGACCTGCCCCAGGATCCGGGCGAGACCCGTAACCTGTGGCACGAACCGGCATGGCGCGACCGGCGCGACCGTGCGGTCACCGAGGTGCTGCAATGGTCGGTGCTGGGCAGCTACCGCGCACACCGGCGCGGCACGGCCAGGCCGCAGGCGCCGATGAGTATCGTCAAACAGCCCCCCCTTCGCGACAGTGAGGCAAGATGAAACAACCGAACATCCTCGTCATTCAGGCGGACCAACTGACCGCAAAGGTGCTCCCGATGTACGGGCACCCACTGGTGCAGACACCCCACCTGAGCCGGCTCGCCGAGCGCGGCGTGACCTTTCTGAACAGCTACTGCAACAACCCGGTTTGCGGGCCGTCCCGCGGCTCGATGCTGACCGGCCGGATGTCCTCGTCGGTCGGCTGCTACGACAACGCGGCCGACTTCCTGTCGTCCGAGCTGACGCTGGCCCACTACCTGCGCCACCAGGGTTACCGGACCTGCCTGTCCGGCAAGATGCACTACACGGGCGCCGAGCAACTGCACGGCTTCGAGGAGCGCGTGACCACCGACATCTACCCGTCGGACTTTGGCTGGACCGCCGACTGGTCGCAGACCGACCAGCCTTATGCACCGTCACGAATGAGCCTGCGCTCGATCGTCGAGGCGGGACTGTGCGAACGCAACCTGCAGATCGACTACGACGAGGAGGTCTGCTATCGCAGCGAGCAATGGTTGTACGACTATGCGCGCAGCAACGATGACAGGCCGTTTCTGCACTGGGCATCGTTCACCCATCCGCACAATCCTTTCGTGACCACCCGCGAGTTCTGGGACCTGTACCGGCACGAGGACATCGACCTGCCGGCGACCCCGTTCATCCCCATCGCCGAACGCGACCCCTGGTCGCGGCGCTATGCCTACACGATCCGGGCCGATGAACACCGGATCACCGAGGCCCACATCCGCACGGCCCGCCATGCCTACTACGCAATGACCTCTTACTTCGACCACCTGGTCGGCCGGTTGCTGAACGTGCTCGAGCGGATAGGCGCCACCGACAACACCTACGTGTTCATCGTTGCCGATCACGGCGAGATGATGGGCGAACGGGGCAGCTGGTTCAAGTTCCAGCCCTACGAGTGGTCGATCCGGGTCCCGATGCTGGCGGCCGGTCCCGGCGTCAAGGCCGGCCATACCGAGCAAATAGGCGTCTCCCTGCTCGACCTGCTGCCCACGTTCAATGACCTGGCCAGCGGCGGCAACCCGGTGAAGCCGATCGATCCGCTCGATGGCAAGAGCCTGGCGAACATGATGGCCGGCGATGCCGCGGACCGCGAAGACGAGGTGATGATCGAGTTTCTGGGCGAAGGCGTCTATGCACCTGCCTGCATCCTGCGCCAGCACGGTTTCAAGTACGTGTACTGCCGCGATGATCCGCCGATGATGTTCGACCTGACCGCCGATCCGAACGAGTTGCACGACCTGGCCGGCGATCCGGCACACGCCGAACGCGCCGCCGCGCTGCAAAAGCGCGTGTTCGACCTTTGGGACTACGAGGCTGTCGATGCCAAAGTCCGCCAATCCCAGCAACGGCGGCTGTTTGCCCAGCAGGCGCTTCTCAAGGGCCGGTTCACCTCCTGGGACTACCAGCCCACGGTCGACGCCGCAAGCCAGTATGTGCGCGGCGCCGTCGATCCCAATACCACGGCAACCAAATCGCGGCTGCGCTTTCCGTTCGTGCCCGAGGTCAAGCCCGATACGCCCCGCCCCGACAAGACGGCGATCGATCGGTCGGGCATCATCCAACGCTGAGCGGCATTGCGGTTGCCCGGTGGGCGGTCACACGCCGAACACGCTCCAACCGGTGTGCCGGACCAGGCGCTCCAGCGCGACAGTACCCAGCAACGAGTTGCCGTTCGCATTGAGCCCGGGTGACCAGACCGCGATCGCCGCCTTGCCGGGCACGATCGCCAGGATGCCGCCGGCCACGCCACTCTTGCCGGGCAGACCCACCTGGAACGCGAAGTCGCCGGAACCATCGTATTGACCACAGGTCAGCATGATCGCATTGATGCGGCGGGCGCGCTCGCCGGAGATGACGCTGACCTTGCCGTGTGCAAGCTCGCCCCCATTGGCCAGGAACAGCCCCGCCGTCGCGAGCTGGCGGCAATTCATGGCAATGGCACATTGGTGAAAATAAACCCCCAGCGTCTCCTCGACCGGATGGTGCAGGTTGCCATAGGCTCGCATGAAGTTGGCCAGCGCGGCGTTTCGAAAGCCGGTTTCAGCCTCGGAGCGGGCCACGTCCTGGTCGATATGGACATCATCGTCGCACAGGAAGCGAACGAATCGCAGGATCTGGGCAATCGCCTCGCCGGGCCGGTGCTGGCCCAGCAGCGTATCGGTCACGACGATCGCCCCGGCATTGACGAACGGGTTGCGCGGAATGCCCTTCTCGTGCTCGAGCTGCACGATGGAGTCGAAAGCCGAGCCGGACGGCTCGCGGCCGACCCGCCGCCAGAGGGCGTCACCCATCTTGCCGAGCGCGAGGGTCAGCGTGAACACCTTGGAGATGCTCTGGATCGAGAACGGCTCGCAGTCGTCGCCGGCTGAAAACACCTGCCCGTCCACCAGAGCGACCGCGATCGCGAACTTGCGCGGATCGACCCCGGCCAGTTCAGGAATGTAGCTGGCGAGCCTGCCGCGCGACGTCACCGCGGCAAACTCGCGCTCGATATCATCCAGGAATGCTTGCATCGGGTGGTATCCCGGCGCCGGAATCAGCTGCTATGCCGGGACCAGGCAGCCCTCCGGGTGGCTGGCCGCGATCCGGCTCGACGACAATACGGGGTTTGGTGCTGTCTTGGTGGCACGCATCTCGTCGTGGCGATCCTTGGCTGGCTGGCGCGGCAGTTGCCGCGTCTGCGTCACTATACAAGCGAGTACGATTGCTGCCAATGAACGATCATGAACTGCGGATCCAGACACTGGCCCGCAACCGCCTCTTTCCCGTGCTGTTGGTGCTGCTGACGATGTTGGGCCCGTTGGCCCTGTCGTCGGTCGTGCCCGCGCTACCGGCGATCCAGCAAGCGTTCCAGGTCGGGACCACCGTCAGCCAGCTGGTCTTGTCACTGTCGCTGTTCTGCACCGCGGCGGCCTCGTTGGTGTATGGCGACATCGCCGACCGCTTCGGGCGCCGTCCGGCACTGATAGGCGGCTTCGTGCTCGCCACCGTGGGCAGCCTGCTCGCCGCCTTCGGGCCGACGATCACGATGGTGGTCATCGGACGCGCGATGCAGTCGGTGGGCGCCGGGGCGGCCTACGTGCTGGTGCGGGTACTGGTCACCGATGTCTACGGCCCCAAGCGGGCGACCGGCATGCTCGGCTATGTGACGGCCGCGATGGCGCTGGCGCCCATGGTCGGCCCTATCCTGGGCGGTGTGCTGGTCGATTCGCTGGGCTGGCGATGGATCTTCGGGGTGCTGGGCCTGTCGGCAGGCTTGCTGCTGGCGATGATCCTGGTATTCCTGGTCGAAACCCGCGATCCGGGCGGGCACGACGAGCCGGCAGGCGGCTCCCCCGTCCTGCCCACGCCCACCGGTTGGGGCAGCCTGTTTCGGCGGCCCGACTTCGTGCGCTACCTGATCATCGGCACCACGTTGCAAGGCACGTTCTTCGCGTTCGTGGCCGGTGCGCCCTACCTGTTGATCCAGACCTTCGGCATGAGCGCGACCGCCTACGGCACCCATTACGCGCTGGTGCCGCTTGGTTTTCTGGTCGGCAGCCTGACCGCCGGCCGGCTGGGCGGCCAGCTGGGCAACGAGCGCACCTCGTCGCTGGGTTCGATAGGCGCGCTGATCGCCTCGCTGAGCGCGCTGACCTGGCTGTCGGTGAGTGACACCAATGCCTGGGCGTTGCTGGTACCGATGGCCTTCGGGGCCTTTTGTGCGGGCTTCGCATTGCCAGGCACGCAGACCGGCCTGGTCAATTCGGCGCGCGACCAACCCGGCGTCGCCTCGGGGCTGTTCTCATTCGTGCAGATGACCAGCAGCGCACTGGTCACCCAGGCCGTGGGCATGGGCCTGGAGCGGATCGGCCCCGTCGCCGTCACCGGCACGATGACGACCCTGTCGCTGATCGGTGTGGTCGGCTTTATCCTATTCACTGCCCGGGTGCGCCTGGAACGTACACCGGCCCTATGAACGACGACTGACCACCAGTTGATCGACCAGTTGATCGCCCCTACCACGGAGAACCTCGATGTACGACCTCTACTTCTGGACCACGCCCAACGGCTACAAGCCCCTGATCATGCTCGAAGAGATCGAGGCCACTTACACGATCAAGCCGGTCAACATCGGCAAGGATGAGCAGTTCGCGCCCGAATTCCTGCGCATCGCCCCGAACAACCGGATCCCGGCCTTGGTCGACCACGCTCCCGCCGAGGGCAGCGGCCCGTTGTCGGTGTTCGAATCGGGTGCGATCCTGACCTACCTGGCCGAGAAATCCGGCCGCTTCATGACCAAGTCCCTGGCCGGGCGTACCCAGGCGATGGAATGGCTGATGTGGCAGATGGGCGGGCTCGGCCCGATGGCCGGCCAGGCCCATCATTTCCTGGGCCGCTCCGGCGAGCCGAACACCTATGCGATCGAACGCTACACCAACGAATGCAAGCGGCTATACGGCGTGATGGACCGCCATCTGAAGGGGCGCGACTACCTGGCCGGCGAATACTCGATCGCCGACATGGCCAGCTACCCGTGGGTGTGGCGGCACAAGCGCCACCAGGTTTCGCTGGAAGACTATCCGAACGTGCGCGACTGGTATGCGCGTATCGGCGGGCGCCCGGCGTTGGCGCGCGCCTCGGTGCGCGGCGCTGCCGCCAATCCGTCGGTCGAGACACTGCTGCCCTGAAGCCGGGCATTGACCCTGTTCCCGACTCGCCGGACGGCCTTGCCAACGCGGGAAAGACCGAAATCCCATATAGTGACGGTTGACTCGGCAGCAGGCGGTGCGAACCGCACGGTATCGACGTGAAACGGGCTCCCATCTACAGCGCTTCGCGGCGACGCGCTGCGCCTTCGGCGCGCACCGAAGCCGGTGGGGCTGCGCCCGCCGGCTCGTGGGTCATGCCCGGCACCGCAGCGGGCGGCCGCGATGCTCCGGCGCCCGATGCCGCCGATCCCGCCGGCAGGCCGCCCGGGCGATGGCGACGCTTTGTCAGGCGTCACGAGCGCCTGTGGCTGATGCTCGGCGCCCTGCTGCTCGGCCTGGCGCTGCTCGCGGCCTACGACACCTGGCGTCGCCCGGCCAAGGCACTGACGCAGCAGGACATCGACGCCGCGGTGTTGCACACGCTCACCACC
>JAWKYE010000026.1:0-113116 GCA_041396665.1 Burkholderiaceae bacterium
CGCGAGGCGATCCGCGACCATCGCTTCGAGATCCATGCGCAACTGATCGTCGATGCCCAGGCTCCGGACGGCAAGCTGTCCTACGAGGTGCTGATCCGCCTGCTGGACGATGCCGGCCACCTGGTGCAACCGCCGGAATTCATGTCCTTGGCGGTCCAGGCCCAGATGACCCCTGAGATGGATAGAGGCGTGATCAACCGGGTGTTCTCGTGGTTGTCCGAGAACCCGCTGGCCCGGCAACGCACGCACAAGTGTTCGATCAATCTGTCCGGCCTGACGATGAGCGACGGCACGATCGCCTCGTACATCCGCGAACAACGCATCCGTTACGGCATCCCGCCCGAGATCATCGTGTTCGAGATCACCGAGAGCGAGGCCATCCGCAACCCGAGCGCGGCCTCCCGGCTCGTCGACGAACTCAAGGCCGATGGCTTTGGCATCGCGTTGGACGACTTCGGCGTCGGGCTGGCGACCTTCGAGTACCTGAAACGATTCCCGATCGACTTCCTGAAGATCGACGGCTCGTTCATCCGCAACCTCGTCACCAGTCCGATCGACGAGGAGATCGTGCTCTCCACGGTGCGGGTCGCCCGCCGGCTGAATGTGCAGACGGTCGCCGAGCACGTGCAAAGCCAGGAGATCTACGATCGGCTGCTCACGCTGGGGGTCGGGCACTTCCAGGGAGAGCATCTGGGCCGGGTGGTGCCTATCGACCGGCTCTTCGATCTGGTCGGCACCGATGATCGGACGCCGCTCGACACCGGCACCGGCGCCGCCGCGCGCCGGCGCGCCGGTCAGCAGGATCGCTTCGTCAGCCCACCCAGGGCCTGAGCCAACCCGCCCGGGCCGGCCCGGGCTCAGCTCAGCAGGATGTCGCCAAAAAAAGCCGTGACCTCGCCGCCGCCCTGGTCGGTGTCCGCCGACACCAGCACCGCCTGCAGCGGCGCGACGCCGGGCCCGTACTCCTGTCCGAATGCCCGCCGAAAGTCGGTGGCAATGTCGCGCGACTCGTCGTGCCACCGGTCTTCACGAGCGCCGCCACGGGCGACGATCATCTTGACCCGCGACGTGTACGGCGAATCGATCATCGTGTCGGTCGCTGCCTCTGGGTGCCAGACGTAGCAGATGGCCGCGGCCGGGATCTGGTCGCCGTACAGGCCCCGCGCGATCCGGATGCCCAGCCGCTGCGCCCAGGGCACGCGATCGAGCGGATAGTCAAAGACCAGGTACAGGCGGGCTGCAAAATCGTCGCCCGCCTTGTCGCCGAGTCGACTCCGGGCCGGTCGGCCATGCACCGACCAGCGCCAGCGCAGCCTGCGGGCCATCCGTTGTTCGTTGTCGACGGTCCATGGATCACGAACCCGACGATGCGGACTGATCCTGGAGGACGTTGCGCTGCCTGTCGCTGACGATGTCGGCCTGGTTGGGCGCGAGCCCGGCCACCGGGGCGTGCGTCCAGCCACTGGCCGGCAGCAACGGCCCGACCGGGAGCGACGAGAAGCGCCGGTCCCGCTGCGGTGGCTGCGGCCATCGACCTGCCCGACATCCCCCAGACCAGCGCTGGCAGCAGACCCAGCAGGGAACGACGGCGTCCATCCGGCAGGCGATCCGCAGCCTGCCCGACCGACGGGGTGTCTCAGGCATGTTCATCCTCCGCGAGGCCGCGCGTCGAGCCACGCGATCACACCAGGCCTGCCAGTCGGCCAGGTGATCGATATCCTGCTGCTCGGCCAGCAGCGCGTGGGAAAGACCGAGCTTCGACGCCTCGGCCAGCGCATCGGCCAGTACGCGGCAATGGCCCCATCGACGTTGCTCGAACAACGCTCGACGATCATCCACCGCTACCATCGACCAGGCAGTAGCCGCCATCACGGGTCGGCGCCAGCACCAGGTCGTGCGTCAGCAGCGCGGTGAACGCGGCGCGCAGGTCGCGCCGGTGCATGTCAGGGCAATCGGTGCCGATCAGCACGACGCGCGTCGCACCCGCCTTCACAGCCGTCGCTGAACGCCCGCCCGCATCCGGGCGCGAGGTCGGCCGCTCGCGCCGATCGGCCACGCAGCAGTCCCTGGTCGCGCCGCGGCCGCGAGACAGCCGCCGCCATCGATCCCCGTCGACGGCCAGCCACAGTTGCCCGGCCGGCCCTGCAGGACGGATCAGTCGCAGCGTACGCACCAGCAGGCGCCGGTAAATGGCCGCGCCCGCCGCGGCGAGGTTTGCAGCGGCCAGCCGCGACTTCACCCGGCCCAGCACCGGTTCGCGCGCAAAGACGATCAGCGCGGTCGTCATCGAACCCGCTCGGCGCTGGAGCGCGCACCGCCCGCAACCGACGGGCGACCGTAGTAGGCAGGCGCAGCACCGCCTGCAGTCCGTGGCCCAGGAAATACCGCAGGCGCAGCCACCACATCTGGCCGATGCAAAGCGCCAGGACGCCCATCGCCACCCAACGACGGGCCGACGAATCCGCATCCGGCCGGCGATGCCGCGCCGGCCACCTGGCAGGCGCCGAAGCCGCACCGAAAGATCGATATCCCTCCATCAGGGGCATCAACGTGAATCCGCCGACCGCCCGAAAGAGATCGGCGCGCACATGGATGGCCTGGTCGCCGGTACAGACGCCGGTCCACGCGGAGCGCAGGTTCATCATCGTGCCCACCAGACCCAGCCAGTCGCGCCCGGCGTGTGGCCTGGCCCCCGTTCGATCCACCGTCGGGCGGAATCTCCAGCTGCGACCATCGAATCGGCCCCACGGGCGGGACGCCGCCCGGATCGCGCCGAGCGCAAGTTGCACAGCACCATCGGGCAGTACGCAGTCGGCATGCAGGAACAGCAGCCAGCCGGCCCCTTGGGCCAGCGCGATCTCGGCGCCCGTCTGCATCTGGATTGCGCGGCCCCGGGGGGCGTCGATGACAAGCGCCCCCGCGGCGCGCGCGAGTGCCACCGTTTGGATCGGCGTTGCCGCCATCGACCACGACGCAGCGCGCCCTGGCCGCCACCAACGGCGCGAGCAGGCCTGCCACCGCCGCGCCTGCTCGTCCAGCACGGGAACGATCACCCAGAGGGTGGCTGGCGCGGTGCTCGAGCGGCGGGCTAGCGTCGGTTGAGCGACCAGTCATAGTCGAGGAACCTGATGGTCTTTTCTCCGGCCATGCGAACCGACCGTCCGCAGTCCGCACCACCGTCGGCCAGCAACTGGGCGTGGCTCGCAAAGAACTGCTCGAGCGAATCAATGCCCTGGTGGCCCTTGGCAAAATCGCCACCGTACCAATCGAAGATCTTGGACACCAGCAGGCGCTTGGCGGCCGGGTCGTAGCGATTGCGCGATCGGTCGCCCAGGAAGCGACGGGTGCTGTCGGCCAATTGTTGCTCGAGCCGCGTGGCGAGCATCGCGCCCGGGCGCAACGCCGGGCAGCCGACGGACGCGCAATTGACGACGAAATGGATCCGCGGCTCATCGAACACGCCGGGAGCACGAATCATCTCGTGCTCGATCCAGTCGAGCGTGCGCTGCTGACCCAGCAGGCTGAAGAACGCTTTCTTCCAGGGCGAGGAAAAGAAACTGCCCAGATCCTTGATCGAGGTCAGGTCGGGATACTTCGTGAGGATCAGTTCGACGGTAAACGCGTTGTAGGCATTGATCAGGAAGGCGAGCTGCTGGTCGCGCGAGAATCCCTCGTATTGCGCGAGGGTCACCGACGACAAGCGCTGCAGAACCTCGCCCAGCGCCTCCCGATCGGCCAGAAAGCCCTGGTAGTCGACCGTCGAGGCCCCGCCCTGCGGGGTCCAGGCGACGTGCTTCTCGAGCAGCGCCTGCCAGCCCGGATACTGGTGATCGAGGGCCGCGTGGCCGATCGTGGGCACGGCCAGCGCGAGCGCGACCAGCAGCGCTCTGAAGGCATCGGGCAAACGCTTGAACGGGTGGCTCATCGGGATCTCCATCGAAGGCAACGCAGGCAGGCGGAACGGCGCATCTCAGCCACGTTCCCAGTCATGAAAGCGCTTGACATAGGCCAGCAGCCGGGTCGGCGCATGGGCTTTTTGCCATTCGCCGGCCGCGAACTTGTTCGATTCGACCAGCGTCGGATAGATATGGATGGTCTGCATGATCTTCTTCAGTCCCAGGCCGTGCTTCATCGCCAACACGAACTCGGCGATCAGGTCGCCGGCATGCTCGCCGACCAGGGTGACACCAAGGATGCGGTCCTTGCCCGGCACCGTCAGCACCTTGACCTGGCCATGGGCGACGCCGTCGGCAATCGCCCGATCCAGATCGTCGATGCCGTACCGGGTCACCTCGTAGGCGATGCCCTTCTCCTTGGCCTCGGTCTCGTTCAGACCCACCCTGGCCACCTCGGGCTCGGTGAAGGTTGCCCACGGGATCACCGAGTAATCGACCTTGAACTTCTTGAAGCGACCGAACAACGCATTCACCGCCGCGAACCAGGCCATGTGCGACGCCGTGTGCGTGAACTGGTAGGGGCCGGCCACGTCGCCGGCGGCGAAGATGTTCGGGTAATTGGTTTCCAGGAACTCGTTGACCTCGACGGTGCGCCGCTGGGACACGGGAATCTCCAGGTCCTCCAGACCGAAGCCCTTGATACGCGCACTGCGGCCCAATGCACAGAGCAATGAATCGAACTCGATCTCGACCTGGGCGTTGTCGGCATCGAGCCGCTCGGCCACCAGCACCTTGCGCCCGTCGCTCACCTCGAAGCGCACCGCCTTGTGATTGACGCGCACGTCGACCCCCTCGCTGGCAAAGCGCTCCATCACCATCGCCGAGATCTCCGGGTCCTCGCGCGACATCAGCCGCGACACCATCTCGACCTGGATCACCGTCGAGCCAAGCCGTGCGAACGACTGCGCCAGTTCGCAGCCTATCGGCCCGCCACCGAGCACCAGAAGCCGCTCGGGCAGTTCGCGCAGGTTCCAGATGTTGTCCGACGTGAGCACCTCGAGTTGGTCGATGCCCGGAATCGGCGGCACCAGCGGCTGGGCGCCGGTGGCGATGACGATGTTGCGGGTGGTGAGCGTGCGCATCTCGCCGGTAGGCTGCTCGTGTTCGTCCTGCACTGCGATCTCGACCGACCAGGGCGACACGATGCGCGCCCGACCCTGGACCACGTCGACCCCGAGCCCCCGGTAGCGCTCGACCGAATCATGCGGCTCGATCGTCTTGATGATTCGGTGCACCCGGTCCATGACATCGGCAAACGAGAATGTCACCGGCATCGACGCGATCCCGTAGTGGCTCGAATGGCGCGCCATGTGCACCATTTTCGCGCTCTTGATCAAGGCCTTGGAGGGCACACAACCATAGTTGAGGCAATCACCGCCCATCTTGTGCGCCTCGACCAGCGTGACCTCGGCCCTGACGGTGGCCCCGATCAACGAGGTCACCAGGCCGGCACTGCCGGCGCCGATGACGATCAGGTTGCGATCGAATTTGTCCGGTCGCTGATGGCCCTGGTAAACCCGTCGCGCCTTGATCGCGTCGACCACGCGCTTGGCGATCAGCGGCAGCAATCCGAGCAGCACGAACGAGGCGATCAGCCCGGGCGACAGGATGCCCTTGAGCGACTCGAGCTGTCCGAGCTGGGTGCCGACGTTCACGTAGACCGCGGTGCCCAGCAGCATCCCGACCTGGCTGACCCAGTAGAAGGTACGCGTCGGCAGCTGGGTCAGGCCCATGATCAGGTTGATCACGAAAAACGGAAAGATCGGTACCAGCCGAAGCGTGAACAGGTAAAACGCCCTCGCGCTCTATCCCTGGTTGATCGTCGCCAGGCGCCGTCCGAACCTGCTCTCGGTCCAGTCACGCAGCACGAAGCGCGCGACCAGGAAGGCCAACGTGGCCCCTATCGTCGAGGCGAAGACACCAGCAGCAGCCCCACCAGAACCCGAAGATCGCTCCGCCGAGCAGCGTCAGTAGCGCCGCCCCCGGCAACGACAGCGCGGCCATCGCCACGTAAACGAGAAAAAGCCGCCGGCGACCTTGAACGGGTTCTGGGAAACGGCCGTTTCAGGCCTTGCTGCTGGGCCTTGATCGCCTCGAGCGTGAAGTAGCGGCCCAGATCGAAACAAAGAAGCCGACGATCGCCGCCAGGATGACCGCTGCCACGATGATCTTTTTCTTGTTCATGGGGCGTGCGCTCCGATTGTCCTGCGATCCAACCCGGCCAGGCGCCCCGGCCGGGGATTCAATGGGTCCCGGTGGCGGCCAGGGTGTCGGCCTCGTCGAGCAGCGCACCGCCGCAGGAACTGCCCTGCCCGGCCGTGCAGCCATAGCAATGGTCGCGCACGACGATCGGCTTGTTCAGCAGGTCGCTGCCGATCACCCGGCTGACGTGCAGCCGCTCGTGCGAGCCGGAGACCGATGCCAGACCCAGCATCTGGTTGAAGTCGCAATCGAACAGATAGCCCTGCCAATCGATGCTGACCAGATCCTTGCACATCACCGCATCGAGGTTGGCCTCGCGATGCGCGCCGCGCAGCAAGGCCATGTAACCGTCGAAGCCACCCTTGCTGATCAGCGTGGAGCCGAAGCGCTGATCGGCATGTTGGCCAGCGTGAACAGGCTGGAGAAGCGGATACCGAACTGCTCGTGCAAGAAGCGGCGGTAGTCGGCCTCGAGCGCTTCCTGCGGCGGCGGCAGCACCGGCCCCTGCGGATTGAACACCAGGTTGAGGATCAGGGAATCGCCGTAGCCCAGCGCATTGAGCCGTTGCAGTGCACGAATGCTCTTGTCGAACACGCCCGAGCCGCGCTGGGCATCGACATTCTCTTCCCGGTAGCACGGCAGCGATGCGGTGATCTCCACCTGGTGCTGCGCGAGGAACTCGGCCAGGTCGTGCTGGCCGGGTTCGAACAGAACGGTCAGGTTGCAACGGTCTATGACCCGGATGCCGAGCGCCCTGGCTCGCGCACCATCCGGCGGAACTCGCCGTTCAACTCGGGAGCCCCGCCGGTGAGATCGAGCAGTTGGACATCGAGCCGACGGGCCAGATCCAGCACCTGGTCGACGGTTTCGGCGCTCATCATCTCCTTGCGATGCGGACCCGCGTTGACATGACAGTGCACGCACGATTGGTTGCACAGGTAACCGAGGTTCACCTGCAGCGTTGACACGCTGCGACGTCGCATCGCGGGAAAAGTCGACTTCCTGAGCAGGGGCAATACCTGGTGCATGGGGGGATTCTCGTCCTGTGGGCTGAGCGGAGCCGGCGCCACCTGGCCAACGCTCGACGCGCAAGCCTGGGAGATGACAGCTGCCGGGAAATTGTAACTAGGTCGCCGGCGCGGCTCGCGAACTTACAGGCGGGGGCGTGGCCCGCAAGCCTCGCCAGCGGTTCGCAGCCGGAAACGAAAACGGCACACGTCGATGTGTGCCGCAATGCGCCCGTTGTCCGGATCGAGCCGCGAAAGCTTCCAGGGGCGGTGGAGACTGATTGAATTGGTCGGGGCGGCGGGATTCGAACTCGCGACCCCTTGCACCCCATGCAAGTGCGCTACCAGGCTGCGCTACGCCCCGAACCGACGCGAAGTATAACAACAAGCGCGCAATTATCTAAATCGGTGATCGATCGATGCCCCGGGCCTGCCGGTCAGGCATCACGCAGCGTCGCCAGCGCCTGGTTGAGGTCGTCACGTACGGCATTCAGGTCCTTGCTGTCGATCGCGTACGAGTCGGGCTCGCCGGCACTGCCGTTGCCATTGTCGGCACCGCGCTGACCAGCATCGCCCAGCCGGTTGCGTGCCCCGTTGATGGTGAAACCCTGCTCGTACAACAACTCACGGATGCGCCGCACCAGCAGCACCTCGTGGTGCTGGTAATAGCGTCGGTTGCCCCGTCGTTTCATCGGCCGAAGCTGCGTGAACTCCTGTTCCCAGTAACGGAGTACGTGCGGCTTGACACCACAGAGCTCGCTGACCTCGCCAATGGTGAAATAGCGCTTGGCGGGAATGGGCGGTAGCTCGACCGCGCTCTCGGGTTTGCCTTGCTGCATCGTCAGGCAGGCGGCCGGCTGTCGGCGGCAGCCTGCTCGATCTGCGCCTTGAGCTTCTGGCTGGCATGAAAGGTGACCACCCGGCGCGCCGAGATCGGAATCTCCTCACCGGTCTTGGGATTGCGACCGGGGCGCTGCGGCTTGTCACGCAGTTGGAAATTGCCAAAGCCGGACAACTTGACGCTTTCGCCCCGCTCGAGCGCCTCGCGGATCTCATTGAAGAAGGTCTCGACCATGTCCTTGGCTTCGCGCTTGTTCAGGCCCACCTGCTCGAACAGCATTTCGGACAGCTCGGCCTTGGTCAGGGTGTCGGACCCGGCCGGGAGATCGTCCGAATCGGAATGGGTCAGCATGGCTCGTGGATCGAACAGTGGACTGATGTCGGAAGACATGGGCAGAACCGGTAAATCAGGAAGCCAGTGCCATTAGCGACCGAGCATGAACGACAATCGATGGCGGCGAACACGACGAGCGGTGGATGGACGGATCGGCAGACACCTCTGACGGCCTCGCTCAACGCAGCCTGGCGTTGAACTGCCGCGCCAGCCCGCTCACCAGGGAATCAACGGCGGCATTGACCTCAGCCTCCTCCAAAGTGCGCTCAGTATCCTGCATCCAAATCCTGAACGCAAGGCTTTTCTCCTTATTTTCCAATCCTTTACCGCGGTATTCGTCAAAGAGCCTGATGTTTCGCACACATTTTGCAGCCGGGTTTGATGCGGCGATTGAGCGCAAATGTCCATCAATCCGGGCGGCCGGAATCGATTGATCGACAACGAGGGCAATATCGCGGATGGACGGCGGGAAACGCGACACCGGCATGAAGACCGGGATATCGCTCTGCAGCAGCGGCGCCAGGTCGACCTCGGCCAGCATCACCGGGCCGGGTAGGTCGAGCGACCGCTGGTGGGCCGGGTGCAGTTCGCCGATCCAGCCCAGCATCTGCCCGCCCAGCAACATCCGGGCGCTGCGACCGGGATGCAGCGCCGGGTGCAGGGCTGCCTCGTAACGTACCGGCCGGGATCCGAGCAGCACCGCCAGGTGGGCTTTCAGGTCGAAGAAATCCACCGCCCGGGTCGGCGTTCCCCACTGTTCGGGCGCGGCCGGGCCGGCGGCCAGCATCGCCAGGCGCATCGGTTGATCGATCCCCTTGATCTGCAGCGGCCCGCTTTCGCGTGACGCGTCGGCCAGGAAGGCACGGCCGCTTTCGAACAAACGGATCCGGGACGCCCGGCGGTTCAGGTTGCTGCGCAGCGTACCGAGCATCCCGCCCCAGAGCGTCGTGCGCATCACGTCCATCGTTTGCGCGATCGGGTTGAGCAGGCGAATCGCCGGGATGCCGGTGAGCATCTGGTCGGTCTGGCCATCGACGAAACTGTAGTTGATGACCTCCTGGAAGTCTTGTGCGGCGACCAGTCGTTTGATGTCGATCAGGCGTCGGCGACCTTCCTCGCCACCGCGCATCACGGCCGGCGCCATCGGCGGGCGAACCGGCAGACGATCATAACCGTGCAGACGCGCCACCTCTTCGATCAGATCTTCCTCGATACGCAGATCGAACCGATGGCTCGGCACCGCCACCTCGACCGATTGCGCATCGAGCGGGTGCGTCACCAGCTGCAATCTTGCCAGCGCCGCCAGAATCTGGGCATCGTCCAGCGGCGCACCGATCACCTTGCGCGTGCGATCGAAACGCAGCCGGATCGGCGCGGGGTCGGGAACACCGGTGACCTGGTCGTCCACCGGACCGGGCTGACCACCACAAAACCGACAGGATCAACTGCGTCAGATAGTCGAGGTGCTCGACGGTTGTCGCGGCGTCGACGCCGCGCTCAGCGGTGTAGCATCGGTCGAAATTCGCTGCGGAGCGCGCCCGACCATTGCATCGGGCCACCCGGCCTTGCCTCGACATAGATGTTGGTCACGGTGTCGTCGTCCACGCAGTGGCGTCGCCTCCCCATGATGCCGCCTGCCAGGCTCTCGACCGATTGCGCATCGACGATGACACCGAACTGCGGGTTCAGGCTGACCGTCCTGGCCGTTGAGCAGTTTGAGCGACTCCGTCGCGGGCCCAGCGCACGACCAGGCCGCCATCGATTCGATCGAGATCGAACACGTGGGACCGGTCGGCCCAGTTCCAACATCACGTAGTTCAGATGTCGACAGCGCCGAGATCGACCGCTGGCCCGCTCGCTCAGCCGGTCGCGGATCCAGGCCGGCGTCGGGCGGCGCAGGTCGACGCCGCGGATCGCGGCCGCAGAACCGACCCGCAAGGTCGGGCGCTTCGATCCGTACCGGCAGCACGTCGTCGATGACGGGCGTCACCGGCGCAGTCGCCGGCGCACAAAGGGGCGAAACTGCGCTGATCGCCGACACCTCGCGCGCCACCCCGAACACGCTCAGGCAGTGAGCCGGTTCAGGGTCAGCTTGAGCGTCATCGGCCTCGTCCAGGCCGAGCGCCGTCACCAGGTCCTGGCCAGTCGGCGCATCAACGGCCCAGCATCAGGCGGTATGATCTTCGGAAAGCCCCAGTTCACGCGCCGAACACAACATGCCTGGCTGAGCACACCGCATCTTCACCGGCTTGATCCCCACTGCCGCCGGGCAGCACCGCGCCCGGCACCGCGCCGCTACGGCGCCTTGACGCCGGCGGCCGTTCGCAGCGCCTGAACGATCTGACCGTCTCGCTACCGGTATCGACCTCGCACAGACGCAGCTTGTCGGCATCAGGGTGCCGGACACTGGAACGCCAGCTGCATTGGCCACGACGATGCCGGTGAACGGGGGCGCGTAGGACTCGCGTTGCTCGACCTCGGGCCGGCCATCGTCAGGCGCTCGGCCAACTCGGTCGACCAGTCTGGATTGCAATGATAGGCGCGCAGCCATTGCTCGGAATTCTCATGGTTCAGCCGCCAAACTGCTGCAGGAAGCGCAGGTCGTTGTCAAAGAACAGGCGCAGATCGCCGATGCCGTAGCGAAGCATGGCGGGGAGCGTTCGATGCCTGAACCGAATGCCCCGAAACCCAGGTAGCGCTCGGGATCAGAGGCCGATGTTGCAGACAACCTGCGGATGGACCTGCCCTGCCCCGGACAACTCCAGCAACGCCCTGCCAGCGGACCGTCGGGGAAGCGCATGTCGATCTCGGCCGATGGTTCGGTGAACGGAAAATAAGACGGCCAAAGCGCAGGTCCAGGTCGTCGCGCGCTCGAAAAACCTGCAGAAAATCGCCGATACACGTTCTTCAGGTCGGTCAGCGAGATGTTCTCGTCGACCCACAAGCCTGACCTGGTGAAACGTCGGCGAATGCGTGGCGTCGAATCGACCAGTGGAAGTGCGTCCCGGCGCGATCACCTTGATCGGCGGCTCGTGGGTGCGCGTAACGGATCTGCATCAGGCTCGTGTGCGTACGCAGCAGCAGCCCGCCATCCTGCCGCGACGATCACCGAAGTCGACGTAAGAGGTATCGTGCATCGAACAGGCCGGATGGATTCTCAGGCGTGGCACGGTGAAATTATAGAAATCCTCTTCGATCTCCGGGCCATCAGCAACATCGAAACCGATCGAGCCGAAGATCTGCTCGATGCGCTCTATGGTCAGCGTGATCGGATGGAGGCCGCCGCTGGCCATGCCCGCCCCGGCAGCGTCACATCGACCGCTTCCTCGGCCAGGCAGGTTTGCAGGCGCAATTGATCAACGCTGCGCCTCGCGCCTACTAGGCTGGCTGATCGCCTGCTTGAGCAGGTTCAGCCGCCTGCCTTCAATGCCGCGTTGCTCGGCGCTCTGCCCAGCGCCTTCATCAGCGATTAAGCAACCCGTCCTTGCCCAAGGAAGCGATGCTTTCGCACATTGGCCAGCGATGCTTCGTCGAGCGCGCAACAAACGCCTGGCCGGCTTCGGTGGCAGTTCGTCAACCTGGCAGGTTCGAATAGGGTGCCTGTGAACCACAGTCGATGGGATCTTTGGCGGTCAAAGCGATGTTGATGGCGACATTCGCTGAAGCATGCTGAATCAGCTGGGTCTTCATCAGTTGCGTCGACTTTATTGATGATCGCATGCCAGTGCTGAACTCAGCATTCATCTGGCGCTTCTGGCAGGACTGGCGCGCGCCGGCAATCTGTACACTGAAGCGAGCTGTCATTTTACCATTTTGCATATCGGTAGCTTTGTGCGATCTGGATTCTCTTAACGTGACCGGTAGCGACCCGAAGGCATGGCGGTGTGCCAGCAACACAGGTGGCGTGATGATGATCAACACCCCCAATCCGGTTGCGCGAAGAGTTGGTTTGTTTTATTGCTGAACCGCAATTACCTTTCATTCGACGCTCCGTCTGCCTCGTTGGCGACGGAAGTGCATTCTTGCGTGTGGCCGCGGGCCACCGGCGCCTCCATGGCACTGCTGTGGTGGCGACAGGCGATGGCGCCTCACTCTTTGCGTCATCGTGACGATTCTGGTGGGCGTACAACATAAATCGTCTTGATCGACTTGATGTCGGATTTGTCAGCAACATTGACCGTGCCGCGCAGTTGGCGCTTGTTCTTGGTGGTCTTCTTGGTGAGGATGTGGCGCTTGAACGCCTGACCCCGCTTGACCGTCCCGCCGGGACAGACACGAAAGCAACGGCCCGCGCCTGCCAGTTTCATTTTGGGCATGAGACTTTGCCCAGTTTTGAACACCGCGTGGGAGGGTGCAGACCGCACACCGCGCTCCATTGCCGGACCCTGCTGGCTTTTGGGATTGCTACCGGCCCGGAACCCGGGCCAGCCGACGATTATAGCCGCAATCAGGATTATTTTCTTCTTGGGTTGCAGCACCATCTGCCATCTGGCGCCCTTCCATCTTGGGCATCGCCTCGACCGTGGCCAGTTCGAGCATCGTCCAGACCGTTCGAGCAGTTGCAGACCGAACCGCTGGTGGGCCATTTCGCGACCACGGAAACGCAGCGTGATCTTGGCTTTGTCGCCTTCCTCGAGGAACCGCTTCAGGTTGCGCAGCTTGACCTGGTAATCGCCTTCCTCGGTCCGGGGCCGGAACTTGACTTCCTTGACCTGGATGATCTTTTGCTTGGCTTTGGCCTCGGCGGCGCGCTTCTGCTCCTTGTACTTGAACTTGCCATAGTCCATCAGGCGGCAGACAGGCGGGTCGGCCTGCGGGGCAATTTCGACGAGGTCCACTTCGGCTTCCTCGGCAAAGCGCATCGCTTCGCGCAGACTCATGATTCCGAGGGCTTCATTCTCCACGCCGGACAGTCTGACTTCGGGCGCGGTGATATCTCCGTTGATGCGATGGGCACGATCTGTAGCGATTATTCGAACTCCGGTGGGTTGATCAGTATCGGCAGCCGGCCAGGCCTCAGGCCGGATCGGCCAGGCGCTCGCTGACTTCGTGGCTCAGGCGCTTCGCGAAATGGACAATGCCATGCTGCCCAGCTCCCGACCGCCCGCGCACGGACTGCGACGGTCCCTGCAGCCATCTCCCTTGTCGCCGATAACCAGCAGATACGGGATTTTTTGCAGGGTGTGTTCGCGGATTTTTATAACCAATCTTTTCATTCCGCAAATCCGGATTCGATCCTAAACCCTTGTTTTTTCAGTGAATCAACAACGGTGTTGGCATATTCCGCCTGTCCGTCGGTGATCGTCAGCACCATTGCCTGCACCGGGCAAGCCAGAGGCTGGCATCGCCCCCGCGTGGTTTTCAACGGAATTCGATAAATCTCTCGAGCAGACCGACGATGGCGCGATGCAGCATCACCGGCGTCTTGCGGGCGTTGTCCTCGGCCACATACTCGGCCCCCAGGCGCTCGGGCATCGTGAAATCGACCTGCATCGTGCCGCACTGCCATTGCCGGCCGATCGCGTCGCGCAGGGTGTACTCGATCTTAGGGCCCGTAGAACGCCTCCTCTCCTCGCTGATCTCAGGTCGACCGGCCAGGCGCAAGGCTCCTCCATCGCGCATTGCTCCGCCTTGTCCCAAAGCTCGTCATGCCGACCCTGTTTTGTCGGTCGGGTCGCGACCTTATACAGGATGTCTGAAAGCCGAAGTTACGGTAGACCTCATGCTGGCTGCGCGGTGCGTAGGCGACGCATTCGGCGAGGATCGTTCCTCGGTGCAGAAGATATGGCCGTCGTCCTGGACGAAGCCGCGCACCCGCATGATTCGTGCAGTGCGCCCGATGGTTCGTTCCGATGGCGGGAGCCGAACTCGCCGTAGCGCAGCGGCAGGTCGCGGTAGCTGCGCAGCGCCGGCCCATGCACCTGCATTTTCCCGGGCAGTTCATCGGCTTGACCGCGTACGACCGGTTCTCGGACTCGGTCGTGAACATGTGCTCCTTAGCAGTTCTCCCAGTGACCCGAGGCCTCCCAGAGGGGAACGATCGAGGATGTCGGGCAGCGCACCTCGTGGTAGCCGTTTTCCTGGTAGACCTTGCGCATGTACTGCTCGACCTGTTGCCAGATCGCCCAGCCGCGCGGATGCCAGAACACCATGCCCGGCGCGTTGTCCTGCGAACAGAACAGGTCAGTTCGTGCAGGCGCCGATGGTCGCGCCGCTCGGCCTCCTCGATCCGGTGCAGGTAGGCCTTCAGGTCGTCCTTGTGGCGCCACGCGGTGCCGTAGACGCGGTGCAGCATCTCGTTGCGCGAATCGCCGCGCCAGTGGCCACCGGCCAAGGCGCATCAGCCACACCCGCAGCTTGCCGGTCGAGGGAACATGCGGCCCCCGGCACAGGTCGATGAAATCGCCTTCGCGGTACAGCGAGATCGACTGATCGGCCGGAATGCTGGCGATGATTTCCGCCTTGTAGTGCTCGCCGATCGACTTGAAGAAAGCCACCGCGTCGTCCCGGCGCCAGACTTCGCGCGTCACCGGCGTATCGCGCGCGGCGATCTCGGCCATGCGCTTCTCGATGGCCTCGAGGTCTTCGGGGGTGAACGGGCGCTTGTAAGAAAAATCGTAGTAAAAGCCGTCTTCGATCACCGGCCCGATCGTCACCTGCGCGTCCGGGTACAGTTCCTTGACCGCGTGGGCGAGCAGGTGTGCGCTCGAATGCCGGATGATCTCCAGGCCGTCGCCGTCCCTGTCGGTGACGATCGCCAGCGAGGTATCGGTTTCGATGGGGAAGGACAGGTCGACGAGCTTGCCGTCGACCCTGGCGGCAATCGCGGCCTTGGCGAGACCTGCGCCGATAGAGGCGGCAACGTCGGCGGGCGTGACAGGGGCGGGGAACTGCTTGACCGACCCATCTGGCAGGGAAATATTGACCACGCGGCAATCCGGGAGTCTGGCACCCGGACCGCCCCGCCCGGCAACAGGACAACCTGCCGCCGGCTCCGGATTCGGACAGGCCGATACGTGTGCGGGTTGGTGGAATGCTGGTAGGCGCGATTGGACTCGAACCAACGACCCCCACCATGTCAAGATGGTGCTCTAACCAGCTGAGCTACGCGCCTAAGGGGGCGGAGTATAGCATCCCGCAGGCCACCGGGCATCCGCCTGGGCGGCAGACGTTCCAAAACAACAGCTTGGTGATCCGCGTTAGCCGCGCAACGCGGTGCGACTGAGCAGCCAGACCGGCAGAACCCCGACGATGACGATCATCAGCGATGGCAAAGCGGCCTGCGAGAGACGCTCGTCGGCGGCGAACTGGTAGGCGATGACCGCCAGCGTGTCGGTATCGAACGGGCGCAACACCAGGGTGGCCGGCAACTCCTTGAGGCAGTCGATCATCACCAACAGGCCGGTGAGCGCGAGGCTGCGCCGCAGGATCGGCCAGTGCACCTCACGCAGCAGCCCGAATGGCGAGCGGCCCAGGCTGCGCGCACTGTCATCCATGTTGCGCCCGATACGCTGCAACCCGGCCTCCAGCCCCTGGTAGGCGACGCTGAAAAAGCGCACCGCGTAGGCATAGATCAGCGCCACGATGCTGCCGGCGAGCAAGGCGTGGCCGAAAAGCGGTTGCCAGAGCCAGCGATCGAACACACCGGCCACGAGCAACAGGCCGATGCCCAGCACGATGCCCGGCAGCGCGTAACCACCGCTGGCCAGGGCCACCGCGGCCCGCGTGTTCCAGTGCGGCCGCGCACGCATCGCGTAGGCCGCCACCAGGCCCAGCGCGACCGTCACCGCGGCGCCGATGACGGCCAGGCGGACGGTGTTGAACACCCATTGCGCCAGGCGCGGATCGACCAGACCGCCATCGGCCAGCCAACCCTGCGCCAACAGTGCGGCGGGCAGGAAAAAGCCGAGCAGCGGTGGCACCGCGCAAGTCAGGGTGGCGCGCAGCGCCTGCCCACCCCGCAGCGGTCGGCGCAGCGGATGACGGCGCGCGCGCCACCGCAAAGCCCATGCGCCCGCGCTGGGCCGCTCGGCCAGGCGAGCACGCCGACGAAGGCCAGCAACACCAGCGCCAGCCGGGCGCGGCCACCTTGTCGCCAAGCCCCTGCCAGGCGCGATAGATCCCGGCGGTGAACGTGTCCACGGCAAAGTAGGTGACGACCCCGAAGTCGGCCAGCGTCTCCATCAACACCAGCGCGGCGCCGGCGACGATCGCGGGCCTGGCGACCGGTAGCACCACCCGCCACCAGAGCCGGGCGCGACTGGTGCCCAGCGACAGGCCGGCCTCCTCGAGCGCTGCCGGCCGCTCGGCAAACGCGGTGCGCGCCATCAGGTAGATGTACGGGTAGAGCGCCAGCGCCAGAAAAACCCCCGCCCCGCCGACACTGCGGACATCGGGAAACCAATAATCCCTGACATGCCAACCGGTCCAGGCCCGCAGCGCGGCCTGGACCAGGACCAGTGGTATCGAGCAGGTCGGTGTAGGCATAGGCCATGACAAACGCCGGCATCGCCAGCGGCAGGACCAGCGCCACCGACAGCGGGCCGCGCAGCGGAAAGTCGAAGGCGGCCACCAGCCAGGCGCAGCGAACGCCGATGGCCATGCTGACCACGAGCACGATGAGCAACAGTGCGGCGGTCGTGAACAGGTACCCAGGCAGCACCGTGCCCACCAGATGCGCCAGCGAATCGCCGGGATCGGCGCCGATGCCGACCGCGGTAACGAACAGCGCCAACACCGGCAAGGCCACGAACAGCGCCAGTGACCGGGCCAGGCCGGGCAGGACGCCGGTGCGGGGGCGTCGGTTGACGGGCATCCGGGTGCTTGCGCTCAATCGGGTTCCTGCATACGGCGGCGGGCGCGAGTGAGAATTGGCCTCGGATAGAATCAAAATGAGAATTATAGTCATTGAGTCCCTTTCCATGAATGAACAGTCGAACCCGGGACCCACGCTGTTGGTCGAGGACCTGCACCTGGGATTCCCTTTGCCACAGGGCCGGCTCGAGGTGCTCAAAGGCCTGTCATTCTCGCTGGCGCGCAGCCGGATCGGCTGCCTGCTGGGCGAATCGGGCTGCGGCAAGACGACGGCGATGCGCGCATCGCCGGTTTTGTCGCGCCCGAGCGTGGTCACATCATGCTGGCCGGTCGCGAGCTTTGCGGTCCGACCCGGTGGATAGAGCCCGAACACCGGTCGGTCGGCCTGGTATTTCAGGATTACGCGCTGTTTCCCCACCTGGACGTGACCGAACATCGCATTCGGCCTGACCAGGCTGGATGAAGAGGAAAAAACGACCGGATCTCCGAGATGCTCAGCCTGGTCGGTCTGGGCGCCGAGGCCGGCAAGTTCCCGCACGAGTTGTCCGGCGGCCAGCAACAGCGGGTGGCGCTGGCAAGGGCGCTCGCGCCCCGCCCTGCCGCGCTATTGATGGACGAACCGTTCTCGAACCTGGACCCCGACCTGCGCGAGCGGCTGGCGTGGAGGTGCGCGACCTGCTCAAGGTCACCGCACCACGGCACTTCTGGTCACGCACGACCAGTACGAGGCATTCGCGATGGCCGACCAGATCGGCATGATGGAGAGCGGACGCATCGCCCAGTGGGACACCGCCTACCAGTTGTACCACCGCCCCGCCACCCGGTCGGTCGCCGACTTCGTCGGCCAGGAAGCTTCCTGACCGGCGTGATCCGCCATGATCGGGGGTGGACGGTCTGAGTTCGAGATCGGCGTTCTGCCCATCCCGTTGCCGGCCGACCTGGACCAGGCCTCGCGCCAGGCCGATACCTTCAACCGGGTGGAGGTTCTGCTGCGTCCGGATGACGTGGTGCACGACGAGGGCAGCAGCGTGCGCGCCGAGGTGATCCGCAAGGCATTTCGCGGCGCCGCCTTCCTGTACGCTCAGACTGCCCAGCAGCAACACGCTGCTGGCACTGGTCCCAGCCACCATGACCATGCGATCGGCCAGCATATCGGCATCCGGTTCGCGGCCGACCACGTGGTGACCTTCCCGGTCGACGGCGGCCCGCCAATCCGCGCTGACCCTGCCTCAGGCGACCGCCGAGGCCCGCATCACCCGCAGGCGCCCGGCCCGGAACAGCTGTGCCAGTTCGCTCATCGGCCGCGACACCGCCCGCCCGTCCGGATGGCGTACCAACAGCGCGACCGAGCGACGATCATTGATCCAGGCCACCTTCAGGCACCGGCTCCGGCCTTTCTCGGGCCGATGGTCGAGCCACTGGCCGGGCGCCAGCTGGTGGAACTGCTGGCTCGCCCGCGCGTTCGAAAAATGGGCCGGTTGCGGCAGATCATTCAAGTCGACCGAGCGTAGCAGTTCGAGCAATCGCCCGCCTGCCCGGTCATCGTCATTGACGGCCGCCTCGGCCGGTTCGCCTCGACCTGCCCGATCCGTGTGCGCCCGACCCCGACCGCCGACACCGGCTGCACCGGCCCGGCCGGGCGCCGGGTCGCGGTTTCGCCTATCCGCCGATCCGAGCGGTAACGGGTCGGCTCGTCGCCCGCCGGGACGACGCCACGCTGTCGCCACCGATCGCGGCGGCCGGAGCCGTAAGGGAATGCCGGGGGCAAGGAATCGGGCGGCCCGGATGCGACACTGTCTTCGGCAGCATCGGGCACCGCAGCGGGCACCGGACCGGGCACGGTCGCCGGCGCTGTCGTGGGCCCGGCAGTCGGTGGCTGCCCGCCAGCGCGCTGCCCGGACGAGGGCTCCGGTGCCCCCCGCAGTGCCTGGTCCAGCACCGGCACCGAGGGTGCCACGTCGTACAAGGTGGCGCCCTGCAGCTCGCTCGCCCCGGCGGGGGCGGTGCCTGGCGGGCGGCCCTGGCATCGGCGGGCGCAGCCGGCCGACCCGGTGCAACTGGCGCAGATGGATCAGGAATAACTCGTCGAAGAAATCCTGATGGTCCTCGGGTCGCTCGCCGATCTGGCGCATGCCCCTGTGCAGGGATTCGATCAGCCGGGGGATGCGCGCCGCCAGCTTGGCCCGCACCGGGGCGTCGCCGCCCCCGTCGAGCGTCCAGAGCAGGTCATCGAGCACCGCCATCGCGTTGCGAAACTCGTTGCTGTCCTCGCCATCGCGCAGCAGCGTCGTGCGGCTGTAGCGCATCCAGACGTCCTGCAGGAACGCGTTGACCGAGTCGGGCAGGCGCCGGTTGCGCGTTCGCTGGCGTATGTGGCCGGCCAACTGCTCGGTGACCAGCCGCTCCTGTTCGCGCCCGGGCCGGCGACTGTAGTCGCGCCGGTTGCGCCGTGCCGGCGTCGATTCGAGCACGCTGCGCTCGCGCTGCATCCGCTCGACCAGTTGCTGCATGTTGGTACTGGTGCGGCGGTACTCGCGATCGACCTGCTCGGCGAGTACCCGGACGCGCCGGTAAAGGTTGGTGGCAACGATCTCGATTGCCCGCACCACGGTCTCGAGGCGCCGGTGCAGTTCCGAACCGCGCACCAGGTCCTCGCCCACCGTCATGGCCACGACCCCCAGGTTCTCGATCAGACTGCGTAGCGAACGCGCCTCGCTGCCCAGGTAGCCGGGATCCATCAGCGCCAGCAACAGCGCCGGTTGCTGCAGGCGCCACACCATCGGGCGCACGACCTCCGGCAGGCGGCGATCGTCGATCACGTAGTCGAACACCGCTGCCACCACGTCGACCAGCGCCAGTTGGGCCGGGACCGCCTGTGCGTCGATCAGCCGTTGGCGCACCAGCGCGAAGTAACGCGCCCGGCTGGCCCGCGAGCAAGGCACCTCGCCGATCGCGTGGGCGAAGGCCACGGCATCGGCCTCCATGTCCGCCACCGGCTGCAGGCCCCGCAGCACCGAATGGGTGGCCGGAGCAGGCGCATTGGCCAGCGGCGAACTGGCCAGCTGGCGGGCGGCATCACTGGCTCCCGCCGCCTGTTCGCCGTAGCGGACCGAAGCGGGCAGGTGCGGGCCACGCGGGTCGGCATCGGAGCCGCTCATCGCGCGCCCCCGGACGGTGCCGACCCTGCCGGCGCACCCCGCTTGTCGGTGGCGAATTCGCGCACCCCCTGCTCTCCTGACGAACCCTGGACTTGTCGGCAAATCCTAACCGAGAATGTCCCGGCGTCCGGGGCCCGGCCCCATCGGCCCGCCCCGCCGGGCCCTGGTCACATCTCCGGCAAAGGCGGCGGGCGCAGGCCTTGTCAAGGCTGTCGACAGCGGCGGGGGCCGGCCCCGCCGGCCCTGCGCTCACATCAACTCGTCGCGGCGATCGTCGGTTTCGCCGTAGCGATGCAGTGCGGGTGGCCTGAGGCCCTTGTACAGGTCGCCCAGCCGCGCGTTGATCAGCTCGCCCTGCTCGATGAACAACGAGCGGCCGCGCACATCGCCATCGACGATGAACGGGCCGAACCGCTCGACCTCGAACAACCACATCGCCTGCGCGATGCCCAACTCCTCCAGCCAATGCACCGCCTGCACCCGCTTGACCCCGCGCCCCAGCAACGCGCCGGTGCCGTAGCCCACGGTGGTCAGGTAGACGGTGTTGCGTGGCGCCAGCACCTGCTTGTAGTCGTCGTCGCGCATGCCGCCCTTGCCGATGACGATCCGGGTCCCGGTGAGGTCCAGCCACTGTGGCATCCACTTCGAAAAGCGAAAACTCGCGGTGGCGGTCACCCCGCCGACCACGAAGCTGCCATCGGCCTGGCGGGCCGCGGCCGGCGAGCAATGAAAGTTGGCATTGGTCGCCTGCATCACGCCGTCGGGCAGCGCGATTCCGTCGTTGAGGACCTTCTGATAAACCCCTTCGCGCGCGGTGTAGACCAGCCCGCTCAGGTAGACGACGTCACCGCATTGCAGCTCGGCCAGCGCCTCGGGGCTGGCCGGCAGCGTCAGGTGGCGCTCGGTCATGCCGCTGCTGTTGCTTTCCATTCGACTGTCTCCCGTCTCATGTAGGGGGTGAACCAGTGCGGCGCACTGCGATAGGTGATGGTGCCGTCGGCATGCAGGCGCGCGGTCGCGCGGCGCGACGACAGGCAGAAACTGTGAATGCTCACCGGCATGCCGCCGGTATGGGTGTAGCCGACCTCGATATGGCAGTCGACCACCATCGAATTGCCGGCAAAGCCCATCGCGCCGATGCCGATGCTGTTGCCCAGCACCTTGAGCTCGGCCTCGAGTTCGGCGATCCGCGGATCGGTGTTTCGTTCGCCGACGGTGCGCAGGCAGGCGGCCTGCTTGCCAAGCTGCATGCAGGTGTCCTTGGAACCGCCGATGCCCACGCCGACGATCGCCGGCTGGCAGGCCAGTCCGCGCTTGCCGAACGAGATCATCGTGTCCAGGAAGAAGCGCTTGATGCCATCGATGCCGTCGCCCGGGAACAGCATCCGGTAGTCGGTGCCGAACAAGCCGCCCTTGTGGACCGTCGTGATGTCGATCCAGTCGACCCCGGGCTCGAAGCTCCAGTCGATCTCGGGCGCATTGATGCCCACGTTGTTGCCGTGCTCGGTGCGCCACAGCGGGTGCACGCGGTTGGGCCGCAGCGGGATGTCCTGGGTGGCGCGCGCCGTGGCGCTGCGCAATGCCCGCTCCAGACCGGTAAAGCCGCCATCGAAACGGGCGTTGTCGCCCATCTTGACGAAGTACCGCGGCAGCCCGGTGTCGGCGCACATCGGCCGGCGATCCTCGGTGGCCGCTTCCCAGTTGTCGAACATGGCCTTGAGCACGAAGACCGGCAGACCGTTTTTCTCGTTCTTCATCACCTGCGACAAGCCCTTGGCATAGTCGTCGGGAATGTCGATCGCCGCCCGCTTCATGATCTCGTAGGCCGCTTGCTCGATGCGTTCATTGGCAATCATCGTGTTTCCTCGTTGAGGCGCAGCCCAGGGGCGCCGCGCCACTCACCGGACGGGGGCACCTGCACCCGCCTGCTGCGCCGCGATGCCGGCCTCGCCCTCGATCAGCGATTCGCCCGGCTTCACGATCGAAAATTCGACCGGCACCATCTCGATGTTCAGCGACTGCAGCCTGTCGGTGTCGGTCAGCGACACCCGCGTGTAGGCACTGGTGTGCAGGTCGCCCGTCTGCGGGAAGTCTTCGCGAAAATGCGCGCCGCGTGAATCCTCGCGCGCCTGCGACGCGGCGGCGATCGAGCGGCTCACCAGCAACAGGTTATCCAGATTGAGCCAGTCGTGCCAGGTCAGGTTGAACTCCCGGTCCCCGTCGGGCAGGCCAAGGTGGCGCATGTCGGCCTGATAGCCCTGCACCGTGCTGTCGCCACGCGCGATGCCCTCGCGGGTGCGCAGCACGCCCACGTCGTCCCACATCGTGTGCCAGAGCCGCTCGCGCAAGCCCATCAGATCGCCGGCGGTACGGCCAAACGGTTGCTCGGCCCGGGCCACGCCGGCCTCTATCGCCGCCTTGTCGGGATCGCGCCAACAACCTTCGCTGGCCACGAAGCGCGCCATCGTCTCGCCGGCGATGCCGCCGAACACGGTCGAATTGGCCACGCCATTGCCGCCGAGTCGGTTGGCACCGTGCACGCCGCCACAATCCTCGCCGGCGGCGAACAGGCCGGGCTCGGCGGTCGAGCAATCGATGTTGAATTCCAGCCCGCCCATCAGGTAGTGGGCGGTGGGCACCACTTCGACCCGACCGGCCGCCAGATCGAACCCGCAATCGGCGCAACGCTTGACCATGCCGGGAAACCGCTTGGCGACCGATGCCGGCCCCAGGTGCGCCATCTCGAAGTAGACCCCGCCCATCGGCGACGTGCGCCCGGCGCGCATCTCGGCATAGATCGCCCGGCTCACGACGTCCCGGGTCGCGCGCTCGCCGCCCGGATCGTAGTCGTGCATAAAGCGCTTGCCGTCGCCGTTGAGCAGATACCCGCCGGCCCCGCGCAGACCCTCTTCGAGCACGGTGCCCGTCATCCGGGTGTCCGGTCCGCCAAGCAGGCCGGTCGGATGGAACTGCACCATCTCCATGTCGCGCAGCCTGAGCCCGTAACGCAGCGCCATCGCCAGGCCGTCGCAGGTCTTGTCGCCCGACGGCGTGTGGTAGCGGTACATCGTCGGGCCGCCGCCGGTGGCCAGCAGCACCGCCTTGGCCTGCACGAAGCGGTATTGCCCGGTGCGCATGTCGATGAGCAGCACGCCCGAGATACCCGATCCATCGTTGGCCGGAATCAGTTCGATCGCGCGATGCTCCTGTAGCTGCTCGACCTGCAGCGCCATCACCTGCTCCATCAGCCGGTTCATGATCTCGATGCCGGTCAGGTCGCCCTTGTGCACGGTGCGATCGAAGCTCTGCCCGGCGAATGCCTTCTGGTGCAGCGTGCCGTCCGGATTGCGATCGAAAAAGCAGCCGATCTCGTTCTCGAGTTCGCGCACCCGCTCGATCGCGGTCTCGCACAGCCGCCACGCAAGGTCCTGGCGGGGCAGCCACTTGCCGCCGACGATGGTGTCCATGAAATGACGCTCGACCGAATCCTCGCTGGCCAGCGCGACGTTGTAGCCGCCCTGGACCATGCGCGTGCAGCCACACTTGCCCAGCAGGCCCTTGACCGCCAGCGTGACCTTCAGGTCCGCATTGGCCTGCTTGGCATGCAGGGCGGCAAACAGGCCGGCGCCCCCGGTGCCCAGGATCAGGATGTCGGTCTGGTGTTGCTCGATGTTCATGCGAGGCCTATTCAGTTCAGGGTGCCGATCAGCACGAAACTGGTGCCGACCACGAAGGCGAGGATCGTGCCCGGAATGACCCAGCGCAGGCGCAGGTCGGCCGGCGCCTTCACCGGGCCGAACTCGATCATCAGCAGCCGCAGGCCGAACACGAGGTGCAAGGTGAGTAACGCCACCAGCCCCCACTCGGCGATCTTGACCAGCGGTGTGTCGGCCCAGTGCAGCAGACCGTCCAGCGCCTGCTCGCCACGCAGCGCACTGCCCAGCAGCAGGAAGTGAAACGGCAGGAAGGCCGCCAACGCCAGGCCCGAGACCCGGTGCGCGACAAAGGCGAAGTAGCCGCGTTCGGTATGCCGGCTCATGCGGTCACCGCCCAGACGGCGCGCAGCCCCAGCACCAGCAGCACCAGCCCGAACAGGCCGCTCACGGTCAGCGCGGTGGACGCAGACATCGATGTCCACTCGCGCAGGATGCTGCGCAGCCCGATCGGCGCATGCAGGGCCACCGCCAGCACGAACACGCCGTAAAAGAGCGCCCAGGCCACGCTGCCCTGGGTGCGCGAGAGGATCTCGGCGGCGCTCAGGCCGCCGTGCACGGCATACAGCATCACCACCAGGTGGACCAGGACCAGCGGGGCCAACAGCATTGCCGTGACCCGTTGCAGCAGAAACAACCGAGCTTCGAGCAACTCGCCCATCACGCCTCCTTGCGACCCAGTGTGCGCCAGAACCCGGCCCGCTTGAGGCCGGCAATGCTGCCGGTCGGCGACAGTTCGACCGGGCAGTGCTTCACGCACTGGCCCTGGGTGTGGCAGCTGCCACACCCGCCTTCGGCCAGCACCTTGTCGAGCAGCGCCGGGCGCTCGGCGTGGCGGGCGTCGTTGTGCAGCGTCCACGCCCGGTTGAGCGCGGCCGGTCCCAGGTAGTCGGGCTTCCAGGCGACGACATCGCAGGCGCTGTAGCAGACGGCGCAGTTGATGCATTCGATCGCCGCATCGACCGCCTTGCGTGGCTTACTCAGCGGATTGACGGGCTCGAGGTCCTCGTGACGGGTGCGGCTGCCTTCGAAGCGCCCGCCCGCCTTGTGCCACTTGTCGAAGAACACGGTCATGTCGCAGACCAGGTCCTTGATCCGTGGCAGGTTGCGCAGCGGCTCGATGGTGATCGTCTCGCCGTCGCGTAACACCTTCTTCACGTGCGTGCGGCAGGTCCAGCGCGGCACGCCGTTGACGGTCATCGCGCACGATCCGCACACCCCGACCCGGCAGGCAAACCGGTAGGCCAGCGACGGCTCGTGGCGTCGCTGCACCTCAGTCACGACATCCAGCACCGTCTGGTTGTCGCGGGCCGGCACCTGGTACTGGACGAATGCGCCCTGCTCGCCACGCCCGCGCCAGACCCGTACCGACAACTGTCGACCCGGGGCAGCGGGCGCCGCGCCGCCCGTCTCGTCGTTTGTCTTTGCCTCGTCCATCGTGTCCGTTTCCCGTTGTCTTCAGTGTCCGGAGCCCGCCTGGCCCGCGGCGGCAAAAACCGGCGCCGGCGCCCTGTCGATCCGCCAGTCGATGCAGGCCGGCAGGCTCGAGGCGTGCGCGGCATCGAGCGCCGCGCCCAGTTGATCGTCGGCCTCGACCAGCGCACCGTGCCCCCCAGTGCCACCACCGCCTGGTCGTAGCGGGTCAGCGGATTGAGCATGCAGCCGATCTGCCGCTCCTCGCCGTAGTCGCGGATCTGGATCTGGCGCTCGGCGTTCCAACAACTGTCGTTGCCGATCACCGTGGTGAATGCCGCACCGGCCCGCACCGCGGTATCGAATTCGCCCAGGTGGAAACCGCTGGTGCCATCGCCCATCAGCAACAACACCTGCGCGCCCGGGTCGGCCAGGCTGGCGCCGATCGCATAGGCGATGCCCCCGCCGATGGCCCCCGACACCCCGTTGATGACCCGCCGCGGTGCCTGCACGAACGCCTGCGACCACTGGCCGAATTCGCCGCCATCGATGACGACCAGCGGATTGGGCTGGCGGGCCAACCAGTCGTTGATGCTGCGCAGGCCCCTGACGAACCCGGGCTCGGCGCCGGTCAGGCGCCGCGAGGCCAAGGCCGACCCGACCTGGTCGGACCAGTCGGCGGGACCGGCAGGCCGCGTCGCAGCCGCGGCCAGTCGGCCCAGCACCTGCGCCGGATCGGCCTGCAGCACCTGCCGGACACGACCCGGTGCCGCCCGCACAGCCTGGGCGATGAGGTCGGCATCCCCGTTGACCACGACGATGTCCGACCCGCCCGGGCGCAGGAAGTTGACGGTGAAATCGGCCCGCTTGCCCAACAAGACCAGCAGGTCGGCCTGGTCCAGGCAGCCGGCAAAGCCGCCCAGCGATCGCGCAGCCCACGAGGGCTGGTCATGGGCACCACCGGCACGCCGAGCGCCTGCTGCGCGTCGCGTAGCGACTGCGCCTGCCAGGCACCGCAAAGCTGCGGCCCGGCCAGGATCAGCGGGCGGCTGGCCGCCTGCAACCGGGCCAGCAGTGCATCCACTGCCTGCGGTCGGGCGCGCCCGCGGCGGGCGGGCGTACGGCCAGCCGGGCGGCCGGTGGCTCGGCATCGAGGACATCGGCCGGCAACGCCAGGTGGACCGGCTGGCGGGGTGATTGCTGCGCCTGCTGCCAGAGCCTTGCAAAGGTCGAGCCCAGCGATTCGCCAGGGCATCGCGCGGTGGCTGGCGCGCACGAACGCCGCCACCTGGTTGGGTCCTGGAACGCCCAGTTGTCCGGCTGACCGGCGAATCACCACCAGCAGACGACCGCGGCTGTCGGCCATGCGCCGAGAGTACAGCGCCTCGGCGCTGGTAAACCTCCGGCGGTGATCAGCGCCCGGCTGCCAATCGCCGCCAGGCGTCGGCCATGAAGACTGCAGCCGCTCGCAGCCACGGGACGATGCGATGCCGATCCAGCAGGTGTACGACTGGCACGTGATCTTGCTGCTCGAGCGAGAAGATGACCCATTCCGCATCCGCCACCGACGCCAGCTGGACCGGTGATCTGGCCGGTGCGGCCTCGGCTTTCCGATCGGCACATTGACAGAACTTTCTTAATCACAAATCAACTTGCAAATATCTTTTGAATAAGTAAAGTTAAAGGATGGACCTGAAGAGCCTTGCAACGCTGGTGGCGATCGCCGATTACGGCAGCTTCGTGGCGGCGGCGTGGTCGTCGACCTGTCGCTTTGCGGGTCAGGCCTGCAGATGAGCCAGCTCGAGCGCGAGGTCGGCCAGGCCCGTTCGATCGCCAGCGCCGCCCTCCCCGCCTGACCGCGGACGGCCGCCTGCTGGTCAACTGGGCGCGACCTGCTGCAGTACGGGGAGCGGCTGCGCGAGGCCACCAACGCCACCAACGCGGATCCGCTGCTGCGCGTCGGCGCCGTGCACTCGTGCGTGGCAACCTACATGGCGCTCATGCTGCGGCGGCTGCAGGACACGTGCGCAAGCAGCGAACTGCGGATTCGTTCGCAGACCGGGCTGTCCCACGAACTGGAAGCCCAATTGGCCGACGGCCTGCTCGACTGCGCAAGGTCATCAGCGAGCCCGACCTGACGGGTCGGCCCGAATGGCGGGCGCACTGCTGGCCCGCGAACCCTGTGGGTGATCGCGCCCACCAGCGCAGACGGCACGCAGGCGGCCGATATCCTGCGGGCCAACCCCTACCTGCGTTTCGCGCGCGAGGCGCGCCTGTCGCGGCTGATCGACCAGGCCCTGCTGCGCCAGCACCTGCAGATCGAATCGGCGATGGAGATCGGCACGCTGGATGCGGTGCTGGCACTGGTGCAGGCCGGCCTGGGCGTGTCGGTGGTGCCGGCGGCGGCCACCGGCTGGTTGCCGGCCGGCGTGCGGGCGGTGATGTTCGGCGACCCGCCGCTGACCCGCCAGGTGGCGCTACTCGAGCGCACCAGCCATGGCCGCCAGGCGCTGGTGGCCATGCTGCTCGAGGCGATCGGACAGCCCGAATCGCCAACGGCGTCGCGGCCTGGGGCGCCCGCGCTGGCCAACCACGGGCTCAGCCCAGCAACTGCCCGCCATCGACCGAAACGCCTGCCCGGCGGTGATCCAGCTGGCCTAGGCTGGCCAGGAACAACACCAGGTTGGCGACCTCGTCGCCCGTCCCATGCGGCCGAACGGAATCGACTTGAGCGTGCGCTCGTACAGCGCTGGGTTGGCCTGGCGCGCCTGGTCCCAGACCCCGCCCGGGAATTCGATCGAGCCCGGGGCGACACAGTTGACCCGCACGCCGTCGGCCGCGTACTGCGCCGCCTGGGTCATCGTATGCTGAATCAGCGCGGCTTTCACCGCCCCATAGGCCGGGGCGTGCGCTGGCTTTCCGGAAACCCGAGATCGACGAGACGTGACGATGTTGCCGCGGCTCTTCCCTGGAGATGCTCGACTGCCGCCCAACTGGCCCGCACCGTGGCCATCAGGTCCACGTCGACGCTCAGCGCCCAGCCGGCCTCGTCGTCGCTGCGTGACCGAACCCGGAGGCGTTGTTCACGAGGATGTCGATGCCGCCCATCGCAGACGCGGCCGCGCTGATGTAGGCCTTGAGCGGTTCGGGCTCGGCAGCGTCGCAGCGCATCGAGTGACCGGCGAACCGGCCCCGGCGACCGCAAGCTGCTTCGCGGCGGCCTTGAGGCCGGCCTCGCCCCGCGCGCAGATGGAAATCCTTATGCCCGCGCGCGGGCAAAACCCTCGGCAATCGCCAGGCCGATGCCGCGGCTGGCGCCGGTGACGATTACCCGCTTATTGGAAACATCGATCTGCATGTTGGCTGCTCGTCAGGGGATCAGGCGTGAACTGGCCGGCAGGCCGGCCAGCAGGAAGTTCATCTGGTCGCCCAGTATGTGGCCCGAACGTGCCTGCAGGATCAGGTCTTCCCAGCGGCTGGGCACGTAGGGCAGGTAGAGCAGCGGCATGTTCGCCTCTTCGGGGGTGCGACTGGCCTTGCGCTGGTTGCACGAGCGGCACGAGGTGACGACATTCATCCAGTGGTCGGTGCCGCCCCGGCTGTAGGGCAGCACGTGCTCACGCTCGAGGCCGGCGTCCGGATAGGCCTGGCCACAGTAGGCGCACAGGTTGCGATCGCGCCGGAACAACTTGTGATTGAAGCGGGTCAGGCGCGGCGACGCATTGAGCAGCCGATGCGCCATCGAATGGCCGTGCACGGCCATGATCGGGTGGATGTCCAGTTGCGAGCGACGGCCGGTGAGGCGCGATGTGCCCCCCCGCAGGCGACAGAACGGATCGCCAAGCGTGTAGGCCACCGACTCGGTGGCATAGTAGCGGGCGGCTTCCTCGATGCCTATCCACATCTGGGGAATGCCGCTGATGTCAATCTTCAGCACTCGCATAAGACCCTCGGGATCCCGTGCCATTGGCCGCCGACAGCGCATTGCACCGGGCGACCCACGGCGCATCCGCTAGAGTGTCACAAGCGGCCCGATTGCGCAAAAAGTCCGTATCGGGCGTCGCCACGAGCCATCGCCACCGGCCTGCAATAATGTTCGCAGCGCCGACGGCGCCACCGACGAACCCGCCATACAGACAGGATAAGTCCATGAGCCAACAGACCCCCCCCGCCGACAAGCCGATGCGCCCGGCCACCCGATTCACCTGCGAGGCCAATGCCGCGTTCGGTCCGGAACTCGACTACTCGGACACCAGTTGCTTCGACGATGCCCAGCGCGGCTTCGTTGGCACGATTCCCGATGCCCGGATCGAGGGCAAAAACGGCCAGGCCGTCTGGGACCTGTCGTTCTACCGGTTTCTGGAAGAGGAGATCTCGCCCGACACCGTCAACCCCAGCCTCTGGCGCCAGGCGCGGCTGAACCGGCTGCACGGCCTGTTCGAGGTCGTACCGGGTATGTACCAGGTGCGCGGGTTCGACCTGGCCAACCTGACGATCATCGAGAGCAAGACCGGCGTGATCCTGATCGATCCGCTGACCTTCTGCGAGAACGCCACCGCCGCACTGGCGCTGTACCGGGAGCACCGGGGCGATCGGCCGATCCGCGCGGTGATCTACAGCCACAGCCACACCGATCACTTCGGCGGCGTCGAGGGCGTGATCAGCGCCGCCGACGTCGCCAGCGGCCAGGTGCAGGTGATCGCGCCCGACGGCTTCCTGCAGGCAGCGATTGCCGAAACCATGCTCGCCGGGGTGCCGATGCGGCGCCGCTCGATGTTCCAGTTCGGCCCGACGCTCGAGCCGGGTCCGCGCTCGCACATCGACAGCGGCCTGGGTAAGGCGATCGGGCGCGGCACGGCCAGCCTGATCGCGCCCACCTGGGTGATCCGCGAGCCGATCGAAACCCACGAGATCGACGGCGTCAAGATCGTCTTCCAGCTGACCCCGGAAACCGAGGCGCCGGCGGAGATGAATTTCTTCTTTCCCGATCACCGGGTGCTCAACCTGGCCGAGAACGGTTGCCACACGATGCATAACCTGTGCCCGATCCGGGGCGCCAAGACCCGCGACTCCCTCGGCTGGTCCAAGTACCTGGACCTGGCGCTCGAACAATTCGTCGACGACACCGACGTCGTCATCGCCCAGCACCACTGGCCGACCTGGGGCCAGGAGCGGATCCGGCGCTTCATCGCCGAGCAGCGCGACATGTACCGCTACCTGCACGACCAGACGCTGCGCATGATGAGCCACGGCATGACGCCCGACGAGATCGCCGACCAGATCAGCATGCCGGCCTCGATCGCGCCAAGCTGGCACGCGCGCCCCTACTACGGCGCGCTGGCGCACAACGTGCGCGCGATCTATGCCCACTACCTGGGGCCCTACGACGGCCGCCCGGCCAACCTCAACCCGCTGCCACCCGAGAAGGCCGCGGTGCGCTACCTCGAGTACATGGGCGGCCCCGACGCCGTCCTGACGCGCGCCCGGGACGACTTCGAGCGCGGCGACTACCGCTGGGTGGTGCAGGTGTTGCAGCACGTGATCTTTGCCGATGGCCAGAACATGACGGCCCGTCATCTGTGCGCCGACGCGATGGAGCAGATGGGCTACCAGGCCGAATCCTCGACCTGGCGCAATGCCTACCTGCTGGGGGCCAAGGAGTTGCGCCTGGGTGCGCCGCCGTCGCGGGCCGGCGGGGCCGGCATGTTCTCGCCGCGGGTGATCTCGATGATGCCGCTGGACATGGTGCTGGACTTCATCGCGATCCGCATCAACGGCCCGCGCGCCGAGGACATGCGGCTCAAGCTCGACTGGTCGGTGACCGACGAAAAGGTCACGCGCAAGCTGCTGCTGAGCCACTCGGCGCTCAGTCACAACGAGGGCAGTCACGGCAAGGCCGCGGCCGCGCACATCAAGACCAGCCGCGTGCAGTTGGCACAACTGGTGAACAGCGGTCGCAGCTTTGCCGAGTCGCTGGCGGCCGGCGACGTGCCCCACGACGGCGATACCGCCGCCATCGGTCAGCTGTTCGACCTGATGGACACCTTCGATTCGATGTTCAACATCCTGGTGCCCTGACGGCCGCGAGCAAAACCGGGGCGCCGCGCAGTCTCGCGGCGCCCGGATCCGGCGTGTTCAGTCGAACATGATCACCGAGCGGGCCAGTTCGCCCCGGCGCAACTCCTCGACCGCCTCGTTGATCTGCTCGAGCTTGAGCCGGCGCGAGATCAGTTCGTCCAGCTGAGCTTGCCCTGGCGGTAAAAGCTCACCAGCCTGGGCATGTCGACCGGGAAGTGGTTGGAGCCCATCATCGAGCCCTGCAGGCGCTTCTCGCCCAGCAGGTCGCGCCCCTCGACCTCGACCTTGACCCCGGGCGGGATCATGCCGATCACGGTGGCGGTGCCGCCGCGGGCCAGCATCCGGAACGCCTGCTCGGCGGTGGCCTTGAGGCCGATCGCCTCGAAGCTGAAGTCGACCCCGCCCCGGGTCATCTCGATCACCGCCTCGACCGCGTCGACATCGGCCGCGTTGATCACGTCGGTCGCGCCGAACGCCTTGGCCAGTTCCAGCTTGGAAGCCACCCGGTCGATCGCGATGATGCGCCCGGCGCCGGCGATCGCCGCGCCGTTGACCGCCGACAGGCCGATGCCGCCGCAGCCGATGATCGCAACGGTATCGCCCGGGCGAACCTTGGCGGTGTGCATCACCGCGCCGACGCCGGTCATCACCGCGCAGCCGATCAGCGCAGCGCGATCCATGCCGATCTCCTCGTGGATCGCCACGCACGCGTGCTCGTGGATCAGCATCTGCTCGGCGAACGACGACAGGTTCAGGAACTGCGTCATGTCGCCGGTGCTCGCGGCCAGGCGCGCGGGCTCGTCCTTGCCGCGCTTGGTCTCGGGGCTGATGCAAAGCGACATCCGGCCGGTCAGGCAGTGGGCGCAATGGCCGCAGTAGGCGGACAGGCAGGTGATCACCCGGTCACCTGGTTTGACCGTTCGCACCTCGGGGCCCACGGCCTCGACGATGCCCGACGACTCGTGCCCGGGCACGGTCGGCAGCGGGTATTTATACAGGCCGTCGATGAAATGCAGGTCGGAATGACAGACCCCCACCGCCGAGGTCTTGATCAGGACCTCGTGACCCTTGGGTTTGTGGATCTGCACGTCCTCGATGCTCAGGGCTTGCCTACCTCGCGCAATACGGCTGCTTTCATGATTTCCTCGTCGGTTGGTCACTTGGGGATGCCGCCTGCGTGCCGGGGCGGCAGGCGAACAGGTTCAGGGCCTTCATCGTCATCACGGGTTCGTCGTCGTCGACGCGGCGCAATTCGAACAGCGACTGCACCAGCCCGCGATCGGGCTTGGAACGCGACACCCGCGCGCCGAGCACCGTGGCCCGCAGTGCCAGGCGCTCGCCGGGGCGCACCGGCTGCAGCCAGCGTAATTCGTCTATCCCCGGCGAACTCAGGCTGGCGACGCTGGACAGGTAGTGATCGACCAGCACGCGCATCACGAGCGCCGCGGTATGCCAGCCACTGGCGATGATGCCGCCAAAGATCGTATCGGCGGCCGCCTTTTCATCGACGTGGAACGGCTGCGGATCGAAGCGGCTGGCGAACTCGATGATCTCGTGCTGCGAGACCGTGATTTCACCCAGTTCGTGCACATTGCCCGGCACATAGTCGTCGAGCCAGCGATCCTCGCGCCCGCTTCGGAACCCGTGGCCGGACACGGTCACGCGGTTTCCCCGTACAACTCGCGCCCGATCAGCATCCGGCGGATCTCGGAGGTGCCGGCACCGATCTCGTACAACTTCGCGTCGCGCCACAACCGCCCGGTCGGGTAGTCATTGATGTAGCCGTTGCCGCCCAGGGTCTGGATCGCCTCGCCGGCCATCCAGGTCGCTTTCTCGGCCGAGAACAGGATGGCGCCGGCGGCATCCTTGCGCAGTGTGCGCGAATGAGCCTGGCTGTCACAGGCCCTGCCGACCGCGTAGACATAGGCACGGGTGGCCATCCAGGTGCTGTACATGTCGGCCATCTTGCCCTGCATCAGCTGGAACTCGCCGATCGCCGAGCCGAACTGCCTGCGCTCGTGTACGTAGGGCAGGACTACGTCCATGCAGGCCGCCATGATGCCCAGCGGCCCGCCGGACAGCACCGCGCGCTCGTAGTCCAGGCCGCTCATCAGCACCTTGGCGCCATTGCCCTCGCCGCCCAGCACGTTCTCGGCGGGCACCGCGCAATCGTCGAAGAACAGCGGGTAGGTGTTCGAGCCGCGCATGCCCAGCTTGTCCAGGTGCCTGCCGTGCGAAAAGCCCGTCATGCCCTTCTCGACGATGAAGGCCGTCATGCCGCGCGCGCCACCGTTCGGGTCGGTCTTGGCGTAGACGACCAGTGTGTCGGCATCACCGCCGTTGGTGATCCACATCTTCGAGCCGTTGAGCACATAGTGGTCGCCGCGCCGCTCGGCACGCAGCTTCATCGACACGACATCGGAGCCGGCATCGGGTTCGGACATCGCCAGCGCGCCTACCGCCTCGCCGGCGACCAGCGCCGGCAGGTACTTGTCCTTCTGGGCGTCGGTGCCGTTGCGGTTGATCTGGTTGATGCAAAGATTCGAGTGCGCGCCGTACGACAGGCCGACCGCCGCTGATGCGCGCGACACCTCCTCCATCGCGATGATGTGGGCGAGATACCCGGCCTCGGAGCCGCCGTATCGCTCGGCGATCGTCATGCCGTGCAGACCGAGCGCGCCCAGCTTGGCCCACAGGTCGGGCGGGAACTGGTTGTCGGCGTCGATCTGCGCCGCCCGCGGCGCGATCTCGTCGGCGGCGAACTGCGCGACCGAATCGCGCAGCATCTCCAGGGTTTCGCCAAGCCCCATGTCGAGTGTCTGAAACGCGGCCATCGATCGATCTCCAGGCAATAGAATCGCGACGTCAGTCGATCCGGGCGACGCGCCGGCCAACGATGGTGCCGGCCTTGAGCTGATCCAGCACCTCGGACACCTGCTCGAGTCCGACGGTCTCGACCGGGATCGATTTGAGCTTGCCCCCCTGCGCCAGCGCGACCACCTCGTGCAGTTCGGCCAGCGAGCCAACGTACGAGCCCTGCACGGTCATCGCCCGTTGCGCCAGCCCGACCAGCGACAGCGTGACCTCACCACCGTACAGCCCGCAGACGACGTAGCGGCCGCCCTTGCGCAACACGCCCTGGGCCAGTTGGGCGGTCTGCGTCATGCCGACCAGGTCGACCGCACCGGCCACCCCGCCCTCGAGGGCCTGCAGCGTCGCCAGCGCCTCGGCCGATGACGGGTTGACCGTGACCGTGGCGCCCATCTCGCGGGCCGCCCGGAACTTGTTCTCGTCGATGTCGGCCAGCGCGATGTTCTGATGCCCCAGCGCCTTGAGCATCGCGATCGCCATCAGCCCCAGGCCGCCGGCCCCGAGCACCAGCACCCAGTCGGTCGGCTTGAGCGGCATCAGCTTGCGCACCGCGCTGTAGGTGGTCAGGCCCGAGCAGGCCAGCACCGGCGCGAAGGTCGGATCGATGCCGGTGGCGTCGACCAGGTAGCGGGCATCGGGGGCCAGCAGGTACTGGGCGTAGCCGCCCGGTTGCTGGATGCCCAGGTAACGGGGCGCCGAGCACCAGTTGTCCATGCCGTCGGCGCAGGCGCGGCACTGGCCGCAGCCGGTCCAGGGATAGACCAGGTAGTCGCGGCCGATCTCGACCTTGCCGGCCTGCGGGCCGGCCTTGACGGCGGTCCCGAAGGGCTCGTGGCCCATCGTGATCGGCGGCTTCATCCCGCGGTCGGCCATGTGGAACTTCTTGCCCCCGCCCATGTCGAAGTAGCCATCGCGGATGTGCACGTCGCTGTGGCAGATGCCGCAATACTTGACCTTGACCAGGACCTGGGTGCCGGTGGGCTCGGGGGTTTCGCGTACCGCCTTTTGCAGCGGTTTGCCCCAGTCGGTCACATCGTAGCTCTGCATGGTGTCTCCTCGTTCGATCGACAGTCGCCAGCCTGCTACTTTACCGCAGCGGCCCAGGCTATTCGTCATCGGCGCCGCGTGGCATCCTGCGCCACCACCTCCCGGGAGGAATCTGCTTTGAAAATCGAATTCGATCCGTCCGTGATCGCCGTGATCACCGGCGCCAGCAAGGGCATAGGCCTGGCCTGCGCGCGCACGCTCGCCGCCTGTGGCGCCCGGGTCGTGCTGGTCGCCCGCCAGGAGGCCGCACTGGTGGCCGCCTGCGACAGTCTGCGCAGCCACGGTTACCAGGTCGAGTGGCGATCCGCCGACCTGTCGGACGGACAACAGGCGGCCGGGTTGATCGAGCGGATCGAGCGCGATGTCGGGCCGATCGCCATCCTCGTGCACGCGGCGGGGGCCGCCCGTCGCTACGGCCCCGAAGAACTGGGGCCGGCGGCTTTTTTGCAGGGCATCGAGGCCAAGTATTTTCCCGGCGTGCACATGATGGAGCCGGTCGCCCGCCGGATGGCCGCGCGCGGCCGGGGCAGCATCGTCAACATCATCGGCCAGGGCGGCCGGCGGGCCGGCGCGTTGCACATCGCCGGCGGGGCGGCCAATGCCGCGCTGATGCTCGCCACCGTGGGCTTCGCGCGGGCCTACGCCGACCGCGGGGTCAGGGTCAACGGCATCAACCCGGGGCTGACCCGCACCGGGCGGGTGGCCCAGGGCCTGCAGGCGGCCGCCCGAACCACCGGGAGGCCGATAGACGAACTGGCCGCCGAGGCCCTGGCCGGGATCCCGATGGGCCGGATGGCCGAACCGCACGAAGTGGCCCAGGTCGCCGCCTTCCTGGCGAGCGACCTGGCCAGCTACGTCTCGGGCGCGATCATCCCGATGGATGGCTGCACCGCGTCGGTGATCTGATCTTTCCGGCGCCGTCCCGCCGCGTCAGCCTTTTACCCAGGCGACGAGCAGGTTGTTGGCCGGCATCGGCACCACCCGGGGGGCGCCCATGCCGGCCGCCGTGGCCAACGCCCTGACATCGGCCAGGTCCCGCAGGCCCCACTGCGGGTTGCGCGCCCGCAGGTCGGCATCGAAGGCCAGATTGCCGGGGGCCGTGGGCACCTCCCGCTGCAGGAAGGGTCCGTACAGCAGCAGACGACCGCCCGCGTCCAAGACCTGCGAGGCGCCCGCAAACAGATCGATCGCCGCCTGCCACGGGGCGATGTGGATCATGTTCAGGCACAGGACCAGATCGGGTGGCTCGACCGGCCAGGGGCGCCTGCCCACGTCCAGGTCCAGTGCCGGCGCGACGTTGGCAAGGCCAGCGGCCTGGCGCCACGCGTCTATCGAGGCGCGGGCGGCCGGATCGGGATCGGACGGCTGGAACGCCACCGCCGGCATCGCCGTCGCGAAGTGCAACACGTGCTCGCCGGTGCCGCTGGCGATTTCCAGTACCCGCTCGCCCGACGCCGCCCATGAGGCGAGCACCTTCAGCACCGGCTCACGGTTGCGTCGCGCAGCCGCACTGCTGCGCGCCCCGGCGGGCGGGTCGGAAGGGACTTCGGGGGCGGACTGCATCAACTCGACTCCGTTGGCGATC
The DNA here is from genome assembly GCA_041396665.1 of Burkholderiaceae bacterium. GTDB lineage: Bacteria > Pseudomonadota > Gammaproteobacteria > Burkholderiales > Burkholderiaceae_E > JAUIAI01. The sequence continues at coordinate 37,019 of JAWKYE010000026.1, forward strand.
GACAAGCTCTTTTGCTCTGGCGGGCCGGGGCACCTGGCAAGTGGGCCGGAATTGAACATCTTCGTACCGACGTGGCACACTCGCCCTGTCGACCGACTTGTCAGCCGGCCAGGGGAGCGGTAGCTTCCCGGTAGCCGATCGTCATCGATGATGGCCTGTCCAATGCCCCCATGATGCACCGGATTCCGAATGTCCGCTTCACCAGGGGACCGTAACATTCCGAAGACCATTCGCCCAGGAGGAAGACATGCAAACTACCGTCCAGTTGACGGTGAACGGCAAGCCGTTGACGGTATCGATCGATCCGCGAACCTTGCTCGTCCAGCTGATCCGCGAGAACCTCGAACTGACCGGCACCCACGTGGGATGCGACACCGCCCAGTGCGGCGCCTGCACCGTGCACATGAACGGGCGCGCCGTCAAGGCCTGCTCGATGCTGGCGGTCCAGGCCCAGGGCGCCGACATCACGACGATCGAAGGGCTGGCGAACGGCGAGATGCATCCGATGCAGCAGGCATTCAAGGAATGCCACGCGCTGCAGTGCGGCTTTTGCACGCCCGGCATGGTGATGTCCGCGGTCAAGCTGCTCGAGGACAACCCCAAGCCTAGCGAAGCCGAGATCCGCGAAGGCCTGGAAGGCAACATCTGCCGTTGCACCGGATACCACAACATCGTGCGGGCGGTTCAGCAGGTTGCGGCCAAGGCCTGACGCCACGATACGCCCCGACAAAAAACCAGAGAGGCACCCATGACCGACATGTCCAATTCCCCGGTAGGCAAGTCCCTGCTGCGACGCGAGGATGAGCGTTTTCTGACGGGCGCCGGCCAGTACACCGACGATGTGCTGCTGCCCCGCCAGACCTTCGCCTACTTCGTTCGCTCCCCGCATGCGCACGCGATCATCAAGTCGATCGACACCAAGGCGGCGCTGGCCGCCCCCGGTGTGCTGCAGATCTTCACCGGCGCCGACCTGGCCGAGGCCAAGGTGGGCGGCCTGCCCTGCGGCTGGCTGATCCACAGCAAGGACGGCGAGCCCATGAAGGAGCCGCCCCACCCGGTGCTGGCCCAGGGCAAGGCCCGCCACGTCGGCGACGCGGTCGCGCTCGTGGTGGCCGAAACCTACCTGCAGGCCCGCGATGCCGGCGAATTGCTCGATGTCGACTACGAGCCGTTGCCGGCAGTAGCCGATACCGCCACCGCGGCCCAGTCCGAGACCCTGGTCCACGACGAGGTGCCGGGCAATGTCTGCTACGACTGGGGCCACGGCGACCAGGCCGCGGTCGATGCCGCGATGGCCAAGGCCGCGCATGTCACCAAGCTGAGCTTTGCCAACAACCGCCTGATTCCGAACGCGATGGAGCCGCGGGCGGCCAATGCCAGCTACTCCAAGCATGACGACAGCTACACGCTTTACGTGGCCAATCAGAACCCACACGTCGAGCGCCTGCTGATGTGTGCGTTCGTGCTCGGTCTGCCCGAATCCAAGGTGCGCGTGATCGCCCCGGACGTCGGCGGCGGCTTTGGCTCGAAGATCTTCCTATACCCCGAGGAAACCGCACTGGTGTGGGCCTCCAAACGGGTCGGCAGGCCGATCAAGTGGACCGCCGAGCGCAGCGAGTCGGTCCTGACCGACGCCCACGGTCGCGACCACGTGACCCAGGCCGAACTCGCGGTGGACGACAAGGGCAACTTCACGGCGATGCGGATCAAGACGATCGCCAACATGGGCGCCTACCTGTCGACCTTCGCGTCGTCGGTGCCCACGATCCTGTACGCGACGCTGCTGGCCGGTCAGTACAAGACCCCGGCGATCTATTGCGAGGTCAAGGCGGTGTTCACCAATACCGCGCCGGTCGATGCCTACCGCGGCGCCGGCCGTCCCGAAGCCACCTACGTGGTCGAGCGGCTGGTCGAGCAGGCCTCGCGTGACCTCAAGCGCGACCCGGCCGAGCTGCGGCGTCAGAACTTCATCACCGAGTTCCCGTATGCCACGCCGGTGGGCCTGACCTACGACATCGGCGATTACGCGGCGACGCTCGACAAGGCCATCCAGAAGGCCGATGTCGCCGGCTTTGCAGCCCGCAAGGCAGAGTCGGCCAAGCGCGGCAAGCTGCGCGGCCTGGGTTACTCGTGCTACATCGAGGCGTGCGGGCTGGCGCCATCGAACATCGCGGGCGCGCTGGGCGCCCGGGCCGGCCTGTTCGAGGCCGGCGAGGTCCGGGTACACCCCACCGGTACGGTCACCGTGTTCACGGGCTCGCACAACCACGGCCAGGGCCACGAGACCACGTTCGCGCAGGTCGTGGCCGGTCAGCTGGGCATTCCGGTCGAGAACGTCGAGATCGTCCACGGCGATACCGGTCGTGTGCCGTTCGGCATGGGCACCTACGGCAGCCGCTCGCTGTCGGTCGGTGGCACGGCGATCGTCAAGGCGGTGGACAAGATCATCGCCAAGGGCAAGAAGATCGCCGCCCACCTGCTCGAGGCATCCGACTCGGACATCACGTTCGAGAATGGCGAGTTCAAGGTCGCCGGCACCGACAAGAAGCTGGCGTTCGCCGAGGTGTCGCTGGCAGCCTACGTGCCGCACAACTACCCGCTCGAGACGCTCGAGCCGGGCCTGAACGAGAACGCGTTCTACGACCCCACGAACTTCACCTACCCGGCCGGCTCCTATGTGTGCGAGGTCGAAGTCGACCCCGACACCGGCAAGACCCAGGTGATGAGTTTTGTCGCGGTCGACGACTTCGGCAACGTCGTCAACCCGATGATCGTCGAGGGACAGGTGCATGGCGGCCTGGCCCAGGGCATCGGCCAGGCGATGCTCGAGGGCTGCGTGTACGACAAGGAAAGCGGCCAGCTGCTGACCGGCTCGTACATGGACTACACGATGCCCGCGCCGACGATCTGCCGATGTTCTCGGTCGACACCTGCGTGACCGCCTGCACCCACAACCCGTTGGGAGTCAAGGGCTGCGGCGAGGCCGGCGCGATCGGTTCGCCGCCGGCGTTCATCAATGCCCTGACCGACGCGCTGGGGTCGATGACATCGCGATGCCCGCCACCCCCGAGCGCGTCTGGCGCGCCCTGCAAGCAGCCTGAAACCCGGAGAGAAAACATGTACGACTTCCAATATCATCGTCCGGCCTCGGCTGACGAAGCGGCCAAGCTCTGCACGTCCGAGTCCCGTTACCTGGCCGGCGGCCAGGGCACTGGTGCAGTCGATGCGACTGCGCCTGGCCTCAACCGGGAACACTGATCGACCTGGCCGGCATCGGCGGGCTCGACAAGATCACCGTCGATGGCAAGGGCGTCACCGTCGGCGCGATGGCCACCATGCTGCCGTCGGGCGCTCGGCCGAGGTCCGCAAGGCGCCGCCGGCGCTGGCCGAACTGGCCGGCGGTATCGGCGACCAGATGGTGCGCAATGCCGGCACCATCGGCGGCTCGCTGGCCAATGCCGACCCGGCGGCCTGCTACCCGGCCGCGGTACTGGGGCTGGGGGCGACCGTGCGCACGAACAAGCGCGAGATCGCCGCCGACGACTTCTTCAAGGGCCTCTACGAAACCACACTCGAGCCTGGCGAGATGATCACGGCGGTGCATTTCCCGTTGCCCGAGAAGGCCGCCTACGTGAAATACAAGCAGCAGGCGTCGCGCTTCGCGCTGGTTGGCGTGATGGTCAGCAAGGGCGCCGGCGGCGTGCGCGTGGCGGTCACCGGGGCCAAGGCCACGGCGTTTCGCAGCGCGGAGCTCGAGAAAGCCTTGTCTGGCGACTTCAGCGAGCAGGCGATCAGCAAGGTGAAGCTGGATGCAGGCGGCATGAACGCCGACCTGCATGCGTCGGCCGACTACCGCGCGGCGATGATCGTCGTGATGGCCCGTCGGGCCGTCGCCGCGGCAAACGGTCGCTGACCATCCGACCGGCGCGGGTGGCAGGCATCGCACGATGCCCGCCACCCGCTTGTCATTGCATCCTCCCCGACCGACGATGACCGAACCTACAGTGCATGAACCCGCCGACTTCGCGTCGGTCGATGATGTCGTCTCCATCCTGGGCGAACAGGGTTACCTCGCCGATCGCCGGCTCGCGACCTCGGTGCTGCTGGCATTGCGGCTGCGGCGACCGCTTGCTGCTCGAAGGCGAGGCCGGGGTCGGCAAGACCGAGGTGGCCAAGGTACTGGCGCAAGTGCTGGACACCGAGCTGATCCGCCTGCAATGCTACGAGGCCTGGATATCGCGCAGGCCGCCTACGAGTGGAACGTCGCGCGCCAGATGCTCGAGATCCGTCTCGCCGAGGCCGGTGGCAAGGCCGACGATGACCGGCTGGCACAATCGCTGTACCGGCGCGAGTTGCTGATCGAGCGCCCGCTGCTGCGCTCGCTGACCGCCGCGCGGCCCCGGTATTGATCGACGAGTTGGACCGTGCCGACGAGCCCTTCGAGGCCTTCCTGCTCGAGATCTTGTCGGAATTCCAGATCACGGTGCCCGAGCTCGGCACGATCCGCGCCGCGCATCCGCCGATCGTGATCATCACGTCCAATCGCACCCGCGAGATTCACGATGCGCTCAAGCGCCGCTGCCTGTACGCGTGGGTCGACTACCCCGACGCAGCCCGCGAACTGGCGATCGTGCGGCTCAAGGCGCCCGGAGCCGGCGAGCGGCTGGCCGTGCAGGTCGTTGAATTCGTCCAGGAGATGCGCAAGCTCGACCTGTTCAAGGCCGCCGGTATTGCCGAGACCATCGATTGGACCAACGCGCTGGTGGCGCTGAACGCAATCGAGCTCGATCCGGCCAACGTCAATGACACGCTGGGCGTGCTGCTCAAGTACCAGGACGACATCGCGCGGATGCAGAACGGCGACCTGGACAAGATCCTGGACACGCTGCGCGCCCGGCGCATCCTCGACTGATGATGGCCGTCGACGCCCCCGCCACCCGATCGCAGCTTGCGCCCCCGCCGGCGCACATGGCCGACAATGTCGCCCATTTCGGGCGGGTGCTGCGGGCCGCCGGCCTGCCGGTGGGGACCGACCGGATCCTGGGCGCGATCGCGGCGCTCGAAGTGGTCGGCATCCGCCGTCGCGATGATGTGCGGGCGGCGCTGGCCGCGGTCCTGACCGACCGCCAGGATCAACAGCTGCTGTTCGATGCGGCGTTCGAAGCGTTCTGGCGCGACCCCAAGCTGCTCGAACGCATGATGTACATGGCTCTGCCCAAGGTCGACGGGCGCGGCGCCCGGGACGAGGCGGCGCAACGGCCGCGACGGCTCGAAGAGGCGTTGCAGGCCGACCATCGGCCGAGGCACCGGCCGCCGGCACGCAATCCGCAAGACGATGAGCAGATGCAGTTCGACGCGATCATGACATTCTCCGATCGCGAGAAACTGCAAAAGGCAGACTTTGCGCAGATGAGCGCCGAGGAATTCGCCCAGGCCCAGCGTCTGGCCCGCCTGATCGAGTTGCCGCTGCGCCCGGTGCTCAGCCGGCGGCTTGCCCCGGCCGCCCGCGGCCGGATCGATCTGCGGCGCACGCTGCAAATGGCCAGCCGCGTCCCCGATTCGATCCGCCCGGTGCGTTCGGCCGCGCAGCGCAAGCCACCGCCGCTGGTGATCCTGCTGGACATCTCGGGCTCGATGGAAACCTACACGCGCCTGTTCCTGAACTTCGCGCACGGCCTGATGCAGCGCCTGCCGCGGGTGCACGTGCTGGTGTTCGGCACCCGCCTCACCAACATCACCCGCCACCTGCGCCATCGCGACCCGGACGAGGCGCTGGCCCGATGCGACGCCGCTGTGGCAGACTGGCGTGGTGGCACCCGCATCGCCTCGAACCTGCGACGATTCAACCGCGAGTGGGCACGCCGCCTGCTGACCGGCAATGCCGCGACGCTGCTGGTGACCGACGGGCTGGACCGCGAGGAGGACGGCGAACTGGGCCGTGAGGCCGCCCGGCTGGCTTGCTGATCACGAACTTCAGCGCTGAGCAATCCGTTGCTGCGCTTCGAGCGGTTCGAACCGCGTGCCGCCGGCATCCGGGCCATCCTGCCGCATGTCGACCGCTTTCTTCCCATGCATAACCTGCAAAGCCTGGCGAACCTGGGCCAGGCGCTCCAACAAAGGAATTCGACGCGATGAAACTCGAAGGTGAAAGAACCATCCCCGCATCCGTGCAGCAGACCTGGGACGCCCTGAACGATCCGGAAACGCTCAAGGCCTGCATCAAGGGCTGCGAATCGATCGAGGCCACCGGTGAAAACCAGTTCCTGGCCGTGATGGGCGTGCGGATCGGCCCGGTGAATGCGAAGTTCAAGGGCAAACTGGACCTCGTGGACATCGTGCCGCCCGATTCGTACAAGATCAATTTCGAAGGCCAGGGCGGCGTGGCCGGCTTCGGCAAGGGATCGGCGATCGTCAGGCTGAGCCCGCAGGGTGACGACACCTTGCTCAAGTACTCGGCCGAGGCCCAGGTCGGGGGCAAGATCGCGCAGGTCGGATCGCGCCTCGTCGACTCGGCCGCCTCGAAGATCGCCGAGGATTTCTTCAAGGCCTTCGAAGCGCACATGGCCGCCCTGCCCCGCGATGGCGGCGGCGGCGGCGCTGGCGGCACGTCCGCACCCGGCGACTCGCCGGCATCGGCCACCGCAGGTTCGGCCGCCCCGTCGACCACCGGCTCCTCGGGCACGCCGACCGGCAGCGCGCGCCTGCGGGACGACGCGGCACCCGTGGCCGCTGCGCCATCCGACGGTGCGGCGCCCGGCGCCCGCGCCGCTGGAACCGGGGTGCCTGCGGCAGCCGCACCGGCCGCCGCCACTTCCGGCGCCAGCACGACCACCGTCAACTCGCCGCGCAGCCCGAGCAAGCTACCCTGGATCCTCGGCCTGGGGGCCATCGCCATCGCGCTGGTCGCCTACTACCTCTGAGCATCGATCATGAGCCATCCCCGGAACCTGGGATAGACGCGAGGCGACGCCTGCCAGATGCTGGTCGGACCGCGCCCGATGCGCGACTTTCCAGAGGAGCCACGATGCGCCGATCGCTATGGGTTGCCGGCCTGATCACCAGTACCGCGCTGCTCGCCCCGACCGCGGTACTCGCCACCGCGGTACCGACTTACGCCGCACCGCCGGACAATCATCCCCCACCCGCTACCTCGCCATCGGGAAAGACCGGTGGCGGTAACGAGACGACCAGTAAGAACGACGATGACAAGACCACGGTACGCGAGGTCACCAAGACCAAGGTCAAGAGAAACGGCACCGTGGTGACCAAGACCAAGACGGTGAAGAAACCCAAGAAGTAAACAGCCGCCCCGGGTGCTCAGGCATCGGCACCCGAGGTGGGGTCGGGGAGCACGGTCAGCACGGCGGCGCCGTCCAGCTCACTGCCGCCCCCGGCGACCAGCAGCCGAAACAGGGTGAGCGCCTGGCTTGTCATCGGCATCGCCAGGTGTCCGGCGCGCGAGGCTTCGTGCAGCATCTCGAGGTCCTTTAGCAACTGGCGCGCGTAACCGCGCGGCGCGAAGTCCTGGTCATTCATCCGCTGAAACAACACCGGCAGCAGGTTGGAGCCGGCGTGTCCGAGTTCCAGCGCCTGTGAAGATCTGCCAGCGCCTCGACCCCGTAGGCCTGCGCCAGGCGGAAGGCCTCGGCCATCGGGCAATAGGTCGGCAACACCAGCGTCTGGTTGACCAGCTTGGTGGCCTGGCCGGCGCCCACCGCGCCATGCCGTGAAGCGCCCCAGGCACTGCATCACCTCGCGCACCGCCTCGGTATCCCGCCTCGCCTGCCGCCGGCCATCAACGACAGGCGCCCTGCCAGTGCGGCGTCAGTCCGCCGGATACCGGCGCATCGACGAACCTTATGCCGCACTCGGCGCGCAGCCGTTGCGCCAACCGCCGGGTCAGTTCGATGCCGCTCGTCGAGTGATCGACGATGACCAGGCCCTCCTTGCCCGCGGTCCAGCAGGCCGCTCTCGCCGGCGATCACCGCCTCGACCGACGCGTTACTGGTGACGCACATCGTCACCAGGTCGCACTACGCCACCAGCGCGGCCGGCGACGGGGCGATCTCGATGCCGAGCCCGCCAGATCGGCGACCCTGGCTGCGTCGATGTCCACACCTATCCGGTAGCCGCCCTGCAGCAGGCGACGCGCGATCGCGCTGCCCAGCAGGCCCAGTCCGATGCATCCGATTGTTTTCATGGTCAGGATATCCAGGAGGGAATCAGCAGGCTGATCGACGGCCAGACCGTCAGCACCAGCAGTGTGAGGAGCAGGGATAGAACGGCAGCATGGCCCGCACCAACTCCGAAAAGCGCAGGCCCGTCATGTTGCAGAGCAGGAACAACGACAACCCGAACGGGGGTGTCGTGGTGCCGATCATCAGGTTCAGGATCACGACGATGCCAAGGTGGACCGGATCGACGCCGGCGGCCACCATCGGCGGTGCGATGATGGGCGCCAGCAGCAGCGTCGCCGTGGTCGAATCGACGAACATCCCGGCGACGAAGAAGATCAGGTTGACCAGCAGCAGCAACACCAGCGGATTGTCGGAAATGCCCGCCAGACAGTTCGCGAAGTCCTGCGGAATCTGTTCGACCGCGAGGATCCAGCCGAACATCGCCGCCGCCGCCACGATGAACGGATCGCCGCGGTGCTGCCTGTCTCGGCCGCCGCCTGGCGGATGGTGACCGGATTCATGTCGCAGTAGTAGAAGAGGCCGCCGGCAAACAGTAGACGACCGCCACGGCCGAGGCCTCGGTCGGCGTGAAGCTGCCCGAGAGCATGCTGCCGATCAGGGTCACCGGTGCGAGCAAGGCAGGCGGGGCGGGCCCCAGCGCCGCATCAATTCGCCGAACGTTGGCCAGCGTTCGGCCCGCCGCTTTGCCGCAGCGCGATGATCGCCACGGTCAGCATCAACAGGGCCACTGCTCAACGCAGGCAGGATGCCGGCCACCAGCAACTGCAGTGTCGACACCGAGGCCACCGAGGCATAGATGATGATCCAGGATGGACGGGGGAAGATCGGCCCGATGATCGCCGAAGCGCCGGTGACCGCAGTGGAGAACGGCAACGGAAAGCCGCGGTCGCGCATCGCCCGGATCTCGATCCGGCCCAGCCCGCCGACGCATCGGCCAGCGCGGCGCGAAATACCGGAAAGATCAGGCTGGCAAAGATGTTGACCTGTCCCAGGCCACCATGCAGCCGACCTGGTACGTCGGCAAGCGAAACATGGCTTGTCGGTGATGCCGGCCGCATTCATCAGGTTGCCGACGAAGATGAACGCCGGCACCGCGACCAGCGGAAGGCTGTCCAGCGCGTAGAGCGCGCGCTGCGACACGGTGACCAGCGGAATGCCCTCCACAGGATGTAGGCGATCGATGGCAGCAGGATGGCAAATGCCACCGGCACGCCGAGCAGGAACAGCACGAAAAACGCCACGATGACGAGCAGGCCCAGACTCATGCCAGACTCCGGGCAATGACGATCAGCATTCGGGGTTCTCTGGCGAGGGCGCCGAACCATCGATAGGCGGCAGTGCCCGACGCACCGCCAGCCAGAAGCAGCCGACGGCGGTCAGGATCAACCCGATCAGGAAAGGCAGCGCAAACAGCCAAAACGGGATGTCCAGCGTCGGGGTCCGGGTACCGTGGTTCTGCACGATCGCACTGACCGAGGCCCAGACCAGCGCCGCAATGCCAGGCCCGCGAGTGCCAACGTGAACCGTTCCAGCCCGTGACGAAGCCGTCTGGGCGGCAGGTTGACGAGTTCGGGAAAGCGGATCTGCCCATCCTGCGTGAGCAGCGGCGGCAGCGCCAGGTAGACGAGCCCGATCAGGCCCCAACGCGTCGCCTCCTCGAGACCCACGATGGGTGCCGAGAAGAAGTCGCGCAGGATCACCTGTAGGAACGGCAGGCACACGAGGCAGGCCAGCGCCAACATGGCCAGTACCTCGTTCAGGCGTTCGATCCGCCGCCAAAAGCCCGTCATCCGACGATCCGCCGCTTACTTGATCGCGTCGATGCGCGCCAGGTAATCCTTCCAGCCCGGGTAATCAGCATTGACCTGCTTGAGCACCGACTGGCGGAACTCGTCGACCTTCAGGCCGTTGCTGCGATCGATGATCGTTACGCCTTGTTCCTTGAGAAAGGCGATCTCCTTGGCCTCGGAATCACGGTACCACTGCAGCGACTTCTTGCCCATCTCGTCCATCGCCTCCTGCATCAGCTTGCGATCTTCAGGCGCCAGGCCCGCCCAGGTTTTCTCGTTGACGAAGACGGCCAGCACGCTCTCCATGTGGCTGGTCATCATCACGTACTTGTTGGCCTCGTACATCTTGCGCGCAATGATGTTGTTGAGCGGATTCTCCTGCCCTTCGACCAGGCCAGTCATCAGCGCCGGCATGATCTCCGAGATCTCGACCGGGGTCGGGATCGCGCCCATCCCCTTGAGCATCGTGTTCCAAAGGGCGATCGGTACGCCCCGGAACTTCTTGCCGGCCATGTCGGCCGGCGAGTAGACAGGGTATCGAGCGGTCAGCTGGCGCGCACCCCGATAGAAGTTGCCCACGATGCGCACGCCGCCGTTGGCGACGAGCTTTTCATTGATCTGCTCCAGCACCGGCGAGGTGCCCGGGTTGGTGGCACGCATCGCGTGATCGGCGTCGCGGTAGGCATACGGGGCATTGAATACCGCGACATCTTTCTCGAAGCGGTCGAGCGACGAGAAATCATGATGGGCCATGTGGATGGACCCCACCCGCACGCCATCGGTCATCTCGGACAGATTGCCCAGTTGCGAGCCCGGAAAGACCCGGATCTGGATCCGGCCGTTGCTGCGCTCACCGACCAACTTGGCCAGTTCGGCAGCAAACCGGGTCTGCCCTTCGCCTTCGGCCCCGACGTGCGCGTACCGCAGCGTCACCTTCGACTGGGCCTGCGCCGGGGCAAGCAGGCAGGCACCCAGTGCGGCCGCGATCAGGGACTGGTAAATAGGCTTCATGCAGGTCTCCTTGGGATGATGGCCGGTTCAGGCCGGGAACGGAAAACGACGATCAGCGCGGGGCGCACGCGGTTCGACCCGGTAGAGCGCTGCCGCATTGTCATGGAACAACCGGCGACGCGCCGCGTCATCCAGGTGGGCGGTCAGCGTCAGAAAGCCGCGGTAGATCTGCTCGAACGTGGCGATCACGGAATCGACCGGGAAGTTCGATGCAAACAGGCAGCGCTCTATCCCGAAGATCGCCAGCGCATCGTGCACGACGCTGCGCTGCAACTCCACGGACCACGGCTGGCCGGGCACGCCGATGCCCGAGATCTTCAGGTGCACGTTCGGCGCGTCGGCCAGCCGGGCCATCGCATCGCGCCAGGCGGCCAGGCCGGCGGCGGAGCGGTCGGCCGGCAACCCGGTGTGATTGATGATGATGCGGGTGGCGGGAAAGTCACGCGCCAGATCGCCAGCCGCCTCGAAATGCCACCACGGCGTCTGCAGGTCGAAATGCAGGCCGTGCCCTTGCAGCCGCGCGTATCCGTCACGCCAGCGGGGGTCATCCATCGAGCCGGGTGCGCCGCGGATCGCGGCACCCGGCGCAGCCGCCGACCTTGGCTTGTGGCGTACGCTGCGCACCAGCGGGAATGCCGCCTGCGCGGCCAGCACCGCGGCGGCGTCATCGTGATCGAGCCAGGCCTGGGCGACCACCGCGCCGGGCAGACCGTGCTCGGCGGCGATGCCGTGGATCCAGCGGGTCTCGCCTACCGGGTCGCGGGGATCCCACTCGGCCTCGACATACACCGAGCCCGCGAGATTGAAGCGACCGGTGTCGAGCAGGTAGTCCGCAGGCAGGTAATTCCGCCGGATCGGCGCATAGCTGCCGTATCGGAACGGGATCATCGGCTCGTCGCAAAGCCAGGGGTGGTAGTTGCGATCCAGGTCCCAGAAGTGATGATGGGCGTCGATGACCGGCAGCGCGCTGATCCAGCCGTCCTGTTCCGGGTCGTTGGCCTTGCCTGTGGGTCGTAAGGCCCGGTTAGTCATCCGCGTTGCCAGCGCCCGGCCACGTCGGGGTGGCTTGCGCAGTCTCCATGCTGTTTTCGCCGGGGCCGACGATTCCGTCCGCGCGGTGTCTGCAATCGATACCCGGTCAACTGTATGCAGCATACATTATAAGCAAACAATTGACCCGGGGCCCCATGCCTTCACGAGGAGCGCCCAGGCGATCAGAGGCTGTACGCTTCCAGGCTGGCCGGGTCGAACAACTCGTCGACGGTCACCAACCGGCTGCTCAAGCCCTGGCGATGGTGATGACCCAGGAAGTGCTCCAGCACATGGCGGTTGGGGCCGACCCCGTACGACCAGAAGTCGGCGCCCATCAACTGGCGCGCGGCCAGCAGCTGGTCCTCGACGAAGGGCATGGTCACCTTGGTGGCCGACGTATCGTTGAGCGCCTCGCGCGCCGCCTCCTTGGCAGCACTGAACGCCTTGAGCAAGGCGCCGGGCAGCCACCGGTGCTGTTCGACGAGCGAGCGGCGCACGCCGAGCACATGCATGATCGGAAAGATCCGGGTGCGCCGGTAGTAGTCGCTCGCGACCTCTACCGAGTTGCCGAACAGGCGGCTGACCTTCGGGTGGCCTTGATCGAAGCAACGCGGCCAGCGCGGTCCCACGAAGCCGTCGATCTCGCCGGCCTCGAGCAAGTCGTTCAACGAGCGATCGGCCGGCGCCTGGGTCAGCGTCACGTCGGGCGGCAGCTCGATCTTGAGCTTCTCCGGGCGCCCCGGCGAATTCATGCCGCCGCGCACCCAGTGGATGTCCGATGGCCGAACCCCGTGGTCGTCCTCGAGGATTGCGCGAACCCAGACATTCGCCGTCAGCTGGTACTCGGCGATGCCGATCTTGCGGCCCTTGAGATCCTGTGGCGTCTCTATGCCCCGGTCATTGCGGATGTACACCGACGTATGTCGAAAGGCGCGCGACAGAAAGACCGGCAGTGCGATGTAGGGCGGATCGTCCCGGGTCAGGCTGACCACGTAACTGGACAGCGACAGCTCGCTGACATCGAACGCCTGGTGACGAAACGCCCGAAAGAACATCTCCTCGGGCGAGAGCAGCATGTAGATCGGGTTCACCCCGTCGATACCGACCCGGCCATCGACCAGCGCGCGAGTGCGGTCGTAGTCACCGACGGCGACGGAGAGATTGAGGCTGGTCATGGCGTTTCCTTGGAGGGTTCATTGATAACGGAGACGGACCGGCTCGCCGAGCCGGGCCGAGGCCAGGATCGCCTGGCAGATCTCGAGGGTGGCCACGCCCCAGGCCGCGCTCTGACGCGGCGCGACGTCGCCGCGCACCGCGGCCACCACGGCGTCGATGAGCGTGCCGCGTGGCGGACCGGTCAGCGGCGCGGGTTCGAAACGCCGTTCATGGTCGCCGTACACCCAGACCCCGTGCGGTGTCAGGCGAAGGTCGCCGCACCCGCCCAGCACCAGCACGGGACCGAAATGCTCGTGGGCCGTGGCCGGCGCCGGCGTCACCTGGCCGCCGAACGTGCGCGTCGCCTTCAGCGCGGCCTCGGCCGCCGCATCGCCCACACCGGCCAGCACGCGCCTTGCCTGGCCGTAGCCACCGGGAGACTTCGGCTGGCCCAGTTCACCGATCCAGTCCATCCATTCATCAGTATCGAAGTGCGCGTAGCCGCTGTAGGTCAACGTGGCCGACACCCCGTGCGCGAACTGCAGCATCGCGCTATAGGCGCCCTCGGTCGGCCGATCCGGGTCCCACCGCCCGGTGTGCGCGTACACGCTGGTCGCGGCACCACCGGCCAGAAGGCGGACGATGTCGACCTGGTGCGCACCCTGGCTGAACACGACGCCGCCGCCCTGCGCGGTGTCCAGTTCCTCGGGCCGGCGCGGCCGGTAGAGGAAATCGGTGTAGTTGATCGCCTGGATCATGCGCACCGGCCCGATCGTCCCTTGCGCGATCAGGCGCATCGCCAACTGGACCGGCGCATCGAAGCCGTGGCTGGGCCCGACCACCAGTTGCACGCCGGCGGCCTCGACCGCCGCCTGCATGCGCAGCGCATCGTCCAGGTCGATCGCCAGCGGCTTCTCCACCAGCAGGTGCCGACCCGAGTTGGCAATGGCCAGCACATGCTCGGCATGCAGTTGGTGAGGGGTGGCGACGTACACCAGGTCGACCCCGGGCAACGCGCACAGGTCGGCCACCGAGTCCGTTGTACGGCTGCCCGGGTAGCGGGCCTCGAACGCGCGGCGCGACTGCGCGCGCGGCGCGCAGGCGGCCACCAGGCGGACCCGCGGGTCCTGTTCGAGCGCCGACTGGGTGAGCACGAAGGCGCGGCCCAGCCCCACGACACCGATGCCTATCGGCTGAGCGCTCATCCCGCCAGGTCCAGCACGACATCGTCATCGAGCGGACGGGAGATGCACGGCATCAGGTAGATACGCCGCTCCTGCTCGGACAGCACCAGGTCGCGATGATCGATCCGCCCGCCCTGGTAGGCGGTGCGACAGGTGCCGCAGGTGCCACTCTCGCAGGAACTGCGCACCGGGAATCCGTGCTCACGCAGCGCCTCGAGCAGCGTTTGTTGCGCGCCGACGGCGATCGGCGTGTCCCGTCCCACGACCCGCACCGTGAACGGCCGATCGTTTGGCTGCACGACCTCGACCGGGTTGAAGCGCTCGGCATGCGTAGGGTCTCGCTCGGCCAGTGACCGGTGAGGTTCTCGATCTCGTCCATCAGCGCGGCGGGTCCGCAGGTATACAGGTGGGTGCCGTCCGGCGTTTCGCACAGCGGCCAGAAATCGAAGACGCGATCGGGGTCGCCGTCGTCATGGTGCAGCGTGACGTGATCGCACAGCTCGTCGGCGAGCAGAATGTCGCGAAACGGGGTCAGCGCGGCACTGCGTGTACACCAGACCAGGCGAAAGTCGCGTCGGCCCTGTCGTTGCAACTGCCGGACCATGGCCAGGATCGGCGTGATGCCGATGCCGCCGGCAATGAACAGGTAACGCGGCGCCGGCTGCAGGACAAAGTCGTTTCGCGGCGGTTCGATCTGCAAGGTGTCGCCGACGGCAGTGTCGGTATGAAGGCTCATCGAGCCGCCCCGCCCGTTGGGCTCGCCCTTGACCGCGAACACGTAATGGCCTTTGTCGGCCGGATCACCGATTAGCGAGTACCGGCGCATCGGCCCGGCCGGTGTCCGCACGGTGATGTGGGCGCCGGCCTCGAACGGCGGCAATGCCGAACCGTCGGGCGACGACAGCCGGAACTGCGTGATCTGGGGGGTCAGCGGGGTCTTGTCGGTAAGGGTGAGCGACAGCAGGGTCGGCTTGGGGTCGGGCGCGGGCATCGGGAGGCGGGTTGGCGAGGCTGGCCCATTCTTAGATAGCTAAGTATTATTTGTCAATCACCGCTGCCGGCCAGGCAGCCCCGTGGTCGGCCGGACCGCGCGAGTTGGAGACGAACCGATGTTGACCCCCGAAGAGAACGAATTGCTGTGCCGCGTCGAGGGCGATGCGCCGATGGGCCAGTTGATGCGCCGCCACTGGATTCCGGCGCTGCTCAGCGAGGAAGTGCCGCTCGCCGACGGCAAGCCGGTTCGGGTGCGGCTGCTGGGCGAAGACCTGGTGGCCTTTCGCAACAGCGATGGCGAGGTCGGCCTGCTGGACGAGATGTGCCCGCACCGGCGCGCGTCGCTGGTCTACGGCCGCAACGAGGCCTGCGGGCTGCGCTGTCTCTACCACGGCTGGAAGATGGACATCGCGGGCAACGTGCTCGAGATGTCGTCCGAACCGGCCGCCAGCCCGCTGGTGCAAAAGGTCAAGCACAAGGCCTACCCGTGTCGCGAGGCAAATGGGTTCGTCTGGGCGTACATGGGCCCGCCCGGCACGATGCCGCCGTTCGATGGCAGCCCGATCGCCCGCGATCCGGACACCCCGGTCAGCATTCTCAAGATGCGCATCCCGTGCAACTGGGCGCAGATCACCGAGGGCCAGATCGACTCGCCCACAGCTCCAGCCTGCACGCCAGCGACATGAAACCTGGCCCGCGTCACCCGCGCCGAGGCGGATGACAACCTGGTACACCGACCCTCGACCGACAAGGCGCCGCGGCTGCAGGTCGAGCGTACGCCCTACGGTTTTCACTATGCCGCGATCCGCAAGCCGATCAAGCAGGCCCAGACCCACGATCATGTAAGGGTCACCGAGTATGTCGCGCCCTTCATCTCGCTGATCCCGCCCAACAACCTGTACAACGTGGCCAGCGTGATCGTGCCGATAGACGACGAGCACTCGATGTTTCACTTCATCGCCTGGGGCGGCGAGGCCTGCCCCGGCACCGACCAGTGGCGCGCGTTCTGTCACGCGGTGCCCGGCGTCGACCTGGAGGCGGACTGGTCACCCCGGCGAAACCTGGCCAACGACTTCGGCCAGGATCGCGAGGCGATGCGCGAAGGCAGTTTCACCGGCATCGAGGGCATCCCCAACCAGGACCTGGCGATGTGGGTGGGCATGGGCCCGATCGTCGATCGCAGCCGCGATATCCTGGGGGCCAGCGATGTCGCGGTCGTCGAGTTCCGACGCTTGATGGTCGATGCCGCGATCGCGATGCGCGATCGGCAGCAGACACTGGGTATTACCGAGCTGGCGATCGATCAAGGCTGCATCGCCTCGTTCGAGGGCATCCTGGAAAAGTCGGTGGACTGGCGCTCGCTAGAGCCCAGCCGCCCGCACGATGGCCTGAGGGCCGGAAACGGTTTTCAGCCCGTTCTCACGCGCCGACCGAGGCGGGTTGACGGCACCGGCATTCCGGCCTCGAGCGCGGCGCTCATCGGCCGCCAGATTGACCACCATGGCCAGCAGCGCCCGGCGGGCGGCAGCCGCCTGGGCATCGCTACGCCCTCCATCGCCACCTCGTTGACCTGTTCGGCCAGCGGCACCAGCACCGACTTGAGCCGACGCCCCCGCGCGGTGAGGAACATGCTGGCGCCGCTGGTTGCCCGGCAGATGACGCCGCTCGATGTAGCCGGCCTGCTCCATGCGCAGCAACGCGGTATGGGTCGTGCTCTCCATCAGGCCGGCCTGCTCGCTCAGCGCCCGCTGGCTCAGACCGTCCCCTCCACAGAATGCGCAGGAACACCCAGTGACCAAAGCTGACCCCGTGCCGGGCAAGCCGCCATTGAAGGCTGCGCGTCACGCCGCGCGACGCGTCGCGCACCAGGTGGGCCATCCGGTCGTCGGGCACCGCCGATCGCCAGTGGCGAAGGATCGCCTCGGTCGTGGCATCGGCGGGCACGTCTGTCGGTGTGCCCGGCACCGGGGCACCGGCCCGGCGGCCACGCTTGCCGGGACGACGTGCCGGCATCAGGCGACCTCGCTGGCCCAGAGATTCCAGGCCCTGTCCAGTTGCGAGCCCACCGACACGCGGGCTGCCGCGACCTCGGCCGGGCTCAGGTAGCGGGCCTCGCCGAGCACCGCCGTTTTCAACTGTAGCTCGGCATTCAGTTGCAGGTAGACCGCGTGGTAGACCGCGTGGCGCAGCGACGGACCCACCGCTGTCGCGCCGTGGCCGCGCATCAGCACCACCGATCCGGCCCCCAGCGATGCGGCCAGCGCATCGCCCAGTGCGGCGGTGCGGATCAGCATGTCGCTGCCGTCACCGACCGCATCGCTGATCTCGAACACCGGGGTTTTCTCGGCAAGGAACCAGCTCATGTGCCAGATCGGCCGCAACGCCGCCTGGCTGACCACCCCGAACGGCACGGTTGCGTGCGCGTGACTGTGCACGATCGACATCACATCGGGCCGCGCCTTGTAGATCGCGCTGTGGATGAAGCGCTCGAGATAGACCTTGCGCCCGGCAGCGGTGACCGGATGGCCGTCGAGGTCGAACTCGACCAGATCGGCGGCGGTCACGTTGCCCGGCGCCATGTTGCGCGCCAACAGGAAGCGCTCAGGACTGGCCGGGTGACGGACACTGACATGACCGAAGGCATCGACCACGCGGTGACGAAAGAGGATGCGGTTGGCCAGCACCAGGTCATCGATCAGCGCCGGATCGGCCGGTGGCGATGGCGCGCCGCGATCGACCAGTTCGGTGGCCGGATCGGCCGCATCGGAGGGACACATCGGGGCTTTCTCCTTCGGGAACGCATCGATGCCGCATCGTGGCACAAACCCCGTTCGATTGACGAACAACAAGGTCGGCGCTACCCTTTCGGCAACTTAGCGATCAAAGTTTATCGTATCGTCCGGCGTCGTCCAGCGTCGCCGCAGACGGGTCGTTTACGCCAAAATTCTGGAGACATCCATGTTCCCCTTCAAAAACGCCCTCGTGCGCGTCTCGGTCGTGACCGGGCTGGCGCTCGGTGCCATCGCGCCCGCCCACGCCAAGTACGACCTGACCCTGTGCGGCGCCAGCCCCGGTGGTCTGTGGTCGCTGCTAGGCGCCGGCGTCGATGCCGCACTCAAGGCCGGCCAGCCCGGCTCGACGGTCACTTACCAGACTTCCGGCGGCGGCTTTGCCAATGTGGCCCTGCTCGCCCAGGGCAAGTGCGACATCGCGCTGATCCACGATGCCGAGGCGATTGCCGCGATCCGCGGCAAAGAGCCGTTCAAGCAGCCGATGAACCACCTGCGCACCGTCGCCGTCATGTATAACTGGGCGCCGATGCAGATGATCGTCAGCAAGGCCTACGCACAAGAGCACGGTCTCGAGTCCATGGACGACATCGCGGCCAAGAAGCTGCCGATCCGCGTGTTGCTCAACCGCCGCGGCAATGTGGCCAGCGGCGTTGGCGACTCGATGCTGGCCGCGGTCGGTGCCGATGCCGACTCGATCAAGGCCTGGGGCGGCCAGGTGACCTACGCCGCCTCCAAGGAACAAGGCGAACTGATGCGCGACCGGCGTGCCGACGCGATGCTCAATTCGCTGTTCGTCGGGCACGGCTCGATCAAGCAGCTGCTTCGGCGATCGACCTGACGCTGCTGCCCATCTCCGAGGCCGCTGCGGCCAAGGTGAAGGATGAATGGAAAATCGGTTCATTCTCGATTCCGGCCGGCGGCTACGAGTGGATGGACGCGCCGGTGGGCACCGTCACGCTGGCCGCGCAGTTGTTCGTCAACGAGAATGCCGATCCGAAGATGGTCGCCGACCTGGCTGACGCGCTGATCACCCACGCGGACAAGGTGCGCGACGTGCACAAGGCGATGGCGCCGCTGGACGCCAAGCTGATGAGCAGCGGCACTGCCGTGCCCTACCATCCGCAAGCCGAGAAGGCCTACCTGGCCGCCGGGCTGCGCTGAAACCGTCGCCGGGGCGCGGCCGCGCCTTGCGGCCGGCCGCCTCTTCTCTCCGGGTGTCCTCTTTGTCCCTGATCGCGCTCGTTGATACCGGCGCGCGGCGCCGGCTTACCGGTGCCGTCGACCTGTCCGTGCGCCTGTTTGCCGCGCTGACGGCCGTCTGGGTGATCTGGGCGGCCGGCTTCTCGCGCACCGACGCGCTGTCGCTGACCATCATCTTCCTGACCCTGATGCTGGTGCTCACGTTCGCGTTGATCGCGCCATTCACCCGCGCCAATGACCGGGTGCCGTGGTTCGACTGGCTGCTTTGCCTGGGGGCTTTCGCGGCCGGCCTGTACTTCGTCTGGTACGTGGACACGATCGCCCAGCGCATCACGCTGCTCGATCCGCTCAGTGCATCCGACATCGTGGCCGCCACACTGCTGATCGCACTTTCGATCGAGGCGATGCGCCAATGGTCGGCTCACTCGACCAGGCTCGTGCTGCTGTTCATCGTCTACAACCCGTTCGGCGACCGGATCGACGGCCCGTTGCAGCACGGGGAGATCTCGGTGACCCACTTTCTGGACATCATGGTGTTCACGACCGACGGACTGTTCGGTGTGCCGCTACGGGTGGCGGCGACCTATGCGTTCCTTTTCGTGCTGTTCGGGACGGCCTTGTCCAAGACCGGCGGTGCCGACTTCTTTTTCGAACTGGCGGCGCGCATCAGCGGCAAGAGTCCCGGCGGACCGGCCAAGATCGCGGTCATCTCGTCTGGCCTGTACGGCACCATCTCGGGCAGCCCTACCTCGACGTGGTGACCACTGGCTCGGTCACGATCCCGATGATGAAGCGCCTGGGCTACCCGGCCACCTTCGCCGCCGCGGTCGAGGTGACGGCATCGACCGGCGGCAGCCTGTTGCCCCCGGTGATGGGCGCCGCCGCCTTCATCATGGCCGAGTACACCGGCATTGCCTATGTCGACATCGCAATGGCGGCGATCATTCCGGCCTTGTTGTACTACCTGCCGATCTACTGGCTGGCACCTGCGTGCCCAACGCGACAACCTGGCGCCGCTGGACAGTGGCCAATCCGAAAGCCTGTTCACCATTTTGCGCAATGGCGGTTTGTTCCTCGTGCCACTGGTGGCGGTCAGCTGGGCGTTGATCGACGGCTATACCCCGACCTATGCCGCGCTCTACGGTCTGGCCGCCGTCGTTGTCGTGTCCCTGTTCAAGCGCTCGAGTCGGATCACGCCCGCGATGGCGTTCGACATCCTGGCCGACACAAGTGTCCGGATGGTGGCCGTGGCCGGCGCCTGCGCCGCCGCCGGCCTGGTGATCGGAGGCATCACGATGACCGGCCTGGCGTCCAAGCTGGGCCACGTGGTCTTCCTGCTCGCCGGGACCGACCTGTTCCTGTCGTTGCTGGTGGCCGCCGTCATGACCATCATCCTGGGGATGGGCATGCCGACCCCGAGCGCCTACATCCTGGCCGCGGTGCTGATCGCGCCGGTGATGAAGCAACTCGGGGTCGACCTGATGGCCGCCCACCTGTTCCTGCTGTATTTCGCGGTGATGTCCGCGCTGACGCCGCCGGTGGCGGTGGCAGCCTATGCGGCCAGCGCGATCGCCGACGAAAGCCCGCTGCGGATCGCGTTGATCGCGGTACGCATGGCCCTGCCCGCGTTTCTGATCCCGTTCGCATTCGCCTACTCGCCGGCACTGATTCTGCAGGGCAGCGCCGGCGAGATCGCCTGGGCGACCGGCTGCGTGTTCATCGGCCTGATGGCCGTGGTTGCCGCGGCCGAAGCCTATCTGCGCCGGCCGATGACGCTTGCCGAGCGCCTGCCGCTGGGGTTGGCCGGACTCGCGATGCTCAGCACCCGACCGTTGGTCGTGCTGGCCTGCCTGCCGCTGATCGCCTTCATCCTCTGGCGGGTCACGCGCCCCCCGGCCGGCTGAGGCCCGGACTTGGCGATTGGAGACCGCTCGATATACGCTTTGCGTCAATCCTTTTCCAGACAGGCATCACCAATCGATGAATCCCGACAAGCAGGACGCCAGGCGTCGCCAGATCGAACAGGCCGCGTACGACCTGTTGCGCGAAAACGGTTATCGCTCCACGTCGATGCTGGCTGTCGCCAAACGCGCCGGCGCTTCGAATGAGACCCTTTACCGCTGGTACGGCACCAAGCAGGCGTTGTTCGCCGCCCTTGTTCAGGAAAACGCCCGGACCGTGCGCGAGCGGCTCGACCAGGTGATCGCCGCCGACGAGGACCCGATGGCCGCGCTGCACTCGATCGCACCGCTGCTGCTCGGGCTGGTGACCAGCGAACGCGCCGTCCTGCTGAACCGCGCGGCAGCAGGCGATGTCGACGACACGGGCGTGCTTGGCCGAACGATCGCGGCTTGCGGGCGCGAAGCCGTGCTGCCCAGGCTTGCCGATGTGCTCGGCAAGGCCCGCCAGGCTGGCGCACTGGGTTTTGCACCCGCGCAGGCGGCCCAGGTTGCCGCGACCTTCATCAATCTGTTGATCGGCGATCTGCAGATCCAGCGCGTCATCGGCGTTCGCCCGGAACTGAGCCCGCAAGAGATCAAGGCCCGTTCGAGCGATGCGCTGGACAAGCTGACAACGCTTTATCCGCCCGCGGGTTCGCTGATCTCCCCACCGCGCCGGGCTCGTAGTGCCAGGTCCGGGACCCCGTCATGAATCCAGCGATTGCGGCAGATTGCGTGTTCGTATCGCGATGGCGGCGGCCCGATGCCCTTGCTCGAGGATCCCGCCCATCTGGCGCTGACCAAGGCGCTACGCCGGCTCGGCGCCCGGCTGGCGCGCCCGTCAGCCATCGTCGTGGTGTCGGCCCACTGGGAAGCGGATCCGGTCCGGGTCACCACCGGCGCCACGCCCCCGCTGCTCTACGACTACCAGGGCTTTGCGCCGCAGGCCTACAACCTTCAGTACCCGGCGCCGGGGGAGCCGGCACTGGCCGCACAGATCGTCGCCGGTCTCACCGAGGCGGGCATCGCCTGCGAGCCGGACGCGTACCGCGGGTTCGACCACGGCCTGTTCGTGCCCTTGTCGCTGATGTTCCCGACGGCCGATGTGCCGTGCGTGCAGGTGTCGCTACAGGCCGGCCTGTCCGCGGTGGCACACCAGCGTATCGGCGAAGCCCTTGGGTCGCTGACCCACCCCGACCTGCTCATCGTCGGATCAGGGTTCACCTTCCACAACATGCCGGCGTTCTTCGGACGTCGCGCCCCCGACCACACGGCACTCAACCTGGCGTTCGAGGCCTGGCTGCGCGAGACCGTCTGTTCGGTCGACATGGCCCAGCCGCAGAGACTGGCCCGACTCGCCGGGTGGGCCCAGGCTCCGGGCGGCCGGTACGCCCATCCGCGCGAGGAGCACCTGATGCCGCTGCTGGTCTGCCAGGCCGCGGCCCGGCGCCCGGCATCGGCGCTAGAGTCAGTCCCCGTGCTGGGCGTGCAGTGCAGCAACATCGAATGGTGGGCCGACCCCTGACCCCGGCGTCGCGCCGCAGGTCGGCAAATGGAACAGCCCGGCCCTCGAAACGGCCCGCATCTTTTATGATCGGGCCAGAGCGCCACACGACGGGCGCGACCCCAACCGATCGGGAGAACGCATTGGCCCCGCAGCGCCCCTTGCCGGGTGCCTCGGGCGCACGCGGCATCGAACTGGCCGCGATGCCCGGCACCGACACACGACGCGAAATCCGCGCCTGCCTCGACTACCTGGCCGAGCACGACCTGGCCGATGCGCTCGTTCGCGAGTCGGCGCCGACACCACGGTTGGCGCTGGCGCCCGGCTACCTCGGGCGCTGGACTCCCGAAGGCGATACGCTGGCGCTGGCTGCACGGCTGGCTTTGCCGCCGCAGGCCAGCGGGTGGGCGTTGGAACGCGAGATCCTGGTCGCGCTGCTCTCGAGCCCGGTGCCCTACGCGTTTCCCAGCGCGCAGGAACTGGCCAGCGCGGTGCGCATTCGCTGCAACACGGTCGAGGCGGCGCGACGCACCGCGCTGGCATTCGATACCGACGCCGCCGAACGTCCGTGGGACTACTGGTCCTATGACGAGGAAACGGGCTTCACGCTGCGCGAAGGCAAGGCGCTGATCCCGGCGCTGATGGCCGCGATCGATCCGCAGCGCACCGGCAATCGGTACGCGTTTTCCTGTTACCGGGCCAGCGAGTACGTGATGCTCGTGGGCATCGCCCAGGAACTCGCGCTGAGCAATCCGGCGCTGCTGGCGCAACTCGAGGCGCGCTGGCGCACCCGGGCGATCCAGTCGGGCTTGTTCCACGACGTTTTCCTGCGCGAGTACGGCAGCAACAGCCAGCCGTTTCCGATGCGGCACTACACGCCCGGCGACCGCGTGTGGTTTCGCAATCCGGACCCGTTGTCATCGGACGTGGCCGGCTACGAGGGCTCGTGGGTGATCTACCTCGGCGGGGGCCTGTTCGCCAACTTCTGGAAGGACGAGGCGCCCTTCACGCTGAGCGGCAAGTGCGTCGAGGTCTATCACTGGCGACACGCGGTCGTGGGCGACGACCCCGGTTCGATGACGATAGACGAGGCCATCGTCGAGGCGCGTGTGCGCCGATCGATGGCTGATCCGCAGGAACTGGACGCCATCCTCAGGCTGATGCAGCGCTACCGCTTGCCAGCCGGTAGCACGCCGGCCGGTGGCTGCATCGACACCACCCGGGAAAGCCCGCGCTGGGTCTGCCCGCGCACGAGCGAGTTGGACATCCCCGCCGCCTGAGTCGCCGGCGCACGGCGAGACCGCGGCGACCCGGACGCCGGCCGGGGTATGATGGGAAGGCGCCGGCCAGGACCGGCGCTCCGTTCCAATCCACCGGAGACACTGATGGCAGCAGGCGACTCGAACCCGCCGGGCCGGCCTGGCGAACAGGTGGGCAACCCGGTTGCAGATACGGCACCGATGACCCGCCACCTGCTCGGCGACCTGCTGCGCCGAAGCCGGCTGCGCTTTCCCGACAAGCCGGCCATTCGCTGCGGCGACATCGACTGGACCTACGCGCAGTTCGACGATTGCTGCACCCGGCTGGCTGCCGGGCTCGCGGCCAGGGGCGTGCAGGTCGGCGACCGCGTGGCAATGCTGGCGCGCAACTCGCACGCGTTCGCGGCGATGCGCTTTGCCGTGGCACGACTGGGCGCGGTACTGGTGCCGATCAACTTCATGCTCAAGGCTGACGAGGCCAGGTACATTCTCGAGCACAGCGGTGCCACTGTGCTCTGCACCGATGACGGCCTGGCCGCGCTGGCCCGCGAGGCCAGCCGCGCCACGGCGGTGACCTGCCTGGTCGGCCTGCCGGACGAGCATGGCAGGGCCGCCCCAGCCGAGCTGCTCGGTTTCGACGCGTTGCTGGCCTGCGAGAGCCCGATGCCCGAGCGCGACCTGCACGAGCAGATGCTGGCCCAGATCATCTATACCAGCGGCACCGAGTCCAAGCCCAAGGGCGCGATGCTGACCCACCGGGCGGTGATCGCCGAGTACGTGACCTGCCTGGTCGATGCCGAGATCCACGAACAAGACCGGCTGCTGCACGCGCTGCCGCTCTATCACTGCGCCCAGCTCGACGTGTTCCTGGGCCCGGCGCTGTATGCCGGTGCCAGCAACGTCATCACCGGGACCCCGACCCCTGACAACCTGCTCCCTTTGCTGGCGCGGCACCGGATCAACTCGTTCTTCGCGCCGCCCACGATCTGGATCGCGCTGCTGCGGGCGGCCGCCTTCGATCAGACCGACCTGTCCGCGCTGAACAAGGGCTACTACGGCGCCTCGATCATGCCGGTCGAGGTGCTCAAGGAGCTGCAGCAACGGCTGCCCGCGGTGCGCCTCTGGAACCTCTACGGCCAGACCGAGATCGCGCCGGTGGCCACGGTGCTCAAGCCCCATGACCAGTTGCGCAAGGCCGGCTCGGCCGGCAAGCCCGCGCTGAACGTCGAAACCCGCGTCGTCGACGATCAGATGCGCGACGTGGCGGCCGGCCAGATCGGCGAGATCGTTCACCGCTCGCCCCAACTGCTGCAGGGCTATTATCGAGACGAGGCGCGAACCGCCGAGGCGTTTGCCGGCGGCTGGTTTCATAGCGGCGATCTGGGTACGCTGGACGACGAAGGCTACCTGACGGTCGTCGATCGCAAGAAGGACATGATCAAGACCGGCGGCGAGAACGTCGCCAGCCGCGAGGTCGAGGAAGCAATCTATTCGCTGGCCGGGGTCTCGGAAGTGGCGGTGATCGGCCTGGCCCATCCGCGCTGGATCGAAGCCGTGGTGGCCGTGGTGATCGCCAAAGAGGGCAGCGAGCTGACCGAGTCGCAGGTGCTTGCCCATTGCGAGGCCCGCCTGGCCGGCTACAAGGTGCCCAAGCGGGTCGTACTGGCCGACGCGCTGCCCAAGAACCCCAGCGGCAAGGTCCTCAAGCGCGACCTGCGGCTGGCCCACCAGCACTTGTTCCAAGAATGACCCCTTCACCCACGAAACCCAGGAGCCCCACATGCGTCAAGCCGTCATCGTTTCCTATGCCCGGACCGGGCTGGCCAAGGCCGGCCGCGGCGGATTCAACGACACCCCCAACATGACCATCCTCGGTCACGCGATCGAGCACGCGGTGCAGCGCTCGAAGGTCGACCCGCAGGAGGTCGAGGACGTGATCGCTGGTTGCGTCGCGGCCTCGGGTAATGTCGCGCGCGCCAGCGCGCTGCTGGCCGGGTTGCCGGTCACCACTGCCGGGGTCACGCTGCACCGCGCCTGCTCGTCGGGCCTGAATGCGATCGCCAACGCAGCCCACCATGTCGTCGAGGAAGGCGCCAGCGTGGTCGTGGGCTGCGGCGTCGATTCGATCAGCTTCCAGGGCGGCGGCGGCGGCGGGCGCGACTCACGCCTCACCGATCTGTATCCGGACTTCTGGATGCCGATGATCGATACTGCCGACGTCGTCGCCGAGCGCTACGGCATCAGTCGCGAATACCAGGATGAATACTCGCTGCGCTCGCAAAAGCTGATGGCCGCGGCCCAGCAGGCGGGCAAGTTCGCCGACGAGATCATCCCGGTCAAGACCCGGATGAAAAAGGTCGACAAGCAGACCAAGGCCGAATCGTTCGTCGACGTGACCGTCGATCGGGACGAATGCAATCGCCCGGACACCACGCTCGAGGGTCTGGCCAAGCTGGAACCGGTCAGGGGCCCGGGCAAGTTCATCACGGCCGGCAATGCCAGCCAGTTGTCGGACGGCGCGGCCGCGGTCGTGGTCATGGAGGCCCGCGAGGCCGAGCGCCGCGGCCTACAGCCGCTGGGCGCGTTCAAGGGCTGGGCGGTGGCCGGTTGCCAACCCGACGAAATGGGCATCGGCCCGGTGTTCGCCATTCCCCGACTGCTCGAGCGCCACGGCCTCAAGATCGACGACATCGACCTGTGGGAACTGAACGAGGCGTTCGCCAGTCAGTGCCTGTATTGCCGGGACAAGCTGGGCATAGACCCCGAGAAGTACAACGTCAACGGCGGCTCCATCGCCATCGGTCACCCGTTCGGCATGACCGGTGCGCGACTGGCCGGCCACGTCCTGCTCGAAGGCAAACGCCGCAACGCCAAGCTCGTCGTGGTGTCGATGTGCATCGGCGGCGGGATGGGGGCGGCCGGCCTGTTCGAGGTGTTCTGAGCCACGCGGGGGCCGTAGCGGCCAACCACCGGTCCGGTGCATCGGATGGTCTTGCCGCTCGTCCCGGCGAACCGTCCGCACGGTGCCCGGACCTGCCGGACCGGGCGGCAAGGTTGTGAGAATCGGGGCTCCGGCAGAACCACGGGCCTGTCCAGTGGTGAGCCGCCCGATCCCGCGACCTGGCGAGCCCCGCATTCATGGCAGCAGACCCTGACCTTCCCCTTCCGATCAAGCAGCGACTCAAGCGCTACGTGCCGGCGCGCCTGCTACGGCTGCGACACGAGTATCGATCCGGGCGTCACAACGGCCCGTTCCAGAACCTGAGCACCCGCGAGGTTTTCACCAAGATCTACGAGGACGGCGTCTGGGGGCGCTCGACAGACCCGCAGCAGCGCTACTTCTCGGGCACCGGCAGCCACGACCGGGCAATCGTCGACACCTATGTCGCGGCGGTCGGCCGGTTTCTCGGGCAACTGACCGGCAAGCCCGATGTCGTCGATCTGGGCTGCGGCGACTTCTCGGTCGGCTCGCGGCTACGCCCGCTCTGCGCCCGTTACACGGCCTGCGACATCGTCGAACCGGTGATCGAGTTCAACCGGCGCCGCTTCGAGCAGCTACAGGTGGACTTCCGGACCCTGGATTTCACCCGCGAGGCGCTGCCTGCGGGCGACGTGGTGTTCATCCGCCAGGTGTTGCAACACCTGTCGAACGACGAAATCATGGCGGCGCTACCACGGATCGCCGGGCAGTACCGCTACCTGGTGCTGACCGAGCACCTGCCCGCCGGCGACGACTTCGTGCCCAACCAGGACAAGCCTGCCGGATTCGATATCCGGCTCGGCTTCAACAGCGGCCTGGTGCTGACCCGCCCGCCGTTCAATCTGGTGCCGCTCGAGCAACGCGTGCTCTGCCAGGCACCCGAGGACCACGGCATCATCCGCACGATCCTGTACCGGCTCAGGCCCTGAGCGCCGGCCACCCGTCAGACCGGCCGGTACTCGATGTATTCCGGCTCCCAGACGGCCTCGCGCAGCCGCGCTTCGATCTGCTCATCCGAGAGCGCTTCACAGCATCGCTCATCCACCGCCTGGCGGATCACCGCGCGGGCGACCGCGTCGGACACCTCGCGCAGCCGTGACACGTTGGGAAACAACAGCCCGGCCTCGAGCTCTTGCTCGCTGACGGTGCCGGCCAGCGCGGCCGCCGCCTTGCTGATCATGTCGTCGCTGATCCGGCTGGCCCCGGACACCAGCGTCGCCAGGCCGATGCCCGGAAAGACGAAGACATTATTCCCCTGTCCCACCTCGTAGGTGCGCCCGTCGAACTTCACATCGTCAAAGGGGCTGCCGGTAGCCACCAGGCAACGCCCGTCGGTCCATTCGTGAGAGGCTGGCCGGTCTCGCCTCGCAGATGCTGGTGGGGTTGGAAAACGGCAGGATGATCGGTCGCTCGACATGGCTGGCCATCTCGCGCACGATGCTCGGTGAAGGCCCCGGCCTGGCCGGAGGCGCCGATCAGCACGGTGATCGGCTTGTAATGCGCAACGACGGCCAAGCCGTGGTCGGCGCCACCGCCCAGCCCGAACTCGTCGGCGGTGGCCGGCTCCCAGGCGAGTTCCTTCTTGTAGGCATCGCGCACGGCCCTGCCATCGATCAGCAGGCCGCGGCTGTCAAGGACCGCGCAGGCCTGCTGCAACGCCCTGCCCTCCAGGCCGGCCTGCATGAACGCGGCACGCAACTGACGCGCATGCCCAGCCCGGTCGCGCCCGCCCCGTAGATCACGACCCCTTGCTCGCTCAACGGCCGGCCGCACACGCGCAGCGCCGACAACACACCGGCCAGCGCGATCGCCCCGGTCCCCTGGATGTCATGCCGGAACGACGGCAGCCTCTCCCGGTAGGTCTCGAGGATCTCGAGGGCATTGTCCTTGCGAAAGTCCTCCCATTGCACGAGCGCACCCTTGAACACCGTCCGCACCGCCTCGACGAACTCGTCGACGATCTGCCGGTAGGCGTCGCCGGTGAGCCGCGAATGCGGGTAGCCGAGGTAGAACTCGTCCTCCAGCAAGGCCTGGTTGTTGGTGCCCACGTCCAGGCACACGGGCAGCGTGGTTGCCGGATGAATGCCGGCGCCTGCGCAATAGAGCGACAACTTGCCGATCGAGATCGCCATGCCGCCGGCGCCCTGGTCACCGATGCCCAGGATGGACTCGCTGTCGGTGACCACGAGCAACGAGACCTCGCGGTCGTCGGCCACCCGTTGCAGGATCTCGCGGATGTGCCCCTTGTGATCGGGGGTGATCCACAGGCCGCGCCCACGCCGGAACGCGCGGCTGTATCGCTGGGTCGCCTCGCCGACGGTCGGCGTATAGACGATGGGCATCAACTCCTTCAGGTGCTGGCGCAGCACGCGGTAGTAGAGATGCTCGTTGCGATCCTGCAGGTTGGACAGCACGATGTACTTGTCGAAATCGCTGCCGGCCGCACTGATCTGATCGTAGATGCGCTTGGCCTGCAGCGCGATGGTCACGGTGGCGCTGGGCAGCAGGCCATGCAGGCCGAAGACCGTGCGCTCCTCGTGGGTGAAGGCCGAGCCCTTGTTGAGCAGTGGCTCGTGGATGAGGTCGTAGCCCCGAAGCGGTACATCGACCTGGGTCTGTCCCTGCAGGTTCTTGTAGGGTCGGGCAATCTTCATGTTGTCTCCGTCGGCTCGATGGGGTCACCTTGCCCCGGTGGGGTCACCTTGCCCGGCTCCCGGGCATGCCTCGACTATACTGGAAGCCTTCTCATTCCCCTACCCGATGGTCACCGCCATGATCCCGCTTTCCGTTCTCGATCTCGTCCCGGTCCGACAGGGTGGCGACCCCGCGCAGGCGCTGCGCAGCTCGCTCGAACTGGCGCAGAGCGTCGAGGCATTCGGTTACCGCCGCTTCTGGGTGGCCGAACATCACAACATGACCGGGATCGCGAGCGCCGCCACGTCGGTGGTCATCGGCTACCTGGCCGGCGGCACGCGCACGATACGGGTCGGCGCGGGCGGCATCATGCTGCCCAACCACGCACCGCTGATCATCGCCGAGCAGTTCGGCACACTCGAATCACTGTATCCGGGCCGCATCGACCTGGGCCTGGGCCGCGCACCGGGCACCGACCAGCTCACCGCGCGTGCGATGCGCCGCGACCCCCGTGCCTCGGACCAATTCCCCGAAGACGTGCTCGAGTTGCGCGCGCTGTTCGGGCCGGTGCAGCCTGGTCAGCAGATCCGCGCGGTGCCGGGGGCCAACCTGAACGTGCCGCTCTGGATCCTGGGCTCGAGCCTTTACGGTGCCCAGCTGGCCGCCTACCTGGGACTGCCCTACGCGTTCGCCTCGCACTTTGCGCCCGATGCGCTGGACCAGGCATTGCTCGAGTACCGGACCCGTTTCCAGGCCGGTGAACAGGGTCAGCCGCCGTACGCGATGCCCTGCATCAACGTGATCGTCGCCGAGACCGACGAAGCCGCCATCCGGTTGTTCACCAGCCTGCAGATGCGCTTCACCGACATGGTGCGCAATCAGCGCGGCCTGTTGCCACCGCCGATCGATGACATCAACGATTACTGGAACGCCGGCGAGCAGGCGCATGTCAGGCGCATGCTGACCTGCTCTTTCGTCGGCTCGCCCACCACCGTGCAACAGGCGTTGCAGGGCTTCGTCGAGCGCACCGGTGCCGACGAATTGATGATCAGCAGCGCGGTGTTCGATACGCAGGCACGGATCCGTTCGTACGAGCTGCTGGCCGACATCGGCCAGGCGCTGACCCCGCGCCAGGCGGGCAGCGAAATGGCCGGCCAGGCCTGACAGGCCTGCGGCGAACGCCGGGATCAGCCCATCCGGCGCAGCAAGGTCCCGACCTCGTCCATCAGGCGATCCAGCTCGATCCCGCCCTGCCCGGCCATCGGCTCCAGTTCCTGGTGCAGGTAACACACGGTCATCCGCGCGAACACACTGTCCAGGGCCTTGCGGGCCGCGGACAGCTGCTGCGCGATTTCCATGCACGACGCTTGCTCGTCGACCATGCGGATGACGCCCCGCACCTGGCCTTCGATTCGGCGCAACCGCTTCGAGATGTCCTGTCGGGACTCGTGATGCAGCATCTGGTTCAAAGGCAACTCCTGATCGGGATCGTCGATGCGCCTGCCGCGCATTCGCAGCGACGATGCTATCTCAGCGGCCCATCCGCGCCGCTTCGGCCTCGGTGCGGACGTGGAATACCTTGCGCAGCATCGTGTCGAGCGGGCAAAGGCCGGTGAACGCGCTTTGCAGCAGGTTCGCGCCGACGAAGGCGGTCAGCCAGAGCCACTTGGCACTGATGAACAGCGGGCTGCCGCTGGCACCCAGCGCCAGCGAGACGAGGATCACCGCCCCGGCGAAGATACGGATGATCTTCTCGGTGGTCGGGCCGGTACGGGCGCAAGCACTACCAGTGGGTTCACTCATGATGTTTTCTCCTGAAGAGATAGTAAAGAAGCGGGATCACGACCAGTGTCAGCAGCGTCGACACCAGGATGCCGAAGATCAGCGAGACGGCCAGGCCGTTGAAGATGGGATCGTCGAGGATGAAAAATCCGCCCAGCATCGCCGCCACCGCGGTCAGCAGGCTGGGCCTGACCTCGGCCGAGCGGCGCACCGCGTCGATCAGCGCACGGCCCTGCGACAACTCCAGTTCGATGAAGTCCACGAGCAGGATAGAGTTGCGCACGATGATGCCCGCCAGCGCGATCATGCCGATCATCGAGGTCGCGGTGAACTGCGCGCCCAGCACCGCGTGCCCGGGCATCACCCCGATGATCGTCAGCGGGATGGGCGCCATGATGATCAGCGGCGTCATGTACGAGCAACTGCGCGACGACCAGCGCAGGCAGATCAGCACCAGCCCGACCGCATAGGCCAGGCCCATGTCGCGGAAGGTCTCGTAGGTGATCTGCTACTCGCCGTCCCACTTGATCGCGTACTGGCCGAACGGATCCTGCGGCTGGTTGATGAAGGCTACGGCCAACTCGCCGGTGTCGGGCAGCGCCGTCTGCTGCAGCCGCTTGCGCATGATCAGGCTGCACAGCGGGCTGTCGATGTCGTTGCCGTCGACCAGCCCATGTCGCCCAGCACGTAGACGACCGGCAGCAGGTTCTTGTGAAAGATCGGCGAATGGCGCTCGGACTCGATCACGGCGGACCAGTTCGCCCAGTGGCACGACCTGCCCGCCTGCCCGGCCACCGGCATGTTCACCAAGCTGTCCAGCCGTCTCCGTCTGCTCGGCCAGGCTCACGCGCACCGGCATCGCGCGCCGCGCCGAGCCATCGTGCAGATAGGTCGCCTCGAGCCCGTCCAGGGCCACCCTGGCCGCCTGCGCCACCGCGGCATCGCTGACCCCAGCGCGGGCCCTGGCCCGGTCGACGATCGCCGCTGGCGCACCGCGCCGTCGCGCAACGTGGTGTCGGCCGCCACCATGCCGGGCAGTTCGGTGAACGAGCGATAGAGGCGCCGTGCGAGTTCGGCACGGCCGTCGCCATCCGGCCCGTAGACCTCGGCGACGATGGGCGAGAGCACCGGCGGCCGCGGGCACCTCGACCACCCCAGCGGGCGCCGGCGCTCGGCGATCGGGCGCAGCCGTTCGATCACCCGCTGCGCGATCGCATGGCTCTTCTCGGCGCGCGCATCCTTGCCCACCAGGTTCACCTGCAGGTCGCCCTGCTCGGCATCGGCCCGAAATCGCACTGGCGCACCAGCCCGTTGAAGTTGATGGGCGCCGCCGTGCCGGCATAGCCCTGCACATCCAGCACCGTCGGATCCCCGGCCAGCGCCCCGGCCAGTTCGATCAGCGCCGCGTTAACGCCTTCCAGCGGGGTGCCGGCCGGCATGTCGACCACCACCTGGAATTCTGACTTGTTGTCAAAGGCAGCATCTTCCAGGACCACCGACTGCAGACCGACCACACCGATCCGGCCATCGCCAGGAGCAACGCTACCCAGAGCAGCCACCTGCGCCAGGCGCCGCCATTCGGGCCGCCGGCAGGAACGAGCCCAGCAAGCCGCCAAAGAAACGACGCAGGCCCGAGCTGACGAACGACTCGCCATGCGCCTGACCGTGCCCGACTTCATGAAGCGGATCGCCAGCCACGGGGTGACCACGAAGGCGCATCGCCAGCGACAGCAGCATGCCCATCGAGGCATTGATCGGATGGGTGCCATGTACGGCCCCATCAGGCCGCTGACGAGCGCCACCGGCAGCAGCGCCGCAATCACGGTCAGGGTCGCCAGGATGCATGGCCCGCCCACCTCGTCGACGGCGCCCGGCACGATCTGCCAGAGCGGCTTGTCCGGGTGCAGCGCACGGTGACGGTGGATGTTCTCGACCACCACGATCGCATCGTCGACCAGGATGCCGATCGAGAAGATCAGCGCGAACAGCGACACCCGGTTGAGCGTGAAGCCCTTAGGCCCAGGAGGCGAACAAGGTCGCGGTCAGGGTCAGGATCACGGCACCGCCGACGATCACGGCCTCGCGCAGGCCCAGCGTGAAGATCACCAGCAGCACGATCACCGACAGGGTCGCGAACACCAGTTTCTGATCAGCTTGGCCGCCTTGTCCGCGGCCGTCTGGCCGTAGTCGCGGCTGATGCTGATGCGCAGCACGCTGTCCGGCACGATCACGGCATGCAGCGAATCGAGCCGCGTGCGCACGCGCTCAGGACGGCGACCGCATTCTCGCCGGCCTTTCTTGGTGACCGCATGGTCACTGCGGGCATCAGGTTGCCAACTGCAGGCCCGGCCGGGTCGGCCTGGACGCCGCCACCGGCATCGTCCACACGTATCCGCGCGAGGGCACCGGCGCGTACTCGATGCGGGCGATGCGCAAAAGACTGCCCGCTGGCCCGCCACCCCGACCAGCAACTCGGCCACGTCCTCGACAGTGGCCAGGAAGCTGCCGGTCTCGACGCGGATGCTGCGCCCGTCGCGGATCACGTCGCCGGAGGGCATTGCCAGGTTGGCCGCGCGCAGTGAGTCGAGCAACCGGCTGCACCTCGACACGCCGGTCGCCTGTGAAGGCGCCGGGTCCAACCACACGGACCGCCCGTCCCGGCCCGCCGATGATGCGCACGTCGCGGGTACCGGCACCCGCTTGAGTTCCTGCTCGATACTCAGGCCCGACGGCCCTGGAGCGCATCGCCGCGCTGACCGCGCGTCGGGCGACCAGTGAGCGTGGCGGCGAAACCGGCACGTCGTCGATGCCGCGCGACTTGACCACCGGGGCACCGACCCCAGGCCCGGCGGGCAGCCAGTCGGTGTTGGCATTGATCATCTCCTGCACCCGCACCAACGCATCGTTGCGGCTCACGCCCACCTTGAATTGCAGCGTCACCAGCGCCTGGCTGTCGCGCGAAACCGAGTAGACATGCTCGAGCCCGACGATGCCGGACAACACCTGCTCGGCCGGCCCCGCCACCAATGACTCGACATCGCGCGCCGAGGCGCCCGGAAACGGGATCAACAGGTTGGCGACCGTGACGTCGATCTGCGGCTCTTCCTCGCGTGGCGTGACCGAGGCGGCGAACAGGCCGACCAGCAACAGGACCAGCGCCAGCAGCGGCGTGATGGCATTGCGCTGAAAGCGCGCGGCGATGCGACCGGAGGCGCCCATCGGCGGGGCATCCGATGCCGGGCCGGGCGACGCAGTGGCGGAATCGGGCCTGTTCATCGCGTTATCGCCCCTGTGCCGGCTGCGCACCCTTGAGACCGGCCCGGACCGGATCGATCGCGACCCGCTCACCGGCCACCAGGCCGGACAACACTTCCAGGCGGTCGCCGTCGCGCGGGCCCACCCGCAAGGCCCGCAGCACGAAGCGATCGTCGCTGGCGACGTAGGCGGCCTTCAGTTCGCCGCGTTCGAGCAACGCCGATGCCGGCATGAACAAGCCTTCGCCGTCCGGGGAAAAGGTGGCCACCCGCAGGTACTCGCCGGGTCGCAGCCCGGCGCTCAACGCCTGCGGCAGGTCGATACGGATCTCGACGGTCGCGCTGGAGGCATCGGCCGCGGGCATCACCTGCATCGGCAGCGGGTCACTCCAGGCGGTGGTGGCCGGCGTACGCGCCGCCTGCGCGCCGACCTGGACGACCGCATGGCTGGCCCCGCCCATGGCCGCCGCCTGCGCGCTGGGTACCCTGATCGACACCCGCAAGGCGTCGGGCGAGTGCATGCGCACCAACGGCCGGCCGGGCTGGGCGATCTCGCCGACCTCGGCCGTGACCGCGGTCACCACGCCGTCATACGGGGCGCGGATGCTCAGGTAGGTGGTGGTGACCGACTGACGCTTGAGCGCGGCGATCGCCTGCGCCACCGCGGCCCGCGCGGCCGCCAGCTGGGTGACCGACTCGTCCAACGAGGCCTTGCTGATGAAACCCTGGTCGAACAGACGCTGGTTGCGCTCCCAGGCGGCTTGCGCGCCGCTCTGCGTGGCCCGCGCCTGCGCCAGTTGCGCCTGCGCCTGCGCGGTGCCCGCGGTGCTCTCGCGCGCATCGATGACCGCCAGCTCCTGGCCGGCCGTGACCCGATCGCCGGCGCGCACCAGGACCTGCTCGATCCGGCCGGCGACCTGGGCGGTCAGCGATGACTCCTGTACCGCCGAGACGATGCCGTTCCACTCGCTGCGCGACTGACGCGGCTGCACCGTGACGGCCACGGTGTCGACCCGTGGCTGGGCAGCCCATGCACCGTCCGGCCCGGTCAGCCATGCGCTGGCCACGAAAATCCCGAACACGAGCCGGCGGGCCGCGTCGGCTGCGAATCGTTTGGCTGGAGCGGGCATCGTCGGGGACTCCGAAGGGAATGGATAACCCCTATTCTATATACCCCCCCCAGTATATGCAAGCCCGTTTCGCAACGAGATGGCGACTCTGCTTCGCCGGGCGACTCGTTCGGGTCTCGCCCTGGGCCGTCGCCGGGTGCGCATCCTCGGGCAGCGACGACGGCGGGCGGGTCGGCCGGGTCAATGCGGGACGCCTCGCCCTGGCGCGTTTTGCTGCTCCGGTCTGGCCAGCCAGACCAGGCCGATGAGCGCGAAGAACAGCAGCGCCGACAGGTGAAACAGGTCGGTAGCCGCCATCGTGAACGCCTGCTGGTCGATCAGCTGGTTGACCCTGGCCAGCGCCTGGGCCTCGCTGAGTCCGGCCTGCCGCAGTTCGCGCAGGCCCTGCACCTGGCCGCGTGCCCAGGTTCACGGCCTCGGCCAGGTTCGCGTGGTGCAGCACCGCGCGGCTCTCCCACAAGGTCGTGAACAACGACGTGCCGACCGCCCCGGCGGTGATCCGCACGAAGTTCGACGAGGCCAAGCCGCCGACGGCATCCACTCGGGCAGCAACCCGGCAAACACGATCGCCTGCAGAATGAAGAAGAACGCCATCGCGGCGCCCTGCAGGACGGTGGGCAGCAGGATCGTGCGAAAGTCAGCCTGGGTATTGAAGCCGCCGCGCATCCGCAACACGAGCGAAGCCGATGAGGGCGCGGTGGCGAAGGCGGCGCGGGTCTATCCGGCCGACGTTCCTGCCCACCCACGGCGAGAACTGATGGCCCGGCGAAGCCCGACCGGGGCGGTGGCCAGGCCGGCCAGGTGGCGGTATAGCCCATGTACTGCTGCAACCAGAGCGGCAACAACACGACGTTGCCGAAAAACAGGCCGTAGGCGAGCGACGGCACCGCGCTCCGCTGACGGTGCGTTGCGCAAACAGGCGCAAATCGACGATCGGGTGCCCGTCGGTGAGTTCCCAGGCCAGGGAGAACGAAAAGCTGATCACCGACACGACCGCAGGCGTGACGATCTCGGTCGAATGGAACCAATCCAGTTCCCTTGCCCTTGTCGATCTGGTCCATCGTGCCGATAGACAGCACCAGCAGCACCAGCCCGACCACGTCAGCGGCGCGCCGCGGCCCCAGGTCGCGGGTGCGGTAGATCGACCAGGTCAGCAACGCCGCGAGGCAGGGAGCCCACCGGGATGTTGATGTAAAGATCAGGGCCACGAGATGTTGTCGGTGATCCAGCCGCCAGGCAAGGCCCGGCCACCGGCGCCACACCAGCACCGTGATCGCCCATCGCCATCGCGGTACCGGCCAGCGCGCGGGTAACTGGCCAGCAGCAGGGTCTGCGACAACGGGATCATCGGGCCTGCCACCAGCCCCTGCCCAGCACCGAAGGCGATCAGCATGCCGATGTTGGGAGCCAGCCCGCACAACCATGACGCGAGCACGAACAACAGCACGCTGGCCCGTGAACAGGCGCACCTGGCCAAAGCGTTGCGTCAGCCAGCCGGTCAGCGGGACCGAGATCGCATTGGCACGACGACGAGGTGATCGCAGGTGCCTGCGCGGGACTGACACCCATGTCGCCGGCGATCGCCGGGATCGAGACATTGGCGATCGACGAATCGAGCACGTTCATGAAGGTCGCCAGCGACAGCGCGAGGAGTGCCCAGCACCAACCGCCCGCCCTGAGCGGCGCAAAGGCGGGCAGCGCACCAGCCCGCGCCGGCGGCCCAGCGCCGGGAGGCCGCCCGGCGCCCGGCAGCGCAACGCCGTCCGCGGCCATGCGCCCGCGCCCTAGCGGGCGGGCGCCGGCGAGCCCGCTTCGCCCGCCGTGCTCGCCACCGACCCGGTAGACGGCGCCGGCGTGCCGGCGAGGTTGGCCGCGATGATCCGGCGCACCAGCGCCTCGGCGGCATCGTCGCCGGCATCGAACACCCGGGTGCGATTGCTCCCGGCGACGCCCACCGAGGGGCAGTTGCCCGCCCGAGGTATCGGTCACGTCGACGCTGGCCTGCATCGACAAGCCGACCCGCAGCGGATGCTCGGCCACCGCGGCCACATCGATGGCAATGCGCACCGGCACCCGTTGCACCACCGCCAGTCAGTTCCCCGGTGGCATTCTGGGCCGGCAGCAGCGAGAACGCCGAACCGGTCCCCGCGCCCAGTCCGGCGACGCGACCGCCCAGCCAGACCACGTCGCTGACCATAGACATCGGCGATCAGTTCGACCGGCTGACCGATCCGCAGACGCGCAAGCTGGTTCTCCTTGAAGTTCGCCTCGACCCACAGGCTGGTCAGGTCGATCACCGCCATCAGCGGTTCGCCGGCCGACACCCGCTCCCCCAGTTGCACCCGCCGTTTGGCGACCTGACCATCGACCGGCGCCAGCAGTTGCGCCCGGCCCAGCGCGACATGCGCCTCGCGCACCTTCACCGCCGCAACCAGCACGCTGGGATGGGCCTCGATCGCGATGCCGTCGGTGAGCGTCTGGTTGGACAGCAACTGCTCGCGCGCCGCCGTGACCGCCGACTCGGCCGCCACCGCCACTGCCGGAGCGCGCCACCGCCAGCTGCGCGGTCGAATGGCTGTATTCCTCCTTGCTGACCATACCCCGGCTGACCAGCCGGGCTCGCCGCTGGACATCCGACCGGGCCTTGCCCAGTTCGCTACGCGCGCGCAGCAACTCGGCCTCGCGCAGCGCGATCTGCGCATCGAGCGTACTGTTGCTGGCATAGAGCATCCGCGCAGCGAACGGTCTGCGCCAACTGGGCCTTAGCCTGCTCAAGCGCCAGCCGCGCATCGGTCGGATCGAACCGCAGCAAGACCTGTCCGGCCTTCACCCGGTCGGTGTCGTCGGCGAGGATGTCGATCACGGTGCCGCCGGCCTGCGGCGTGATCTGCACCCACATTGTATGGCCTGCACATAGGCATTGTCGGTCGATTCGAGCATGCTTGAGCACCAGTGCCCAGTACAGACCGTAGGCCAGTGCCCGGACCCCACGACCAGCGCCGTCACGCCACCAGCGCCCGCTTGCGCGTCGATTGGCGCGGACCGTCCGGATCGGGGGGTTCAGGGCTCATGTCGTCGCGGCTGCCGATGTCTCGAGGGGACGAATCGCCTGGGCCGGCGTCAGTCGGGCTGGCGCAGGGCATCGCCGTTGTCGGCCATCCGGCGCAGGAAGGCCTTGAGCGTGCGCCACTCGTCGTGACTGAAGCCGGACAGGTGGGCGTTCATCACCCGCGCCAGCACTTCGGGGGCACGCGCGGCGGCCGCCTCGCCTTCCGGAGTCAGCACCACGTGGACCACCCGCCTGTCGTCGGTCGAGCGATCGCGCCGGCACAGGCCCTTTTTTTCGAGGCGGTCCAGCAGGCGGGTCATCGAGCCGGCATCGATGTTCGAGCAGCGCGCCAGCTCGGCGACTTTGCAGCGCCCGACCTGGCGCAGGTGTACCAATGGAAACCACTGGGCGCTGGTCAGGTCATGTTGGACGAGTTCGCGGTCCACGCCTGGCCGACGATGGAGATCGGGATCCGCTTCATCGGGTAGCCGACGCTGTCCTCGGCCGTATGGGACGAGGCCTGGTAGAAGGTCGCGGGTGGTGGAGCGGTCATAACAAGCTTGCGGGGCGCGGGCATTCGATTGTGCCTGCCTATGCAGTTACCGTCAGACAAGCAGTCGGCAGGCGACGCGCCGCCCGCCCGGCCGGCCGGCGGGAAGTCGCCCAGTCGGGCCAGGTGTCGTGCCAGGGTCTGCTCGAGGAACTGCTCGGGCCGTAACGCCAGGGCGCTGGCAGCCGCCATCGTTGGCCAGACCGGCCCGCGCGATGAAACGGCACCATACAGGTCACCCGCGTCCAGCGACTGCATCGCGAAGACCACATAGGGCAGCAGGCGTACAGGCGTCGGCCCGTGCCGGGTCGCCATCGCGGTGCGCCTCGTAAACCTGCACCTGCCAGTCGGCGGCACAATCGGGGCCGGAATCATGCCGGCACACCCGGCGCGCAGATTGTCGGTGAGTTCCAGCCCGCCGCGCCCGTTGAAGACCGCCAGCGAACCGGCCAGTGCCTCGATGAACGGCCGAACCTGCGCCAGCGGCCCCTCGCCTTTCATCAGTTCGAACAGCGGGTGACGGGACTGCAGCGTGAGCACCTGGTTGGCGTCCAGTCCCACCCCCAGGTACTCGGGCGCGTTCTGGATGCCCACGGGCACGCTTGCCGCCTGCATCACCTGGGAGAAGAAGGTCGTCAGCGTCGCACCGTCCGGCCGACTGCCCAGCGGCGGTTGCAACACCAGGCAATCGGCGCCGGCCTGCTGCGCATGGGTAAGCGCCCGCACCTGTTCGGCGATGTCCCGCCCGGCGATGGTCACCGCCAGTGGCACCCGTCGGGCGATGTCCTGCACCGCCCACTCGACCAGCGTCTCGCGCTCGCGCACCGACAGCGCCGACACCTCGGTGATCAGTCCGAGCAGCGCAATGCCGTGCACCTGCCGCGCGATGCACCACTCGATCTGCCGCCTGAACGCCTGCCGATCGAGCGCGCCCTTGTCATCGAAGAACGCGTACATCATCGGAAAGACGCCATGCCAGCGCGCGGCGCCCGCGCCAGAGGCGACGCTCACCGGCCCGCCGCCAGCATCGCGGCCATTTTCTCGTGGATGAGGTTGACGCCCTTGAGCGGGCGCAGCATCACCTTGAAGTCATCGATCAGGCCGGCATCATTCCAATGCAGCATGTCGACCCCGTTGATGATGATCCCGTCCAGCGTCAGCGTGAACTCGAGCACCGCGTCCCGTTCGCCGATCACCTGGCGCACGTACTGGAACGACGGGTCGCCGAACACCTGCATCGCGGCCAACAGGTATTGCGTGGTCAGCGCCCGGCCCTGCTGGGCACGATGCACGACCGGCGAATGAAAGCAGACCTCGTCGGCGAGCAAGGCCGCCAGCCTGACCGGATCGCGGGTTTCGATCACCTGGTGCCAGCGGCTGACCGGGTGGTCCGGATCGGCAGGAACGGAACGAGGCATGACAGGTCTCCTGGTGACATGTGGACCGGCCTGGCCCAGGCCGGCGGATCAGCCGACGCCGACGGCCAGCCGGCGACCGGTCAGCCGGCCGGAAACGATGAACCCCAGCGCGGCCAGGCAGGCGCCCAGCGAGCCGAAGGCCCAGCCAAAGCCCGCGCGTTCGATGATACCGGCGGCCGCCGCGACCCCCACCGACTGACCGAGAAACAGGCAAAGGGCAAAGCCGGCGATCGCGGTGCCGCGCGCCTTCGGATGGGCCTGGGTGGCCTGGTTCTGCAAGGTGTTGTGCAACATGGTAAAGCCCAGGCCGGCGATGCCGCAGGTCAGGACCACCCACTCCCAGCGCGGCGCCAGCAAGGTGCCGCAAAATCCGCTGGCCAGCAGCAGGCCGCCGACGATGGCCATCCGCGATTCGCCAAGGGCGGCAATGATCGAGCGCGCCCGCGCGGAGAACAGCAATCCGCCCACGCCGTAGGCCGCCACGACCAGGCCGGCATGCCAGAGCGGCAGATCGAAGCGCAGGTGCAGGTAGCTGGGAACAAAGGCCAACGCACCGAAAGTCAGGCCGCCCTCGAAGGACACGGCGATCATCAGAAAGCGCGCCCAGCGATTGCGCAGCAGGTCGACATAACCCGCCAGCACCCCGGTCGACGAGGCCGACGGTGCCGGCGCGGGCATCTGCGAGGCCGAGCGGCGAACCAGCCAGCCGGCCACCAGGAACAGCACCGCCGGCACGACGAACGCCGAGCGCCAGCCGAGCGTGCCGGCAAAAACCCCGCCCAGCGCCTGGCCGGCAATCAGTCCGGCGATGCCGGCCGAGGCGAAGCGCGCGAGCGTTTGCTGGCGCCCGTCGAACCGCACCGAGTCGCCGATCCAGGCCAGCGACAACGGAATGATCGCGGCGCAGGCAGCGCCGGTCAGGAAGCGGAAAAGGATCAGGCTCGCGGGCCCCTGGGCGGTCATGCAGGCGAGCGAACCGGCAGCCGCCACCAGGGCTGCCACGCCGATCACCCCCAGCTTGCCGCGCCGGTCGCCGAGCGGCCCGTGGATGAGGCTGAAGATCCCGTAGGCGATCGTGAACGCGGTGATGACCGCGGCCAGGTCGGTGACCGAGGTCGCAAACTCGTCGGCCAGCTGGGGCAGCATCGGATCGCACACCCGCATCGACAACGAGCTGGCGAAGGCGGCGATCGCCAGTTGTCGCATCGTGCGCCCGACACGCGGGTCGGTATCGGAATCCTGGTTCAAGGGCGGCGGGCGGCGGAGGCTGACATCGGACGATCTTATCGTGCGCCGGGCCGGTGGCTGCAAAGGGTCGATATCATTCACAACAAATGAATGAATGGCTCACCTCCGTCGTCGATCTGTTTGCCCAGAATCCGCCCCTGGCCTACCTGGTGGTCTTTCTCGTGGCCATGGGCGAAGCCTTGCTGATCATCGGGCTGTTCGTGCCCTCGACGGTGGTCCTGGTCGGGGCCGGCACCCTCGTGGGTCTGGGCTCGCTGCCCGCGGTGCCGGTGATCCTCGCCACCTTGCTGGGCGCGGTCGTTGGCGACCAGCTGTCCTACCTGGCCGGCCGCCATGGCCAGCACCGGATCCGTGGCAGCTGGTTGATGCACAAGTACGCACCGCTGTTTGCCCAGGGCGAGGCCTTCGTCACCCGGCACGGCGGCAAGAGTGTCTTCATCGGCCGCTTCGTGCCCGGGGTCAAGGCTGTGATACCGGCGATCGCCGGCATGGCCGGCATGAAGCCGGTGCGCTTCACCGCAGTCAACGTCCTGTCCTCGATCGCCTGGACCGCGGCGCACCTGCTGCCGGCTTTCGCGCTCGGGCGCGGCATCAGCGTGGCCCACGCCGGCAATCCGCGGCTGCTGATCCTCAGCGCGATCCTGCTGGTCACCGGGTTGCTGGCCTGGGTGCTGGTGCGCGTGGCGCGTTCACGTCTGCTGCCGCTGGCCGAGCGGGGCCGCGACCGCCTGCTCGTGTGGCTGGGCCTGCATCGGCGGCCCGAACCGCACTGGCTCGAGCGCCTGCTGCGCAATCACAACGACCTGCTGCGCCTGACCGCGTACGCCATGGTCGCACTGGCCGCCGGCACCGGCTTCGCACTGCTGGCCGTGAAGCTGATGATCGATCCGGTCCTCGCGCAGGCCGACCTGGCGATCAGCAACGGCCTGCGCGGCCTGCAGACCGCCGATGTCACCGAGGTCATGGTCGGGTTGACGATGCTGGGCGATGGCGCCGTGCTGTTGCCGCTGGCGCTGGCCCTGGTCATCGGCCTTTGGCTGGGTCGCGAACGGCGGCTTGCGCTGAGCATCGCGCTGGCCTTTGGCGGCGCGGCCTTGTTCGTGCCCTTCATCAAGGCAAGCCTGCAGCGCAGCCGACCGACCGAGCTGTACCTGGGGGCCGAAGCCTTCAGTTTCCCCAGCGGCCACGCGACGCTGACCACCACCATCGTCGGCATCACCGTGCTGGTGCTTGCGCATCCGCTGGCACCGGCGCGGCGCCGGATCGCCTACGGATGTGCGGCGCTGCTGGTGATGCTGATCGCGTTCGCGGGTCTACTGCAGGCGCACTGGCCCACCGACGTGGCCGCCGGCCTGCTGGTGGGCGGCATGCTGGTGTTCATCCTGGCGGTGCTGCTGCATGACCGGGCCGTGTCTGCCTCACTGCAGGTACTGGCCGCAATCGTGGGCATCACCTTCGCGGCCGCCGCCATCCTGGCATCTGGGGGGACAGTACGGACACGAACGCAGGCGCTACCTGGTCCCAGGCGGCGCCCTCCCCGGTCCTCGGAGCCTGTCTGGAGTCGCCAACGATTGGCGATCCGCAACCTGGCCCGCCCGCGATGCTGGCCGGGCGACGGGGCGAACCGCTCGCCCTGCAAACCGACTTGCGGTGAAGACGGTGCTCGAGAGCCTCGTTGCCGACGACTGGCAGGCCTCACCCGGCCGCTGGCTCGACGCACTGGTCAGCGCGGTGCTGCCTTCGCGCCCGCCGCTGGCCGACCTGCCGGCATCGCCTGACCCACTATGGCAGACGGCCGCTGGCGACACTGATGCGACGCCCACCGGCCGGGCAGGGCCGATTGGTGTTCCGGCTCTGGGCCAGTGAACGGGTGATCGATGCGCCGGCCTCGCCCGTCGATCCCGGCGGACCGCGACCCTTGCTGCTGGGTTCGCTCACCATCGAGCGGGTCAATCAACTGCCGCTGGGCCTGATCCTCGTCGATCACGACCCGGCACCGGAGGCGACAACGCCGCTGACGCGGCAGGCGATCGCGACGATCGCAGGAACCGCCTGCCCGGCGACGGCCAGCTGCACGAAACAACGGACGGCCCACTGTGGACGGTCGCCGTGCGCTAGCGTCCCCTGATCGTCAGCGCCGGGTTGTGGGCGAAGAAAGTTATGCGGCATCAGGTGGATCGTCTTCCAGTCGGTGGACATCACCGGCCAGTCTCCATCCGCGGAATGTCGGTAAAGCCCGCGGTGAACCAGACGACGATGTCCTCGCCTGTAGCCTGCGGTTCTGTAACCGATAAAGCCAGCGTGTCCGTACCGTATCGCTCTGCATCGAGCACCGCCGGCACCAGCGCTGGTTGGGATCTTGCACGATGTTCCAGACGCTGTACTCGATGTAGGCATTGCGCTTCATCGGCGGATCGTCGTCGAAGTCAGCGAACCGGGCCGTAGGCGACACTGCCGTGGTGGATCATGTAGCCGGGATAATGACCAAGCGGTCCCTTGGACGCCATGTTCATGTAATAAAGTAGCGTGGCTCGGTCGACTTGATCCTGTAACGCGCGTCAGCTCGCGCTCGGGCATCGTGTTCTGCACGGTCACATCGAGCGGCGCAGTTT
Organism: Burkholderiaceae bacterium; assembly: GCA_041396665.1. Taxonomy (GTDB): domain Bacteria; phylum Pseudomonadota; class Gammaproteobacteria; order Burkholderiales; family Burkholderiaceae_E; genus JAUIAI01. Next base: position 81,734 of record JAWKYE010000026.1, read on the forward strand.
GTCCGCCGGCACGCGCGCGCACGATGTCCATCGTGCTGGAAATGGTTCGCCGGCTGGTCGATGTCACAGTCGATCCGGAAGTTGAAGTAGTGGTCGTGAAACGGCGCCGCCAGGGTTCGGCGCGATCAGCGTGCGCCGTGGCAGGTCTCACCGGGCCGCGCGGTCGTCGTCCATCGGCACTGACGCATACCGCGCCGCCTGCGGCATCGAGCCCGGTCGCGCCCACCATGATGCGGATGTCGCCGTTCTGGAACCGGTAATCGATCAGGTGGTCGTAGTTGCCCACCTCGGAGGCCGAGCGCACGATCAACTCGGTCGCCGCACGCCCTTCGGCCAGCGCAGAAGCGCCAGGCGTTTACGCGAACACCTCCAGAAGGTGCCGCCACGCGGTCCCGATGTCCGCTCGAAAAACCCGCACAACGCGTTCGGGATCTCGAGCGGCTGGCCGGCGTCGTCATTGATACCGGCAGGAAGGTCGCATGCGCCGGGCAGTCGACCCCCGGGGTCAACGGCGAGAGAAACAGGCCGAACCCGTACTCGCCGCTGTCCATGTAGGTGCGCCAGTACAGCCCTGACCCGGGTCATGTAGGGCACGAACACCTCGGAAAGGTGTGCCTGGTAGATCACACCGGCGCCAGCGGCCCCGGTCGGTCGACATCGATTCGAGCACGCCGGGGCGCTTGTCGACCCACGGCAGCGAAAGCGCCAGATGTCCCATTCGATCAGCGAGCCGTCAGACTTCACGTTCGCGCCTCGAACTGCGCCTGCCGGCCTCATCGCGGGCCGCAGCGGCACCCGCTTGGCGACCTCCTGCTCCTGGTACTCAGCCCCAGCTATCGGCCGGCACGGAACGAACGCCCTCGTCGGTGACCTGCAGCACTTCGCCGCGACCGATGTCACGGTCGCGAACAAGCCTCGATCGGCTTGGCGCGGCAAGAAGTTAGAACCTCCGGGTTCTGATAGCACAGCACCTTCATCCGGCGCAAATGCTGGTCGGGCTCGGTCGAAACGCCCCGCGGTGGTATGGAGGCAGAAAACTTCTGATCCGGCTTCCAGGCCGCGACGCTGCAAGCCGGCGATCATCCTCAAGGTCAAGCGTGATGCCACACTTCCATCGCGCGCACGAAGGCACCGAGAACAACACCATCGGCTGGCCCCGATCGCGGTGGTCGCCTCCACCCTTTGCTCGGTCCAGGTTGACCACCGACTCCTGAAAGCCCTTGGCGGAACTGAACTGAACCCGCGCCCGGCAGGCAAAACCCGCACCTTCGCGCCAGGCCAGCATCGGCCTTGGCCGGCTCGATCGCTCGATCAGCGGAAACTGACTGTCTTCGTCCAGCACACCCGCGGCCCGCAGCAACTCGGTGCTCCGCGAGATCTCCTGCGCGCTCAGGCCATCAGTGGATGCGCGGCCACCGGCCACGACGACGCGACCCCCAGTGCCACGCAAGCATTGATGAACAGCTTCCTGATCGCCATGGGTGCTTCCTCCGTCCGCCAGCCAGAACACGATCCGGACAGTGTAGCGCCATCAATGACCCCGCTCAAAGACGCCCATGGGCGGGATCGCGGCGCCCGGGCCCGGCGCCGTGTCTCGTTCAGCCGCGGCGCGACGATCGCGACGGACCCGGCGCCCCGCCCTTGCGCGCGCCCTTGCGCTCGGTCGGGCCGCGGGCAGCCGGGGCCTCGGCGCCGCGTCGGCGGGCACCTGCCGCCGGGACCGCCCGCGCGCCTGCGCGCCCGGTCTTGGCCGCCGGCCTGATTCCGCGTTCACCGGGCCTCGCGGCGGGCTTGGCCCGCGAGCGCGGCGTCGACAGCGCCGCAGGCGATGCTGCCGCGTCCCGCGGTGACTGGCGCGCGGCGCCGTTGCCACGCGTCCCGCTCAGCGCGGGTTTGGCCCCGCGCGGCTTGCCGGCGCCTGGGCGCGGCGCGCCACCGGCCCGGCGTGCGGGCCGCGCCCCGGGCTTGCCGCGACCGGCCCTTTCGCTGGGCTTGAAGCGCCCTGATCCCTCGATCTCGCTCACCTGCATCCGCCGCCCGAGCAGTTGCTCGATCTTGCCCAGCGAGTGCACCTCGGCCGCGCCGACGAAGGAAATCGCCTGGCCCGAAGCGCCGGCGCGGCCGATCCGCCCGATCCGGTGGACATAATCCTCGGGGAACTTGGGCGGGTCAAGTTGATCACGTGCGAGATCGTCGCCACGTCGATCCCGCGTGCGGCCACGTCGGTCGCCACCAACACCGCGCACTCGCCACGTCGCAACTTGTTCAAGGCCGCCCAGTGCGGTCGCGCTGCGTCAGGTCACCATGCAGTGCCTGGCGGGAAACCCTTGCGGAACAAGTCGATCGACAATTCCTCGGCGTGACGTTTGGTCGCGGTGAACACGATCGCCTGGGTCAGCCCCTCGTCATCGAGGCACGCATCGAGCAAGCGGTTGCGATGATCCAGATCGTCGACGAAGATCACGTGGTCGTCGATCTCCGAATCGTTCTTGAGCGAGCGCTCGACCGTCAGCCATTGCGGATTGCGCAGCGGGGACGAGCCAGGTCGCGCACGCGCACGACAGCGTGGCCAGTGAAGCAGACGGTCTGGCGATCGGCGGGCGAGGCTGCGAGCGATCTCGGTGACGTCATCAGCAGCCCGCTGTCAGCATCCGGTCGGCCTCGTCGAGCACCAGGATATCCACCCGCGACAGGCTGATGCGCCCGGTGCGCATCTGGTCCATCAGACGCCCCGGGGTCGCCACCAATACCTCGTGCGGCGCCGACAACTGCTTGTTCTGGGCCTGGTAGGCGGCGCCACCGGTCACGCAGACGGTGGTCAGTCGCGGCAGGGTTCGCGAAAAGCCCTGCGTGGCCTTGTTCACCTGCTGGGCCAGCTCGCGGGTCGGCGTCAGCACCAGGATCCGCGGGCCGCGTCCCCGGCGGCTCTCGGTCGTGGTGATCCGTTGCAGCGCCGGGATCATGAAGGCGGCCGTCTTGCCAGTGCCGGTGGGCGCACAGACGATCAGGTCGCGACCCTGGAGCAACGGCGGGATCGCCTGCTCCTGGACCGCGGTCGGACTGGTGATCTCGAGCCGCGCCAGCGCGGTCACGAGGGGGGCGGCAACGCCCAGCGAGTCGAAGGTAACGGGGGGTGTCATCTGGTCTTTCCGGTCACGGCACGCCCAGCCAACCGACCACTTGCCAGAACGGGAGCGGTTGGGCGGGTGCGAGCCTGGGTTCGGCCGGGCAAACCGGCCGTTGGCGGATCAATGTCACATCGACGCCAACCGGAGTTGGCCGCCTGGCTGCACGGGGCAGCGCGGACGACCGGGGGGCCAGAATTCGATGACGGGATCGGGTGCCTGGAAACGCTGCCGGGCACCGGATCGCTGGCAAGCGGCCTGAATGTCTCATGCTGCGGTGCAATAGTCCAGGGAAATCGGCCGGCCTGCCCGCGGACTCGACACGCAGCCGCCGCCGCAGGCCGGCGACTGAGGCATACTCGCGAAGCGCTTCAAACTGTCAAAGCCGACCAAGGAAACCGACATGGACCTCGACGCATTCTCCGCCGCCTTGCGCAAGGACGGCTACCTGGATATCGAAACCAAGACCATCGAGGCCGACAAGGTGGTCGGCCTGCATTCGCATCCGTTCGACGTGCGCGCAGTGGTGCTCGCGGGCAGTGCCCGGATCGCCTGCGGGAACGAGCCGGCCCGCGAGTTCAAGCCCGGCGACATCGTCGAGGTCGCGGCCGGGGTCGAGCATACCGAGCACTACGGGCCTCAGGGCTACACCTTCCTGGTGGGCCGACGCCACCCGGCATCGGCCTGAGCCGCGCACCGGGGTTCACCACCCTGCGCGTTCCCCATCGGCTGCCGACGCCGTCATCCGGCCGGAGTCAGCAACAGCGTCTGCAACGCCCGCCCGACCGGCCCGGTCTCGTCGAACAGCAAGGCATCGGCCAGCCCGGTGCCGTTGCGCGCCCAGTGGCTCCGGGCCTGCGAGCCGAACCATTCACCCCGGGGTTCACGATGCAGCGCGATGGTCAGGTCGGGATTGACGAAGCCCACCTCCCACGGATCGGCCAGGCGCGACAACGCGTTGCCGCAATCGGCCAGCGGGCAGATCCGCTGAAAACCCGAGGCCTGCTCGTGGGCCAGTAGCGGCACGGTACGCAGCCAGAGCGTGGTCGGCCCGGTGCCGGCATCCTCACCCGGTGGATACCGCACCTCGATCGACTGCGGAAACGCCGGCAGCCCGTGCAGGGTTCGCGAGATCGAGAATTCGCCCGGTTGCGCGCTCGCCAGGTCGGTGACCGGCGTCGGTTCGTGCACGGTCTCGATCGCCCCGTCGACGCGCAAGGCCATCGCGGTCGCGCTGACGCGTTCCCTGCCCTGTTCATCGAGCAGCACCGCGCGCAGCGTGGTCGTCGAGCGGCCGGCGCGAACGATACCGGCCTCGATCCGAAAGCCGCTCATCGGAATCGGGCGCAACAGGTCCAGCGTCAACCGGGTCAAGCGCTGATCGCTGCCGGCGTCGCGCAACGCGTGCTCCATCGCGCGGGCCACCATGCCCGAGGGCGGCCCGGCGTGGCAGCTGTCGGCATGCCAGGGCCCGCGGCAATGATCGGTCGGCAGGATCCAGCCGTCATCGCCCAACACGAAGTACGAATCGCTCATCGAGCGCGCCCTCAGGCGAGCATGCCCCGCAGGCGTTTCTCGATGATCGCCTCGGCGCCGCTCATGATTCGGTCGATCAGTTCCCGGCAGGTCGGGATATCGTCAATCAGGCCGGCCACCATGCCGCAAGACCAGGCACCCGCTTCCATCTCGCCGTCCAGCATCACCCGCGGGTAGACCCCGGCGACTTCCTCGATGATGTCCTCGAACTTGAGCTCGGCCCCCATCGCGACCTCTTTTTCGAGCACGCGCCGGACCGGCCCGTTCAGCAGGACCCGCTCGGTGTTGCGCAGGCTGCGCATGATCAGCCGGGTGTCCAATTCGCTGGCGGCGACGATCGCCCGCTTGACATTCTCGTGGACCGGCGCCTCCTGGGTGGCGATGAAGCGCGTGCCCATGTTCATGCCCTCGGCGCCCATCGCCAGCGCCGCCACCAGGCTGCGGGCATCGGCCATGCCGCCCGAGGCCACGAACGGGATCTTCAGTTCGTCGGCGGCGCGCGGCAGCAGGATCATGTTGGGAATGTCGTCCTCGCCCGGGTGCCCGCCGCATTCGAAACCGTCGACCGACACGGCATCGCAACCGATCGCCTCGGCCTTGAGCGAATGGCGCACCGACGTGCACTTGTGGATCACCTTGATGCCGGCATCCTTGAGTCGCGGCAGGTGCGCCTGCGGGTTTCGGCCCGCGGTCTCGACCACGGTGATGCCGCCGTCGATGATCGCGCTGATGTAACCGGGTAGTCGGGGCTGGTAACCGTCGGCAGGAACGTCAGGTTGACGCCGAACGGCTTGTCGGTCAACTTGCGGCAACAGGCGATTTCGGCGGCCAGCGCCTGCGGCGACTTCTGCGTCAGCCCGGTGATGATCCCCAGCCCGCCGGCATTGGAGACCGCGGCAGCGAGTTCGGCAAAGCCCACGTAGTGCATGCCGCCCTGGATGATCGGGTGCTGGATGCCGAGCAACTCGGTGATGCGTGTCTTCATCGGGAATCCTGGGAAAAGGGTGGAAGGGAAACCGACTATAGAGTCCGTCGGCTGCGCCTGCAAGCCGGCACAAGCCCCGGGCGCCGGACACTGGCCGTCCCGCGGTCGTGCCGTTGCCGGAGCCGATATACGGCGTCGGGCCGAACAGAGGGTATTATCTTTTGCGATGGGTTCCGACCAGCATGGGTCGAGAACATCCCGACAACACGGCAGGCCGTTCGCGGCCGGCGCCGGAATGACACGGAGACAACATGTACAAGCGACATCTCATTGCCGCGGCCATCGCCGCAACTGCGGCTGCCCTGCCCGCCATGGCAGCCGCCGCCTACCCCGAGCGACCGATCACCCTGGTGATCGCCTATGGCCCGGGCGGTGCCACCGACATCTCGGCCCGCACGGTCAGCAAGCCGCTGTCGGCGCTGACCCCGCAACCCATCCTGCTGGTCAATCGCACCGGCGCCGGCGGTGCCACCGGCTCGGTCTCGGTGGCCAACGCGGCGCCCGACGGCTATACGATGATCGCCGCGCGCGTCGGCTCGCACACGGTCAACCCGGCGATGAAGGAGACACTGCCCTACAAGATCGAGGACTTTCGCTATGTCGGGGTCTACGAGATCAATCCGGTGGTCTGCGCCGTCGCGATGAATTCCGACATCAAGTCGATGCAGGAACTCGTCGACAAGGCAGCCGCCGCCCCCGGCAAGGTCCGCTTCAGTTCATCCGGGGTGGGCTCGCTGCTACACCTGGCCGGCGTGATGGCGACCGATGCGTTCGGCCTCAAGGACGCCGCCAACGCCCTCACCCACATCCCGCTCAAAGGCGGTGGCGCCGCGGCCACCGCGGTGCTCAGCGGCACTGCCGACTTCATCTGCACCAATTCCTCGGCGCTGGCCGGCTTCGTGTCGAACAAGCAGTTGCGCCCGCTGATGGTCACTACGCCCGAGCGCCTGCCCGGGTTCGATGCGCCCACCGCCACCGAACTGGGCCATCCCGAACTCGAGGAACTGGTGGGCTGGACCGGCATTGCCGGTCCCAAGGGTCTGCCGGACGAGGTTGCGGACAAGTGGCGCGAGTGGATGGGCAAGGTCACGACCGACAAGGAGTTCGTCGAGCGCATGACGGCCGCCGGGTCGGTGATCCGCCTGATGGACCCGGCCGAATCGCAGGCGTTCATCCTCAAGCAGTACGAGACCTTCAGCAAGCTGGTCACGGCCCTGGGTATGAAGATCAAGAACTGATCACCGGGTCTCCATGCGAATGAATCTCGTGCTGGCCGGCGGGGTCTCGATCATCGGGGCCCTGCTGCTTTGGTGGGGCATTCCCGAGGCGGTCACGTCCCCCAGCAACGTGCGCCTGCCCATCCTGGCCCCGACCTTCTGGCCGATCATCCTCGCCTGGGGCCTGATCGGCATCGGCGTAATGGTCGGCATCAAGGCCGTGCTGGCGCCGGAGTTACCTGAACCGGTCGAATCGGCCGCCGCGCCCGCCGTGCCAGGCTCGGGTGCGGTGCGGGTGGTGGCGCTGGCCCTGCTGATGATCGTCTACTACCTGTGCCTGGCGCCGCTCGGCATGGTGCTCTCGTCCACGTTGACCGGCATCGCGCTGACCTTTCTCGTGCGCTCGTCGCACAAGGTGGCCTCGGTCTTCACGGCCGTTCTGTTGCCCCTGTCGATCTACCTGTTTTTTCGTCACGTGGCCGGCGTGCCGATCCCGCTCGGCCTGCTCGAAGGCCTGATCTGATCCGCCGTCCGTTCCCTGGAATTTCCCGATGAGCCTGTTCGATACCCTCCCGGCAGCCTTTGCCCTGGTGGCCCAGTGGGGCAGTCTGCTCTCGCTGCTGGTTGGCGTGATCGTCGGCGTGATCATGGGCGCGATCCCCGGCATGTCAGCGACCATGGCAGTGGCCCTCACGCTGCCGTTCACGTTCTACATGCAGCCTATCTTCGGCATCCTGCTGTTGCTGGGGGTCTACAAGGGCGGCATCTTCGGGGGCTCGATCCCGGCGATCCTGATCAAGACCCCCGGCACGCCGGCCTCCAGCGCCACCGTGCTCGATGGCTACCCGATGGCCGAACAGGGCAAGGCCGGCAAGGCGTTGTCGATCGCCTTGTACGCCTCGTGCACCGCGCCATGATCTCCAACCTGGCGCTCATCATGTTCACCGGCTGGCTGGCGTCGTTCGCGCTGAGTTTCGGGCCGCCCGAATTCTTCACGTTGATCTTCTTCTCGCTGACGATCATCGCCGGGGTGTCGGGCGACGACCTGCTCAAGGGCCTGGTGGCCGCGTTGCTCGGGCTGCTGTTCGCCACCGTCGGGCTGGACCTCGTCTACGGTACCAACCGCTTTACCTTCAACGACCCGGAGCTGATGGGCGGGCTGAACTTCATCGCGGTGCTCATCGGTCTGTTCGCCATTCCCGAGATCATCGCGTTCGTGCGCCAACCCGGCGACGTCAAGAACCCGGTCGCGGATCTGGGCCAGCGATACGTATCGTTTGCCGAGTATCGTCAGTGTCTGCCGACGATCCTGCGCGGCAGCGTGATCGGTGTGGTCATGGGCGCGATACCGGGTATCGGGGCTGCGCCATCAGCCTTTCTGTCTTATAGCGAAGCGCGTCGGCGCTCCAAAGACCCTGGCTCTTTCGGCAAGGGCAACCTCGAGGGTGTGGCGGCCGCTGAGGCGGGCAACAATGGCGTCTGCGGCGCGACGCTCATCCCGCTTTTGGCGCTCGGCGTACCGGGCGATGTGATCACTGCGATCATCATCGGCGCATTCATGGTGCACGGCCTACAGCCGGGGCCGATGATGTTCGTGCAGAACACCAACATCATCTACGCGCTATTCCTTGGCCTGATCCTCAGTTCGCTGCTGCTGCTGGTCATCGGCAGCCTGGCGATCCGCGGCTTTCGCTTCATTGCGGACGTGCCCAAGTCGGTGCTCTTTCCGGCCGTGCTGGTGATGTGCGTGTTCGGCGTCTACGCGGTGAACAACTCGTTGTTCGACGTGCTGGTGATGTTCCTGATGGGCTGGCTCGGATACCTGATGCTGTGCTTCAGGGTGCCGGCGGCGCCGTTCCTGATCGCCTTCATCCTGGGCCCGCTGCTCGAGGACAACTTCCGCCAGGCGATGCTGATGTCGCAGGGCGAGTTCTCGATTCTCTATCGCAGCCCGATCACCTGGTTCTTCTGGGCGGCTGCGGCGCTCACGATCGTCGCGCTGGTGCGCGGCGAGATCAAACGGCGCCAGGCGCTGGCGGCGCTTGCCTGACACCCGGTCGGCAGGCCATCAACCGGCGCGGAACAGGTGCCAGAGCAAGGGCAGCAGGATCGCGATGGCCAGCGCGTTCAGGCCCATCGCCAGCCCGGCAAAGGCGCCGGCCACCTCGTTGACCTGCATCGCCCGGGCGGTCCCGATACCATGGCTGGCCCCACCCAGCGCCAGCCCGCGGGCCGGCCAACTCCCGATGCCCATCCGGTCGAGCAGCAACGGCCCAAGGCTCGCGCCGATGATGCCGGTCAGGATCACGACCACGGCGGTCAGTGACGGCAGCCCGCCAAGGCGCTCGGCAATGCCCATCGCCACCGGCGCGGTCACCGACTTGGGGCCAGCGCGATGAGCACGTCGCGCGATGCGTCCAGCGCCCAGGCAATCCCCCACGCGGACCCGATGCCGGCCAGCGAGCCGGCCAGCAGGCTGATGAAGATCGCCAGCGCCGATCGGCGGATGCGCTCGAACTGCCGGTACAACGGGATCGCCAGCGCCACGGTCGCCGGTCCGAGTAGGAAGTGGATGAACTGGGCGCCCTCGAAGTACTCGGCGTAGCCGGTCCCGGTGGCCAACAGCAGGCCGCCGACCAGCAACACGGTGACCAGCACCGGATTGAGCAACGGGTTGAACCGGCTGGCGCGATGCACCCCCGACGCCAGCTGGAACAACACCAGTCAGGTCAGGTGCAGCAACGGCGTCGTGTTCAGGTACGCCCAGATGTCGCGCAGCTGCCCATCAGGGTTCGTCCTGCCCATCGCCGGGTCGGCCGGGGCATCGCCGTCGGCGGCCGGTCCGAGCCGGTTCATCAGCCAGGCGGTGACGGCGATCGCCAGCAGCGTGCTCCGGGACCAGCGCCAGCGAGATCGGCAACCAGTCGCGGCCGAGCAGGCCCAGGTGCATCACGACGCCGACGCCTGCGGGGACGAAGAGCAGCGACAGGTTACCCAGCAATAAGCCTGCGACGGCGGACAACCCGGGCGAGACCGAGCCACGCATCAGCAGCCACGAAAACATCAACACCATGCCCAGCACCGGGCCGGGCACCGGCAGGCCGAGCCCGCGGCTCATGCCCTCGCCCACCAGTTGGCAGACCAGGATCTGCGTGATCGACTGCATGCAGCCCCCTAAAGTCAGGACGATCCTATACTGTTGCGGCGTCGGCATCGGCCGATGTTCAACCGGAGCATGATCATGGTAAGGAACAGCAAAGCAAGAAGGAGCAAAAGAAGGCGCCGCTCAAGTCACCGAAGGAGAAAAAGGCCGACAAGAAGGCCAAGAAGGACGCCGCTGGCAAATAAGCCTGCGTCGGCCGCAGGCCGGTTCAGCGCGGCTTCGCCGGAACCGGCATTTGTCTTACCGTCCCCGCCGCCACCAGATAGATCCGGTCATCCGGTGCCGGGCGCACCGGATGACCGCCGGTGAATTCGCCAAATGCCGGCAAGACGATGATGCCGGCCCGCCACCAGAAACAGCGCAGTCGCAACGCATCGGCGCGGCCGCGCAGGTGGATCACCGGATGCAGGTGGCCGGCCAGGGCCAGGCCCTCGCCAGGCGTATCGCGCGGCCCAACCTCTCCGGGTTCATGCAGCAGGCGCAGCGACCCCAGCCGGCTGCCGGCCGGTAACAGGTCGATGCCGCAGTTGCCGGCCAGCACCCTGCCCTTGCGGTCATGGTTGCCGGGAACCAGCGTCATCGACACGTCGCGATGCGTTTGGCGCCATCTCGCGAGTCCGGCCAGCATCGGATGCCCGTCGGCCATCCGGTCGTGAATCAGGTCACCAAGAAACACCAGCCGGGCCGGCCGGTAGCGCCCGATCAGCGCTGACAGGCGCGCCATGCCGTGCCCGCTGGTGGCCACCGGCACCGGCACCCGAGCCGGCGGAAGGATTCAGCCTTGCCCAGGTGGACATCGGCCACGAAAAGGCTGGCGCCGGCCGGATCGAACAACGCCCCCTCGGGTAGCAACCAGAGTGTTTCCCCGGTCGCCGGTTCCCGCACCGCCAATGCGCCGGGCTGATCGAAAGCGGCCCTCATGCAAGTCACGCCTCCGCGCGCCGGCGCCGGGTCGGCGCCGGCTCGACTGCTCGTTCGAGGTCTGCAAGCATCCGGGTTATCCGATCGGCCAGCTTTTCGGTGCTGAGCTTCTCGCGCAGCCGCTCGACCATCAAGGCAAAGGCCAGCGGCGAGGGGCGCGTCAGTTCGACCACCGTCCTCTCGCACTTTCGCATCGCCGCCAGCGCACGCTCGAGCCGGCCGATCTCGAGTTCGCGCTCGAGCACCTCGCGCTCGGCCTGGCGCAGCAACAGGTTGTCCCTATCGTGGGTGCGAAAGACCTCGAAGAACAATGCGGCTGACGCCTGCAACCGACGCGTGGCCCTGGGTGCGCCGGGATAGCCCTGGAACACCAATCCGGAAACACGCGCGATCTCGCGAAAACGCCGCTGGGCCAGTTCGGCCGAGTTGAGACTGGCCAGGACATCCTCGAGCAGATCGGTCGTGTTCATTGCCTCGCCCGACAGCAGCGGCTCCCAGTCGACCGAGACCGGCGAAAACAATTCGAAACCAGTCATTGACCGCGATCGAGAAACTCGCCGGCACCTGGCGCGAGAGCCGGAACGCGAACAGCGACGCCAGGCCGATGTGAACATGACGCCCGGCGAACGGGTACACGAAAAGGTGCCAGCCCTCGCGCGAGCGATAGTGCTCCAGGACCAGTAGCTGCGGTCCCGGCAATCGGGACAGCTGTTGCTGGGTTTCGATCAGCGGGCGCACCCGTTTCATCTCCGGTCCGTCGAAGACCCCTGCGGCGGCGCGCGCGAGACGCGCCAGCACGGCGTCGGCCAGCTCGCTGGACAGCGGCATCGTGCCCCCGCCCCAGCGCGGTATCGCCGCCCGTCGCCAACTGGCACGCCGCACGTAGGCGGTCATCTCGTGCACCCGCACCAGTTCGAGCAAACGGCCGTTGAACAGGAAGCAGTCCCCTTTGCGCAGCCGCGAGATGAAGCTCTCCTCGATCGTGCCGATCCGCCCGCCGGCCAGGTAGCGCACGCTCATCGCCGAATCGGCGACGATCGTCCCGACCGACATCCGGTGCCGGCGCGCGATGCCTGCGTCCGGCACCCGGTAGACGCCCAGCGCATCGGCCTGCACCCGCTCGTACTCGGGATAGGCGGTCAAGCTGGGGCCGCCTCTCACGACGAAGTCCAGGCTCCATTGGAACTCCTCGTCGGTCAGGGCCCGATACGCGTGACAGGAGCGCACCTCGGCGAGCAACTCCGTCGCAGTGAACCCCGTGCCCAGCGCGACTGTGACCAGGTGCTGGACGAGCACGTCCAGCGGCTTGTCGGGGGAGGCTCTTGCCTCGATCGCGCGCGCCGCCACCGCGTCCTGGACCGCGGCGGCCTCGATCAGCTCGAGCGCGTTGGTGGGCACCAGCGTCACCCGCGACACCCGGCCCGGGGCGTGACCGGCACGGCCAGCCCGCTGCAACAACCGCGCGACACCCTTGGCGCTGCCCACCTGCAACACCCGGTCGACCGGTGAGAAATCGACCCCGAGATCGAGGCTGGCCGTGCACACGACCGTACGCAAGCGCCCCTGCTTGAGGCCGCTCTCCACCCACTGGCGCACCGACTTGTCCAACGAGCCATGGTGCAGCGCCAGCTCGCCGGCCCAGTCGGGTCGCGCCTCGAGCAGCGCGTGAAACCACAACTCGGCCTGCGAGCGGGTATTGCAAAATACCAGCGTGCTACCGCCTCGGGCGATCTCGCGTATCACCGGCTCGCGCATGATCAGGCCCAGATGCCCGCCCCACGGAAAACGACCGGCATCGGCGGGAATCAGCGTATCGACTCGGATACGCTTGGGAACCCGGCCCTGCACCAGCTCGGCAGGCGCTTGTTCGGTGCCCGCGACGGGCGCACAAAGCACCTGCATCGCCTCGTCCAGGTTGCCCAGCGTGGCCGACAACCCCCAGACGATCAGCGTCGGGTTGAAGCGCCGCAACCGCGCGATCGCCAGTTGCACCTGCACGCCGCGCTTGCTGCCGAGCAGCTCATGCCACTCGTCGACGATCACCGTCTGAACGTGGCGCAGACGCTGCTCGCTCCCGCCCTGCGCGAGCAGCAACGAGAGGCTTTCGGGGGTCGTGACCAGCGCAAACGGCAGGCGACGGTTCTGTCGCGCGCGTTCGGCCGCGGGCGTGTCGCCGGTCCGTAGGCCGATCGTCCACTGCGGCGCCGTGTCGTGCAGCGGTTTGGCCAGTGCGGCCAGGGTATCGCTGGCCAGCGCCCGCATCGGCGTGATCCACAGCACCGTCAGCGGTGGCGCGGCGCCGGCCCGCGCGCCACTGGCGTCCGCCGTCTGCGCACGCAACAGCGCTCCCCACCAGACCGCATAGGTCTTGCCCGAGCCGGTGCTTGCGTGCACCAGGCCCGAGCGTCCCGCCAGCATCGCGCGCCAGGTCTGTCGTTGAAACGCAAAGACCCGCCAGGCACGGGCGGCGAACCATTGCGAGGCGGCACGGCCAAAAGGCGCTGGCATCGTCCGACCGCCGCTTCAGGCGCCCGGGGGCAGCAAGGCGAGCAGGTTCGCCAGCGTGTCGGCCTGCTCGATCGTCTTGTCCTCGCGACGGCGCAACATCCTTGGAAAGCGAACCGCGATGCCTGACTTGTGACGGGGGGAGCGCTGCAAACCCTCGAAACCGAGTTCGAACACCATCGTCGGGCGCACGCTGCGGACCGGCCCGAATGACTCCACCGTGGTCTGCCGGATGATCTGGTCCACCGCCCGCATCTCGCCGTCGGTCAGTCCCGAATAGGCCTTGGCGAACGTCACGAGTTCGCGCGCCGGATCATCGAGCCCGGTGCGCCACACTGCGAACGTGTAGTCGCTGTAGAGACCCGCCCGCCGACCATGCCCTCGTTGGGCGTAGACCAACACGGCATCGATGGACAGCGGATCGAGCTTCCATTTGAGCCACGGCCCACCGGCCGCTTCGCGCACCCGGCCGGCCCCGTAACCGGCATCCAGGCGCTTGATCATCAGACCCTCGGCACCTCGCTCACGGGCGAGATCGCGATGACAGGCCAGTTGCGACCAATCGCGGGCCGCGACTGGCGCCGACATCCGCAGCCTCGGATCACCCAGCCGGGCCACCAGCGCCGCCAGCGTCGCCAGGCGTTCCGCCAGCGGCTGCGCGCGAAAATCGATGTTCTCGAGTTGCAGCAGGTCGTAGGCCATCATGACCGCCGGTGACTCGCGCAGGCGCTTCGGCCCTGGCCGGCGACTGCCGATCCTGGCCTGCACCGCGGTGAACGGCATCGGCCACGGCTGCCCTTGCTGCCAGCAGAGCAATTCGCCATCGAGCACCGTGCCCGCGGGCAGGCGGCGGCCAAGCTCGTCCAGTTCGGGCAGCGCCTCGGTCAGCAAGTCCTCGCCCCGCGACCAGATGCTGACCTGCCCGGCCCGATGCACGAGCTGGATTCGGATGCCGTCCCACTTCCATTCGGCCTGCCAGTGCCGGATATCGCCCAGCAACGCCGGATCGCTGCCAAGCGGGTGCGCGAGCAGGAACGGGTAAGGCTTGTGCCCGACATGATCATCGGCACCGGTGCCGATCGGCGCCGTCAACCGGACGAAATCGGCCGGCTCCGGCGGACGGCGCTTGTCGACGTAACCGACCATTCGTTGCAGGACGGTTGTCGCCGGCACCCCGAACGCCTGGGCGATTGCCCGGCTCACCAACTGGCGCGACACGCCAACCCTGAATCCGCCGGTGAGCAGTTTGTTCAGCAGCAAGCGCCCGTCGGGGTCCAGTTCGAGCCACCATGCGATGACCGCGCGCTGCTGCTGCCCGCCAGGCTGATCGCGCAGGGGCAGCAAACGCTGCGTCATCCAATCGGCCAATCCCAGATCGTCGGTGCCCGGGGGATTGCCGGCCGGGCGGCGGGGCAGCAGCAGCGCCATCGTCTCGGCCAGATCCCCGACCGCCTGGTAGGACGCTTCGAAAAGCCATTCGGGCAGCCCGCTGGCCGTCAGGGTGGCGGCCCGCAGCTCACGTGTTGCGACGATGCGCCGGGGCCTGCCGCCGGCCAGGAAGTAAACCACCCACGCCGCATCCGCCGGCGGCGCGCCGCGAAGATACGCGACCATCTGCGCCACCTTGCGCCGGGTCGAGGTCGTGCCATCGAGCGCACGGTACAACTGCGCGAATGCCCTCACCGCGGCGGCGCATCGGAAGAGGACGCGTCATGCCCGTGCGCCGACCGGCCGAACCCGGTTTCAAACGAGTCCGCCGCCCGCCCCTGCTCGCGCAGCCAGCGCACCAGCACGGCCTCCTGGCCGTGGGTCACGATGATCCGCTGTGCCCCGGTGGCCTCGATCGCCTGCAGCAGGCCGGGCCAGTCTGCGTGATCGGACAACACGAAACCACGATCGACGGCGCGCCGGCGCCGCAGCCCGCGTACCTGCATCCAGCCCGAAACGAAGGCATCCGCCTGTGGCCCGAACCGCTTGAGCCAGGCCGAGCCGGCCACCGAGGGTGGCGCAATCACCAGCGCACCGGCCAAGCCGGGCGGACTGTCGTCGTCAGGGGCCACGGTAGCCGGCAACGCGACGCCGGCCTGGCGATAGATCTCGTTGATCCCCTGCACCGCGCGATGACAGACGATCGGCCCGATCGCCGGGTCCACTCCGGCCAACACCCGTTGGGCTTTGCCCAGCGAGTAGCAGTAGAGCACGCTCGCAAGGCCCTGGCGGGCATTGTCCTGCCACCAATCGTTCAGCTGTGCCATGACTAGGGACTGTGGCTCCCAACGGAACACCGGCAGGGCAAAAGTCGACTCGGTGATGAACGTGTGGCAGCGCACGGGCTCGAACGGCGTGCAGGTCGAATCGGCCTGCACCCGGTAGTCGCCCGACGCCACCCAGACCTCACCTGCCACCTCCACCCTGACCTGTGCGGCACCCAACACGTGGCCCGCCGGCAGCAGCGAGACCTGCGCCCGGCCAATCGTCAACGCGTCACCCAATGCCAGTCCCTGCACCGAAATGTCCGATCCCAGGCGATGGCGCAACAAGGGCACGCCTGACTGGCTGGCAAGATAATGCGAATGTCCGGCCCGGGCGTGATCCGCATGCCCGTGGGTGATGACCGCGCGCGCCACCGGTCGCCAGGGATCGATATAGAAGTCTCCGGCCGGGCAGTACAGTCCGGAGCCGCGTCGCTCGATCAGATCGGTCATCGGGCCTTGCCAAGCTCGCTCATCGACCGATTATCGTTCAAGGCCCGGCGCCCGGGCGCCACAAGACCCCACGGACCGCCCGCCCGGTCATGGCCAAAACCGAATCAGGGCCGATTGGCCTCGGCGTCCTGCCTGGGCGACATCCGCTCGTATTCGGCCAACGCGTCGGACGCGCGCCGATGGCCGAACTCGATCAGTTCCTCGGCCCGGTGGAAATCGAAAAAACTGCACAGGTTGCGGGGCATCCGGATGACCACGGCCGGCGGCGTGGCCGCCAGCTTGAACTGGGTGATGCTGGCCTGCATCGTTTCCATCGACCGGAGCACCAGATCGGAGAACCCGGGCTTGAGCGGTCCGATTGCCGCCGGGGCCGGCCAGAAGCGATCGACGAAGCGACTGATCTGCAACTGATACTCGGCCAGCGGGCCGGTCGGCTCCGGCGCCGGCGCCGGGGCTTTGGGCACAAGGTATTCATGCCGCCCGTTCAGGTCGACGGCGATGGTCATCGCGGTCCGGTCATTCAGCGTCGGCCCGATCGGCACCGGGTTGACGACACTGCCATCGACCAACAACTGGTGACCGGTGATCACCGGTTCGAAAATCGTGGGCACGGCGATCGACGCACGGATGGCATCGAACAGCGGCCCGCGATTGAGCCATACCTCCCGCCCGGCGCCGTCCTGCGACAGGTCGGTCGCCACGGCGGTGAACCCGATCGGCAACGATTCGATCGTGTGATCGCCAATCAGTTCACGCAACACGCCGATCACCCGCTCGCCCTTGAAGATCGCGTTCCCGCCCAAGGACAGGTCGAGCAGCCGCAACACATCGCTGCGCTGCAGGGCGCCAACCCATTTCGCGTAGGTATCGAGCTGGCCCGCGGCGTGAATGCCGCCGATCAGCGCACCTATCGAGCTGCCCGCAACATAGCGGATGTCGTAGCCGCGCTCGACCAGGCAGCGAATGACGCCGATGTGTGTCAGTCCGCGGGCGCCGCCGCTGCCCAGGACCAGGGACGTGGTGGTGTGTTTCATCTAACCGGCCTCCTCAATGACCGGGCAGCAGCGGAACCCTGCCGACCCCCGGCAGGCGCAGCGCAAGGTCGTCGACGTCGAACCCGCCCGACAGCCCGAGCAGGTTGATCTCTATCCCCTCGCGGGCGGCCACGGTCAGGCCCAGCAGGCCGGCCAGCGAGAACTGCCAGCCGCTGCCACTGGGCGCGCGGGCCAGCGCTCCCGCCCTTGCCCGAGGTAATCCTTGCCGAGCGCGTTCGGCGGTAGGTCCAGCCCAGTTGCGGCACCGCCCGCGCGCCACCACGCGGTAACGTATTGCTGTTGGGCCCCGGCCAGACGCGATACAGATCGGCAAACAGGTAGGCATCGACCGCCGCCTCGATCTCGTCGATCGGGCCCTCGACCTCATTGCCACGCCTGTCGAGCAACAGGTCGGGGCGAGCGCCGGTCGGTGAAAGTCGGGCACGCCCCCTGTGTCACGAGCGCCGAGCCGCCGCGATAGTAACGCCAGCCGACCACGTGGTTCACCTGCCAGGCCGCGGCGCCTGCGCGCTTGGTGGCGATCCAGGTATGCACACCGAACGCTCCGCGCCATCCGAGCGTGCGCGCCGCATAGACCTGCACCACTGCCTGCGGGGTCACCGACGGGTCGGGCGCCTGGCCGCTACTGTCGCGATTGGCGCCGCGCCACTGGGTGAGTTCGCCAAAAGCGAGGTGCGTGAAGGGCCCGGCCAGCAACAACAGCAAGAGGATGCCGCCGCCGATCAGCGATCGGCGCAACCATCGCCCGACCCGCGCTGCCATGGTCAGGAGCGCGCAGCGCCGGACGCCGTCTCACGGACCCAGGCGCCCAACTCGTCCAACAGCCGGGTCAGCGCCTCGCTCAGCGCCCGCACGGCGCTGGCTGCCGCCGGCTCGGCCACCGGCGCCTCGGCCTGGAACCGCTGCCTGCCCAGCAACGACCGGGTACGTGGATCGATCAGTTCGGCCACGACCACGACACGGCCTGTCCCAGGCAGTTGCAGCGTGTCATGGTAGATCTCATCCAGCGTCAGGTTCAGGACCAGATCAGCGCGAATGCCGGCGGTGGCACTGGCAACGGCCTCGAACCCACCGTCGGCGGCAAGTCGACGCTCGACCAGCGTCGCCAGGCGCTTGGTCGGTCGCTCGGTCCAGGCGGCAGACTGATGAGTGACCCGTGCGGCTTCGGATCGCGAAAACGCCAACTGCGTACTGTCGTAGAACGGGTTGGCATCGACCGGCCCGATCACCAACACCTGGTCGAGCGCAACGGGCATCGGGCGACCCGCGTTTGGCAACCGCTTGTCGTTGAGCGAGTACCAGTTGGTCGCCTGCGCACTGCCAAGGTTCAGCGAGCCACAACCGACCAGGCCGAACACCGCCAGTGCCACCGCGAGCCGCGCACCAACGCAAGCTGTCCGGCCCGCGCTCCGGTTCATTGCGCCTCTCCCGGGCCAGTTGCCGCTCACCCGGCCCAAGCAGGGCGGCGCGCGGATCCTGCAGCCGGTCCAGCGTGCGAGACAACATGTCGACGCCGTTGCGCAACTCCCTGCGCGGTCGCCCGCATCTCGATGACTCCGACATCGGCCGCATCGGCCGCTCGCGACGCCAGGCTGGCCGTGCTGGTGTCCATCGTGCGCGCCGCCGAAGTGATCTGGCGCAGCGTGACCTGCATATCCGTCATGACCCGCAGCGCCTCCGCGACAGCGGGGGCCACCCCTTGCCGGAATTGCTCGATCGCCTGGCTGAGTTCCTGCGCGGACGATCGGAACACGTCGGCGGTCTGGCCGATCTGGCCGGCGGCGGTTTCGAACGAGGCCAGCCGCGCGTCCATGTTCAGCGCGGTGTCGCGCAAGCCGGCGAGGATGCCGTTGATCGAGGCCTGGTTGTCCGGGGACAACAGCAGATTGACATTGCGCAGCGCGGTCTCGGCCGAAATGATCATCGAGTTCGCCGACTCGGCGATCTGGTCAAGGTCGCCACGTCCTTCGCCGATGATCGGGTAACGCTCGCCGTCGGCCACGCCGATCAGTTCGGGTCCGGGCGCCTTGGGCGTTTCGAGATCGATGCGCGCGATGCCGGTGACCAGGTTGCGATTGACGACGGCCTCGGTATTCGTGCTCACCGGGGTCAGGCGCGCAACCCGCACCACGACACTGACCCGGTTGATGTTCTCGCGATCGATGCCGAAATCCTCCACCCGGCCGACCTTGACCCCGCGCATGTTCACGTCGCTGCCGATCTGCAATCCCTGCAGCGACTGGCGCTCGAAATAGATCGTGAAATTGCGAAAGTCCGACGCCCGGCCCGCCCCGGACAACCAGGCCAGCGAGACACCCACGCCCAGGAGGAGCGCCAGGACGACGGCACCAATCCAGGTATAGCGGGTCTCGGGTTCCATTCAGGGCTATCCGGTTGGCGAGCCACCGGCCATGCCGGTACGACTCGAGAAGTATTCGTCGACCCACGGATCGCCCGCGGCCAACACGTCGTCTAGTGTACCGTCGACCACGGTGCGCCCGCCCCCCAGGACGATGATCCGGTCGGCAATGCCGGCCAGGGTGTCCAGGTCGTGGGTGATCATCAGGATCGTGATGCCCAGATCATCACAAAGGAAGCGGATCAGGCGGTCGAAGGCACGTGCAGTGATCGGATCGAGCCCCGATGTGGGCTCGTCCAGGAACAGGATCTCGGGCTCCAGCGCCAGCGCCCTGGCCAGCGCCGCCCGCTTTTTCATGCCGCCGGACAACTCGCTGGGCATCTTGGCACCGACGTCCGGCGTCAGGCCGGCCTGCGACAGGCGCAGGTTGACGAGCGGCCAGAGCAGGTCTTGGGGCACCCGGGCATGCTCGATCAACGGCGCCGCGACATTGCTGGCGACATCCAGCGACGAGAACAGGGCCCCTTCCTGGAACATCATGCCAAAGCGCCGCTGGGTCGCCGCGACGCGGCGTCGTTCCGCTGTCCACATGTCGGTGCCCAGCACCTGCACCTGTCCGCCGTCGGGGCGGCGCAGGCCGATGATCTCGCGCAACAGCACCGACTTGCCGCTGCCGCTGCCACCGATCAGCGCCACCAGTTCGCCGCGAGCGATCGAAAAGCTCACGCCGCTGTGCACGACCTGCGGACCAAAGCGGCTATGTATGTCGCGTACGTCGACGGCCACGCTCACCAGCCAAGCTCCTGGAAGAGGATGGCGAACACCGCATCCAGCAACACCACCGCGACGATGCACTGCACGACGGTTGACGTGGTGTGCTGGCCGATTGCCCGCGTGTCGCGCGACACCGTGAGCCCCATCGAACACCCGATCACCGCGATCACCATGGCGAACACCGGCGCCTTCAACAGGCCGATCAGGTAGTGGCGTACCGCCAGCGACGACTGCAGGCGCTCGACGAAGGTCTCGACGGTGATGCCCAGCATCAGGTCGCAGACCAGCGCCGCCCCCCCCATCGCGAAGACATTGCCGACGAACACCAATAGCGGCAGTGCGATCACGATGGCCACCACCCTGGGCAGCAACAACACCTGCTCGGCCGACATGCCCAGCGTGCGGATCGCATCGATCTCCTCGGTGAGTTTCATCGTGCCCAGCTGGGCGGTGAACGCGGCACCGGAGCGGCCGGCGACGACCGTGGCCACGAGCAGCGGCGCGAACTCGCGTACCGTGCCCAGTGCGACCCCGTCCACGACATAGATGTTGGCGCCGTACTGTTCGGCCTGCAGGCCCAGCAGGTAGGCCATCACGGCACCGATCAGGAACATCACCAGCGCAACCACCGGAATCGCACTGGTGCCCGTCTGCTGCAGTTGCGCGAAAGTCTCGCGCGGCCTGAACAGCGACGGTCGACGCATCGTCCGGGCGATCGCCGCCAGCGTGATCCCGAAAAAGGACACATGGCTGGTCAGACGAGTCCAGCCACGCTCGCTGGCGCGCCCGAGCGAGGCAAGCATCGCGCTGCGCCCTGGCGCTTGTTCGACATCGGTCTGGCCGAGGCGATCCAGCACGACCTGCAGGATGCGCCGATGACTGTCGCTGAATCCGCGCAGCCGCACCGCCTCCGGATCGATGCCCGCCGCGCGCAGGCGACGCATCATCAGCAGCGCAGCGGCGGTATCGATGGAACGCACCCGGCTGCCATCCAGGTGCCAGGAGCGGGACACCAGCGGACCCAGGTCGCCAAAGCGCAGCGCACCCGAGAGCTCGGTCAGGCGGGACAGGCGCCAGTGGCCGCTCAATTCGAGCACCACCTGCGCATCGCGCACCCGGATGCGGCAAAGCTGTTCGGGCCCACGCCCGGTGGCCCGTTTCGACGTCGAGGAATGTTCTGAATCGGCCGGAATCGGCACACCAGGCAGCCAGTCGGAAAGACATCGATTCTATAGCAGCCCCATTCGGGTGAGATATCGGGCGACCAGCGTTTGCACGGGTGCGAATGTTCTCTTTCGCACGAATTCCTCGCCTACCATGTCCGCGCGTCGGGCGACACACCCTTCGCCATTTGTGTCTCTCGAAAGACACGATGACAACCAACCGTTCGTGCCCCGGACGGCGACTGATACCCGTTTCTAGGATGATTCAATGGAACAGATCCGCTCGTTGAAAAAAGACGCGCCCGCGCGCCTCAATCTGCTCGAAACCGCGACCGACGACCCAATAGGGTTAGCTCTTTCGAGTCAAATCCAGGATGTCGAAATCGACAAGCTGCGACAGGCCGCCTACTCCAGCGCCGTCAACTTCAAACTTCCCGATCCTGGCACCGTCCTGCGCCGGCATGACCCGGCCGGCTCGCTGTGCTTTGTCATCGGTTCGAAACGCCAGTTGTTCGCCACGATGCGCATCGCGCTCGCGCCGGATCGGCTGGAAGCGGAGCGGCTGCTGGAGGGCAAGGCCGCCGTTCCCGGCAGCTTCTTTCCCGGGGCGGTGCTCTCGCGCGGCGCGACCCACCCGATCGTGCGCGGCAACGGGCTGATGGGGTTTCTGGTGTCGATCGGTGTGGCCGTGGCCGCGCGCAGCGGGCTGGGCAGCGCACTGGCGGTGCAGGTGGACGGCACCCCGCATTTCACCGCGATGAGCGCGGCCGGATGGCAGAGCAAGGCCATCGGCGCCGAAGAACTGGCGCTGGTCAGCATCGAGCGCACGCTGCAACTGGTGTACCTGAGCCGCGACCGCTACGAGGCCAGTGTGCGACAGTCGCAGCAGGCCCATGCCGCGCTGTACCGCTTGCTGAATCCCGAACCGGTGATCCGCCAGGCGGCCGACCTGCTGCGCGGCCGACTTCGCTAGGGAGGACGGGCGCGCGGCGGCGTGGCAGCGCGACAGGCACAGCGGGGATATACTGGTGTTTGGAAAACCGGCACGCTTGGCGATGTTCGCCAGCCCCCCGCCTGCCGCCGACGCCGTCGTACCGCCCACGCATGTCCACGCGCCAAAACACCGACAAGCCCGATTTCCGGGCCTTCTACAACGGCCTGCCGATGGCGGTGCTGTTGCTCGATGACGAGTTCCGTGTCGCCGATCTGAACACCGCGTTCGAACTGGGGCTCGACTTCACCCGCGACGAGATCGTCGGGCGCACACTGGCCTCGCTCACCGATGACGAGAACGCGACCCACCTTGTCGCGGCCAGCGTCCAGATGGCCCAGGGCAGCCTGACCCATTCGATCGTCAACTGCCGCATCACCAGTCGCAATGGGCGTCGGTTCGATTCGGTGGTGCACCTGTCGGTGCTGAGTGTCGACCAGGACCGGCGCTATCTTGCGATGTTTCAAAGCCTGGACGAGATCAGCGAGCGCGAACGCCTGCTGCTGAGCCAGTCCGAGATGTTCCGCGTGACGATCGAGCAATCGCCACTGCCGATGTCCATCCAGGACCATCGCTTCCGTTTCGTCATGGTCAACCGCGCGTACTGCGAGTTCACCGGCTACAGCCAGGCCGAACTCATCGGGCGCGATGCGGTCGATTTCCTGCACCCCAGCGACGTGTCCGGCACGCTGCACGAACAGCGCAAGCTGGTCACCGCGCACGGGCTGCAGCAGTTGTCGCGCTTCAGCCTGCGGCGCGAACTGATTCACCGCAATGGCCGCCGGTTGCCCTACCGGATCGAGGTCGGTCGCTCGCGCGGCCTGGACGGTCAGCCGCTCTGGGTGGCGGTGCTGATCGACCTGACCAAGCAGGAACGCCGAAGCCGGCCAGGCGGCGCTGCTGCAATGCGTGAGCGCGGGTCTGGCCCATGTCGTCGATGGGCGCATGACGCTGGTCAACCCGGCACTGTCGCTGATGCTGGGCCTGCCGGAGAACAAACTGCTCAACCGACCGGTGGCCGACCTGTTCGAGGCGCCCGATACCTGGGCGGACATCGCCAGGGTGATGCGGGAACCGGGCGATGGTCAGGCACAGGTGCAGCGGCACGAGGTCGTGCTGCGCGGCAGGCCCGGCGATCCGCGCCGGCGTTGCGACCTGCTGGTGCGCCACGTCGATGCCCAGCGCCCGGACCTGGGCCAGTTGCTGACGCTGAACGATGTCAGTGCGCTGCTCGAGCAATCCGACCAGTTGCGCCGCTCGATCGGTGAACTCGAGGACATCATCGATACCGAGCCCGTAGGGATCGCGCAGCTGAAATACGGCCGCATCATCCGCGTGAACCGGGCGATGCGGCGCTTGCTGGGGCGCAACGACGATGCCCTGCAGGGGGCACGAGTTGCGCGAATTCTTCGACGCCGAACAAGGCGACAAGGGCCAGTTCTTTTCGCAGTTGCAGGGCGGCAGCCCGGGCGAGCCGCCCGGGCTGCCCCGGCGGGACCTCGCACTGCGCGCGCGGGCGCAACTGCCTGCCGGGCCCGGCGCCAGCTGCCTGCTCCACCTGAGCCCGCCCGAGGCCGGTGACGGCTACTGGGTGGTCGTGGCCCTGGACCTGAGCCAGCACAACGCGGCAATCAGCCTGGCCTCGCGGATGCAGATGCGCTTCGATACCTTTGCCGCCATCGTCGACGACGGCATTGCCATCGTCGATCTGGCCGACGACCGGCTTTGCCAGACCAACGAGGCCACCCGCCAGGTGCTGGGTCTGCAGCGCACCCCGGAAGCCGGCGAGCCCAGCGACCTGCTCTGGCAATCACTGGTGCCGGCCGATCGCGCACGGGCGCAGACGGCTCTTCAACAGGCGGCCGGCCAGCGTAGCCAGGAGCTGATCGCGTCGCCATGACGACCACCGAGACGCGCAGCGTGAAGCTGCGGTTTTTCTGCCCAGGGCCTGTCGGAAGTGTTCATCCAGGCCGAGGACATCACCGAGATCCTGATGCTCGAGCAGCGCCGGCTCGACGATGCGTTCGCGCAGCGCGAAACCCTGGTCCGCGAGGTCCATCACCGGATCAAGAACAACCTGCAGGGCATCGCCGGTCT
This sequence comes from Burkholderiaceae bacterium, assembly GCA_041396665.1. GTDB lineage: Bacteria > Pseudomonadota > Gammaproteobacteria > Burkholderiales > Burkholderiaceae_E > JAUIAI01. The sequence continues at coordinate 106,330 of JAWKYE010000026.1, forward strand.
GCTCGAGCAGACCGCGCTGGATCAGCCGGAGTTGCTGCGTCCGGTTCGAATCCTGGCCTCGCGCATCCAGACGATCGCGCAGGTTCACGGATTGCAGATTCACCCCGGACGCGCAATTCCGCTGGGCGAACTCGTCGAAGCGATCGCGCTGTCGATCGAGCAGGCGCTTGGCCGCCCGATGCAGGTCGAGTTACGCGACGCCTGGGCGGGCTGAGCGCCCGCGGCCTGCCCGAGCGTGAGGTCGTGCCGATGGCCTTGATCATCAACGAGTTGGCCACCAATGCGTTCAAGCACGGCGCCGACGAGCCGCAGGTGAGCATCGTCGTGCGCGAGAGCCCGACGATGGTCAACATCGAGATCCGCAACCGGGGTCGTCTGCCGGCGGGGGTCGATCCGCTACACAACCCCGGCGCGTCGCGCGGCCTGGGGCTGGTGTTGTCGCTGCTGCCCAAGAAACACGTGAGCCTGGTCATCCGTAACGATGATCACGGCGCCGTCGTTGCCGAGCTATCGATCGATCGGGAGACGCTCGCGCTCGTCGAAGGTGACCCTGTCGTCTCTTGAGGCCCCCGAGGCCAGCGGCCGGCTGCGCCGCCGTCGGCGATCTCGGCCTCCAGATAGTCGTCGATGCCCTTGGCACTCACCGGTTTCGAGAAGAAGTAACCCTGTCCCAGATCGGCGCCCAGTGCGGTCAGTTCGGCCGCATGGTGGGACGACTCGACCCCTTCGGCCACCACGTGCAGATGAAACGCCCTGGCCATCCCGATGACCGCCTCGACGATCGCGCCATCGGACAACCGGTCGGCCGACCCCGGATCACTCCCGCGCACGAATGCCTGGTCGATCTTGAGCACATCGACATCGAAGTGCTTCAGATGCGCCAGGTTGGAGTAACCGGTGCCGAAGTCATCGATCGCCAGGCGGATGCCCAGCTTCTTGAGATCGCTCATCACCCGGATCGTGTTGGTCACGTCGCCCAGCACCGCGGACTCGGTGATCTCGAGTTCCAGGAAGCGCGGATCGAGCCCGCTCAGTTCGAGCGCCTCGCGCACTTCGTCAACGAGTTTCGGGTTGCGGAATTGGATGGGTGACAGGTTCACGGCAACGACCACCCCCTGGTCCTGCCAGCGAACCGCATCGGTGCACGCCTTTTGCAGCACCTGCCGGCCCAGCTCATTGACCAGGCCCGATTCTTCCGCAAACGGAATGAACACATCGGGACCGACAAAGCCACGGGTCGGGTGAATCCAGCGGACCAGCGCTTCCAGGCTCGGTGACCCCGCTGCGAAAAGCCAACCTTGGGCTGGTAGACCACGGTAAATTCATCGCGCGCCAGTGCCCGGCGAGAATCCGCCTCCAGCGCCAGCCGCTCCGGCGCCCCGTCGAGCATGTCGTGCGAGAACACGATCGCCCGGGCCTTGCCGGCCTCCTTGGCCTTGTACATCGCGATGTCCGCCCGCTGGGCTGCCTGCTCCGAGTCGATGCCCACCAGGTCCGTGACCACGCCGATGCTCGCTGATACGAAGATCTGCCCCCCCGCCTCGCCGCTCCCGCCGAGGGCCCGATGCCATGGCCGATCTCTGAAAGGCGGCACCAGCACCGTGCGGATCCGTTCGGCCACCGACGCATCCGCACCGATCACGATGAATTCATCGCCACCCTGGCGGGCCAGCAGGTCGCCCGGTTGCAGGCAGGTGCCGATCCGCGCTGCCGTGTGGATCAGCAACTGATCGCCCACCGAGTGACCGTAGGAGTCATTGACCAGTTTGAAACCATCCAGGTCGATGAACAGCACGCAGTGGCTGGCGCTGCTCATCGGTCATCGCATCGAAGCTCGTGGTGAAGCTTCTGCGGTTCGGCAGGCCGGTCAACGGGTCATGCAGCGCCTGGTGCAACAGGCGATCCTGCAGCGCCTTCGCCTGCGTGACATCGCGGCCATTGAGCACGATGCCGTGGATGTCCGGATGCGCGGTCAGGTCGCTCGCCTGGATCTCGTAGGTCCTGCCCTGTCCGTCCCGATCGTCGACGCGGATCTCGCTGCGCCCCTGCGCCACCAACTGCTGCGCCGACAGCCCGATCAGGTCATCGATCATGACCCGGGCATCGCCGGGCGGCTTGCCGCTCGTCGCGCCCGCCGCCATCGATACGGTCGCGGGCAGCTGCACGCCCGACGACTGCAGGATAGCGGCCGAGGGCGTCGCGTAGCGAACGCCGCCGTCAGCCTCGAGCACCAGGATCAGGTCGGATGAGTTTTGCACCAACTCGCGAAAGCGCGACTCGCTCGCCGCGACCGATCGCAGGCGTTCCGATTGCAACTCCTGCGTGCGCCTGGCCCGCACCTGCGCCAGGCTCGCCGCGAACAGCCCACAGGTGAGCAGCGCGATCAGCGCGGCCGCCGCCGTCACCCGGTTGGCGATCGCCGCCGATGCCAGGGCGATCTTCTCGTTGCGCGAACGCACCGTGCCCAGCGTGTCCGTGAAGTAACCGTAGTTCATGTCCCAGTGATCGAGCCGCTCTCGCATCCGGGTGCGACTCAGGTGCATCTGGCTCAGCGAGCTTTGCACACCGCCCAGGAACCGGTCCGTGCGCTCGCCCAGCGCCGCCAGCAACTGCGGCTGGGCGGCGTACCCCAGCCGGGCATTCCACCGTTCGCCCGAGGTTTCCAGTTCGTGCAGGCGCTCGAAATGGCGCAGCAGCTCCCGGCGGCGTAACTGCTCCTGGCCGCGCGTGCGGGCGAAGGCCATCTGGTCGTCGGCCATCAACTGCGTCATCGCCCGCCAGACCAGGGTGTTCTGGCCGGCAGCCAGAACCTCCATCGCCGTCAGCCGCTCCATCACGATCCGGCGATCATCGGCATGGCCGCGCAGGGTGATGCTGAGCAGCACCAACGCCGCCGCCACCGCCCCGACCCCTGCCAGCGCCAGCCAGGCCGGCCACGAAGCACGCGTGCGGGCCGGCAGAGGGCTCTCGGAAGGTCGGGACAGGCGCATGACGGGGTTCGAATCGACGGGCGGGATCCGGCGATCTTCGGGGATCGAACCCACTGCGGCAAGCTTCGGGGGGACCAACGGGACAGCGCCATGCCTGAATGGCCGGCGGCACCGGTCAGGGCCCCAGGGGGCCGATCTGCGGACTCAGCAGTTGCTGGCGCGCTCGCGGGCGGGGTTGCCGGCGACGCACTGCGCCTGCGGCACTGGCTGTTCGACCACCGAGCCCGCGCCGACGATCGCCCGCGCACCGACCGGGGCCAGCACGACCGCGCTCTCGCCGATCCGCGCGTCGGCGCCGATCGGCATCGGCGCGTACTCCCACACCGGCGAGCCGGCTTGCGCACCCGGCTTCGGGCGCCGGCCACTGGGGATACTCACGCGGCTCGCCAGTTGCACTCCCCGCCCGATGTCGACATGCCCCAGCATGCAATAACTGCCGGTGACCAGATAGGGGCCGACACTGGCGCCGCGATGACTGAACACCGTGCCAAAGCCGATGTTCGTTTCCCAGTGGCATTCATCGAGCGTCGCCCAGTAATAGGCGCTGCGCATCAGGCTGCCGACGAAGCCCGGCATCAGCGCGACAAGATGCGCACCGATGACGAACACGCGCTCGGCACCACCGAGCAGCTGCTTCTCGAGCCAGCTGGCGAGTACCAGCGGGGAAACGGCGAGCAGGAAAGCGAGGAACACGCCGCGCTTGAGCATCTTCTTCATGGGTCGAGTGCCGGGAGAGGGGAACTGGCCCAGATCTTGCCGTCAATCGCGCAACCGCATGGCCTGGCGTTGCATGGGAGCCTCATCACGATGCGGCCATCCGCCTGTCGATGGGCCGCGCGGCACAATGACCCCCCGCGACACCCCCGACCTTCGGGCGCGCGTGACGGACCTGTCGTCCGTCCGGCAGGCCGGATCCGCCGGCGGTTTCGCACAATGGCGGTCAGCCCCGTCCCACTGGCCACCGGAGATCTCGTGAAAGCCCGCCACCTGCCGATTGCCCTGTTCTGCCTGCTGTCGCTGACCTGCCTGCACGGCTGCGGCTCGTCCGATCCGGCCGCCGCGCCGGCGGCCACCGGCGACTCGCACAGCGCCGCCCAGGGCGCCTCGCTGTCACTGGCCTCTCTTGCGTCCGCCAGTGTCGCCGACGCACCGGCACCGGCGGCCGAGCCCGTCGTCGCGCAGCCGGACGCTTCGCAAACCGCCACCGAGCCGACACCCGAAGCCCCAGCGCCGGGCCCCGCCAATCCCCTGCTTGGCAGGACGATCAAAGTGATGGCGCTGGGCGATTCGATGACCGCCGGCGATGAGGCCGCCTCGAACGGCTTCAGGTCCTACCGGGGCACGCTGTACCGGCTGCTGGTCGACCAGGGACACCAGCCCGACTTCGTGGGCAGCCGGCAAAGCCAGCCCGCGGTGGGCGGCGATCCGGACCACGAGGGCTACGGCGGAGCCTACATCGGGCCGGGCGGCGCCGCCAGCAATCTCGCTGACAAACTGCCCGCCATCCTCGCGGCGCACGAGGCCGACATCATCATCCTGGCCTTCGGGTGGAACAGCGTGTTCAATGAAGGCGCACTGGCGGGCGCGAAGTATCGCGACATCGTCGAGCGGATCGCCGCGGCCAGACCGCAGGCCCACCTGGTGCTGGCCACGCTCAGCCCGATGCGCAACCAGGACGAGGCCGCCAGCGCCGCGAGCCTGGTCGGCTACCGGGACCTGAACGCGACGGCGCGCTCACTGGCCGCCCGATCGGCCACCGACCGCCTGCATCTGGCCGACTTCGCCGCCGGCGGCTTCCAACCTGCCGATTACTGGGATGTCATCCACTGGCTGCAACCCGGTGCCGACCGCGCGGCGCACATCTTGTTCGAGGCGATCCAGGCCGGACCCCTGGGCGGCTAACGCCTGCTCGTACCAGGCAAGCACCCGTCACGCCGCCCGTTCGGGATCGAAGGCTGCCGTCAACTCGCGCGTCGCATCAGGCTGAAGCTCTGCGCGGTGGGCCCGAAGTCAGGCTGGGTTGCCAGAAAAAGCGCCATCGGCACCAGGTCGGTCGGCTCCTTGACCCACTCTCCGGGCGCGAAGCGGGTTTCCCCGAAGCCGGTCATCGCCGTCTTGACCGGCCCGGGAATCAACTCGTTGACGCTGATGTCGTACTCCTGTAACTCGACCGCCAGCACCTGGGTGAGCTTCCAGAGACCGATCTTGGAGCAAGCGTAGGCGCTGCTGCCGGGCGCGGCCTCCTTGCGGGTGCCCGACCCGACAAAGATGATCTTGCCACTGCCCCGGTTGCGCAGGTGCGCAATGGCCGCCTGGGCGGTATGCAGCGCGCCTACCAGGTTGACCTGTATCGTCTGCGCCCACAAGGCCGGATCGACATGGTGAACCTTGCGCGCCGCCGCGTTGATCCCCGCGTTGGCCACGACGATATCGACCCCCCCATACGTCGCGGCCGCATGCTCGAACAGGCGACGCACCGCCTCGTAGTCGACCACGTCGGCAACCCAGGCCGAAGCCCGGCCACCCGCGGTCTCGATCAGCCCGACCGTCTCCTCGATTTGCGCCGCGCTTCTGGCGCTGCAGACGACCGAGGCGCCGGCGCCGGCATAGGCCTGCGCGATCGCCCGGCCGATGCCACGACCGGCACCGGTAATGACCGCCACCTTGCCCTGCAAGGACATCACATTCGTGTTCATCCTGATCGTCTCCCCGGGTTCGTGGCCGCCCGGCGGCCGGCCTCTGGAAAAGCCAGGATACCGGAACCGACCACAGGACCGCTGGCGATTGACGAACCGCAAGATCCAGCCATTCGGCGCGCCTATTCTGATCTCACAAATGCTTATCTCACCAACACCCGGCCACCGAGGTTGCCATGCTCCCGATCCCACCGCTGCGACTCACCCCGCGCCCACCGGCGCGCCCACTGCTCGTTGCCCTCGCGTCGGCGCTGCTGCTGATCGGTGGCTGCGGCGGGGATGATGATCCGGTCGTTTCGTCCGATGGACCGCCCGCCGGCAACGGCAGCCCGCCGCCCGCCCCCAGCGTCACGGGTACCGCGCTGATCCGGGCCTTGAACGAAACCGTCGACGCCAAGGCGACGGCGCCGGTGGCCGCCACCGTCAACCAGGGCGGCAACGGCCCGGCGGACTACGCGTTCTCGGGCAACCGGTTCTTTCACTCGCAGGGCGAGTACTGCACCCAGACCAGCCTGACCCCGCTGGGCAGTGCCACCGAACAAGGGCTGGCCACCCTTCGACTGGATCGCGCGACCGACGGGGCCAGCGCGTTCACGTTCTCCGGCAACGGCACGCTGGACCTGCCCGGCGGCGCCAGGCAGCTCGGCGCAGGCCAGGTATCGATTTCCGGTCCGATCCCGCTCGGCCAGACCCTGATCACCTACACGCTGCCGGCCTCGCCGGGCGCATCGGTGGCGCTGGCGGTGCGCCAGGTCGCGCAGGATGATACGGCCTTCAGCCTCTGCTGGTCTTACGATCTGCCCGAACTGCAACGCGAATCCTGCATGCGTCATCGTCTGGCCGATGGCAGCCCGGTCTCGCTCGAGTCGACCGACACCGTCGGCGCCACGACCTACACCCATCAGGCGCTCGAGCACGGCGGCCTCCATCGCACGGTCCTCAAATGCCGGCGCACCGACACCGAGTACCCGGGCACCAGCCTGATGACCGAAACCACCCATGACTACCACTCGATCAGCGTCTTCGATCCGAGCGATGCCTGGGGCGGCTTTTTCGATGGCGACGACCCCACCGGGCAGACCCATGGCACGGTCGAGCAGA
>JAWKYE010000027.1:0-105398 GCA_041396665.1 Burkholderiaceae bacterium
TTCCAACTGGCGGCCCGCAAGCTGCAACAGGTGCTCGATGAGCAATGGGCGGCACGCGAACCCGACCTGCCGCTGCGTACTCCGTACGAGGCGCTGGTGCTGGCCTCGATCGTCGAGAAGGAAACCGGCACCGAGGCCGATCGCAAGGTGATCGCCGGGGTGTTCATCAACCGGTTGCGCGCCGGCATGATGCTGCAAAGCGATCCGACGACGATCTACGGCCTGGGCGACGCGTTCACCGGCGATCTCAAGCGCGTCCATCTGGTCACCGACACGCCGTGGAACACCTATACCCGCAAGGGTCTGCCACCGACGCCGATCGCGCTGGTCAGCGAGGCCTCACTGGAGGCGGTGCTGCACCCGGCCAAGACCGCGGCGCTGTATTTCGTGGCCCGGGGAGACGGTTCGAGCCAGTTCTCGGACACCCTGGCCGACCACAACCGCGCGGTGCGCAAGTACCAGTTGAAACAACCATGACCGCCACCGAGCAGATGCCGGTGCCCGGCCGCTTCATCACCTTCGAAGGCATCGACGGCGCGGGCAAGAGCACCCACCTGGCCCGCGCGGTCGAGCAGTTGCGGGCCGCCGGCATCTCGGTGGTACAGACCCGCGAACCGGGTGGCACCGCACTGGCCGAAAGTTTGCGATCGCTGATGCTCAACGAAGCCATGGGCCCGCGGACCGAGTTGCTGCTGATGTTCGCGGCCCGTGACGACCATGTCCGGCAATGCATCGCGCCCGCACTGGCCGCCGGCCACTGGGTCGTCTGCGACCGTTTCACCGACTCGTCGTTTGCCTACCAGGGCGGGGGTCGGCAGATGTCCTGGCAGGAGATCGAAACGCTGGCCGGCTGGGTGGAGCAGGGCATCGAGATCACGCGTACCTACCTGTTCGAGTTGCCCGCGCAGGTCGCCGCGCAACGCCGCCTGGCGGCGCGCCCGGCCGATCGCTTCGAACAGGAGAACCTCGCGTTCTTCGAGCGGGTCCGCGAAGGCTATCGCAGGCGCGCGGCGATGCCCGGCCAGCAGGCACGCTTTCACCTGCTCGATGCCAGCGCCGCGCCGCCGGTGATCGGCGCGGCCCTCGCGGCCGACCTCGCGCAACTGATCCGGCGCTGGCGGCCGGCGTCGTGACACCAGCGACGCTGCCGCCGTGGCTCGAAGGGCCGCTCGCCAGCCTGCGCCGCCGGGGGGAGCGGTTGCCGCACGCGCTGCTGATCCATGGTCCCTCCGGGCATGGGCAACCGGCGCTGGCGATGGCGCTGGCCCGCGACCTGCTGTGCGAGCAGGCGGTGCGGGCCGATTCCGACTGCCTGCAGCCCGCCTGCGGCCGGTGCCAGGCCTGCCACTGGTTCGAGCAGCACAATCATCCGGATTTTCGCCTGTTGCGTCGAGGCGATGGATCCCGATTTCGTGCCCGAGCGCAGTCGCAAGCCCTCGCGAGAGATCAAGATCGACCAGTTGCGCCAGATCGGCGGATTCCTCGCGGTGAGTTCCCATCGCAACGGCTGGCGGATCGTGTTGATCCATCCGGCCGATGCGATGAACCACGTCACGGCCAACGCGCTGCTCAAGACACTGGAGGAGCCCGGCGAGCGCACACTGCTGATGCTCGTCACCGACCACCCCGACCAACTGCCCGCGACCATCCGCTCGCGCTGCAGCCAGGTCGTCGCCGAGCAGGCCGCAATACGTCGCGCTGGCTGGGGTCGAGGTCTGTGCGATGCGGACCCGGCAACCGTTCGGCAGGCAATGGACGCCGCCGGCTCGCCGATGCACGCGCTGGCCCTCACTGAACCGTCTGCAAATGCCGCTCATCAGGCAATTCTGGCCGCAGTCAGTGCACTGCCGGACACTTCACTGAGCAAGGCAGCAGATTCGCTCGAGAAACTCGACACGGGCCATTGGGTCGACCTGCTGCAACGATGGATCAGTGACCTGGCCAGGGTCAAGGCAGGCGGCGAGCCTACGTTCTTCCCGGGCAGCCGTGCCCGGCTCACCCAGCGCTCGCGCTGCGCGCAACCCTGGCCGGGCCTGCTCCGCATGCAGACGACGTTGGCCGGCACCCGTGCCGGCGGATCACCCGCTCAATGCCCGTCTGACCTGCGAATCGACCCTGCTGGCGTACCGCCAGATGTTTGAACGGAGCGGGATATCCCGATGAGCGAAGCCGAAACTGCGATAACCGATATCCCAGCAAGAACCCTGCGGACGAGGCCGCCCCGATGGCCGCCGGCGGCGCGCATGTCGCGTCAGGGTGATCCAGCTCTCGATCAAGGAGAAGGCGGCGCCTGCGGGCGCGCTGTGTGCCTTCATCGCGGGCGGCGGCATGTTCATCCCGACCACGCGCAGTTCGCAACTGGGCGACGAGACCCTACCTGATCCTCACGTTGATGGACGACCCGAACAAGCTGGCGATCACCGGCAAGGTCGTCCTGGCTGACCCGCGCGGCGTGCCGGCCGGCAGCGGAGCATCGGCATCCAGTTCGCGCGTGACGATACCGGCGAACTGGCCCGCAACAAGATCGAGACGCTGATCGGCGGCAGCCGCGGCGTGCGGGTCACGCACACGATCTGAGCGAGCCGGCCCGAGCGGCCGCGTACGGGCATTGGGCGGCGCCTGGCTGCGCGCCCGATAGAATCGAGCGGTGTTCTTGTCCACCGGCCCGCCCGTGCTGATCGATTCCCACTGCCATCTCGATTTCGACGACCTGCGCCTTCGCCTGCCCGAGATCCTGGCCCGGATGCATGAGGCCGATGTCGCGGGCGCCATGTGCGTCAGTGTCACGCTGGACGACTATCCCCGGGTGCTGGCGCTGGCCGACGAACACGCCAACCTGTGGGCCAGCGTCGGCGTGCATCCCGATTACCCCCAGACCACCGAGCCGACGGTGGCCGGACTGGTCGGTGAGGCAGCCCCACCCGAAGGTCGTGGCGATTGGCGAAACCGGCCTGGACTACTACCGGATCGAGGGCGATGCGGGTGGCGCGCGAAGAGCGCTTCCGGGTTCACGTGCGCGCGACCCGTGAATGCGGCCTGCCGCTGATCGTGCATACCCGGGCGGCCTCGGCGGATGCCTTGCAGATCCTGCGCGACGAGGGGGCCGCGCGGTGCAGTAACGACGTACTCCATTGCTTCACCGAAACCTGGGAAACCGCCCGGGCGGCCCTCGATCTGGGCTTTTACATCTCGTTCTCGGGGATCATCACGTTCAAGAGTACGGCCGACCTGCGCGAGGTGGCTGCTGGTACCGCTGGATCGAGTTGCTCATCGAGACCGACGCCTGCAACGCCGGTGCCTTTTCGCGGCCGAACCAACGAACCTTCCTATGTGCGCCATGTCGGTGCCCAAGAGTACGCAATTGCGCGGCCTCGAGTTCGAGGACATGGCCAGGCTGACCACGGATAACTTCCTGCGCCTGTTCAGCCGGGCCAGGCTGGCGCGCTCCCCGTGACCAACACGAATCATCACCACGAACAAGGAGGGGCTGATGTCCGGCCTTCGCATGACCAGAATCGATTTCCTGCGCCGAATGGGCGTCGCCTCGCTGATGCTGTTCGCCCTGCAGGCATTGCCCGTCGCCGCGCATGACAAGCAAGAGGAGGACAAGGTGGCCTTGCTGGAGGCCGTGCTGCGAGACGATGCCAAGGGGGTCGAGCGCCTGATCCTGCAGGGCGTCGATCCGAACGTGCGCGAGGTCGAACGCGGTCCGGCGATCGTGTTGGCGGCCACCGAGAACTCGTTCAATGCGTTGCGAGAACTGCTCAAGGCGCCGGGCCTGGACCTGGAAGCCACCAATGCCCGGGGCGAGACAGCGCTGATGATGGCCGCGTTCCGCGGTCATGATCCCTCGGTGCAGCGGCTTATCGAGAAAGGGGCGGCGGTGAATCGCTCCGGCTGGACCCCGTTGCAATATGCCGCGTCCAATGGCCGGGTCGACACGATCCAGCTGCTGATCAAATCCAAGGCCGACCTGGATGCCGTGTCGGACAACGGCACCACCGCGATGATGCTGGCGGCGCGCATGGGCCACCTGTCGGCCTACCAGGAACTGCTGCTTGCCGGCGCCGACCCGACCCTCAGGAATCAGTCGGGATTGAGCGCGGCCGACTATCTGGACCGTCGTGGCGAAACCGACCGGGCCGAGCGCCTGCGCCGCTATGCCGAGACTTTCAAGAAGAAGACGCCCTGATCACGCGGCCGGCCGCGCGGCCGGACATCGTCAGCGCTCAGACGAGCGTCCCAGCAGCCGTTGCTTGATCGCCTGGCGCAGCGCCGAGTTGCCCAGGTTGCGGTGCGAGACCCCGTGCCTATCGCCCAGCTGTTCGAGTTCGGCGCGCGAGGCGGTTGCGATTCGCACGGTGTAGGCGACGCGGGTCTGGGTATCCAGCAATTCGTTCAGGCTCATGATCGGTTGGCTGTCACGGGACATGGCAGGAAGACCCGGGGTCGTTACGATGCCGCCATTGTGGCCGGTTCCCGGCCCCCTGGCTGTGACCGATCTCACCGCACCGTGGCGGCAGTCAGCCACCGGCCCGATCGGCACCCCGGCAAGATGGCTTATATTGCAACCACCAAGATCGATTGCGGGGGCCTGAATGAGAACGAAGGTGGCGATCATCGGCAGTGGCCCGTCCGGGTTGCTGCTCGGGCAGTTGCTGCATGTCGCGGGGATCGACAATGTCATCGTCGAGCGCAAGGACCGGGCATACATCCTGGGCCGGATTCGCGCCGGCGTGCTGGAAACCGGCATGGTCGGCCTGATGGACCGGGCCGGCTGCGGCGAGCGGATGCACCGCGAAGGCCTGATCCACGACGGCATCGAACTGGCGTTCGGCGGTCGGATCCACCGGATCGACTTCAAGGCGCTGCTGGGCGAGCGCACGGTGATGGTCTACGGCCAGACCGAACTGACCCGCGACCTGATGGACGCCCGCGAGGCCGCCGGCCTGCAGACGATCTACGATGCAGACGACGTCGCGCTGCACGACTTCGACGGCAGTTCACCACGCGTGAGCTTTCGCGTCGGCGGTGTGGCCCGCGAACTGGCCTGCGATCACATCGCCGGTTGCGATGGGTTTCACGGGATCAGCCGGGCCAGCGTGCCGGCCTCGGCGATCCGCAACTTCGAGAAGGTCTACCCGTTCGGCTGGCTGGGGGTGCTTGCCGATGTCCCGCCGGCGTCGGACGAACTGATCTATGCCAATCATCCGCGCGGATTCGCGCTGTGCTCGATGCGATCGCGCACGCGCAGCCGCTATTACGTCCAGTGCGCGCTCGATGACCAGGTCGAGAACTGGAGCGACGACGCCTTCTGGGACGAGTTGCGGCGGCGCCTGCCCGAGCATGCAGCCGATCGCGTCGTCACCGGCGCCTCGATCGAAAAGTCGATCGCGCCTTTGCGCAGCTTCGTGGCCGAGCCGATGCGCTTTGGCCGCCTGTATCTGGCCGGCGACGCCGCCCACATCGTGCCGCCCACCGGCGCCAAGGGTCTGAACCTGGCGGCCAGCGACATCCACTACCTGTCCGAGGCGCTGATCGAACACTATGTCGACAAGCGCGATGCGGGACTGGATGCCTACTCGGAGCGGGCGTTGTCGCGCATCTGGAAGGCCGAGCGCTTCTCGTGGTGGATGACCACGATGCTGCACCGCTTTCCCGAGACCGGCGACTTCGGCCAGCGGATCCAGGAGGCCGAGCTCGACTACCTGGCGCAGTCGGTCGCGGCCTCGACCTCGCTGGCCGAGAACTACGTCGGGCTGCCTTACTAACCCTTTCGGACAACACCGTCACCAACAGGATTCCCATGAAACTCCATTTCGCGCTTGCTTCACCGTTTGCCCGCAAGGTCCGGGTCTGCGCCGCCGAACTCGGCCTGGACGACAAGATCGAATTGCTGCCCGTGCAGGTGGCGCCGGGCAAGCCCAACCCGGAGTACTCGGGGCATTTCAACCCGCTGCGAAAGATCCCTTCGCTGACGCTGAACGATGGCAGCACCTTGTTCGACTCGGCCGTCATCTGCGAGTACCTGGACAACCAGGCCGGTGGCAACAAACTGTTGCCCGGCTCGGGCGATCCGAAGCGCTGGCAGGTGCTGACCGATCACGCGCTGGCCGATGGCATGACCGAGCTGGCGATCCTGCTGCGCTACGAGACCATGTTGCGGCCCGAACAGTATCGTTGGCCGCTGTGGATAGAGGACCACTGGGAGAAGATCGACAACGGCCTGGACTGGCTGGACAAGCGCCTGGATGCCAGCGACGAGTCGTTCGGCCTGGGCCGGATCGCGCTGGCCTGCCTGCTGGGCTATCTGGACTTTCGATTTGCCGAACACGACTGGCGCAAGGATCACGGCCTGTTGTCCGACTGGTACGAGCAGATGGCGCAGCGCCCGTCGATGCTCAATACCCGCCCGCAGGCCTGAGCCATGACGACAGCCAAGGACAAGGCCCCGTTCCACACCTTCATCGCCGCCTGCCGCTCGGCCATCGAGGCGCAGACCGACGAGGCGACGACCCTGCAGGCGATCCGCGCGGCCCTGACGCCGTTGCTGGGTCGTGATGACTGGCTGCCCGAGACGCATCGCAAGCCGCGCGCCGACCGTTATGCCCAGTACCCGTTGTTCGTCTCGCCGCAGGGCGATTTCTCGGTCGTGTCTTTCGTGTGGTCGCCCGGGCAGTGGACACCGATTCATGATCACACGGTATGGGGGGTGATCGGTATCCACCAGGGCGTCGAACGGACCGAGGCCTACCGCGAGGGCGCCGACGGCCTGGTGTTGCACAAGACGATCGATGCGACGGTCGGGCAGACCGGAGCCGTCTCACCGGCGATCGGCGACATTCACCGGGTGGGGAATGTCTCGGACCAGCTGGCGATCAGCATCCATGCCTATGGCGGCGATATCGGCCGGATCGAGCGCCATGTCTACGATGAGCAGGGCACCCAGAAGCGTTTCGTGTCGGGCTACGAGCCGGCAAACGTGTTGCTGAACGACTGGTGACTCAGACTCCGGCGATGCCGCGCGGCGCCGTGCCGTCGGCCTCGCTCAGGTGGCGCGAGCAGGCCAGCAGACTCACCCGGTAAGGCGGTTGAGGGTCGATCTCGGTGACCGCGGTGTTGTCCATCCGCTCGATCATCGTTGCGCCCTCGGGAATCGTCACGTGATGCCCGATCAGGCGCCCAAGCACCAGGCCATGGGTGAAGACCGCCAACCGGCCGTTGCCCTGCCGGTACTGCGACAGCAGCCAGCCGAACGCATCGTTCACACGGGTGTGGAATTGCTCGTGTGACTCGCCGTTGGGCGGGTGATAGCCCAGCGCATAGGCATCGAAGCTGATCGAGGCGACCGCCTGACCCCGCAGGTCGCCGAAGTTGCGCTCGCCCAGCAGCGGGTTGCAGGTCACCGGCAGGCCGGTCAGCTCGGCCAGTGCGGCGGCCGTTTCCTGGGCCCTGCGCATGTCACTGGACAGGATGGCGCGCACATCCATGTCCGCGAGGCGACGTGCAAGCGCGCGCGCCTGCAGGCGGCCCCGCTCGGACAGCGGGGTTTCGGGTGGCTGGAAAACACGCCTGACGTTCAGGTCGGTCTCGCCGTGGCGGATCAGCAGGATGCTCATGCCCCGATTGTAGCCTCGTGCGTTGACCGCAGGTCTTTTGAGCGGCCCCGAACCGCGTGCTCAGTGCTCAGGGCGCGTCATCGATGATGGCGTGACCAGCGGCGCGAGCAGGCGCGAGCGTAACGTGGCATCGTCCAGGCGGGCACTGGGGATGCCCAGCGCCCGCGCCATCAGCACGAGTTCCTCGTGCCCGGACTGCTCCAGGTACTCGCGCATCTGCACGGCTTTTCCGTGCAGCTCATTGTTCTGGTGGGATAGTTCGAAGGCGAATTGCGTGGTCATGGCGGCACTCCCGTGTGGTGGCTGGTGCCTCCAGTATCGAAACCCGGGCGTGATCCGGTCGTCCAAGAAAACAGCATCGAGCGGCGCAAGCGCTTCGATACCTGTTGTGACAGGGGCTTTTGCGTCGTCCGTCCGGTGTGAAGCGCCATCGGTGCGGGCCGACGACCCAGGCCGGTCGCGACGCGCGAGTGTTGTCGACAACACCTGAAATTGCGTAAAACCCCGTAAAACATGGCCTGAATCCGCATTGAAACGTCGCCACGTGTGCGTAAACACCTCTTCACATGCAATAATCTCGACGATAGCCCTGCAATAGCGGCTCTTCCTGCCTCGACGAAGGCACCAGGAGTTCGTGAAATCCACAGAATTGCAGCCGGCCCTGGCGGATCCGGCATCGTCGTTCTGTGTGCAGGGAATACCCGTCCGGCGCATCGATCCGCAGGTTCGCGCACCGGGCAAATCAGGTCGGTTCGCCACGGGTGGCCCGACCGGACATTCATCCATCCAAGATAAAACCAACCCTATGGCGACTGCTAGAAAGACTTCCGTGAAGAAACCCGCTGCGAAAAAACCCGCTGCCAAGAAAGCTGCTGCCCGTAAGCCGGCTGCCCGCAAGGCGGCTGCTCCGGTCGAAGCCAAGCCGGTCAAGGACACGTTCACCAAGGCCAGCCTGGCCTCCTACCTGGCCGAGCAGTCCGGCGCCGAGCCGCGCACGGTCAAGTCGGTGATGGCCGCACTGGAAGCGACGATGGTCGGTGCAATGCACAAACGTGGTGCCGGCGAGTTCACGCTGCCCGGCCTGCTCAAGATCTCGACCCAGAAAGTGGCGGCGAAAAAGCGCCGCTTCGGCAAAGACCCGTTCACCGGCGAAGAGCGCTGGTTCGATGCCAAGCCGGCATCGATCCGCATCAAGGCACGCCCGATGAAGCGCCTCAAGGACGCCGCACAGTAATCGCGTCGTTCGCGGCAGGTCACCGCCGCACCCGGACGGGCCGGTTCCCTGAGGCAAGGGGCCGGCCCGTTTGTCATCGTGAGCCTGGCAGCCACCGGCCCCCGCGCGGCCGCCGGTGGCTGCGGTATATTGCGCGCAACCAAACCCACAACCAGAGGAACAAGCCGATGACGGGTCCCTTGAGCGGTGTTCGGGTCATTGACCTGACCACGATGGTGTCCGGGCCGCTGTGCACGATGACACTGGCCGACCAGGGGGCGGATGTCGTCAAGGTCGAATCGCCCGGCGGCGGAGACTACTCGCGCCAGGTGGCGACGCGGCGCGGCGGCTTCTCGGCCTCGTTCCTGAACAACAACCGCAACAAGCGATCGATCGTGCTCGATCTGAAGCAGACGAGCGCACGCGAGGTGCTGCGCTCGATGGTCCGAGAGGCCGATGTCTTCATCCAGAACTTCCGGCCCGGGGTGGCCGAGCGGATGGGTCTGGGGCACGAGGCCCTGCGCGCGATCGAACCGCGGCTGGTCTACGTATCGATCGCCGGCTTCGGCTTTGACGGGCCTTTCGCGGACCGGCCGGTGTTCGATCCCTTGGTCCAGGCGCTGTCCGGGCTGACGACTATCCAGGGGGGCAGCGACGATGAACGCCCCCGGCTGGTGCGCACGATCCTGCCGGACAAGCTCACCGCGATCCAGGCCTCGCAGGCGATCTGCGCGGCGCTGTTCGCACGCGAGCGGCAAGGGCAGGGCCAGCATGTCAGGCTGTCGATGCTCGATACGCTGGTAGCCTTCCTGTGGCGTTCCGACATGGGCGGACATACCTTCGTTGGCGATGAACTGGGGGCCGAGACGGCCCAGTCGTTCATCGATCTCATCTACGAAACCGCCGATGGCTACATCAGCGTCGCGCTGATGCAGGACAAGCACTGGCGGGGCTTCGCACGCGTGATGGACCGCCCGGAGCTGCTCGATGATCCGCGCTTCCTGACCCCGGCGCTGCGCGAGACGAACAAGGATGCCCGCACCAGGCTGACCCAGCAGATCCTGCTGCCGACCCGGCGCGACCAGGTACTGGCCCTGCTGGAGGCGGCCGACATTCCGTGCGCGCCGGTGCTCACCCGCACCGAGATGCGCGAGCATCCGCAGATCGTCGCCAACGGCATTCTCGAGCAATGGGACCACCCGGTTGCCGGTCCGTTGCGCCAGGCCCGGCAACCGGCCCGGTTTTCCGCCCACCCGGCAGTCCCGACCCGCGGCGCACCGGCGCTGGGCGAGCACACGGTCGAGATCCTGTCGCAGGCAGGCCTGGGCAGCGGCGAGATCGACGCGATGCTCGCCAGCGGCGCCGCCCAGGGCCCGGTCGCCGCGACGCCGGGAGCCGCCGATGCTTGAAGCCCTGCAAAGCGTACAGGTGCATGCCCGTATCGAGGGCAGCGGGCCCGACCTGCTGCTGTTGCACGGCCTGTTTGGCAACAGCCGCAACTGGCTGGCCCAGCAACGCGAACTGGCCACCGACTGGCGGGTGCATGCGCTCGATCTGCGCAACCACGGCCAATCGCCCTGGCACCCGGCGACCGGGTCCCTCGACATGGCCGCCGACGTGCGCCGCTACTGCGTCGATCACGATATCGGCTCGTGCGCGGTGCTGGGCCACAGCATGGGGGGCAAGACCGCGATGGCGCTGGCGCTCGCCGAGCCGGCCCGGGTCCGATCGCTGATCGTCGTCGACATCGCGCCGGTCCCCAACCCTCCAACGCTCGGCCCGGTGGTCAAGGCGATGCGCGCGGTCTCGCTCGCGGGCATCACCCAGCGCCAGGCGGTGGGCGAGCAGCTGGCCGCGGCAATGCCCGATGCCCAGGTGAGGGCCTTCCTGCTGCAGAACCTGGTGCATCGCGACGGCCGCCTGCACTGGCGGATCAATCTCGAGGCGATAGACGACGGCATGGCCGAGACGCTGGGCTTTCCGGCTGAACTCGCCGATCGACGGTTCGACGGCCCCACCGGCTTCATCGTCGGCGCGCTCTCGGACTACGTACGCCCCGAACATCGTGCGACGTTCGAGAACCTCTTTCCCGGCTATCGCCTGTTGAGCATCGGTCAGGCCGGACACTGGGTTCATGCCGAGCAACCGGCCGCCTTTCTCGAGGCCACCCGGTCGCTATTGACCCGCTGAGCCATCGATTCCGTCATTCCAAGCAACCCGACCAAGGAGCCTTTCTTGTCGACCGCACCCTCTCCCGCGCCTTCGTGGCCGGATGAACTCTTCGGCGTCCTGCAGGACTTCGATGTCCGCCAACTGGCCTACGTGCCCGACAGCGGTCACGCGCAACTGATCCGCCGCGCCCACCAGGACGAGCGGATGACGGCGATTTCGCTGACTACCGAGGAAGAGGGCGTGGCCCTGGCGGCCGGCGCCTGGCTGGGCGGCCAGCGTGCGGCACTGCTGATGCAATCGAGCGGGGTAGGCAACTGCGTGAACATGTTTTCGCTGCTGCGCGCCTGCAAGCTGCCGTTTCTCACGTTGGTGACGATGCGCGGCGAATGGGGCGAATTCAACCCGTGGCAGATCCCGATGGCCAGCGCGACCGAGCCGGTGTTGCGGGCGATGGGCATCGAGGTGCAGCGGATCGAGCAGCCCGACGAGGCGGCCGACGTGTTGCGCCATGCAGCCAGCATGGCCTACGACGGGGGCGCTGCGATGGCGGTGCTGTTGTCGCAGCGCCTGATCGGCGCCAAGATCTTCAAACTGTGAGCCGCCCGATGAAAACGCCCACACTGGAGCGGCGCGCGGTGGTGGCGCCTGCTCGCCGATCGCCGTGAACTGCTGGTCGTGACCGGCCTTGGCTCGTCGTCTTACGACGCTTTTGCCGCCGGCGATCACGACCTGAACTTCTACCTAGGGCGCGATGGGCGGTGCCGCGATGGCCGGGTTCGGACTGGCGCTGGCGCAGCCGGACCGGCCGGTGATGGTGCTGACCGGCGATGGCGAGATGCTGATGGCGCTCGGGGCGCTGGCCACGATCGGCCAGCACAATCCCGGCAACCTGGCGATCGTCGTGCTCGACAACACCGCCTATGGCGAAACCGGTGCGCAGGTCAGCCACACGGCGACCACCGACCTGGTCGGTGTCGCCGCCGCCTGCGGCATCGCGCATTGCGAACGCATCGAGGACCAGCCAGCGGTCGACGACGGGCTTGCCGGCAGGCTCCAGCAACCGGGCAAAGGCACGTTGTTCTCGGTCGTGCGCATTGCCAGCGCCGAGGTGCCGCGGGCGATTCCGATCCGCGACAGCGCCTATGTGAAGGCCGGTTCCGGCCGGCGCTCGGCCTGCCGGTCGACGGCGGCTGACGACCGCGGCGCTGCCCGCGCCACCTTCAGTCGGCGTGGGTTCCAGGTAGCGCGTGGCACTCGTTACCGGGTCACCGTGCAGCGGGTAGCGGGTGCGCACCCAACGGGTCGTGCCCGGGCACGAGGTGGGCCGTGGGCTGTCGGCCAGCGACATCAGCCGCTCGAAGCCCTCGAGCATGTCGCCGGCATGGAACACGATCGGAAACGGTGAGTGAGCGCCGATGTTGTCGTAGTAGTGGCTCGCATCCGAGGCCAGCACGACCCAGCCGCGCGCCGTGTGCACCCGCACGGCCTGCAGGCCGTCGGTGTGTCCTCCCACCCGGACCAGCGACAACCCGGGCGCCAGTTCGGCATCGCCCTGGTAGAACGTGACACGCTCGGCATAGACCGAGCGCACGACCTCGGTGATGTCTTCGACCGAATACGCGTGGCGAAAGAACGGAAAGCGCATGAAGCGGCCCGTCGCGTACTGCAACTCTTTCTCCTGCAGATGGATGCGTGCGCGCGGCAGCTTGTCCAGGTTGCCCGCGTGGTCGTAGTGCAGGTGCGTGAGGATCACGTCGGTCACTTGGTCGCCGGCCAGGCCGACCGCGTGCAAGGCCTCGATCGGGCAGCGTAGCAACTGGCGCCCTCGCGCGGTGGCCGCCGCCTCACCAAAGCCGGCACGACCAGCCAGTGCCGACCGGGTCCCTTGATGACCCAGACGAAGTAATCCATCGGCATCGGGCCATCGTGCGGATCGTATTGGATGAAATTCTGTCCGCGGCTACGGTCCAGATGGGCGTAGCGGATCGCGTAGACCTCGTAGCGGGCAGTGGTGGCTGGTCGTCATCTGGGTACCTCCTGAACGGATCCGGCGGGCGCTGCCGGATCGCTTTGTCGGTGGCCTGCATTGTGCCCGTAGGGCGGGCGGCACAAAGCCACGTGGGCCATGAGGATTGGCCTCTTGGGCCCGAGGGGCACGGGATGCTACCCTGCGGGCTGCTCTGTTGGGGTGCCCGCGCGAGGCGGCTGAGAGGTACGGTGCGTACCAACCCATCAACCTGATCCAGATAATGCTGGCGGAGGGAATCGAAGCGGGCCACGGGAGTCCGACCCGCCCGTGGCTGCCCCGAGCCGGCGCCAGAACGCCATCAGAGCCCGGATGACCCGACCCCTGCTGATCTCGCCGCAGGCCCGGCCCGGCCGTGCGTCCCGTGCGCCGCGCTCGCCACTGTCCTGCTGTTGTTCGTCGCACTGGCCGGCCCGCCGGGCAGCGCGCTGGCAGCCGACCGCCTGACCGTGATGCTGGACTGGTTCGTCAACCCGGATCACGGCCCGCTGATCATCGCCCGCGAGATGGGCTACTTTCGCGAGGCCGGCCTGGAGGTCGAGATCATCGCGCCCGCCGATCCGTCCGATCCGCCCAAGCTGGTGGCGGCCGGCAAGGCCGATCTGGCCGTGTCCTACCAGCCGCAGCTGCACCTGCAGATCAACGAGGGCCTGCCGCTGATCCGGGTGGGGACGCTGATCGCGACCCCGCTCAACTGCCTGCTCGGCTCGCCGACGGACCGACTGAAACCATTGCCGATCTCAAGGGCAGGAAGATCGGCTTCTCGGTGGCCGGGGTCGAAGAGGCGGTGCTGGGCGCCATGCTCGCCACCCACGGCCTCAAGACCGCCGACATCGAGCTGGTCAACGTCAACTGGTCGTTGTCGCCGTCCCCGATGTCCGGGCAGGTCGACGCGGTGATCGGGGCGTTTCGCAACTTCGAGTTGAACCAGATGGCGATCGAAAAGCACCCGGGCCGCTGCTTCTTTCCCGAAGAGGAAGGCCTGCCCGCGTATGACGAGCTGATCTACGTCGCCCGTCGCGACGGTTTCGATGCCGACCGTGTGCGCCGCTTCCTGGCCGCCACCGAAAGGGCGACCCAGTACATCATCAATCACCCGCAAAAGAGCTGGCAGGTGTTCTCGGGCACCGCCCGGGAGTTGCAGGATGAACTGAACGAGCGCGCCTGGCGGGACACGCTGAGCCGCTTTGCGTTGCGTCCGTTTGCACTGGACATCGGCCGCTATCAGCGGTTTGGCCGGTTTTTGCACGAGGCCGGTCTGATCGATGGTCGTGCCGGTGTCCGGGCTGGCGATCGATCTCGGGTCGGCACCATGACGGCCGGACCGCACACGGGCATCGTCGATGACTGGCGCAAGCAGGCGGGCCCGGCCTGGCAGGCGTACGTCGACCACGCGTTCGTGCGTCAGTTGGGCGACGGCATCGGCGCCCGAGGCCTTCCTGCGTTACCTGCGCCAGGACTACGTGTTCTCATGCATTTCGCCCGTGCCTGGGCATTGGCCGTGGTCAAATCCGACACGCTCGACGAGATGACGCCCTGCGCGGCGACCGTGCACGCATTGCTGCACGAGGAGATGGCGCTGCACGTGGGTTTCTGTGCCCGGCACGGGATCAGCGTCGACGAGTTGAACGACACCGCGGAAGCACCGGCGAACCTGGCCTACACGCGTTACGTGCTCGAGGCCGGCCTGCAGGGCGATCTGCTCGATCTGCTGGCGGCGCTCGCCCCGTGCGTGTTCGGTTATGGCGACATCGGCCGACGGCTGGCCGCCACGTCGCCGCCGGACAACCGCTACGCCCGGTGGATCGCCACCTATGCCGGCGCCGATTACCAACAGGTCTGCACGAGCGTGCAGGCACTGATCGAACGCGCGGCCCAACGCCGGCTGGGCCCCGAGCCACAGAATAGCCCGCGCTGGGGATCGTTGTGCGCTCGCTTCACGATGGCCTGCCGGCTCGAAGCCGATTTCTGGCAACTGGGCCTGCAGGGCTGAGCCGCCCGGATGCGCGCTGCCCGGGCCGCCGGCATCCGCCTCGCGGGCGAGTACCTGCTGCAGGGCCAGTCGCTGTTCGGCCCGGTGCGCCTCGAATTGCCCGGGCCGGGCTGGCATTGCCTGCTGGGCGCATCGGGCGCTGGCAAATCGACGATCCTGCGATTGCTGGCCGGCCTGCCCGTCGACGGCGTCTTTCACGGGACCATCACCGATGCCTCGGGCCGCCCGCTTGCCGGGCAGTCGGCCTATATGGCGCAGGCCGACCTGCTGGTGCCGTGGCTGCGTGTGCGGGCGAACATCCAGCTGGGCAGCCGGCTGCGTCGCGAACCGGCGCACGAGGCGCGCACCGACGATCTGCTGCGCCGGGTGGGTCTTGCCGCGCACGTCGACAAACATCCGGCAGCCTTGTCCGGCGGCATGCGCCAGCGGGTCGCACTGGCGCGCACGCTGCTCGAGGACAGGCCCATCGTGTTGCTGGACGAGCCGTTCGGCGCGCTCGATGCCCGCACCCGCGCCGAGATGCAGGAGTTGGCCCACGAGTTGCTGGGCGGGCGCACGGTCTTGCTGGTCACCCACGAGCCGGCCGAAGCCGCCCGGCTGGCCGACACCATCCATCTGCTGACCGCTGACGGGCTCACGGCCGTTGCCGTGCCACCCGGACCGGCGATCCGGGCGGTGGATTCCCCGGCCGTCTTCGCCCATGCCGGCGCAATGCTGGCCCGCCTGCGGGGGCAATCGTGAAGTCCGCCGTCATCGCCCGCTGGTTGACCCCGTTGGTGCTGGGCCTGGGTTTGTGGCAGGGACTGGTCCTGCTGACCGACGCGCCGCCCTACATCCTGCCGGGGCCGGGCAGGGTGATGACGGCCGGCTGGCACAACGCCGGCCTGATCGCCTCGCATGCCGGGATCACCGCGCTGGAGGTGGCGCTGGGCCTGCTGCTGGGCAGCCTGCTGGGGATTGCCACGGCACTGGTGCTGATGATGCTGCCGCGTACCCGCCAGGCGGTGCTGCCGTTGCTGGTGTTCAGCCAGGCCGTGCCGGTGTTCGCGCTCGCGCCGCTGCTGACGCTCTGGTTCGGCTACGGCATCGGCTCCAAGATCCTGATGGCGGTGCTGATCATCTTCTTTCCGGTGACCTCGAGTTTCCTGGACGGCCTGCAGCGGACCGACCGCGGGTTGCTCGATCTGGCCGACACGCTCGGGGCGGGTCCGGTCAGCACCTTGTTCCAACTACGGGTGCCGGCAGCGCTGCCCTCGCTGGGCTCGGGTTTGCGCCTGGCCGCCGTGTATGCGCCGATCGGCGCGGTGATCGGCGAGTGGGTCGGCGCCTCGCGCGGGCTGGGCTACCTGATGCTGTTGGCCAACGGCCGCGTCAAGACCGATCTGATGTTTGCGGCACTGCTCGTGCTGGCACTGCTCACGGTGTTGCTCTACACGTTGATCGCCAGGCTGGCCGGGTGGCTGACGAGGCTGTCCGAGGGACGGGCGGCGAGCGGCGCGGCGCGGCGGGTGGATGAGATCATCACGCCTGCGCCAACCCAGGAGCGCGTCAGGTGAGATTCCGATGACGACACCCCGTTTCAAGACCCTGGCGGCCGGCACCCTGCAGGTCGGCCTGCTCGAAAGCGGCCCCGCGGACGGTCCGCCGGTCATCCTGCTGCACGGCTTTCCGTATGACGTGCATGCCTACGACGAGGTGGCACGGAGGCTGTCCGGCCAGGGCTGCCGCGTGATCGTGCCCTGGTTGCGCGGCTACGGCCCGACCCGCTTTCTGGACGAGGCCACCCCACGCTCTGGCCAGCAGGCGGCGCTGGCGCACGACCTGCTGGCGCTGATGGACGCACTGGGCCTGCCAGCGGCGGTGCTCGCCGGCTATGACTGGGGCGGGCGCGCGGCCTGCATCGTCGCCGCGCTGTGGCCCGAACGGGTGAGCGGCCTGGTGACGGCCGGCGGCTACAACATCCAGGACATCGCCGGCGCGATGACACCACAGTCGGCGCAGAACGAGTGCCGCTACTGGTACCAGTACTATTTTCAAGCGCGCGCGGTGCGGCCGGCCTGGCGCAGAACCGGCGCGAATTGTGCCGTCTGCTCTGGGCCCAGTGGTCACCCCGATGGGCTTTCACCGACGCTGATTTCGAGCGCAGTGCCGCGGCCTTCGAGAACCCCGACTCGTCGACGTGGTCATTCATTCGTACCGCCATCGCTACGGCCTGGTCGCCGGCGATCCGGCATTCGAGGCGACCGAACAACGGTTGGTCCGACGCCCGCCGATCCCCGTGCGCACCCGGATCCTGGATGGCGAGGCCGACGGCGTGGCCCCATTGGGTTTGGCGCCGGAGCTGGCCCGGCGGTTCACCGACCCTACCAGCAGGCCGGGCTGCCGGAGATCGGCCACAACGTGCCGCAGGAGGCCCCGGAGGCTTTTACAAGCGCGGTACTGGCATTGCTGGCTGCTGCGGGTCGCGGCCCGGCCGATTGACCAGCCGGCGTCCCGGCCTATCCGCGGGCCAGCCCCGGCGCGGGAGTTAAACTCGCGCCAACAGCCTGTCAAAGGCGCGGACCGATTCCGGATCCGATCACCAAGGAGACCACATGAAACCGCTGAAACCGACCCCGGCAGGCCACGCCGGCGCGCTGCGTGCCTGGCGCCTGGGCGCTGCCGCGCTCGTCCTGTCCGCCCTCGTCGCCAGGGCGACGATTATGGCGCCGGTCGCCGGCGATTTTTCCGGCACAAAGTGCGGTCACGCTGCCGGGGTCCGCGGCGGGCACGGCCGAAAGGTCACCTACTGGATGCCCGGCGTCGACGGCAAGTTGCGCGAAGAGAACGCGATCGTGTTGGTGCCGGCCGGGGCTGCCGGCCGGCGGCGTGGCCGGTGGCCATCTGGGGCACGGCACGACGGGCATCGGGGACGATTGCGCGCCATCCAGATCGGCCGACCTGCCCAGTACCTGCCCTACCTGAACGGCCTGGTCGGCGCCGGGATGGCAGTGGTCGCGCCCGATTACGAGGGACTGGGCACTGCCGGTCTGCATCCCTACCTGAACCTGGCCAGCGCCGGCCGCTCAATGGTCTTCGCGGCCGAGGCCGCGGCCAAGGCCTACCCGGCACTGTCCAGGCGGGTGGCGGCGATCGGGCATTCGCAGGGCGGGCACGCGGCGCTGGCCGCCGCGCAGTATGCCGGCGAAGCCGGCTCGCTCAGCTACCTGGGCACGGTGGCGATCGCGCCGGCCTCCGGCCTGAAAGCCTCGGGCCAGTTCCTGCAGTCGATCATCACCAATACCTCGCTGCCGCCGGCCGACCGGGTCGAGGCCGCGGTTGGCTGGACCGGCTTCTCGGCGCTGATCCTGGCCGGCCTGGAGGGCACCGATCCGACATTCGACTATGACGCCGCGTTCGGGCCCGACGGCGCCGCGGTGGCGGCCAGCGCGCTGACCCAGTGCACCGGTCCGTTCTTTGCCGGCATCACCCCGGCTGTCCAGGCCGCAGTACTGGCCACCGGCACGACCGATTCGATCGTGCCGCAGACGACCATCAACGCGCCGGCGGTCGATGCCTACCTGCTGGCGACGCAACCGGGCACCATCGCGCTGGCCTCGCCGGTGCTGATCCTGCAGGGGCTGGACGACACCACGGTGTTTCCGAATTTCACCCAGATGCTCAACACGCAGATGACCGGCAACGGGACCGTGGTCGACTACCGGGAGTTCGCCGGCGCCACCCACAGCTCCATCGTGCAGGCGAGCGCGGTCGACGCGGTGACCTTTCTCACCGGATTGTTCGCCGCTCCCTGACATCGAGGCCGGTGGCGACGAGCCATTACAATCGGTCGGATGAAAGTCTCCGCCTTCGTCGCCATCAGCCTTGACGGCTACCTTGCCCGCCCCAACGGCGACACCGACTGGATGCACGCGGGGGCCTCGGGCACCGATTACGGGTACACCGCGTTCTACGAATCGGTCGACACACTCGTCATGGGCAGCCACGCGTTCGTGCGGGCGTTGTCGCAACGCCATTGGCCCTACGGCAGCAAGCGCGTATTTGTGCTCAGCTCACAATATGTCGACATCCCGCTCGACCTGGTCCGGCATGTCGAGATCAGCCGGCTCGAGCCCGCGGCCCTGGTCCCGCAACTGCAGGCGGAAGGCCTGCAGCACGTGTCGGTCGATGGCGGGGCCACGATCCAGCGGTTCATCCTCGCGGGCCTGCTGAGCGAGATCACGATCACCCGGCTGCCAATCCTGCTTGGCGACGGCCTGCCGCTGTTCGCCCCGGGCATCGGCGAGCATGCGCTGGACCACCAGGAAAGCAAGGCCTGGCCCGATGGCCTGGTGCAGAGCCGCTACCGGATCCTTTCCGCATTCGCGCTGGAGTGACCATGCAGGCGATCCGAATCCACCGTGACCGCAGGCTGCGCGACGACCCTGGCACCGGGCACAATCGCTGGCACCCGGACATTCCCCCGTTGCTGACGGTGCGCCCGGGCGAAACCATCGAAGTCGAGACCCGTGATGCGGCCGACGGGCAGATACACGGCGGCATGACCGTCGATGACCTGGCCCGACTGGACGGCAAGGTCGGGCATCCGCTGACCGGCCCGATCGCCATCGAGGGCGCTGAACCGGGCGATCTGCTCGAGGTCGAATTCGTCGACGTTCGCGCACAGGACTATGGTTGGACGCGGATCCGCCCGGGCATCGGCTTGCTGCGCGACTGGTTCGACACGAACTTTCTCGCCCATTGGCAGATGAGCGGTGGCTTTGCCCGTTCCGACCAAATCCCCGGCGTGCGTATTCCGGACAGCAGCTTCATGGGCACGGCCGGGGTCGCGCCTTCGCATGACCAGATGACGCTCTGGGCCCGGCGCGAGGCTGCCTGGGTGGCCCAGGGCGGGCTGGCGCTGCTGCCCGATGCCCAAGACGCGGTCCCCGCGCTCGAACCCATCGCCGGCACGGGGCTTCGCACGATGCCGCCGCGCGAGAACGGCGGCAATGCCGACATCAAGCAACTGACCCGGGGCGCACGCCTGCAGTTACCGGTGGCGGTGCCCGGCGCCTTGTTCTCGGTCGGCGACGCTCACTATGCACAGGGCGACTCGGAGTGCTGCGTCACGGCGATCGAAATGGGGGCCACGGTACAGCTTCGCTTCAGGCTGTTCCCGGGCAGGGCGCGCGAGCGCAACATCCGCCTGCCGCGCTTCGCGCACGATGGTTACTTTCTGGACCCGCAATGGGCGGCCCCGCGCGGTTTTCTGGCCACCGTCGGCTACCCGATCCGCGAGGACGGCAGCCAGCGCGGTGAAGATCTCACGCTGGCGGCGCAGAACGCACTGCTGGAAATGATCCAGTTGCTGGGCGAGCACGGCTACTCGCGCGAGCAGGCGTACGTGATCTGTTCGGTGGCGGTGGATCTGCGCATCAGCAACGCGGTGGATTTGCCCAATGTCACGGTCAGCGCGTTGCTGCCGACCGGCATCTTCGAGCGGCCGCTGAAGATCGACTAGCGTCTCACTGCACCGGCGCCCCCCCGGCCAGCGCCTGCAGCGACGCCCAGAGCGGGGCATCGAGCCCCAGCGAGCCGTCGGCCAGGACCTGGCGGGCCCGTGCCTCGCCGGCCTCGCCGGGCAGGCGAGGCGGCGGCGCATCGTCGCCCTGGGCGCCGCGCAGGCGTTGTAGCAGCAGTGTCGCCGCCGCTTCGAAAGCCGCCCGCCCGATGAAGGCCTGTGGATCGAGCGCCAGCAGGAAGTTGCCCCGGTTGTCCCGCTCGTCGCCGAAGATCGAGGCTCCCTGCAACGGGCCGGTCAGGATCTCGATCATCAGCGCCAGGCCCGATCCCTTGTGGCCTCCGAACGGCAGGATCGCGCCGGCCAGCGCGCGCGCCGGATCGGTCGTCGGGCGCCCGTGCTCATCGACCGCCAGACCCGCCGGGAGCACTTCGCCGCGCTCGCGCGCCGCGACCAGCGAGAACACGGTGACCATCGAGGTACTCATGTCGAAGGCCAGGATCTCGTCGCCGAGCGGGATCGCGAAGGCGACCGGGTTGGTGCCCATCACCGGGCGATGCCCGCCATGCAGCGCCATCGACTTGGGCGAACCGGCCATCACGATGCCCAGGTGACCCCGCTCGGCGATCCGCCGTGCATAGAACCCGATCGCGCCGCTGGACGAGGCGGTGTTCCAGGTGCCTGCCGCGGCCAGCCCGTGGGCATCTGCCGCATCGGCCACCAGGTCGGCCGCACGACGCATCACGACCATGCCCACCTGGCGTGCGCCGTCGATCCGAGCGACCGCGGGGCGCGGCCAACTGACCCCGATGGGCGCGGCATCGGCACCGGGCAGCACGGTGCGTTCAAGAATCTTGTAAAGCCCTTGCGAGCTGCCCCGCATCTCGCCCCAGATGAGGATCTCGCCGATCACCGCCGCATCGTCGCCGGACAGGCCCAACTGGCGTAGCGCGGCGTCGACCGTGCGCCGCAACTCGTCCAGCGTCACCGGCACGCGGCCGGGCGCTGACGGACTCTTGGCCGTTTCAGTCATCGATTTTCCTGGTGTCCGCGGGTGCTGGCATCATAAGGCAGCAACTTGCTTACGCGCGAGCGGGCCCCGGCCCTGCCGGCGCGAGAACCAGGCCCAGCACGGAGACAGGCAGCATCATGACCCAGGCGGATTTCCCACCAGGCCCCGGACCCGGGAACGGCACCCCTTCGGACTGGCCGGCCGAGGTCGACATCGCGATCGTCGGCGCCGGCTTCTCCGGGATGTACATGCTGTATCGCGCGCGGGCCATGCAGATGCGGGCGATCGTGCTCGAGGCTGGCGACGGCGTCGGCGGCACCTGGTATTGGAACCGCTACCCCGGGGCCCGGGTCGACATCGAGAGCCTCGAGTACTCGTATGAGTTCTCCGAACAATTGCAGCAGGACTGGCAGTGGAGCGAACGCTTCGCGCCACAACCGGAGTTGCTGCGCTATGCCAACCATGTCGCCGACCGGTTCGAGCTGCGCCGCGACATCCGCTTCCAATGCCAGGTGAGCTCGGCCCACTGGCAGGAAGCAGGCCATCGCTGGCTGGTCACGACCGCCGACGGCCGCCGGCTGTCGGCGCAATACCTGGTCATGGCGACCGGTTGCCTGTCCTCGACCAACCGGCCGGTGATCGAGGGACTGGACAGCTTCGCTGGCGAATGCCATCACACCGGGCGCTGGCCGCACGAACCGGTGTCGTTCGCCGGCAAGCGGGTCGGGGTGATCGGGACCGGCTCGTCGGCGATCCAGGCGATACCGGTGATCGCCCGCGACGCGGCCAGCCTGACCGTGTTTCAACGCACGGCGAACTACACGGTGCCGGCGCACAACCGGCCGCTGGACAAAGCCTACGAAGCCCGGATCAAGGCCGAGTACCCGGCGTTTCGCGCCCGCAACCAGCAGATGCACAATGCGTTCGGCTCCGGCCAGCCACGCCATGATCAATCGGCCCTTGCCGTCACCCCCGAGGCGCGCGAGGCCGCCTACGAGGCGCGCTGGCAGATCGGCGGCCTGGGCTTTCTGGGAGCGTTCAACGACCTGATGATCGACGAGCGGGCCAATGCGACCGCCGCCGAGTTCGTGCGCAACAAGATCCGCCGGATCGTCAAGGACCCGGTGACGGCCGAGTTGCTCTGCCCGACGCAGCCGATCGGCTGCAAGCGCATCTGCGTCGACAGCGGTTACTGGGCGACCTTCAACGAGCCGCACGTGCATCTGGTCGATATCGCCGGCC
Source organism: Burkholderiaceae bacterium (assembly GCA_041396665.1). GTDB lineage: Bacteria > Pseudomonadota > Gammaproteobacteria > Burkholderiales > Burkholderiaceae_E > JAUIAI01. Next base: position 22,781 of record JAWKYE010000027.1, read on the forward strand.
AGGGGATCGAGCGCGTCACGCCCAACGGCGTGGTGGTCGGCGGGCAACTGCACCCACTGGACATGCTGGTACTGGCCACCGGTTTCGATGCGATGACCGGCACCTTGCTGCGCATGGACATCCGCGGGGTCGATGGCCTGCCGTTGCAACAGAAATGGTCGGCCGGTCCGCTGACCTACCTCGGCCTGGGAGTGGCCGGCTTCCCGAACCTGTTCACGATCTCGGGCCCGGGCAGCCCGTCGGTGCTCACGAACATGCTGGTGTCGCTGCAACAGCATGTCGACTGGGTGGCCGACTGCGTCGCCCATCTGCGCGCCCAGGGCAAGACCCGGATCGAGGCCGATCCACACGCCGAACGCGACTGGGTCCGGCATGTCAATGCCGTGGCCGACAAGACGCTGTACCCGGGGTGCAATTCCTGGTACCTGGGCGCCAACGTGCCGGGCAAGACCCGGGTCTTCATGCCCTTGATCGGCTACCCTGCCTACCGCGACACCTGCGCCGAGGTGGCGCAGGGCGGCTACACCGGCTTTCGTCTCGGTGCCTGAACAGCGGATGGACGAGCGGCTGCCCAGACCCGGCGAATCCGCCCACGCCCAAGCGCCCCTTGACAACCGGGGGCTGGGCGGCAAAATTGTTTGTATGCAAACGACACCGGCGGATTACGACCTTGGCGACCAGATCGGCTTCGTCCTGCGTCGCGCATTCCAGCGCCATACCGCGATCTTTCAGGCACGGATGGTGGCGGCGCTGACGCCGACCCAGTTCGCGGCAATGGTCCGTCTGGCCGATGTCGGTCCGTGCTCGCAGAACCTGCTGGGCCGTCTGACCGCGATGGACGTGGCCACGATCAAGGGCGTGATCGACCGGTTGCGCTCGCGCGGCCTGGTCGCCTCGGTGCCCGATGAAACCGACAGGCGTCGCAGTTCGCTGACGCTGACCCCCGCGGGGCGCCGGCTGCTCGATCAGGCGATCGAGGCGGGTCGCGACATCACCCGCGAGACACTGTCGCCGCTCAATCCACAGGAACAGCGACAATTGCTGAACCTGCTGGGCCGCATCACCGATTGACCCGGCCCGGGAGCGTTGCCCCGGTCGGTTATCGTTTGTATACTAACGATATCGATCCCCCCGACCAAAAACTCCTCGCGGGCAGCCATGGCCCGACCCTGCTGACTCCCCCGACTGGCGCTTCGATGGATACCAAGACCCCGTTTCCGATTCCGAGTGGCGTGTTCGCCGAGACCGTGCTCGAAGTCGAGCATTACACGGACCGGCTATTCCGGTTCCGCATCACCCGGCCGGCGGAATTTCGCTTTCGCAGCGGCGAGTTCGTCATGATCGGCCTGCCCAATGCCGAGAAGCCGGTTTACCGGGCCTACTCGCTGGCCAGTCCGTCCTGGGACGAGCAGGTCGAGTTCTTCTCGATCAAGGTGCCCAACGGCCCGCTGACCGAGCACCTCGAGAAGATCCAACCCGGCGACATCGTGCTGATGCGAAAAAGCCGACCGGCACACTGGTGCTCGATGCGCTGCTGCCGGGCAGCCGGCTGTTCATGTTCTCGACCGGCACCGGCATCGCGCCGTTCGTGTCGCTGATCCGCGACCCCGAGACCTACGAGAAATTCGAGCATGTCGTGCTCACCCAGACCTGCCGGGAGGTGGCCGAACTGGCGTATGGCGAGCAGGTCGTCGCCGGCATCCGCGCCGACGAGATGCTGTCCGAGATCGTCGGCGACAAGCTGACTTTCTACACGACGGTCACGCGCCAGCCCTATCGGCAGCAAAAGCGCATCACCGACCTGATCCGCAGCGGCGAGTTGTTCACCGACCTGGGCATTCCGCCGTGGAATCCGGACACCGACCGCGCGATGATCTGCGGATCGATGGAGATGCTCAAGCAAACCCGCGAACTCTGCGAGGCCGCCGGCCTGATCGAGGGATCGAACGCGGCGCCTGGCACGTTTGTCGTCGAGCGGGCCTTCGTCGACTGACCAACGCCGGTCAGCCGGGTCGCGCCGCACCTTTTCGGTTCAGTACAACACTTTCTGGTAGCGGGCCAGCATCTCGGCGTCGTCCGACGGCGGCCCGTCCAGCCTGGCATGGTCCTTGATCATCTCGCCCATCGAGGGCAGGGCGCTGCGCTCGGGCCAGGTGCCGGGTTCCCACAACCTGCTGCGCAGGAAAGCCTTCGCGCAATGCAAAAAGACCTCGCGCGGAGTGACCCGCAGCACGGTGATCGGCCGCCTGCCCTGGCGCTCGAAACGTGCCAGCGTCGCCTCGTCGTCGTGGATCTGGGCGGCGCCATTGACCCGTAGTGTCTCGCGCACGTTGGGCACCAGGAACAGCAGGCCGACCTGCGGATTGGCCAGAATGTTGCGCAAGCCGTCGAGCCGACGATTGCCCGGCCAGTCGGGGATCAGCAGGTCGCCCTGCTCGTCGACCTGCACGAAGCCGGGCGCATCCCCCTTGGGCGAGGCGTCTACGCCGTCGGCGGTCGCGGTGGACATCACGAGAAACGGTGACAACGCGATGAAGCGACGGCAATGGACATCGAGGGCGCTGATCTGCTTGGCGGCCGCGACCGGCGACACGTCGCCGTACAGCGCGCGCAACTGCTCGAGGGACTGGATGGTCATGGGAAGACTCCGCAGGGAATAGACTGGCGATGGCCGATGGTAGGGGGCGGCGACGTCCCGGGCAAGCGGGACGCCGATCGCGGATAATCGTTGCTCAGGACGCCCCGCCCGCCGGCAAGGGCTTTCGACAAGGAGAAGCGGCTTGATTCTGCACGCCAGAATGCTGTTGATGGTGATGGCCACCGGCATCGGCTGGCTGGCCGGGCTGACCGGTGGATTGCTGCTGCCGGCCGGCCTGGTGCAGGGCGACCTGCGCCTGGCGGTCATCGGCCTGGTGTTCCTGGTGCCTGCCCTGGTCGCGCGCCTGCTGTTCTCGCGCCACGAACAACGAATTCGCGAGTGGGTCAATGCGTCCTGATCCCCCGCCGCCGGCCGCCGCCCGCTGGGCGTTTGCCCCGCTGCCGGGCATCCGCCGCGAGCGCCACTACGGCGACCGCCTGGTCAACTGCTTCTTCCCACGCCCGCGCTCGATTCACGCGCTGCTCGAGACCGCTGTGCTGCGGGCGCCGGACGCGGAGGCGGTCGTGGCGGGCGCGACCCGCCTGAGCTACCGCGCACTGGAGCGCGAGGTCGGCCGGCTCAGCGCGGGCCTGCGCGCGATGGGCCTGCGAGCCGGCGACCGGCTGATGCTCCTGTGCACCAACCGACCCGAGTTCCTGATCGCCTTGCTGGCCTGCCAGCGGCTGGCGCTGATCGCGGTGCCGGTCAGCGTGCGCGAGCGCGGCGAGGCGCTGCGCTACATGATCGGGCAATCGGGTGCGCTGGCGTTGGTGATCGATGCCGACCTGCTCGGTCGTTTGAACGAGTTCGAGGCGCCGCTGCCGGCAAGCCTGCGCCACCTGGTGGTCCTGCCCGGCGACGCAGCGCGCCCGGGGGCGCCACTGCCGCTCACCGAATGGCCGACGCTGTTCACCGCGGCCAGCGTCGACACGGCGGTCGACACCGATGAAGAGTCGACCGCCGTGTTGTTGTACACATCGGGGACGACCGGCCGCCCCAAGGGCGCGATGCTGACCCACCTGGGCGTCATCCACTCGGCCGAGCATTTCCGGGTGTGCATGGGACTGGAACCGGGCCTGCGCTCGATCCTCGCGGTGCCGGCCAGCCATGTCACCGGCCTGGTCGCCATCCTGGCGACGACCCTGCACTGCGCCGGCACCGTGATCCTGATGGATGAATTCAAGGCACCGGCATTCCTGGCGCTGGCCGAGCGCGAACGCATGTCCTACACGCTGCTCGTGCCGGCGATGTACAAGCTGTGCCTGCTGAACGACCGCTTCGGACACACCGACCTCAGCCATTGGCGCAGCGGCGGCTTTGGCGGCGCGCCGATGCCCGCCAGCACGATAGACGAGCTGGCGCTGCGCCTGCCGGGCCTGCGGCTGATGAATGCCTACGGGGCCACCGAGACGACGTCACCGGCGACGACGATGCCCGCCCACCTGACCCGCGACCACCTGGACAGCGTGGGCCTGGCGCTGCCTTGTGCCGAGATCCAGGTGTGCGACGATGACGGACGACCGGTGCCGGCCGGAACGGTCGGTGAGCTGTGGATACGCGGCCCGATGGTGGTGCCCGGCTATTGGCAGAATCCGCAGGCCGGCGCTGCCGAGTTCAGCGACGGCTACTGGCACAGTGGCGACCTGGGTTCGATCGATGAACAGGGCTTCGTGCGCGTGTTCGATCGCAAGAAGGACATGATCAACCGTGGTGGCTACAAGATCTTCTCGATCGAGGTCGAGAACCTGCTGCTGGCCTGCGCAGGCGTGCGCGAGGCCGCAGTCATCGGTCGGCCATGCCCGGTGCTGGGCGAGAGGGTGCACGCGGTCGTGAGCACCGATGCCGACCGGCTGGACCCGGCCGCGTTGCAGGCCTACTGTCGCGAGCGGCTGGCCGACTACAAGGTGCCCGAAACGATCAGGGTGCAGCGCGAGCCGCTGCCGCGCAATGCCAATGGCAAGGTGCTCAAGCGCCAGCTGCGCGAAAGCGCCGGCTAGCGCCTGGTCAGCGCGCGACCGCCGTCACGGCCGGCTTGCGCTGCGCCAGCCAGATGCCGGCGATCACCAGGGCCAGGCCGATCGCGTGGTACGGAGCGAAGAGTTCGCCCAGCACCAGCACCGCCAGCAACGACGCGAAGATCGGCACCAGGTTGACGAACGCGCCGGCCCGGGCCGGACCGATCAGGTCGACGCCGCGCATGAACAACAACTGCGAGATGCACGACGGAAAGATCGCGATGAACACCGAGACCGCCCAACCCTGGGCGGTGGGCCAGTAACTGGCGCCGCTGGCCAGTTCGCCCAGCCAGAGCGGCAGCGCGGCCAGCGCGGCGAACTGCGCCATCACCGTGAAGAACACCGCGCCAGGCACCGGCGGTCGCTTTTGCAGGCCCAGCGTGTAGCCGGCGTAGAGCACGCAGGCCAGCAACATCAGCGCATCGCCCGGATTCAGGCCCCCTTCGATCAGCTGCATCGGCGCACCGCGGGTCGCCACCGCCACGACGCCCAGGCCGGCGACCAGCACGCCGACCAGCTGGGCGCGGCTGATCGGGGTACCGTACAGCAGACGGGCGCCGACCAGCACGAAAACCGGTACGCTGCCCTGCAGGATGCCGATGTTGACCGCGGTCGTGGAATGGGCTGCGGCGTAGAACAGGGCATTGAAGCCGGTGAAGCCGGTGACCGCCATCAGGGCGATCGAGCGCGCGCGCGGCCTGATCGTTGCCCAGTGCGCCCGCACCTGGGCGCCGTAGAGCAGCCACATCACGCTGGCCACCATCAGCCAGCGCAGCAGCACGACGGTCAGTGGCGACACGTGGCCGACCGTCAGTTGCCCGGCCACGGCATTGGCCCCCCACATCAACGTGGCCAGCGTGATCACGACCGCCGCCTGGGCCTCCAGGCCCACGCGCGGCATCACTCGTCGTCCTTGCCCAGGATGGTGTCGACCATCGCCCGCGGGTCGCGAACCGGCCAGCACCCGCGCAGCACATCGTGATAGAAATCGTCCAGCAGGGCATTGAAGGCGGCCGGGCACTCGAGGTTGATCGCGTGCCCGGCGTTGGGCAGGATCGCCAGCCCCGCGGTGCGCACCAGGCGTTTGAGCAGCAGCGCCGGTTCCAGGCAGGGCCAGTCCTCGTCGCCGGAGATCACCAGCGTGGGCACCTGCAAGGCCCGTAGTTGGTCGGTCAGCTCGTACAGGGACGGCCGGCCTGCCTGGACACCCCGCATCGTGCGCGCCGACCCTTCGACCGAATGGGTGGCCATCTGCTCGACGAATGCCTGCCAGCCACGCGGGTCGCGATTCTGAAACTGCACCCGCGTCGGCCCCACGGCAAAGGCCTTGGCCGCCGCGGCCATGCCGATCGATTCGAAGCGCGCGGCCGAGGCCCGCGCCTCGTCGGCGAACTGCTGCTGGCGGTCCAGCGCCGCACCGTACCCGCAGCCGGCCACGACCAGAGAGGCCGCGCGATCAGGGTAGGCGAGCCCGAAGTGCAGCGTGGCGAATCCCCCCATCGACAAACCCACCACGTGCGCCCGCTCGACGGCCAGCGCATCCGCGACGGCCAGGATGTCATCGCGGGCGCGCGCCTGCGAGTAGTGTTCCGGCCCAGGCACCTCGGAGGGTGGAAAGCCCCGGGCATTGAACGCGATGCACCGGTAGCGTCTGCCAAAGTGACGCAGTTGTGCCTCCCACGATCGGCAGTCGCCGGCAAATTCGTGCACGAAGATGATCGCCGGCCCGTCACCGGTCTGCTCGTAGTGCAGCTTGACGCCGTCATCGGTGGTCAGAAAGGGCATTAAGGTCTCCGGCAGGTGGTCACAGCCAGTATAGCCGTCACGGCCGGCGGCCCATGCTCAGCCGGGTATGCGCGGCGCCCGGGCGAACACGAACAGCAATGATCCCGACCCGGCGATGCAGGCCAGCGTCGTGAAGCCGGCACGGTAGTCGCCGGTCATGTCGGTCATCACGCCGGCCACCAGCGGCCCGCCGATCTGGCCGACCACGACCAGCAACGACGAGAGGCCCATGATCATGCCGATCGAGCGCCTGCCGAAGTAATCGGCCCGGATCGCCTGCATGAACGGGCCACGCAGGCCCCAGGCGATGCCGTGAAAGACCGCGAAGCCGATCAGCATCGGCACCGCCACCGCATAGGTGAGCAACAGCAGGCCGATCGCGTGGCCCAGCATGCAGGCGGCAGCGACCAGGCGCTTGTCGAATCGATCGCCGATCACCCAGCCCAGGCCGACGCCGACCAGCTGGAACACCGTCATCAGCGTGATCACCAGCGAGGCTTCGGCCACCGTGTAGCCCAGCCCTTCCTTCATGTGCGAGATCGCATGCACATTGACCGCGGTGACCACCAGCAACGCGAAGCCGTGACCCAGCCCGATCAGCCAGAACGCCGCGGTGCGCAACGCCTGGCGCGCGGTGAATTCGCGCTCCAGTTCGACCGCGGCCCCTCCACCCTCCGGGCTGGCCGCCGCCGGCGCCGGCAGGCCGTCCAGGGTCTCGCCATGATCCTCGGGGCGGCCGCGAAAGACCCGGGCCAGCGGAAAGCCGATGACGATTGCGAGCACGCCGGACGCAAAGGCGGTGAAGCGCCAACCCTGCGCGTGCATCGTCCATGCGACCACCGGCACGAAGATGCCGCCCAGCGCCAGCCCCAGGGCCACCGTCGACAGCGCCCGCGCCCTGAATTTGCGAAACCAGTTGATGATCGCCACGTTGACCGGAAAGAACCCGGACAGGCTGGATCCCAGCGCGATGACGATGACCGCGCCATAGAACTGCGGCAGCGTCTGGATGAAGCTCAGCAGCAGGAAGCCGATGCCGAACAACAGCACGCCGATCTGGATCATCGCCCGCGGGCCGAACTTGTCGATGATCCAGCCCAGTGCCGGGCCCAGCAACGCCGCCTCGGTCGCCTGGACCGCCGAGCCGGCCGACAGCGCCGTCTTGCTCCAACCCTTTTCCTCGCTGAGCACGGCCACGTAGGCGCCCATCGCCTGGTGCAGCATCCCCGCCTGCAGGAACTGCAGCCCGCCGGCGGCGCCGACCATCTTCCAACCGTGAAAAACGCTCATCGCGCGCTCACCAGCCGTCAAAGCGCGGCCAGCGCGCCACCAGCCGGCCTTCGTCGAGCACCAGGTACTGGCCGTAGCCGCCGGCGGCGGTCATGCACGCATGGTTGGGCAGGATGCGCACCCGGGCACCGACCGGCAGGCGCTCGTACCAGGCCGGATCGGCCACGGGCACACAGCCATGCTCCTGATAGACGGTGTCGACGACCAGGCCCAGCGGTTCGAGCGTCTCTGCATGGCACACCAGGCCGTAGTGCGGATGGCCGCCCGCACCGCTTGCGCCCAGGTCCTTGGACAGCGCGAGCCCGCCGGCATCGAGCAATAGTCGTGCGCCGGCCCGGTTGTGACCGATGACGGTGCTCAGCACCGACAACGCCAGGTCGTCGATCTCGCAGATGCCGCGCTCGGCCTGCGACACATCGAAGAACACATACACCCCGCACCGGACCTCGGTCACCCCCGCAAGATGCTCGGCGTGCAGGAAGGTCGGGGTCGAGCCGACGCTGACGACCGGGCACGGCAGGCCGGCGTTACCCAGGCGCCCGGCGGCGGTGACCGCGGCGTCGCGCTCGATCGCCGCGATCCGGGGCACGCTGGCCGGACCACGGGCACCGTAGGACTGGCCCCCGTGGGTCATCACGCCGCCCAGCCGCGTGCGCCGGCCGGTGTCGAGCACGGCGCCGATCTCGAGCACCAGGGGGTCGTCCGGCAGCAGTCCGCCGCGATGCTCGCCGCAATCGATCTCGACCAGGCAATCGATGTCCGTGCCTGCCGCCGAGGTCGCCTCGACCAGTTGGTGGGCCACCGGCAGCGAATCGGTGACCAGTCGAAGGTGCACGCCGGGCTGCCCGGCCAACGCCAGTGCCCGCTCGAAGCGCGCCGGGACGATGGTCACCGCGTACAGCAGGTCGGTGAATCCGGCCGCCACCATCCGTTGCGCCTCGAGCAGCGTCGACACGGTGATCGGCCCCGGCTGCCCGCCGCAGGCCACCCGGGCGACATCGGCGGATTTGGCGGTCTTGACGTGCGGGCGCAGGGTCACGCCCAACTGATCGGCCCGCTCGAGAAAGCGGCGGCAGTTGGCCTGAAGGCGTAGGCGATCGAGGATCAGGCAGGGGGTATCGGCACAGACCGGGGTCATCGGGCATCCAGGGCGGAAGAGGGTGTTGCAGCCTGCTTGCAGGCGATCGTGTGCCGGCGCCGCTACGCTTGCACGGGGGCGGCACACTGTCCGGCTCAGTATAGAATGAGCCGGACAAATGGCCGAAGGCGGGCGCCGAGTTGTCTTGCGGCAGCGTCACCCGTGCCAGAAACAACAGACGGAGGAGAACCCGATGAAGATGAGCCTGTCCCTATTGGCAGCGGCCGGATGCCTGGCCCTAGCCGCACCGCTGGCCAATGCCGCCAACGTCAAGGTGGGGGTCGTCCTGACCTTCTCCGGTGGCGCGGCGCAATTCGGCCAGCAGATCGAGCGCGGCATGAACCTGTACATGAAACAGCATGGTGCCGACCTGGGTGGCCACACGATCGAGTTGATCAAACGCGATTCGAAGCGACCGGGCGGCGACATCGCCAAGACTGCGGTGCGCGAACTGATCACCCGCGAGAAGGTGTCGATGCTCGCAGGCTTCGTCTTTTCGCCCAACGCAATCGCCAGTGCCGAGCTGGCCACCCAGGCCAAGGTGCCGATGATCGTGATGAACGCCGGCACCGCGTGGATCACCAATCTGTCGCCGTACATCGCCCGCACCTCGTTCACGATGTGGCAAAGCGGCACGATCATGGGCACTTACTCGCACGACAAACTCGGCTGCAAGAGCGCGATGACCGGCTACACCGATTATCCGCCGGGCAAGGACAGCATCGAGGCCTACCAGTCGGGCTTCAGCGCCGCGGGCGGCAAGGTGCTGGACAACATCCCGATGGGCGGACCGGCCCAGGTGCCCGACTTCACCCCGTTCTTCCAGCGTGTCAAGGATGCCAAACCCGATTGCTTCTACGTGTTCGTGCCGGCCGGCAATCACGCGGCAGCCGTCGCCAAGACCTTCGGCGACCTGGGTCTGGGCAATGCCGGCATCAAACTGATCGGCCCGGGCGACATCACCCAGGACACCGAACTGCAGGGCATGGGCGACGCCGGCCTGGGCATGATCACCGCCCACCACTACTCGGCAGACTACGACACGCCGCAGAACAAGGCCTTCGTCAAGGCCTGGAAGGCCGAGTACGGCGAGAACGAGACCCCCGACTTCATGGCGGTCGCCGGCTATGACGGGATGGCGCTGATCGCCCACGTCGTCAAGACCCTCGATGGCAAGATCGACCCCGACAAGGCGATGGAGGTCATCAAGCAGTGGAAGTTCGCGAGTCCGCGCGGCCCGATCAGCATCGATCCCGAAACCCGCGACATCGTGCAGGGCGAGCAGATCCACCAGGTGGTGCGCATCGGTGACCGGTTGGGCATCAAGGTGCTCGAGAGCATTCCCGACATCAAGGATCCGTGCAAGGCCATGAAGGTCGGCAAGTGCGGCGAATGAGCCAACTGGCCTGACGCGATAGCTCGATGGACGGCGTGCCCCTGACCAGCATGCTGGTCAGCATCCTCTTCGACGGGCTGGCCTACGCGATGATCCTGTTCGTCATCTCGGTCGGGTTGACGATCACGATGGGCCTGATGGGCTTCGTCAATCTGGCCCACGGGGTCTTCGCGATGGCCGGCGGCTACTTCTCGGTGTTGCTGATGACTCAGGCGGGGCTGCCGTTCCTGGTCGCGCTGCTCGTCAGTGCACTGGGTGTCGGCCTGCTCAGCCTGGTCATGGAGCCGCTGTTCTACCGGCCGCTCTACCGGGCCACCGAACTGGACCAGGTGCTGCTGAGCATCGGCCTGGTGCTGATGTTCACCGCGGGCTTTACCTGGTTCTTCGGACCCGACCCGGTGTCCATCGCGGTTCCCGACTGGCTCAGCGGACAAACCGACCTGGGCTTTCGCGAGGTCCCGACCTATCGCCTGTTCATGATCATCGTCGGCCTGTCGTTGGCCGCCGTCCTCTGGATCGGCTTCGAAAAGACCCTGGTCGGCGCGCGTGTGCGGGCCGCGGTCGACAACCAGGACATGGCGCAGGCGGTGGGCATCAATGTCGACAGGCTGTTCAAGGTCGTGTTCTGCCTGGGCAGCGCGCTCGCCGGGCTGGGCGGCGGACTGGCCGTCGAAATCCTCGGCATGTCGCCCGGGTTCGGCATCCAGTACCTGGTGATCTTCCTCATCGTCGTTGCCGTCGGCGGCCTGGGTACGATCACCGGCACGCTGGCCGCGGCACTGCTTCTGGGCATCGTCGACAACGCCGGCAAGTACCTGTGGCCGGCCGGCGGGGCGTTCTTCATCTACGCACTGACCATCGGCCTGCTGCTCTGGCGGCCAGACGGGATCTTTCGCCGCCGCACCTGAATGAACACGTCGTCCCCCGCTCCGACCCTCGCCGATCCACGCCGCTGGATCGCGCGCCGCCACCGATGGCAGTGGTGGGAGGCGCTGCCCTGGCTGCTGGCGATCGCCGCATTCTTCGTGCTGCCCGACTACATGGCGTTTGGCTCGCAGGTCCTGCTGATGATCGTGTTCGCCTTGTCGATGGACCTGATCGTCGGCTATGCCGGCGTCGTGTCGCTGGGCCATGCCGCGTTTTTCGGGCTGGGCGCCTATGCCTGCGGCATGGCCTCGGCGCACTGGGGCTGGACCGAGCCGGTTTCGTCTTTGTTGCTGGCCGCCGTGGTGGCCGGGATCGCGGGCCTGTTGTCCGGCGCGGTGCTGTTGCGTTATCACGGCCTGACCTTGCTGATGCTCACGCTGGCCACCGCCAGTTTCCTGCAGCAACTGGCCAATGCCAACGACGGGCTGACCGGGGGGTTCGACGGGCTCACCGGCATCTCGTTCGAGCCGCTGCTGGGGCGCTTCGACTACGACCTCTGGGGCCATGTCCACTACTGGTATGCGCTGGCCGTGCTGGGGGTGGTGTTCCTGTTGTGCCGCCGGCTGGTGCATTCGCCGTTCGGCCGCTCTTTGGTCGGTATCCGGGAGAACCGCTTGCGCATGAATGCGATCGGCGTGCCGGTCTACCGGCGCCTGGTGATCATCTACGCGATCTCGGCGGCGATCGCCGGCGTGGCCGGTGGTTTGTTCGCCCAGACCAACACCTTCGTCACCCTGGATGTGCTCGATTTCTCGCGCAGCGGCACGATCCTGATCATCCTGATCCTGGGCGGCACCGGCCGGCTCTACGGGGCCTTTGCCGGCGCCGTCGTGTATCTGGTCCTGGAGGACGAACTGGCCAAGATCTCGCCGGCGTTCTGGGAATTCGGCGTCGGCCTGGTGCTGGTGCTGATGGTGCTGTTCGCCCGTGGCGGCCTGCTCGGGCTGCCGGCCCGCCTGCGCCGCAAGCCGGACCGCCCCACATGACGGTCGCGGCGCTCGAGGTCCAGCGGATCGACAAGCACTTCGGGGCGCTGCACGTGGCCCGCGACCTGTCGCTGACACTGGCGCCCGGCGCCCGGCATGCGCTGATCGGACCGAACGGCGCCGGCAAGACGAGCTTCGTCAATCTGATCACCGGGGCGATCCGTCCCGATGCGGGCGAGGTCTGGCTGGCCGGCGAACGGATCACGGCACTGGACCTGGCGGCCCGCGCGAGGCGCGGCCTGGGCCGCACGTTCCAGATCAACCAGCTGTTTCGTGAATTGACCGTGCTCGAGAATGTCTGCCTGCCCATCGTCGAGCGGATGGGGCAGGGCGGCCGGCTCTGGCGCCCGCTCGGGCGCCATCCTGCGGCGATCGACGAGGCAATGGCGCTGATCGAGCGCTTCCAGTTGGCCGACGTCGCGCTCGAGACGGTGAACTCGCTCGCCTATGGCCGCCAGCGCCTGCTCGAGATCGTGATCGCGCTGGGCCGCAAGCCGCGCGTGCTACTGCTCGATGAGCCGGCCGCCGGCGTGGCCTCCACCGAGGTGCGGCTGATTCTGGACGCGATTGCCCAACTCGATTCCCAGGTGGCGGTCCTGATCATCGATCACGACATGGAAGTGATCTTCGAGGTCGCCAGCCGGATCACGGTCATGGTCTCGGGCGCGATCCTCACCGAGGGCAGCCCGGCCCAGATCGCCGCCGATCAGCGCGTCAAAGATGTCTACCTGGGACAGTCCAGCGCATGAACACCGCCCCGTCAACCCCTGCGGCCCTGCGGATCGAGGGCCTGCGTGCCGGCTACGGCGAGACGGTCGTGCTGGAGAACCTGGACCTTGCGGTCGCTGCCGGGGAGGCGGTGTCGATCATCGGACGTAACGGGGTCGGCAAGAGCACGCTCGTGGCCTCCGTCATGGGCCGCACCCGCCGGCATGCCGGCACGATCACCTTCGAAGGCCGCCCGCTCGACGGGCTCAAGGCCTGGCAGCGCTGCCGGGCCGGCATCGGCTTCGTGCCCCAGGAGCGCGAAATCTTCGCCTCGCTCACGGTGCACGAGAACCTGGCGATCGCCCAGCGCGGCGGGCAATGGAATGCCGCGCGGGTCTACGAGTTGTTCCCGAGGCTGCAGGCCCGGCGCGGCAACCTGGGCAACCAGCTGTCGGGCGGCGAGCAACAGATGCTGGCCATCGGCCGGGCGCTGATGGGCAACCCTCGCCTGCTGCTGATGGACGAGCCCTCGGAGGGCCTGGCGCCGGTAATCGTCGAGCAGGTGCAGGCGGCGATGACCCGGCTGCGGGACGAGTTTCACATGAGCATTCTGCTGGTCGAGCAGAACAGCCGGCTGGCGCTGGGCTTCGCCCCGCGCTGCATCGTCATGAACCGGGGGCGCATCATTCGTGACGGCCCGTCGGTCGACCTGCAGGCTGATCCGGCACTGCTCGAGCGGCTGATCGGTATCGATGCCGAGCAGGTGGGTGGGTGAGGGGCTGTTAATCTAAGATCCTGGAATGCCGTTCGGCATTCACCGGAGCCATAAGCCATGGGGAGACGTAAGCCATGAAGTTGAAGAAACTGGTCGAACCGGACAGGGTGCACAAGTCGGTCTATACCGACCAGTCATTGTTCGACCTCGAGATCACCGAGATCTTCGAAAAGGTCTGGGTCTACTGCGGCCATGAATCGCAGGTGCCCCAACCGGGTGACTACCAGACGCTCACCATCGGCCGCCAGCCGATGGTGATGGTGCGCAACCACGACGGCACGATCCACGTGCTGCACAACCGCTGCCCGCACCGCGGCGTCCAACTGTGCGGCGGCCTGCAGGGCAACACCGGCCAGTCGCTGGTCTGCTCTTACCACGCCTGGACCTTCCACCTCGACGGCCGGATCAAGGCCATTCCGCTCAAGTCCGCTTACGACGGCACCCGCCTGACGCCGGACAACCCGGACTGCAGCATGAAGGCGGCGGCCCGGGTCGACAGCTACCGCGGCTTCGTGTTCGCCAGCCTGGCGGCGGACGGTCCCAGCCTGCCCGAGTTCCTGGGCGATGCCAGGATCGCGTTCGACGACATGTGCGACCGCTCGCCGGTCGGCGAGGTCGAGGTCGTGCCGGTCTGCCACCGCGTGATCCAGCACTCGAACTGGAAGTTCTTCATGGAGAACCAGCTCGACGCGCTGCACCCGTCGGTCACCCACCAGTCGACCGGCGTCGCCGCCGGGCGCATCGAGTCGCGGATCAAGAAGCAGCAGGGCAATGCGCCGTTGCACTATCACTACCTGTCGACTTTTGCCTCGAGCTTCGAGATGTGGGACTCCGTGCAGACGGTCAACCTGCCACGCGGGCACGGCATCCTGAAGGCGTATATGGGCCTGCGTCCGACCGACCCGGACACCGTCGAGTACGAGACGATGATGAAGCAGGCCTACGGCGAGGAGAAGGCAGAGGAATACCTGTCGCGCAGCATCCACCACGTGCTCGTCTACCCCTACCTGTCGGTGCAGTCGCCATTGCAGCAGTTGCGCTGCCTGCGGCCGATCGCGCCCAACAAGACGCTGTCCGAGATCTGGCATTTCCGGCTCAAGGGCGCGCCCGAGGCGATCTACCGGCGCTCGCTCTGGTACTTCAACCTCGTCAATTCGCCGGCCACGATGATCAATGCCGATGATCTCGAGAACTGGAACAAGGGCCAACTGGGGCTGGAATCGAATGGTGGCGACTGGGTGAGCTTTCACCGGCACTTCGGCCAGGACACCGAGAAGGACGGTGTCGTCTACTCGAACAACGGCACCTCCGAGGCCGTGATGCGCAGCCAGTTCAACGCCTGGGGCAGCTACATCGGGCCGGCCCTTCGGCAAGGAGCATCGTGATGAGCAAGAAAAAGCACGAAGCGCGCAAGGACGTCGAGCAGGCGGTCAGCGGCCAGGTGGTCATCGAGAGCGTCGACAGGTCACCGGCGCGCAGACCGTGGCGCCGGACACCCAGGGGCGGAGTGGGCGGGTCACGGCCAACCAGTACGTGCCGGAGCCGGCATCGTCGACCACGATCTGCAGCGCGAGTCGAGACCCTGTTGTTCCGGCAGGCCGCGCTGCTCGATGCCAAGGACTGGCAGGGCTTCATCGACGGTTTCACCGACGACGGCCTGTACTGGATGCCGGTACACCCGGGCCAGCAGACATGGGAAGGCCAGCCGGCGATCTTCATCGAGGACAAGCTGCTGATGGAGGTGCGCATGGGCCGTCTGCAACATCCGAATGCATGGTCGCAGGCGCCGATGTGGGGCACCAGCCACCTGGTGGGCAACGTGATCATAGAGGCGAGCGGACCGGACGAGATCAAGGTCGCCTCGCGCTTCCAGATGATGGAGTTGCGCCGCGACCAGGTCCGCCATTTCGGCGGCAGCTACCGGCACACGCTGCGCCGCGCGGGCGGGCATTGCGCATCGCGCTACAGCGGGTCGACCTGATGAACGGCCAGGCGGCCTACGACTACGTGATCCAGGCATGGGTCTGAACTCAATCATGGGCCCGGTATCGTTGGGCAGGACGCGATGACACTCAGCGAATGGCCGTCGAGATCGGCATGGGCACCGACCTGCACGGCGCCGATTACACCAAGGCGGCCTGCCGGGCGCTGGCCGATGCGCTGTGGCACAACTCGTTGTCGGTGGCGCGCGCGTTCGGCCTGGAGCGCGACCACATGATGGTGCGGGTGACAATAGGCGTCGCGCGGCCGGATGCGGTCGACAAGGCCGCGGTTGCCAAGGTCTTGCCGTACGGGCGCAGCGAGGTCACCGTGGTGACCGGCGGACTCGATGTGCCGCATCCGGACGGGGCGTCGCACACGGTGATGGCCAGTGCGATCGCTGCCGTCTATCTCGATCTCGAGGAGAATGAGACATGAGCACGCCGGGCCGCCCCGACAGCGACGACCGCAAGACCAAGCCGGAAGGCGAAAGCCCGGTCCGTCGGCAACGTATCATCCTCGAGATGGGGACCGGCAACGACCTGCACGGCGAGAGCTATACCAAGGCGGCACTGCGCGCGGTCCAGGACGCGCTTCACCACAGCTCGCTGTCGTTGTTCAAGAGCCTGGACATGCCGGCGTCGAACATGCAGATCGAGGTGACGATAGGCGTGCAGCAACCCGGCCAGGTCGATACCGATGCGGTTGCTGCGTCGCTCCCCTACGGCCAGGTGAGTGCGACGGCCGTCATCGGCGGAGCCGACCTGCCCGCCGAAGGGCCGCACGGGCGTATCGTCGTCGCCAGCGCGGCCATCGCCGTGTGGCTGGATATCGACCAGGCCCGCTACCGCCCGGGGCAGCCCTGAACGCTGCCTGGCGCCTGCGATGACGCGCGGACACCTGCCGGGGCCCGGGGACGTGCGCTGGCTGTTCGGTTACGGCTCGCTGATCTGGCGGCCCGACTTCCCGTTCCTGCGCAGCCGGCGCGCGGTGCTGCCCGGGCATGCGCGGCGGTTCTGGCAGGGCTCGCATGATCATCGCGGCACGCCCGACGCCCCGGGCCGGGTGCTGACCGTCGTGCCGCAACCGGGCACGCAGGTCGTGGGCATCGCGTTCGAACTGGATCCCCGCCACCTGGCCGACACGCTGGCCCGGCTCGATCATCGCGAAAAGAACGGTTACGTGCGCCGACAGGTGAAGCTCGACACCGGCGAACAGGGCGGGCTGTCCGCGCTGACCTACCTGGCCGAGCCCGGCAATGCCGCCTGGCTGGGTGACCTGGCGCTGGAGCCGCTGGCCGCGCAGATCGCCGCCAGCCACGGTCCGAGCGGGCGCAATGCCGACTACCTGATCGAGCTGGCGCGCGCGCTGCGGGCGATGGACGTGCAAGATGAGCATGTCTTCGCCCTCGAGGCGCGGGTCGATGCGCTGCTACAGGCGCGGGAGTCCGGCTGATGTCGATGTTCTGGCAGGAAGTGCCGGGCGGGCAGGGCCCCTGCCTGCTGATGATCCACGGCATGTTGTCCAGTGGCTACCAGTGGAGTTGCAATGTCGAGGCACTCAAGCCGCTGGTGCGGCCGGTGCTGCTCGACCTCTGGGGCCACGGTCGCTCGGCGGCACCGTCCGACCCGGCCCTTTACACGGTGCAGGCCTTCGTCGATGCGCTGGAGCGCATCCGCGAGCAATTGCAGCTCGAGCAATGGCTGCTTTGCACCCAGTCGTTCGGCGCCGGCATCGGGCTGCACTACTGCCTGCAGCATCCGCAGCGCGTGCTGGGCCATGTCTTTACCAACTCGATCTCGGCACTGGGCGAACCGGGTGGCGCGCACGAGCGCCAGGCGCTCGAGACTCGCCTGGCGCTCGTGCGCGAAGGCGGCCAGCAGGCACTGCGCAAGATGCCTTTTCATCCGCGCAACGCCCTGCGCCTGCCTGCCGATGTGCGCGCCACGCTGATCCGCCTGGCCGATGCCAGCGATCCGCAGGCATTCGCGCTGATCACCGAGCAGACCCGGCCGGTGATCTCGGCCCGGGCCAGGCTTGGCGAGATCGTCACACCGACGCTGCTGATCAACGGTCGCTTCGAGAAGCGCTTCCAACCGCTGCGCGACGACGCCGCCCGGCTGCTGCCCGGCCTGCAGATCGTCGACATCGACGCCGGCCATGCGGTCAACATCGAGCAACCGCAGGCCTTCAACGAAGCCTGCGCCGCCTTCCTGTCGCGGGTCCTGACCCATCGACCGAATCCGACCTTCTGAGGAAACTGCCATGCACGTAGCCCAAGCCATCGAGTCACGCCGTTCGATCCGCGACTTCCTGCCCACCCCGGTAGCCCCCGAGGTCATCCGTCGGGTGCTGACCAAGGCGATGCGCGCGCCCAGCGGTGGCAACCTGCAACCCTGGCACCTGCACGTGGTCGGTGGCGAGCGGCTGGACGAATTGAAAGCGATCATGAAGCGGCGCGTGGCCGAGGCGCCGCAAGGCGATGGCGACAACGAGTACGACATCTATCCGCCCAGCCTGTTCTCGCCGTACCGCGAGCGCCGTTACGCGGTCGGTGAATCGATGTACGCGCTGCTCGGCGTGGGACGTGAGCAACGCGACAAGCGTCTGGCCTGGCTCACCCGGAATTACCAGTGCTTTGGCGCGCCGCTGGCGCTTTTTTGCTCGCTCGATCGACGCCTGGGCCGTCCGCAATGGTCGGACATGGGCATGCTGCTGCAGACGATCATGCTGCTGCTGCGTGCCGAAGGCCTGGACAGTTGCTCCCAGGAGGCCTGGTCGACCTATCACAAGACGGTCCGCAGCTTTTTGTCGCTACCCGACGAGCACATCTTCTTTTGCGGCATGGCGATCGGCCACGCCAACCCGGATGCGCCGGTCAACCGGCTCGTCACCGAGCGTGCGTCGCTCGACGAGACCGTGACCTTCCTGGGCATCTGAGCCATGACGTCGCTCCCCGCCTACGAGACGCTGTTGCTCGAGATGATCGATCCGCAGGTGCTGCTGGTCACCCTGAACCGGCCGGCCCGCGCCAACGCGCTCAACACCCAGATGGGCCGCGACTATCTCGATCTCTGGAGCCGGCTCACGGCCGACGCGGGCGACGTGCGCTGCATCATCCTGACCGGCGCCGGCGACAAGGCGTTCTGCGCCGGTGGCGACCTGAAGGAGCGCGACGGGATGTCGCCGCAGCAGTGGCAGCACCAGCACGACATTTTCGAGCGCCAGTACTGGACCCTGGTCGATCTGCAGATCCCGGTGATCGCCGCTGTCAACGGCCATGCCTACGGCGGAGGCTTCGAGACCGCGCTGAACTGCGACTTCATCTACGCGGCCAGCCATGCCAGGTTCGCGCTGACCGAGGTGACGCTGGGCCTGATCCCGGGCACCGGTGGCACGCAGAACCTGCCCCGCGCAATCGGCGAGCGGCGCGCCAAGGAACTGCTGCTGACCGGACGGGCGATCCCCGCCGGCCAGGCGCTGGAGTGGGGCCTGGTCAACGCGGTCTGCGACGCACCCGAGCTGCTGCCGCTGGCCCGCCAGACGGCCTCGCGCATCGCCGCCAACGCGCCGCTGGCGGTGCGCCAGATCAAGAAGGCGGTACGCTACGGGATGCAGATGGAACTGCGTACCGCCTACCGGTTCGAGGTCGAGGCCTATAACCGGCTGGTCGACACCGACGACCGCCGCGAGGGCGTCAGGGCCTTCAACGAAAAGCGCCCGGCCGTCTTCACGGGGCGCTGATCCGGCGACCGGCAGTATTTCAACGGACACCTAACGACAAGCGGAGGCAGACATGTATCCAGGTACCCAGGCGTCGCTGCACCCGGACCGAGCGGCGGTCATCATGGCCCGCTCCGGCGAGACGATCACCTATGCCGAGCTCGACCGGCGCAGCAACCAGCTGGCCCATCTGCTGCGCGCGCACGGCCTGCAGCGACTGGACCACTATGCCAGCTTCATGGAGAACCACCCCCGCTGCGTCGAAGTGAGCGCGGCGGCCGAGCGGGCCGGGCTGTACATCACCTGCGTCAACTCGTATCTGACCGCCGAAGAACTGGCCTACATCATCAACAACAGTGAATCCAAGGCATTGGTGACCACCCGGGCCAAGCGCGACATTGCGATCGCCGCCGCCCGGCAATGCCCGGGGCTGCGCCTGTGCCTGATCATCGAGGGCAGCGGTGACGACGGACGTTCATCACAGGCTATCGCGGGCGATAGGCGGGCAGCCGGTCACGCCGGTGGCCGATGGATCGCTGGAGCGCCGCCTACTCGTCCGGGTACCACCGGCCGCCCCAAGGGGATCCTGCGTCCGCTGCCCGAGCCGCCGGCGCAGCCACTGCCGCTGTTCGAGTTCCTGGCCTGACTCGGCACTACCGGGACGAGATGATCTACCCTGTCGCCGGCGCCGCTCTATCAGCCGGCTGATCGCGGTGGCGCCGGCTGAGTCGCGCCTGACAGCGCGATCATCATGGGCGCTTCGATCCCGAACACTACCTGTAGCGCTGATCGAGAAGTACGGGTGACCCACACCCAGCTGGTGCCGACGATGTTCAGCCGCATGCTCAAACTACCCGAGGCGGTGCGCCGGCGCTGATCTGTCGTCGCTCGAGATCGCCATCCATGCGGCCGCGCCGTACGGCGCCGCAGGTCAAGGCAGATGATTGACTGGTGGGGACCGATCATCCACGAGTACTACGGTGCCACCGAGGGCTGGGCTTCACCGCCGCGACTCGCCCGAGTGGCTCGCGCATCGCGGCTCGGTCGGCGGTGTTGCTCGGCGACCTGCACGTGTCGACGAGAACAGCCAGCCGATGCCACCGGGCCAGCCAGGCGAGATCTGGTTAAGACCGCCACCCTTTCGAGTATTTCAATGATCCCGAGCGCACCCGCGGCGCCCCGCTCGCCCGACGGCTCGATGAGCACCGTCGGGGATGTCGGCTATGTCGACGACGACGGCTTTCTCTACCTGACCGACCGCTCGACCTTCGCCAGTCATCTCGGGCGGCGTCGGCGCGTGTACCCGCAGGAGTGCGAGAACCTGTTGATCACCCATCCGGAAGTCCTGCCTGCGTTCCGCCTCGTCCGATGCGGCGGTCTTCGGCATCCCCAACGAGGACCTGGGCGAGGAGGTCAAGGCAGTGGTCCAGCTGTTTGCCGCCCAACCAGCCTTCCGGAGGCGCTCGCCGCCGAGTTGATCGCGTTCTGCCACGAGCACCTGGCCAGTGTGAAGTGCCCCCGCTCGATCGATTTCAGCGACGAGCTGCCGCGCCTGCCGACCGGCAAGCTGTACAAGAACAAGCTGCGCGACCCGTACTGGGCCGGCCACAAGAGCCGGTTGGTCTGAGCCCTCCATGACGCCGACACGCCCGCCCGAATCCCGCCTGAACAGGTTCCGACGATGACCCCACCCCCCGCCTGGCTCAACCCGGTGCTCGCCGCGACCCTGGAGGCCGGCGCGCTGATCCGCGACCTGTACAGGCGTCAGCAGGCCAGGCGCCTGACCGTCGAGCGCAAGGCCGACCACAGCCCGGTGACCGAGGCCGACCTGGCCGCGCACCGTGTGCTCGATGCCGCGCTGGCGCCGCTGCTGCCCGGGGTGCCGGTGGTGTCCGAGGAAAATGCCGATTCCCATCCGCTCCGGGTCAGCAGCGAGCGCTTCTGGTTGATCGATCCGTTGGATGGAACACGGGAATTCATTGAGAAACGAGACGAATTCACGGTCAACGTGGCGCTGATCGACGCCGGCCGGCCGGTGTTCGGCACCGTCTACGCGCCAATCCCCGACGAGTTGTTCTGGGGCGGCCGGGACATCGGCGCCTGGCAGCGCATCGACGGGCGGGACCGACCGTTGCACAGCCTGCCGTTGCCGGTGCGCCTGGCCGACGGCCGCTTCGAGGCGGCGATGCGGATCGTGGCCAGCCGCAGCCACCTGAACGACGCCACCCGCCAGTGGATCAATGCCCATCGCCCGCACCTGTTGCTGCAAAGTGGCAGCTCGCTCAAGTTCTGCCGGATCGCCCAGGGCTATGCCGATTGCTACCCCCGGATGTCGCCCACCGCGGAGTGGGATACCGCTGCTGCCCAGGCGATCGTCGAGGCCGCCGGCGGCCAGGTGATAGACGACCAGGGCAGGGCGCTGCGCTACGGCAAGCCCGACGTGCTCAATCCGTCGTTCCTGGTCACCGGTCCGGCCGCCACCGACGGCTCGACGCTGTCGTTGCAAACCCCCACTGCCTGAGGATTCCCCGATGAGCCTGCATTTTTCCGCGCTGCACCCGGTCTTCGCCGCCCAGGTGGACGGCATCAAGCTGACCGGCGACCTGGACGACCAGACGCGCGAGATGATCGAGCTCGGCCTGGCGCAGTACGGCGTGCTGGTGCTGCGCGGCCAGGCGCTGGACGAAGCGGCCCAGATGGCGCTGGGCAGGCGCTTCGGACCAATCGAGGGGGCAGACCGGCCGATGTGGGCGAAAGAAGCACCCGCCTCGCCGACAAACGGATGAACGACATCTCCAACCTCGATGCCGATGGCGGTTGCTGGCCCCCGACGCGGCGCGCCGGCTGTTCAACCTGGGCAACCGGCTCTGGCATACCGACAGCTCATTCAGCCATCGGCGCACGCTACTCGATGCGGCCTGAGGTGCCGGAGCAGGGCGGCGACACCGAGTTTGCCGACATGCGTCATGCCTGGGACAGACTTGCGCCGGCCATGCAGGCGGCCGTCCTGGACATGGTGGCCGGACACAGCCTGGTCTACTCGCGCGCCCGGCTGGGGTTCGATGGCTTCAGCGACGAGGACCGCGCCCGCTACCAACCGGTCCGGCACCGGCTGGTGCGCCGCCATCCGCGCTCGCAGCGCCTGTCCCTGTACCTGGCCGCCCACATCGGCACCATCGAGGGCCTGCCGCGGCCCGAGGCCATGGTGTTGATCGACGAGTTGATCGAGCACGCGACCCGGCGCGAGTATGTCTACCGGCACCGTTGGCAGCAGGGGGATCTCGTCATCTGGGACAATCGATGCACGATGCACCGGGCCACCGCATTCGACGATCGGCATGAACCGCGCGATCTTCGCCGGGTCACGGTACAGGACGACCTTCCGACCCTCGAGCAGCCGCGCTGACACCCTGCGGCCGCGGCCGACCAGAGTGCCCGCCATGACCCTACAGATCGTGCAGACCGCCGCGCAACTCCAGACAGTGCTGGCCGCGGCAGGGCGGCCGAGCCTGGTCCCGACCATGGGCAACCTGCACGACGGCCACCTGGCACTGGTGCGCCAGGCCCGTGCCTGGCCCGGCCCGGTGGTCGCCAGCATCTTCGTCAACCGCCTGCAGTTCGCCCCGGGTGAGGACTTCGATACCTATCCGCGCACGTTCGAGCGCGACTGCGAGTTACTCGAGACGGCCGGTTGCGATGTCGTGTTCGCACCGCGCGAGACCGACCTGTACCCACGGCCGCAGACCTACAAGGTGACACCCGACCCCGCGCTGGCCGACATCCTGGAGGGTGCCAGCCGGCCCGGATTCTTCACCGGGGTCTGCACCGTGGTAATGAAGTTGTTCATCGCCACGGCACCGGCGAGGGCGGTTTTTGGCAAGAAGGATTACCAGCAGTTGATGATCGTGCGCCGGATGGTCGAGCAGTTCGGGATGCCGATCAGATCGTCGGACACGACACGGTTCGGGCCCCCGACAGGTCGCGCTGTCGTCGCGCAACCTACCTGAGCGCCGCGCAGCGCGAGGCGCTTGGGCCTGCTGTCCAGGGTGCTGGCGAGTGCCGCGATCGCTGGCTGGCCGGCGGCGGGCCAGCCACAACCGCACGCCGGCCTGCAACGACTGCGCGATGCCGGCTGGCAGCCTGCGCCTGCCTTGCGCCGATCTCGCGGCGCCGGCCGCAACGGATGGCGCCGGCACCCTGGTCTGGCTGGCCGCCGCCCGGCTGGGCGATGTTCGCCTGATCGACAATCTCGAGTGCTGAGCGCGCGCCGCGCGCTAGAGGCCGGCCCCGGGCGCGCCCGGATGATCCGGCGCTGCATGGTCGACCCTGGCGTGATCGGCCAGTGCGCGCAATACCTGGCAATCGCCCGCCTCGCCGCTGTCGTCACCGGCGGTCATGCGCAGCAGGGCGGTTTCGAGGCGGCGCAGACGATCGATACGCGCCCGCACGGCGGCCAGTTGGCCGGCCGCTATCCGGTGGGCATCGCGGCACGGCGTTTGCGGATGCTCGGCAAGCTCGAGCAGTTCACGGATCGCCTCGATCGGCAGCCCCAGATCGCGGGCATGGCGGATGAACGACAGCCGCTCCAGCGCGGCGCCGGTGTAGCGGCGCTGATTGCCTTCGGTGCGCGCCCCGGCGACGATCAGGCCGACCTGTTCGTAGTAGCGGATAGTGGGCACCTTCACGCCGGTGCGTCGCGCCAGTTGTCCGATTGTCAGCATCGTCGAAATACCCGTTGATCCTCTAGTCACTAGAGCAATTATAGTGAACGGGTTCCTCACAAAACCGAGCCCCGCATGAGTCATTCCCGGTCATCACCATCACCACATCGATCCCGCTTCCGGCGACCGGAAAGTCCTGCTGGCGGTCGGGGTCAACCTGCTGCTGACGATCGCGCAGATCATCGGCGGCCTCTTCAATCAGCCTCGCGCTGGTGGCCGATGCGATCCACAACCTGTCCGACGCGGTCTCGCTGGCCATCGCGTTCCTGGCCCGCAAGATTGCCAGGCGCCCGTCCGATGGCGGCGATGACATTCGGCCACGGTCGGGCCGAGATCGTCGCCGCGCGCTGGTCAACTATACGACCTTGATCGTCATCGGCCTGTACCTGGTTTTCGAGGCCTTCGCCCGCTTTCAGGCCGCAGCCGGTCGATGGCTGGCTGGTGGTGATCATCGCCGCCGTGGCGTTGACGATCGACCTGGTGACCGCCGCGCTGACGTACCGGCTGTCCCGCGAGAGCATGAACATCCGCGCCGCGTTCCTGCACAACCCTGGCCGATGCGCTGGGGATCGGTCGCGGTGATCATCGGCGGCACGGTGATCCTGCTGTACGACTGGACGTTGATCCGCTGATCACGTGATCGCCGGCTACATCCTGTGGCAGTCACTGGCCGAGATCGGACCGGTGATCCGCATCCTGATGCTGGGCGCGCCGACGACGATCGATGCCGCGACAGTGCTCGAGCAGATCCACGACATCGATGGCATTGCCGGCGTCCACCATCTGCATCTGTGGCAGGTGCAGGAGCATGAGGAATGCGCTCGATGCCCACCTGGTGATCGCGCCCGGTCAGTGGCAGGACGCCGATGCGCTCAAGCAGCAGGTCCGGCAGCGGATGCGCGACCGGTTCGGGATCCGTCATTCGACCCTCGAGATCAGGCGCAGCCGCCACGCCTGCGAAGGGGCCGCCGAAATCGGTGACTGAGGGCTTGTGAGAGGTCTGAACCGATCGGCTCTGGTCTCTTCTTATGTGCGCATAATGTATATTATGTCAAATACTAAATACGCAGGCACGGACCGGCTGCCCGCCCTGCGCCATCGATGCCCGGCCGGCGGCACACCGCGCAATGTCCCTGAAGACCGCTGCTAGCATCATCGTTCCTCCCTTCGATCGCCGACCCTGGCGCCGCCTGCCATGTCCGATGACAATCAACTGTTCGTCCCGCCGTCGTTCATCGCGCTGTACGTCGCGCCGAACCGGATCAAGCCAAGCATCGGCCGGGACGAACTGGTGCGGCGCTACGAGTTTTGCGAAGACCTGGCCACCTTGCTGACCGAGCACGCGAACAACCAGCTGTTCGACCTGGGCATCGCGGAAACCGATGTGCTCGAGCGCTGTCATGCGGGTTTGCTGGTCGAGGGTTCGGGGGTCGATGCGCACGAGGCCGGCTGGGTGATACGGCGACTGGCCGAGTTGCTGCGGTGGCCGTGCCGACGGCGCTGATACCGGACCCGCCGGGGGGCTGACCCTATCGGTGAAGACGATTCGCGCGCCGGTCTGTTCAGGCCAGCTGCAGCAGGTTGACGTCGGCGCCCAGCACCTCGCGCACCAGCGGCACCAGGTGTTCATGGTGGGTCAGGAAGATGACCTGCGTGAGCGCCGACAGCTCGCGCAACGCCTGCAGGCCGGCCACGGCGCGACGGTCGTCGAAATTGACGAACAAGTCATCCGCGACGAAAGGCAGCGCGTGCGAGCGACGCAGGTGCAGCTCCAGCGCGGCCAGTCGCAAGGCCAGGTAGAGCTGGTCCCGCGATCCCTCGCTGAAGCCCGCGATCCCGACTTCCCGGCCATCGGGCCGTATCCCACCAGCGCCAGCTTGCTTGATCGACTCGACCTGCAGTCTGGCGAACGAGCCCAGCGTCAGGTGGGCGAACGGACTTCACCGGCCCTTTGCAGCAACGGCCCCTGGCTGGTTTCCAGTACTGCTCTATCGACCAGTCGAGCAGGCGTTCGGCGCAGCGCACACGCACGTAACGCTCCATGATCTGGGTCATTGCGGCCAGCGACTGGCGTCTCTCGACTGGGCCAGCGCCGCATCAGCGCCTGATGGCCGCCAGCGCGGCGCACCGTGCCTGCCTCGGCACCGGCCGTTCGATCTCCGGGCGATCAGACCGTCCGCCTCGTCGATCAGCGCGACTTCGGCCTGCAGGTCCAGACCCGCCATTGGTGCCGCCTCGGCGGCCAGCTGCGCCAGGCCCAGGCCCTCGCCTTCACGGGCAACCCGTTCGCGGGCCGCCGCCACCGCGGCCATCGCCTCGGCGGGCGTCCAGCCGCAGCACCGCCGCGGCCAGCGCCGGCCTGTCATCGACCCGGGCCGCCTGCACCAGCGGCTCGAGCAGGCCCAGCGCCTCGTCCCGCTCTGTCTGCGCGGCCTGCCAGGCGGCTTGCTGCTCGGTCAATTCCGCCCGCAGCCGCGTGGCATCACGGTTCGCCAGCCGGGCTGCGGCCAGTCGTGCCTGCAGTGCCTCGAGGATGTCGGCCGGCTCCGCCAGTGCCGGGGTCAGCCGGCGTCCGATCGCGAGCACCGCTTCCCGATGGGCCAGCAGGCGCCGGCGACGGATATCGATCTGTGACTCGCGTAAGTCGGTGATGTCGGCCAGCGTCTTTTCAAGGGCTGCCACGAGCGCCAGCCATTCCAGTGCGCGCGGCAGTGCGCACCCGGTGCGCGGCCGACGCCATCGCGGCGGCCCGGTCGCGCTCCCATCGCTCGCGTTCCTCGTCCACCTGTCGCGCCTGCGCCACGGGGCCATCGCGGTGCGCGCGCGTCTCGATCGCCTCGTGCAGTTCCGCCTGCCGCACCGCCTGTTCGCGATGATCGGCCACCCGGCGTTCGGCGCGCGTGACCAACGTGGCCGTCGGCCCGCCCCTCGACGCGCCCGGCCCCAGGGCCGCGATCCAGCGCGTCGGCCAGCCCTTGTGCCTGGTGCTCGAGGCGCTGCAGTTGCGCAGTCGCCTCGGCGGCCTCGTCGGCCAGCTCCAACACCCGGGTGCGGGCCTGCTGCCAACCCGGCGCCAGCGCCAGCGGCAGATCTGCCAGCCCGGCGGCGCCGGCCAGCGCCGCCCATTGCGCATCGCCCTGCTCGACCAGGCGGACCGCCTCGGCCGATTGTGCGGCCACCGCCTGGTGCTCCGCCTCGCGCATCGCCACGCCATCGCGCAGGTTGCGCAGGTCGGCCTCCTGGCGGATCGTGTCGTGGCGCTGGTCGGCCAGCGCATCGGCTTTGGCCAGCGCCGATTCGAATGCCTCGCCAAGCTCGCCCAGGCGCGCGGGCGCCTGCTTGATCCCCCGCCACTGTTCGTCCCGCAAGCGCCGGGCCGCCAACACCTGCTCGCGCCCGACCGGTTGCTCGCGCGATTCGAACCGGGCGACCTGGGCCCGCTCACGCGCCAGGGCCTCGTCGAGCTTGCGCAACTGGGTCGCCAGTGCGTCGCGATCGAGCACCCTGGTCTCGCGTCGCTGCAGCAGCGTCGCCAGATGCTCGATGTCAGGCAGCGAGACCCGGCGCAACGCCTGCTCGTCCAGGCGCCATCGGCCCAGCGCATCGCAGGCCTGGGACAAGCGGCGCCCGACTGCCGCGGCAGCCTGCTGCAACTGGGCGCGACGCGCCTGCGGATCGCCCAGGCGTTGGGCCTGGGTCAGCGCCGTGACCAGGCCGTCCACGGGCATCGGATCCGGCAATGCCTGTCGGCGTCTGTCCAGATCGGCCAGTTCCGCGCCGCGCGCGGCCAGTTGATCACGCAGCGCATCCTGGCGCGTCTGCAGGACCGGGAACGACTCGGCCAGCCGGGCGATGAGGTCGCGCACCGCCGCGCCGGGCAGGCGCGGCCCGAAATCGTCTACCCGGGCGCCCCACCCCAGCTGCTCGCCGATGACCAGTGCCCTCGCCTGCAGCGCCTGCACCTGTTGCTCTGCGCGGGCGATCGCGTCCGGATCGTCGCGGCAGAGCCTGGCCTGTTCGGCCAGCTCGTCCAGGGTCTGGGCCTGTGCCAACAGGTCGTCCTCGACGACCAGGGCCGCCAGTTCGGCCCGTCTTGTCTGCATCGAGCGCGCCAGCAGATCGAGGCTCCCCTGTGCCCTCGCCCGGGTCCGTTCCACCGCCTCCAGCTGCGCCGCCGCATCGGCCGGCAGCAGCACGCAGGCGGGCTGTGCCGCCAGTGCCTGCTCGGCCTGCTCGAGGGCGAACAGGGCCGGGCGCACCCGTCGCACGCGCTCGAGAAGATGCCGCCGCTGCAGGCCCTCGCGCCGGGCCTGCTGGGCCGCAGAAAGCCGTTTCGCTGCCTGCGCCGCATCCGCCGCCGCCGCCTCCCGGGCCGAGGTCCCGACCGTGGCGTCGTTTAGCCGGATGCCGGCCTGTTCATATTCGCTTGTAGACGAAGAACGGCCGCGTGCGTGCCGTGGGTGCCCACAACGCGCGTCCGCCTCGGCCTGCAGCGTCGAGCGGATCTCGCCCAGTGACTCGATGCCGGCGGCCGACTCGAACAAGACCTGGCCGACCTCGCCGGACGCCGACAGGATCAATTCGCCGCCCGGATCAGTGCCTGGTGGTCAGGCCGAACGCATCTGCTCGAAAAAGAGACGATCGGTCGGCCCCGGGAACGGCTGCAGCCGCTCGTCGAGTTCGCGCCCGTCATCGAACAAGGTCTGGCGCCGCCCCTTGCGCCGCTCGATAACCAGCACATTGCCCGCCGTGCGCCAGCTCGCCGGCCTAACCGGGTGCTCGACTTATGCAGATAGGCCTGCGCCGACCGCTCCGGCACCGTAGAGCAGGTCGGTGATCGCCGCCCGGATCGTCGACTTGCCGGCCTCGTTCGGTCCCACGACCAGGTGAAAGTCGTGCGCCCCGCCGGGCATCGCCAGCCGCAGGCCTTCGTGACGACCGTAGCGCAGCAGTTCCAGTCGGGCGAGCCGCATCTCAGGCCTTGCGCGCAAGCTGTGCCAGCAACGCGGGCAGTGTCCGCGCCAGCAGCGTGTCGATCCGGCCATCGCGGATCTCGCTCAATTCGGGATGGTCGGCAAATGCCTGGGCCGGCAGGGCCGTGACCGCGCGCTTCAGTTCCTCGGCCAGCCGGCCCTTGAAGGCCGCATCGACATCGACCTCGCCGAGCACCTGCTGCAGGTCGGCGAGCGCGTCCGAGCGCGCCGCGAGGTCTTGCGGGCTGTGCGCCGGCTCGGTGAGCACCACCTTCTCGATCCACAACCGTTGCGGATCGATTGCCATCGCCTGGGCGACCAGGTCGGCGCGCAACCTTTCCTCGAGACGGAACAGGTCGCCGTGCGCGGCGCAGCGGCCCTGCACACGTACCCGCAGCATCATCGGCAGCCGGTGCCCGGCCGCTGCCAGCAAGGCCTGCATCGCGCCGCCCGCCTGCACCACCACCGCATCGACATCGGCTGCCGCGCTGGCATCGACCTCGAGCACCATCCATCGCGCGACATCGACCAGCAGCCGTTCCGTATTCACGATCCGGTCGTTCTGCGCGGTGACCAGCAACGCGCCACGCGCGCCGGTTTCGCGGGCGTGGCGCCCCTGCAGGTTGCCCGGGTAGGCGACCACCGGCGGCCCCTGCCAGATCCGGTACTCGTGCACATGCCCCAGCGCCCAGTACTGGTAGCCGCGTGCCGCGAGGTCGGCCATCGTGCAGGGGGCATAACGGGCATGGGCGGCATCGCCCTCCATCGCCGTGTGCAGCACCCCGATATTGAGCCAGCCCGGCTCGGCGGCCGGATACCCGAGCACCAGGTTCTCGGTGGTGTTGGCCACCCGGAAGCTGCGCCCGTGCAACGCGACCTTCAACTCGTCCAGCCTGTGAGTCTGGGCCGCCTCGCTGGAAAAAATCCGCACGTTCGGTGGCAGCACCAGCTTGCGGGTCATCTCGCTGTCGGCATCATGGTTGCCGAACAGCAGGAACACCGGAATACCGGCGGCGTTGAGCCGGCCCATCTGCGCGACGAAGAAGATCCCGGTATTGAAGTCGCGCCAGTCGCCGTCGTACAGATCGCCGGCGATCACCATGAAGTCAACCGCCAACTCGATGGCGCTCGAGACGAGCGCGGTAAAGGCCTCCCGGCTGGCCAGGCGCAGCCGCCGGATCGTGTCATCGGCGCCGGCCGAGTCGCCCGCGTACACCGACAGGCCGTCTAGCGGGCTGTCCAGGTGGATGTCGGCAGCGTGGATGAAGCGCATGGGAAGCGGCGGGCGAAGGAAGCGCAATTCTATCGGCTATCGGCCCGAACCCGGCCGCGGCCGCGCACAGCCGGCGGCCCCGCGCGCCGGCGCCGGCCGGCCCGCCGCCGGGCGCCGCCCCCACCAATCGTCGGCCCAATGCTCACGCCTGCGCCAGACCCTCGCCGGTGCAATGCCGTTTGGCCGTCTAATCTGGGGGATGTTCGACTCGCGATCCCTCTTCTTCGTTGGCGCGGTGACCTGCCTGATCTGCATGGTCATGCTTTTTTCAATGCGCCACGTCCATCGGCGCATGCTCTCGACGATGCTCTGGGGCACCGCCACGCAGGCCTGCCTGGGCGCGGCAATGTTGCTGATGGCCCTGGGCGGGCTGATCAATCCGTTCTTGTCGGTCGTCCTGTCCAGTGCCCTGGGCGCGGCCAGCGCGGTGCTGATCCTCGAGTCGATGCGCCGCTACTTCGACCTCAGGCCGACCCCGGTACTGACCTTCACCCTGTTCGTCGGTTGCTTCATCGTGCAGATGTTCTGGTCGGACCCGAATGCCGATGTCGCCAACCGCATCATCTTCACCAGCCTCTGCCACGCGGTCGCGGCCGCCCTCAGCCTGCCTTACTACCGCAAACTCAGTCCGTCGACCCCGCGCATCCCCGCGCGCTGGGGATTGGCCCTGACGCTCTTTTACGGGCTGGCCCACCTGGGACGGGTTGTCTGGACCTTGCAAAGCGGTGCCACGCTGGACACGCAGCATGAGCTAACCGGCAATCCGCTTCTGGTCGTATTCCCCATGTTGTTCGCGCTGGCGCCAATGGTCTACGCAATGGTGCTGGTGGCACTGGTCAACGGGCAGGTCGTCAGCGAGTATCGCAAGCTGGCATCGATCGACACGCTGACCGGACTGCGCGGGCGGCGGGCGTTCTTCGAAGACGGTGCGCGACTGCTCAATGACAATTTTCGCGCGAGCCGGATGACGGCGCTGCTGATGCTGGACCTGGACCACTTCAAGCGCATCAACGACAAGTATGGGCATCCGGCCGGTGACAAGGCCCTGGTCGCGTTCGCCCACATGCTGCGCATGATGGTGCCCGAGAAGGCCGTCCCGGGTCGCTACGGCGGCGAGGAGTTCTGCCTGATCTCGCCGGTGGCCGATAGGCAGGCCGCGATGGCGCTGGCCGAGGACATCGTTGCCCGCACCCGCGAACTGGTGATCGAGTACGAGGCAGAGCAGATCGCACTGACCGTGTCGATCGGCCTGGCGCTGTCGCCGGACGATGGCCTGAACATCAATGACCTGGTGCCGACGGCGGACAAGCGGGTGTATCTGGCCAAGGCCTGCGGGCGCGACACGGCCATCGCCAGCGACCGCATTCCGGACAAGCGTGCGAGCCGCAAAGAAGCCCCTCCCCAGGATCTCGTGCCGGTCTGAGTCCCCGGCAGCCCCAGTCGGGGCAGACCTCAGGCCTGGCCGTTGGCGCGACCCCAGTCGCTGGCAATGCGATCGAGCAGCATCTCGGTAGACCCGTCGACCAGCGTCGCCACCTGTGCGCCGGCCAGGTGGCGCCCGAACGGCAGGCTGTCGCGCAGCCCGTGGGCACCCAGGGCGTGTTGCAGCGCCGGCAGCTGGCGCACCGCCATCCCTGTGGCGAACACCTTGGCCTGCGCCGCCAGCAGCCGGGTATCCCGGCCCTCATCGGTGGCGCGCGTCGCGCGATCGACCAGTGCCTGCGCGGCCGCCAATTCCGCGCTGGCCTCGGCCAGCATCCAGCGCCAGCCCTGGTGACCGGTCAGAGGCTGCCCGAACGATGACCGCCCGGCGCCGTACTCGATGGCGATCGCCAATGCGCGCTCGACCATGCCGCAACACATCGCCGCAATGTAGACCCTGGCACCGTTGATCGAGGCCAGCGCAGCCCTGAACGCCTTGCCCGGCGGCTGGATCATCTCGGCATCGGCGGCCTGGTAGGCCTGCAACTCGAACGCGCCGGTGCCGATCGTGTGCTGCCCGGCCAGTTCGAACGCCGGCAGACGGCAAAAGCCGGCGCGCCGGCCATCGACGACGAACGCCGCGATATCGTCCGAGCGATCGGCCTGCCCGGTGTGTGCGTACAGCACGATCACGTCGGACACCGCGGCATTGGTGATCCACGCCTTGCCACCATCGAGTTGCCAGCCGTCGCCGGTGCGTACGGCCCGGGTGCGGATCGCCGGAAAGTCAGAGCCGGCATGCAGCTCGGTCAGCGCCGTACTGCCAAGCCGGTGGCCGGCGAGCAAGTCTGGCACGAATCGCCCGGCAACCTCGGGCCGGGCCTCGAGCGACAGTTTGGCCGCCACGTTGTGGGTGTTGACCAGCGACATCGCAAAACCGAAGTCGGCCTGGGCAAGCGCCTGCGTCACGGCCACCTTGCAGCCGAATGAGGCGCCCTGCCCGCCCATGGCGCGCGGTACCTGGATGCCGGTGAGGCCAAGACCGGCGGCCTCGCGCAGCGCGTCCAGGCCTATCGTGCGCTCGCGCGCTCCCACTGCGCGACCTGGCTTTGACGCGCTCGCGCGCAAGGTCCCCGCTATCTCGACCAGTCGGCGTTCATCGGCGCTCATTTCGTTCATCGGGTCTCCTGCGGATTCATGTCGGTTGCCAGCTGAATGATGGTCGTGACCCGCCAGCATTCAGCCGTCGAGCTCGAACAACGCGCCATCCTTGATCACGGCCCTGGCCACAAGCTTCACCGATCCCAGTGCGGGCCTGCTTCAGTCGCGGGCTGTCGATGAACTCGAAACGCCCCTGGCGGGCCTCGAGCACCGACAGGTCGGCCACCCCGCCCACCTGTAATCGGCCAAGGCCGCCGGACAGTCCCAGCATCTTGACCGGCGCCACGGTCGCGCGCTGCACGACCTGGGCCACGTCCAGCCCCAGCAGCAAAAACTTCGAGAGCAAGGCGCCCATGTCGCCGACGACGCCTGCCGGGACGGAAGTAGCGGCTGAACATGTCGGTCGACAACACGTCCGGGTACCAACCCTGCGAAGCCGCGGCCTCGGCGAGCTTCCAGTCGAAAGACGAACCATGTCCCAGGTCGACCATGATCCCGCGATCAGCCAGTTCGCGGGTCAGTGACCTCACCCTGCCCTGCTCGTCGATGCAGTTGGGCCCCAGGTAGGCCGGATTGAACGGGTGGGTCATGCAGTCACCGGGGCGCAACATGTCCACCAGCCGCGCCTCGTTGGTCCAATGCATCATCGTCGGCAGACCGGTCTCGTCGGCGATCTCGCGCAACTGCGCCATCAGCTTGAGATCTTTGTCCAGGCTGTCGGCGGTGCCGCGGACCCGCACCTTGATTCCGACGATCAGGTCGCGGTTCGAATCGATCGCGCGCAGCGCCCGGCTGCGGCTGATCAGCTTGTCGTCCAGGTACAGCTCGTTGAGGACCACCAGGCCGGCCGCCGACAGGTTGAGCAACGCCCTGACCCGGGTGCGCGCCTGCGGCCAGATGTACTTGCGAAACGCCGGCAGCGTGCGCGCACCGAGCGAGCCGGCATCGACGACGGTCGTGACCCCGCTCATCAGGCCGGCGTCGTCGGCCAGCATGGAGACCGGCATCATGCCGTCGGCCACGTGTACGTGCGCATCGACCAGGCCGGGGCAGACCAGCATACCGGTGGCCTCATGGACCTTGCGCGCACCCTCGGGCGAGAGCGAGGGCGCAATCGCGACGATGCGCCCGGCGCGATCGCCACATCGGCGGTCGCCTTCATCCCCGAGGCCGGATCGAGCACCGTGCCGCCGCGAACCAGCAGATCGATCGCCGGTTCGGGCCGCGGCGGCAATGCCGCTGCGGCCGGTAGCGCGGCCATCAACAGACCGCCGGCGCCGATGCGCAACGCCTCGCGCCGCGCCGTGGTGACTCGTTCAGTGGCCATCGAATGCCTCCATTGCAAAGTCGACACGCGCGCCGGCATCGGCCAGCGACGCGCGGTGTGCATCGACCAGCGCCAGCCTGGGCAGCAGACCGGCCCGGTTGGCAATCTGGATGTTCAGTCCCGGGCGGGCGTTCAACTCGAGGATCAGCGGCCCGAACTGCTTGTCGAGCACGATGTCCACGCCCTGATAGCCCAGGCCGGTCAGCTCGTAGGTCTGGGCCGCGATGTCGAGCATCCGGCGCCAGTGCGGGATCAGCACGTCGCCGATCTTCTCACGCGTGTCCGGGTGCTCGTGTACCACCATGTTCAGCCAGACCGCCGACAGCGTCCGCCCACTGCGCAGGTTGATTCCTGCGCCGATCGCGCCCTGGTGCAGATTGGCCCGACCGTCCGACATCCGGGTCGGGA
Source organism: Burkholderiaceae bacterium (assembly GCA_041396665.1). Lineage (GTDB taxonomy): Bacteria > Pseudomonadota > Gammaproteobacteria > Burkholderiales > Burkholderiaceae_E > JAUIAI01. The sequence continues at coordinate 57,427 of JAWKYE010000027.1, forward strand.
GCCGGACCATCGCCATCACGGGAATCCCGTGATAGACGATGATGCGCACATCGGGCACGCCCTGATAGGAAATACGCTCGAACACCGGGTCGAACTGCACGCAGTACTCGATCAGCACCGAATCGGGCTGGCCGCCCAGGCTGAATACCCCGCCCAGTGCATTCTGGATGTGAAACCGCAGCTGCTCGTCACTGATCAGCTGGCCGCTGGCCTTCTGAAAAAAGTCGCCCAGCTTGTCCTTGATGACGATGATCCCGTCGCCGCCCGAGCCCTGGGCCGGCTTGACCACGAACTGCTTGTGGCCGGCGATGATCTGCGGCAGCTTGCGCACATCGCCCGCGTACCTGATCAGCCCGTAGAGCTCGGGCACCGCCAGACCGGCCTTGATCGCCAGGTCCTTGGTCTGCACCTTGTCATCGACCAGCGGGTAGCGGCTGCGTTCGTTGTGCGGCAGGATGACGTCGGCATTGCGCTTGTTCAGGCCGACCACGCCCGCCCGCGCCAGCTTGTGCGGCAGGGCCAGCGACAACCGTTTGCGAAGGGGAAACAACATCAGTGTTTCCCCTCGGCCATCTCGCGAAACCGGGGCAGTTCGACCAGCCGGTAGCCGGTATAGCGACCGAGCAGCAACGTGGCCGCCAAGACCAGCAGCAACAGCTCGGGGAAGGCGAAGCACAGGTAGACCAGGGTCGGGAAAGAGATCAGGATGCAGAGAAAAACCGCGATCACCAGGCTGGAAACGCCCTGCTTGATCGCCTCGCTGGCGCCACGCTCATCCCATAGCACCGAGATACGCTCGATCGTCATCGTGATGATCACCATCGGGAACAAGGCGATCGACAAGCCCTGTTCCAGGCCGAGCCGGTGCATGATCACGCTGATCGCCGCCATCAGCATCACGACAAAGATCAGCACCGCGGCCAACCGCGGTACGAGCAGCAGCTTCAGGTGCTCGAGATACAGCCGGAACAACAGGCCTGCGGCAATGATTGGCCACAAACAGGAAGGTGCCCCAGAGCAGATAGGTCTGGTGCAGCGCCAATGCGATCAGCACGGGCATGAAGGTTCCCAGGCTCTTGACCCCGATGACATTGCGCAGCAGCACGAGGATGAAAATGGCAACCGGCACGACCATCAGGCTGCGATAGACATGCTGGGTGGCCAGCGGCAGGCCGAACAGCGAGAACTTCATCAACTCGCCCCGCGCCGCGCCCGGCTGCCCGGACAGTACCCTGTCCAGCACTCTCTCTTCCACCTTGCCCAGTGACAATGTGCTCTCGACATCCTCGGCCCCCTCGACCGCCACCAGTGGCCCCGCGCCGAACCAGATCGGCAGGTAGGTCGGCGGCACCCGCGCCTCGCCACTCTTGAGCGAGAACGCCTGCCACCTGCCATCGATGAACGCTTCGAGCCAGTGCACGATCGGTGCCTTGGTGATCGAGCCGGCCAGGTCGATCCCGTTGACCCGCCGCGCAGGGATACCGCGTGTGGCCAGGATGGCCACCGCGACGTCGGCATTGGCCGACGGGCCCTTGGCCATCCCGGCAAGCACCCGCAGGTTGTCGCCCAGTTGCGCGATGCCCTGGGTCAGGATGACGGCACTGACCAGCGAGGAATCATCGGCCGAACGCGCCAGCGCGATCTGCAACAGCTCGGTGGCTGCCGCCCGCTGCGCATCGCTCATCGAGACCCGTGGCGGCTGTGGCGCCTCGACCTCGCGCGGGCTCTGGTGGGTCAGGAATTTGTGCACCATCGCCTTGTAGAAGACCACCTGCGGTCCGCGCACCTCGCGCGCCGTCAGCACGACCTGGCGGTTGTCGCCGGTGGTCGCGCGCAGCGTGCCAAAGCCGGCAGCGACGATGCGCTCGTTCAGGATCGCCTTGTCGGTCACGTTGGAAGGCACGTTGAGCACGATCTTGACCGGGCCACCGGTTGCCCGGAAAGCCACCTGTTGCTCGAACTGCCAGGCATTGGCCAGTTCGCCGGGATTGATCGGCAGGCCGGTGAAGGCCAGCTTGAGAAAGAAGACGCCCAGGCCGATGAACGACAAGACTGCCGCCAGGATGTAGACCGGTCGGTTGTTCATCAACGCGCTCCGTTGCGGCAGGCCGCGTCATGCAGATGGGTAGCGCCCGAATCGATCAGGATCCGCTTGGCCATGAACGATCGACCGATCAGCACCGGATAATCCTGGCCGGTACGATCGGCCAGCGTGAACTCGGCTTCGCCGGACTGACCGGCCACGCAGACCTGCAGGCTGATCACGGCCCGGCGCTGCCTGGCGGCGCCCGCCCGGCGGATCACCACGTCGCGCACCACCGGCCCTTCGACGGTACGCCGGATGCCGTCGGCATCCACGAGGTGCACCCGGTACCATGACTTGCCGTTCTGCTCGAACTTCTCGGCATTGGCCGAGTCGATCGACGATGTCTTGGCGCCCGAGTCCAGCTTGGCTCCAAGCGCAAATGTCTTGTCATTGAACCAGGCATTCTCGACGTATACCCGGCGACGACCTCGCCGGCCGCTGCCGCACGCGGCAGCATCGACAGAGCCGAGGCCCGCGAGGCAGGGAACCAGCAGACTGGACAATAAACCGGATAAGCGCATCGCGTGCCCCGTGATTGGATGATGGCAGAGTCGATCGGCCGATCGGTGGATGCTGCTGGTATCGACCTTGCCGTCTCGTGATGATTGTAGGGGAGTGAACGCCGGGATTGATCGACGAATTTGAAACCGGTTAGCTGGCCACGCCCGGGTATGGCGTGCGGGCATCCCGTTCAATACGGCAGCGACACCACGGCGGCCAGCGGTAACGCGGCCCGGGCCTGCGGATCCATCAGCCGGTAAACCGGCAGCTCTTCGTTGGGCCGCGCCGGCAGCACGCCAAAGCAGACCAGGCTGTCGGCGGTTTCGGGTTCGAGCGCCTCCGCGGCCAGATTGGCCAGTGGCTGGTCCATCGGCACGATCCAGGAACCGGCCGGCAGCGCGACCAGGCGGTTTCGCAGCCGGGCAGTGACGAAACGACGGCGGACTCCCTCGTACATATCCTCCGACTCGCGATAACCATCGACCGTCAGCGACTGCACCGGCACGGCCCGCGGCTCGGTCAGCCGCTGGACGCGCAGCCCCAGGTCCTGCAGCGTGCGCAGCGCATCGACCAGTTCGGGACGCAGCACGTAGGCCAGCGGACGTTCGCGGGTCTGCTGGATCTGCTGCTCGACCTGGCTGCGATAGAGCACGTGTTGGGGCCGGCGCTCCATCGTTTCCAGGTCGATGTAGGGGACCGTGTGCGGAACCGCCACCGCCGGTTCGGTATCGAGCACCAGGAAGTCGTCATCCCCGACCGCGCGACCGCGCCGGATGATGTCGCCGCGGGCCTGCTCGATCACGCCGACAACCTGGTCGGCATGATCATGCAAGGTGCGCAGCAGACTCAGCATCGTCTGTTGCTGGGCCACGACGCGGCGCCCGAACTGCTGCCGGCCCAGGCCGATACCGCGGCTCTCGAGCAGGATGGACACCTGGTTGACCAGGCCGTGAAAGTTGCGGCCTATCCGGGCCTCGGTCCCGCCGGCGACCAGGCGCATCGTCGGATGCCGGCGGCGGGGGTGAACCACGTAGTACTCGTGCGCCAGCATCTGCTGGTCGGCCAGGTCGCGGATGACCGCCGGGATGAACAGGTCACGAGCCAGGTCACGGATCGCCCGCGGGATGTTCGGATGCTCCGGCCCCTGGATCAGCATGTCATGCGCCTCGACCAGCCCGCGCCGCCCCCAGCGGCGCAGGGCGTCGCGGGCAGGATGGTATTCGTGCGCATCGATGGTCAGGACCGGGGCGTAGGCCAGGTTGGTGCGACGCAAGGCCCGCGATTCAGCCAGCAGCATCCGCATGCTGTCGCGGTTTAGGTCCATCTTGTCGACGGTGTGCCGCAGGTCCAGGCGCGAACCGTAGGGATTGACACGCGGCACGATCACCACGTTCATCCGCTCGAGCAGATAGGCCGCGGTCCCGGCGAGATCAGCGGCCACGGCCAATGCGCCCTCGCCGGACGCCGGCTCATTGCCGTGCTGCTGGGCGTGGATCCAGACGGTCGGCAGGCCGGTGGCCGCCAACGCCTGCGGGCTTCCCGATGGGGCCCGGGTGAACACGATCATCGGGATCATCTCGCCCTCGCGCGAGCGGCCCATCTCGCGCAGGTAGGCGTTGTCCGACGATCCGGCCAGGCCGGCCAGGAAGTCGGTCATCTCGCGCTGCGTCGTGAAGCGGTCGGTCACCTGAAACGCCGGGGTGGCGGGCAGTATTGCCGGCGGGGGGAAGTACCGCTCGGTGATCGGCGCGGCCTCGAGGTACATCTGTTCGGTCTTGGGCCGGTACTCGAGCGAACCGCCAGGCTGCGCACAGCCCGCGAACAGCATCAGCATGCCACCGAGCAGCAACAGCCGTTGCAGACCGAAAGCGCGCTTCGGGAACGCCAACAGGGGCACGGATTTCACGGGAGGCATCGGCACGAGCAACGGCAACTTCGCTCCGGGTCGGGAATTTCCCTGGGCCACTGGGCCGCGACCGGCCTTGCCGCGCGCGCCCTCGCCGTCATCGCCGGCCAGGGATCGTCGACGCGGAGCCAGGCATCGTAACATCGGGGTCACCACCCCGTGAGGAACGCCCTGATGAATCCCCCTGAAATACTGTTCGAGATCGATGACGGCATCGGCCTGGTCACGCTCAACCGGCCGCAGGCGCGCAATGCGCTGACCTTCCCGATGTACGACGAATTGGCCCGGCTCTGCGCGGACATCTCGATCGACGGACCGATCCGCGCCCTGATCATCACCGGCGCCGGTGAACAGGCATTTGCTGCCGGCACGGACATCAGCAGGTTTCGCGACTTCAAGACCCCGGCCGATGCGCAGGCCTATGAGCAGCGGATAGACGAAGTGGTCGACAGCTCGAGCGCGTACCCGTGCCGACGATTGCCGCGATCCGCGGCGCCTGCACAGGTGGCGGCGCCGCGCTGGCCGCGGCCTGCGACCTGCGGATCGCCGACGCCGGGCTCAAGTTCGGCTTTCCGATCGCCCGCACCCTGGGCAACTGCCTGTCGGCGGCCAGCCTGTCCCGCCTGGTGAGCTTCATGGGGCGCCCAGGACTCGCGAACTCATCTTCACGGCCCGCCTGATGGGCGCCGACGAGGCATTGCATCTTGCGTTGATCAGCCGCATCGCCGCCGACCCGCTCGCCGCGGCGCGCGAACTGGCCGCCCAGGTCGGCTCGATGGCGCCGCTCACGCTGCGCGCGACCAAGGAGGGTCTGCGCCGGTTGCGGGTGGCGGCAGGCGCCGGCGTAGACGATACCGACCTGGTCGAATGGTGTTATGGCAGCGCCGACTTTCGCGAGGGCATGGAGGCCTTCTTTGCGAAACGCAAGCCGCAGTGGCAGGGTCGCTGAACGGGCAAACGCCCGCGCCGGACCGCGAGTGCGCGCTGGCCGTGACACGTGATACCTTCGGCGCGACGTTTTTTCACAGCCATCGGCGACCAGGACAGCGACCCAGATGACCGACGAACACTCCCCGACGAAACTCGGCCAGGGTTATTACTGGCAGGACATCCACCCCGGCCAGCGCTTCATCACGTTTGCGCGCACCATCACCGAAACCGACCTGGTCAACTTCGTGTCGGTCACCGGCATGCTCGAAGCCATCTTCATCGAGCGTGACTACGCAGGTGCCGCGATGAAAGGCCGTCCGGTGCCGGGCGCCCTCACCTACACGCTGATCGAGGGCCTGGTGCTGCAGTCGATGATCCAGGGCACCGGACTGGCCATGCTCGAGCTGCACCAGAAGATCCTCGCCCCCGTGCAGGTCGGCGACACCATCCACGCCGCGATCGAGATCACCGCGCTGCGCCCGACCCGCTCCAGCGGCCGCGCGGTGGTCAGCGCGCGCCACGATGTGTTCAACCAGCACGATGTGCTGGTCATGACCTACGACGCCACCCGTCTGTTGGCCGGGCGCCCGGACGGCTGAACGCCGATGTCGATTGCCTACTTCCTGATGGCCCATGACAACATCGGCCAACTGGGCCGGCTGCTGCGGGCCATAGACGATGCGCGCAACCGCGTGCTGATCCACGTCGATGCCAAGGCACCGGCGGCGTTCCATCGCGAGGTGGCCGACCTCGTCAGCGGCTTTGCCAACATGCACGTCATGGCTCCGCGCAACGTGCGCTGGGCGTCTTACAGCGTGGTCGACACGACGCTCGAGGGCATGCGCCAACTGCTCGAACTCGATTCGACGTGGCATCACTTCTGGAACCTCAGCGGCCAGGATTTCCCGCTACGCACCCAGGCGGCGCTGATCGAGCACCTGCACGCGCACCGGGACAGATAACTTTCTTCAGGTGTTCGATCCGTTGACCCGCTGGGAGGATGGCGACTCACGGATCCGCCGGCTGCGACTCGAGATACCCGGGATGCGCAACGGCGTGATGATTCCCAAGCTGCGGTTCAACCGCTGGCAACGCCATTTGGGCGATCGCCGCTACTGGGGCGGATCGTCGTACTACACACTGACGCGCGCGTTGTGCGCCGACCTGCTGGCCAGCCCGGAGCTACCGGCGTACCGGCGGTTTTTCCGGTTTTCGTACACGGCCGACGAGATCTTCATGCCGACCTTCGCGATGAACTCACGCTGGCGCGACTCGGTCGTCAATGACAACCTGCGCTTGATCGACTTCAGCGAGGGCACGCCGCGGCCGCGCACCTGGACCAGCGAACACCTGACCCGGGTGCTGGAAAGCCCCGCCTATTTCGCCCGCAAGTTCGACAGCCGGGTCGATGACAGGATCATCGAATGCCTTGAACGACGCTTAGACGACCAGCAACGGCCATCGCCGGCGACTTGACCACGGGGCGGTTGTCGACCAAGCCGGGCACGCGGGGCATGCCGTTGCGATCGGCCAGGTTCTGGACGACACGCTGGAACTCTTCCGGCGTGCCGATGTCGTTGTAGGTACTGCCGGCAAGGGCACACCCCGCGATCTTCAGACCCTGCTGACGCGCCAGGTCGAAGATGTCGCTCAGCACCACCTCGGGGCCGCCCGCCGGCATCGAAGCCAGCGCCTCGGCCATGAAGGCGCTGAAAGCCGGCGACCACACGGCCAGGCCCCACATCCATTTCAGGCTGGTCTGCTTGGGCTTGTCGACAAAGCCGGTGATCTCGCCGTGGCGGTTCAGGCGAACCATGCCGAACTTGGCCGGGTTATCGGTTTCGAACAGGCCCAGCGACAGATCGGCGCCGCTCGCATGATGGGCGCCGGACAGGTTGGCAACGCTGTTGCGGGGCTCGATCAGCGTGTCAGGCATCGCGAACGCCACCTCGGCATCGCCGGCCCAGCCCGCGCCAGGTCCAGCGCGAAAGGCATTCCGCGCAGTTCTTCCTGGAACACATAGCTCAGGTCCATGCCGAAGCGCTGCCCGCCGCCCAGGTATTCCATGATGTCGTTCTTGCCCGGGCCCAGGATGATCACGACGCGCTCGATCCCGGCAGCCCGAAAGCCCGCCAGGTGCGACTCGATCGCCGTCAGCGGCGCCCAACCGAGCGCGGTGGCCGGTGCCGGTGCAAAGCCCAGCGGCAGGATCTCCTTGCTGCTGGGATCGCGCCGAGCCGCGAACCACGGCCGGCGGCCGGCAAAACTCCGATCAATTTCTTCATGTTTCCTTCATCCGACAATTCGCCCTGTCCCGCGGCGTTTTCACTCATCAGCCTGGGCTTGTATCATCTGCGCCAGGAGTTCCTTGTAACGAAGCATGTCAGGCCGGGACCTGGCTTCAAGCACCAATCGCAACAACGGTTCCGTGTTCGAGCGACGCAGGCAGAACCACCAGTCGTCGTACTCGATGCGGATGCCGTCGATATTGCTGACACTGCGTACCGGCCCCAATTGCCCGGCCTGCGCCTCGATCCGATCGATCAGCCGGCCTGCGTCCTGCACCCTGAAGTTGATCTCGCCGCTGCCGTGATAGCGGCTGATGCCGGCCACCAGCGCCGACATCAGGCACCGTTAGCCTTTTCCGCCGCCAGGACATCCAACACCATCAGCATCGCCAACATCGCCGAGTCGCTGAACGAGAAATCCTTGAAGTAATAGTGGCCGGCAAGCTCGCCGCCGATCAGGGCGTCGAGTTCGCGCAGTCGGCTGGCCCCGTAGGCCCGACCCACCTTCCACGTATGAACCGTCACGCCGCGAGGCTCGAGATCCTCGGCAACCGAGCGCGACGTGCGTATATCTTGCACGATGGCAAATCCGGACCGGCCACGGCGCAGGTAAAAACGGGCCAGGATCGCCAGGACCAAGTCGGCTGGCACCACCTGACCCTGCTCGTCCAGGAACACCGCCCGATCCGCGTCGCCATCGAATGCGACGCCGACATCGAGCCTGCGCGTCAGCACTTGCGCGCGCAACGCATCGAGCGCCCCGGCACGCATCGGATCTGGTCCGTGATCGGGGAAAGACGAGTCTAGTCGCTCGGACAGGAAAACACCGTTTTCCCCTACGAGAGCGCGGGCAAACAACCCACCCATCCCATTGCCGGTATCGACACCGACCCGCAGTTCATCGAAGCGCGCACCGAAGCCGCGCACAAAGGCCAGGTACTCGTGGGCACCGTCGAGCGAGCGGCGTGCCCCGCGTCGGCACAGGCACGACTGGTTCGTTGGCCACCCAGGTCTCGAGGTCGCCAGGCCCGACTCGCGGCCCACCGGACGCGAGTCCAGCGTCGAGATCTTCAGCCCGTTGTAGGCCGCCGGATTGTGCGATGCCGTAATGCAGACCGACGCGCGATAGCCGTGGCGTGCGGTGAGAAAGTACACCAGTGGCGTGGTCGCCAGGCCGATATCGTCGACGCGCGCACCGGCATCCTGGATGCCCTCGGCCAGCGCCTCGAACAGTATCGGCGACGATTCCCGACAGTCCCGACCGACGAGCACCGCGTCGGCCGCGAGCAGGCGCGGCAGAAAGAAGCCAATGCGGTAGACCGCTTCGGCATGCAGTTGCTCGCCGAAAATGCCTCGTATGTCATAGGCATGAAATATTCCCATCGGCCCGCCGCTGTCCGCTCCAGTTGACCTGCGCCGACCGGATTGTCGCGGCGCCTCCCCGTTGCCAATCCCGGCGCGGGAAAGACAACTCGTTGGCGTTCATTATCAGTGTCGGAATAGTTAACGAGCCATAGCAAGTGTTGTCATCGTGTCAAAGGCCCCTCAGATACAAGTGCTGACAAAAAACCGGCACTCGACGGTCAGGCGAGGCCACGCGCAAGCGCGCCGGCGCAAAGGGACACGGCTTCGTTTGCCTGGTCGATCACGCGCCCCATGGTGATGAAGCCATGTATTTGGCCGTCATAGCAAACCGATTCGACGACATTGCCGGCAGCCAGCAAGGCTTCGGCATAGGCCTGGCCTTCATCGACCAGCGGATCGTAGCCGGCGGTCAGCACCAGCGCCGGCGGCAGTCGCTCGTGGGAGGCGGCCAGCAACGGCGAGGCACGCCAATCGAGAAATTCATCGGCGCTCGCGTGGTATTGCTCGCGAAACCAGCGCATCAACTCGTTGGTCAGCAGATAGCCTTCGCCGTTCCGCTTGTGCGAATCGGACTGCGCACGTTGATCGGTCGCCGGGTAGATCAACAACTGGAACGCGATCGCCGGCCCTTGCTGATCCCGTGCCATCAGGCTGACAACGGCCGCCAGGTTGCCGCCAGCGCTGTCTCCGCCCACCGCGATCCGATCGGCGCGGATGCCCAGCGAATCCGCCTCGCGCGATGCCCATTGCAGCACGGCCATCGCATCGTCGACGGCGGCGGGAAACTTCGACTCGGGCCCCATCCGGTAGTCGACCGCGAACACTGCGCAGCCACTCTCATTGCACAAGGTGCGGCAAAGCGTGTCATGGGTATCGAGGTCGCCGATCGTCCAGCCGCCACCGTGGTAATACACCAGCGCCGGCAGCCTGTCGGTGGCGCCGCTTCCCATCGGCCGGTAACCGCGCACCGGCACACCGGCTTCGCCGTGGCGAACCGTGTGTTCGCTTACCGCGGCCACCTTGGGCGCGTCGGGCTGGGTGGCGCCGCGTCGATCGCGGTAGACCTGCCGCGCCTGCGCAACCGGCAAGGTGTTCATCGCCGGCGCATCGAGCGAGATCAGCAGATCGAGCAAAGCCTTGGCCTGGGGATTGAGCATAGGGGTTCCTCTGGTTATTCGTCGGGTGGGTCGGTGTCACTGCGGCTCGAGCACGAACTTCAACTGGGTCTGCTCGGTGATGATGCCGCCGCGCGCACCGGGTTCGAGCGAGCCGTAACGGGTCGCGAAGACTGACGGCAGCGCACGCCCGCGCGCCGGTGACAGCCAAAGCCGCAACAGGTGCCGTCGCTTGTCGCGCCCGGCATGGTCCTCGAAGTCCTCGCGCGCATGCAGGATCTGGTGGTTGTGCAGAAACTGCATGTCGCCCGGGCGGAAGTCCATCGTCAGACTGAAGCGCCGATCGTTCGCCAACTCGTCGAGCTTGGCAATCGCTGCCAACTCGGTGTCGGTCAGGCGTCGCGCCTCGGGAAACAGATCCTGTGCGGAACGGATGTACTGTCCGGCATAGATCGTCGTGAGCCTGCCATCGAACCAGTGAAACACCGGCATGTCGAACCAGGGGCTGGCGCCAACCGGGATCTCGCCACGCCTATCGGTCGGGAACGCGCCGAACAAGGCCTCGCAAAGCGCCGGATGATTCGCCCGCATCTCGTTATACAGGCTGACCGAACTGACGATGCGGCTCTCGCCGCCCGATCGCGCGCTGCGCAGGCAGAGCAGGCCGACGATGTCGCAAGAGTCGGTGTGGAACTCGAGGCCGCGGTTGGTCTGGTAATAACGGGTGCCCGGATCCTTGATGTCGGCGCCAAGGTCGATGACATGGCCCAGCAGATGGCCCTTGGCATTCTGCGATCGAAAACTGCCCAGGTGCGAGCCGATGCCCAGGTAGGCGATGGCCGCCTCGCGGGTGCTGTAGCGCGCGACCGGGAAACCGCGGACCAACGCGAAGCCCGGCCCCGCCAGAAGTTGTTGCTCGAGCGACTCCAGGCGCCCGACCAGGAGCGGCAGGCGGAATGTCGCCGGCGAGATGTCGGCCAGGTCCTGGCCCGACTCTACCGCGCCGCGGATCGCGGCATCGATCTGGGCAATCTCGCGATCGGTCAGTTCGATCTTCCAGCGCCCGGGATGCGCCGCCATCTCGGCGCCCATCCACCCGGCCGGGCCGTCGATATGCGCCGGCGCCGCGATGAAGGCGGCATGCGCGGCTTCGCGCATCGCTTCGGACTGGGAACTGGGGTTCATACGGTCTTGTCTCCATTCACTTGCCCCCGGGCCAGCCAGAGGCACCGGGTCGCAGCATAACAGCGTGCGTGCCCCGGATCATCCACCGAGGGGGGCGATACACTTGCCCAATGCCAGCCGTCCCGCCAGTTCCGGATCCGGATTCGATTCCCGACCCCGCCCCCAGGCATCCGGCGATCGCCGGCAGCTTGTTCTATCTGTTCGCCACCGTCTTCTGGGGGATGAACATCCCGATGACGGCAATCCTGCTCGACACCTTCGATCCGTTCTTTCTCGCCACCGTGCGCACGCTGCTGGCCGCCCTGACCCTGGCCCTGGTCATTGCGCTGAGCCATGGCCGCCAGGGTTTCGTGCTGGACATCCGCCTCGGGCATTTCCTGTTGACATCGCTCGCCTTTGCCGCGTTCCTGGTGTTGTACAACCTGGGCCTGCGCTACACCGAGCCGATTCCCGCCGCGGCGATCATGGCCGGCACGCCGGTCTATGCCGCGATCGTGATGCGCCTGGTCGCCGGGACGCGGCTCGAGCCCGGCTTCGGCATTGCCGCCCTGCTGACCGTGATCGGCGGTCTGATCGCAGTCGCCGGGCAGATTGGCGCGCCGCTGGTCTGGCAGTCGCAAGGGGGCGAGGGCCTGATTCTGCTGGCCTTCGTCTGTTGGAACCTGTACACGCTGGGATCACAGAAATGGTTCGGCCGGCGGGCCGGCCAGCTCGGACGTACCTGCGCCGGTTTGTTCGGCGCCAGCCTGTGGCTGATACCGGCCTGGTTCGGGCTGCATGCGCTGGAGATCGCCCCCGCCCCCGAAACCGACCCGCCCGCGCAGGCCTTGTGGCTGCTCGTGCTGACCGCCGTGTTCGCCACGGCGCTGGGCGTGATGCTCTGGAACGAGGGGGTCAGCCGTCTCGGCCTGCCGACCGGCGCGCTGTGGCAGAACATGGTGCCGGTGTTCGCGATCGCGGTCGCCATGCTGATCGGCTTCGAGCCGACGATCCAGCAACTGGTGGGCGGGGCGATCGTGCTGGCCGGTGTCTTGTCGATGCAGTGGCGAAAATTCAGTGCTTGACAGCCTGGCACGCTTCTGTTTAGATGTGCCCGCACACGTTACACAAGCAAGGTATTGAGGGCCATGCCCTAGGCTACGGTTTCACGCCATCACTGGTCAACAACCGCATCTTGGATGCATCTTGTATTCCCCCGGTTTCGTTTCTTGTGCTCGGTGTCATAGCGGGTTTCGGCCCTCAGTTATCAATGCATGGGAAATAAGTACATATATGGCTACTCAAACCGGTGTCGTCAAATGGTTCAACGAATCCAAGGGTTTCGGATTCATCACGCCTAGCGGCGGTGGCGACGATCTGTTCGCTCATTTCAGCGAAATTCAAGGGGATGGCTTCAAGACGCTGGCCGAAAACCAGAAGGTCGAGTTCGAAGTCACCCAGGGCCGCAAAGGGATGCAGGCAAGTCGCATCCGCGTGGTCTGAGTCCAGGCTTCCAGAGAAAAAGCGCGCCTTCGGGCGCGCTTTTTTTTTCGTCCGCGCCACCGGCAGATCCCGCCGATGACACCGACACGCGGCAATGCTCAGGCCTTGCGTTCCCGCCGTGTTGCCAGCGTCTTGCCCGTCGGTGCCTCCGGATAGAGCAGCGACGCCAGGATCTTGCGCGGCACCATGTTGGCGACCCGGCGCTCGTCGGCCTGACGGCGCAGGCGCTCGATCGGCTTGCGCCAGCCGCGACCGGTCGTCAGGTACTCGATCCAGCCCTTGCTGCTCACCCTGTGCAGCGCGTTGGCCACCGATGCCGCATCCGGCAGACGCCGCGGCACCGGGGTCGGGCGTCTGCGCAGCACGACCCGGATATTGCCGACGTCATCCGAGTTCACGACATCGAACCACGGGCTGGCAATCGATCGCAGCGTATCGAGACTGAAATAGAACAGGTGGGCTTTGAAGTAGATGTTGTGCGGTGAGGCATCGGCGGCCGCGATGTTGGGCACCTCGACGAACAGGTGTCCGCCCTCGTGCAGTCCGCGCCAGATCACCTCAAGCGCGCCGGCAGGGTCGGCGATGTGCTCCAGCACGTGAAACATCGTGACCACGTCCTGGCTGGCCGGAATCAAATCGGTGACACCGCCGGTCTGCACATCGGCCTGGTAGGCGCTGCGGGCAAACTCGGAGTATCCCAGGTTGGGCTCCAGGCCGTGCGCCGCATGGCCCGACTGGCCCGCCAGGAACACGAACTCGCCGCCACCGGCACCGATATCGGTCAACTGCCCGCCATCGATCCCGGCACTGCGCAGGAACGCCAGGCGATCGAGTGCCACCTTGCCCGCCCTCAGGATGTGCCGGGGCCGCGGCACGTAGGCCTTTTTGTAGTCGAGCCGGTAATTATGCGAGTAGTACTGGCGTAACGCCTGCTCGGCGGGCAGCGGGTATTGCTGGACCAGCCCGCAACGCTCGCACTGCATCACGTTCAGGGATTCGCGGGTCTTGGCATCGGCGGTCGCGATCCGCCTGCACTGCGACGCCTCGCACCAATAGCATTTGAAGTCCCTGTTGCCGGTCATGTCCGCCCTTGTTCAGCGCCGTTTCGCTGCCCGCGATGTTAACAGCGTGGGCGAATGTCGCCGTCGCCGGGCATTCATTCACCCAGGTGGCGAAGGGTCGGGCAGGCCGTTTCAGCGACGGGCAGCCTTCCTGAGCCAGCTGACGGCCAGTTGCTCGGCGCCCAGCGCACGGTCCAGTTCGCGCAGGCAGAGTCCGGCGTGCTTGTAATGCAGGTTTTCGTACAGTTCGCCAGCCGAGGGGAAGCGGGCCAGCAGCGCCGCGAGCCCTGGATGATCGGACGACGCCAGCAGCAACTCGGACAGGCGGGCCACGAGCAACCGGTATTGATCGGGTTCGACCGACCCGGGGCCGCGGTCGAACTTCTCCAACGAGACGGCCAGCGCGGCAATCGCCGACAACCCGGCCGGGACGGTGGCGGAAGGTTTCATGGGATCTCTCCTGGTCGGAACGGGTAACTCGTCTGATCTGGAGGTTCGCGCGGCCGTTTTCAAGTGGCGCCGGGCACCGCACTGAACCGTGACGCAGTTCACGCGTGGCCCGAGAAAACCTGCTGGCCCGGCCAAAACGTCGAATTAGTTAACGGTCGGCAGCGTCGTCGGATTTTACAGTTCCCTTCATCGCACGTGGCCTGTTTTGGGCCATCCGGCATGACTGAGAGAACCGAAGATGACCGTTGTTTTGAAAGCCCGAACCCTTGCGCCGACCTGCCCCCCGTTGGTCTGGCATCGGCTGTTGGGCAGTGCCGTCCTGGGGATGGGTCTGGCGCTGGCGCAACCGGCGATCGCACTGACCCGGGACTGCCCGTCGAACCTGTCGACGATGGCAACCCCGATCGGCTGGACCGAGGCCGGCCATCCGGGTGACCAGGCGATGCTGGCGCTCAAGGCCTTGCTCGATGCCGGCCGTCATGGCCTGGATCCGGCCGACTACCAGGCTACCGATCTGGCAGCACGTGCCTGGCAACTGGGCCGCACCGACGACATCGCGACCCGCCAGGACGACCTCGCGCGCTTCGAGCGCGACCTGTCGGATGCGATCCACTGCTACCTCGCACACCTGGGTGCCGGGCGCCTGGACGGAGCGGCGATGCACCGGCGCCTGCCACGCCTGGCCAACCCCTCGACGGCCGAGGAGCTACTGGTTGCCGTGCGCAGCGGGATGCTCGC
Organism: Burkholderiaceae bacterium; assembly: GCA_041396665.1. GTDB lineage: Bacteria > Pseudomonadota > Gammaproteobacteria > Burkholderiales > Burkholderiaceae_E > JAUIAI01. The sequence continues at coordinate 72,534 of JAWKYE010000027.1, forward strand.
GCGTCATCTCGAGAACGCCGCCCCCGACTCGTTGGCCTATCGGTCGCTGCAACGATCGTTGATCGTCTACAAGGGCCTGGCCCACCAGGAGGCAGCATCTGCGCCGACGCCGATCAGACTTGTCGGGCGGCTCGAACTGGGCACGATCTCACCGCAGCTGGAACAGGTGCGCGCCCGCCTGCGGTTCCTGGGCGACAACAACACGATGGGTTCGGCCGCCGGCGTGGAGACCGTCACCGACGGCAGCAATCCGGCGCATGTGTTCGATCATCAGTTGAAGGTCGACGTGCAGCGCTTCCAGCGTCGCCACGGCCTCACCGATGACGGAATCATCGGTCCGGCAACGGCGGCTGCCATGAACGTGCCGATGTTCGAACGGGTCAAGCAGATCGAATTGGCGCTCGAGCGGCTTCGCTGGCTGCCGCGTCAGACCGAGGGCACGGTGGTGCGGGTCAACCTGCCCGAGTTCCGGCTGCAGGCCTCGGGTGACGGCAGGCTCGACGATGCCGGCGCTTTCGACTCGCGGGTCGTCATCGGCCGTTCGGCCAGGAACGAAACCCCGCTGTATGTCGGCCGGCTGGAGCGGATCGAGTTCAGCCCCTACTGGTACATCCCGTACAGCATCGCCACCAAGGAGATCCTGCCCCGACTGCGCCGCGACCCAGGCTACCTCGCACGCAACAACATGGAGGCCGTGCTTGGCAAGGGTCGCACGACCGACCGGGTCACGGCCGGCTTGATCGCCGGCGTGCAGCGCGGATCGATCAATCTGCGCCAGAAACCGGGTGCCGGCAATGCGCTGGGTCGAGTGAAATTCGTCCTGCCCGACTCGGGCGCGATCTACCTGCACGACACGCAGAGTCGCAGCCTGTTCGGCCGCGATCGCCGCGACTTCAGCCATGGTTGCGTACGGGTGGAGAAGCCGGCCGAGTTGGCGCAGCTGATGCTCGCCAACGATCCGCACTGGACGGCTGAGCGCGTCGGTCGGGCATTGCGCTCCGAGCGCCCGATATGGGTCGAGCCGAGCCAGCCGGTGACGGTGATGCTGACCTACCTGACCGCGGTGGCCGCCGGGGATGGCAGCGTGCGCTTCCTGCCCGATATCTACGGACTGGATGCCAAAGCCTTGCAAACGACCGACCGTTGGGCGGCCAACCACTTCGTCGATGTCGATCATCGTCCCGATCAGCAACTGGCGCAGGATCAGGTCAATCGCTTCCTGGTGGTCAAGCCTGCTGCCTGATCGCCGACGCCGGCGCACCGCCGGTCGACACCAGAATGAGAAAAGCGCCCGGTGGGCGCTTTTCTCGTCTGGGGCAACACGTGCCGCGGCACCCGTTACCAGTGCCGGACCCGACCGGTATCGAAATGCAGGAAATTGGACTTGCGGTAGTAACCGACACCGCCTGCCCTGAGGTCGAGTGCGGCATCGCGCAGATCCTTGAGCGCCACGTCGTCCATCCGGATGTCCATCGCCCTGCCCTCGAGGTGAAGGCTGTTGACGGCTACCTTCTTGCCCTGCTCGCGCAGCATTGCGTTCGTCGAGGGTGCCCGGTAGGCCGAGATCACCTTGATCGTGCTGCCGACAACCTCCAGCGACTCGGTGAGGCGCAACAGGTGCACGATCAGGTCGGGATCCATTTTGCCGACCCGGCCGTTGTAGTGGTCACGCATGAAGTGACTGAACTGCTTGCACATACCCCGCCCGGGCTTTTGGCCGCGTTCGAGGCACACCCGCAGGACCTCGTGCGTGTGCAGGTTTTGAAGTGTGAGAATTCGTGCATCGCTGGGCAGGGACGCGGCCGGTGCGGTGGCCGCACTGACGGGCGCCGCAAGCGACGCAACGCCTAGGCCCGCGACGCCAAGGAAGGCGCGTCGAGAGAAAGGTTCCATTTTTGCCAGGGACTTGCGTTTAGGAGGCCCGATCGTAACGCAGAATTGACCACCGATCAGGAATTGATCCAGCTTTTCCCCCTGTCGGTCGGCTTTACACGACCAACGGCGGCTTTCGACTCAATCGGCCGCAAACCCCCGTATGGCGGCGCTTACGGCAACCCGACCCGGACGCCGGCAACCCTGTCCGGCCCATCGTTGAATGACGGCAACCGTGAGCAATCTCACACGGGGAAACATCCGGTAACGAAATAGCGGTGGCGTTGCGATGCCTGCGCGGGCCTGCGCAGTGGGTGGGCGACGCATCGACCGGCCGCGCGGTGCCGGCCGGATGAGCCGGATTACTCCGGATCGCGCTGAATGACCCGGCGGGTCCGGCGCACCACGGTCACCTGGGGGGCTTCGGCGGGACGTCGACGGTCTTCGTCGCGCGCGGTGTACTCGGGCAGATCGCGGGGCTGGCGCTCAAATCGTTCGCGCGGTGCGGAAGGCCGGCGCGAATCACTGCCGGCCTCGCGCGGGCGACCCTTGGCAGGCGGCGCCGCCCGGCGCGCGCCCTTGGCGGCCGGCTGAACCGTGCTGACCGTGTGATGAAAGACGAAGCACGCGCCCTGGGGCATCTCGAGCAGCATCGAGAACCGGTCGAATGAACGGATACGGCCAACCAGGCGCTGGCCATTGACCAGGAAGACTTCCAGCATCGCCCGTTCACGGCGCCAGCGATTGAGCGTCGTGAACTGGATCGGTCCGCTGGCCTTGGCCGCCGGTTTGGTTTCTTGATCTGCCATTTGATCAATGATGCCACACGCGCGCGCCAGAGTCGGCGGCCCCTGCCGGATTCGTCGCTTGCCAACCGCAGTCGCGCGGTTCAGCCGCCCGCATCACGCTCGGTGACCAGGAAATCAATCCGGCGGTTGCGCACACGGCCTTCGGCGGTGCGGTTGGACGCGATCGGTCGACGCTCACCAAGGGCCTGGGCCTTGAGGCGGGTCGGATCGACGCCACGGGCGATCAGGTAGTCCCTGGCCACCAGCGCGCGGGCACCGGACAGCGCCAGGTTGCTGGCATCGTCGCCGACGCTGTCGGTATGTCCCTGGATGATGATGCGCGTGTCGCGATGGCTCTGGATCAACGGTACCAACGCGTCCAGCGCCTGCTTGCCCCGTTCGCTCAACTGGTCCCGGCCGACGACGAACTCGACCACCTTGCCCTCGAGGAAGTTGCGGATAGACGCATCCTGGCGTCGCCCGGCGGCACTGCGGGCCGGCGGTGGCGCCGGCGCGTCCGGCGGCACCAGTGACGCGAGCCGTGCCTGGTTCTGTGGGCTCACCACCCCATCGAGACTTGCGGGGGCCTGCGTGGCTGCGACCGGTTCGGCCGAAGGGGTTAGGTCGGCAGCGCGGGACGCGACCCTGGCGTCGGGGTCCTCGCTGGTTTCGCTCGATTCGATCCGGCCGAGCACCCGCGGTGCCATCGGTGCCGATGAGGACGCCGGCGCTGTCGCCACCGTGGCTTCGCGAGCGACCAGGCGCTCGGTCGCGGACGCCGCCAGTTCCTGGCGCAGCGTGGGCGGCTCCTGGCGGATCACGCCGGTATCGGCCAACGCGGCCTCGCCGCTACGCGTCGTCGCGCCCGCCGGCGTTGCTGGAACAGGCGACGGGGCGGTAACCGAACCGGCCGCGGCAAGCGCCGGCGCGGGCGCTGACGCGGGCACTGACGCGGGCACTGACGCGGGCTGTCGTCGCGCGGGCTTGTCGGCCGCGCTGCCGGCCGAGGCCGCTCGCGGCGACAGGTCGGCTGCCGGCGCAGGCTGCGATACCGGCGAGGCAGCCGGGCCGGCCGCCAGGCGCTCGGCGCGTTGCCGGTCCGGCCGCACCGCTTCGGCCTGAACCCGCTCACGGGTTTCGGCAGTCATCGTCGCGACCAGCGGCGGATCGGCGGGCGGTACCGGATCGGCGATCACGAGTTGCCCGCCCGAGGGTTCGGTGGGAATCGCGTCCGGATCGAACACCGGTGGCGTATCGGGATCGTCGGCCGCGTCGGCGCGGGCCTGGTCGCCCGTCCGGGTCGTCTCGGATGCTGGATCCGGTTGCACCCGGGCATTGCCCTGGGCATCGATTTCGACCTTGGCGACCCGGCTGCGGCCGGCCAGGTCGATCGGCGCCGGTCCCCTGGCGATGTTTGCCGCGGTTCCCCCGGGTACCGCCGGCACGCGGTCAGCGGCCACGGTATCGCGGCTCTGGCGGCCGTACACGGCGGCCGCCGCCGACGAGGCCGCCGGAGTTGCCGGGCGGGTGGAACTGCCATCGTCATTGCCGACCGTGCGCTGCAGCCAGCTTGCCAGCGGCGCAAGCGCGGCCGGCGTGGCCGCCGGCATCAGCCAGAGCATGGCAGCGCCGGCCAGCATCAGCAGCAGGAGCAGCAATGCGAACAGGGACAACACGCGATTCATGGGCATTCCAGCAAGGGACGGGCGGCCGGGACCACTGGAACGCGGGCGCGACTCGCCGTCAGACCGGCTAATGTTACCGCCTCGGGCATCGTCGACCGAACAACAGCCCGGTTGTTTGTCGCAGCAAGGCGGCTTGCTGCGAGAATGACGCACCGAAGCACCTATTGTGCTCAATCCCGCCAACCGCGGGGTCCCGTGTCTCAACCGGCAAAGGAATCGACATGCGCTTGCAAAGTCCAACACGACCCCTCGCCCTGGGCCTGCTCGGCCTGGCCTTCGCTACCGCGGCCTGGGCGCAGACTCCGGCGATTTTCAAGGACGCCGATCTCACCCTCGGTGAGCAGATGATCACCGAGCACAAGTGCGAGGCCTGTCACCAACGCAAGGTCGGGGGTGACGGCAGCACCATCTACAAGCCCACCGGCCGGATCAACGCCCCCGGTTTCCTGCGTGGCATGGTCGAGCAATGCAACACGGAACTGGGGCTGGGGATGTTTCCCGAAGAGGTGACTGCCGTGGCGGCCGTCCTCAATCGCGATTACTACAAGTTCGAGGAATGACGGCACTCATCGGCGTCGCGCATCACGCGCTGGCCGCATCAGCACGGCGGCAATGATCGCCGGTGCGCTGATCAACGCCAGCAGTTGCAGCGTCTCGGCAAACGGTTGCACGAGTTCTTCATGCGGGATCACCGGCCCCGGCGCGCCTTGGCCAGTCATCAGGTTTCGCCACACGATGCCCGGATCGATTCCCACCGCCCGCATCCGCCAGTCGATCAGCAGGCCCACGAGGCTGATCCCCAGTGCACCACCCAGTTGTCTCAGCAGGCTCAGCATGCTGACCGCCTGCGGGGTTTCGTCGCGCGCCAACCCGCGGCTGACCCCGAGCATCAGCGATGGCAGCACCAGGCCCAGGCCGACCCGGCCGACCATGATGAAAAGCAGGATGTGCAGGTAGGGCGTCAGCAGGTCGACCGACGAGAGCAGCAGCATCGACAACGTGAGCAGCGAAACCCCGGCGCACACCAGGTAGGCCGCTTCGAAGCGATCGGCCAGTCGCCCGGAAACAAAGACGGTCACCGCCAGTGTGAATCCGGCCGGCATCAGCGCGGCGCCGGCCGCCGACGGCGAATAACCCAGGCCGGTTTGCAGGAACACGGGCACCAGGTAGGTCGAGCCGAACAGGCCGATGCCGTAGACGAAGGCGACGATCATGCCCATCGCGAAAGTGCGATGGGAGAACAATCGCACCTGCACCAGCGGCTCGGCCCGATGCCACTGGCTGATGCTGAACCAGGCCCCCAGCAGGATGGACACGCTGATCATCCAGTGGCCGAGTTTGTGCGCCTCGCCCAGTTGCACCAGGCCGTTCTGCAGCAGCAGCAACACCGTCGCCAGCAGCGCCAGCCCGCGCCAGTCGAAGCGCCGGGTCGCCGCCGGAAAACTCGAGGTCCGGGCGAGAAACCGATGGCTCATCAGCAACGCGGCCAGGCAGACGGGTACGACGAAGAAGAAAATCGAGCGCCAGCCAAATGCTTCGACCAGCAGGCCACCGACGGTCGGCCCCATCGCCGGGGCGAGCACCACCCCCAGCCCGTAAAAGCCCATCGCCCTGCCCTGCTCGCGCGGCTCGAACGCGCGCAGGATGATGATGTTCGGGATCGGTTGGATGAACCCGGCGGCGAAACCTTCGATCACCCGGGCGACGATCAGCAGTTCGTAGTTCGGACTGAAGCCGCCTAAGATCCCGCCCGACATCAGCAGGCACAGTGCAATCACGTAGGTCTTGAACAGCCCGAGCCGTTGCAGCAGTGACGGCGTCAGCGGCAGGGCCAGCGTCATCGCCATCATGAACGCGGCCGCGATCCACTGTGCCCGGCTCTGCGTCAACTCGAAAGCGCGGCTCATGTCGGGGACCGCCACGTTGACGATCGTCGACGAAACGATGGCGGCCATCATGCCCGACATCACCGTGAGCAGCACGTACCATCGGTAGCGCCCGCCATAGCGGGCCTGCATCATTTCGAGCGTCTGGGGAGCGGCCACGGGATCAGGAATGTCCGAATCGCGGCATTATCTCCCAGTGACCTGATGACAGCGCTTGTCCTGCGCTGTCGGCCCACGATCGAGCCCATACACATGACCTGCGCAGCCGCCCGTCCCAATCGTCCCCTCGAACCCGCACGGCTGGTATTCGATGAGGGAGGCCACCCGTTCAGCGATGTCTTTCGCGATGTCTACAAGAACCGCCACGGCGCGTGGGCCGAAGCCAGGCATGTGTTCGTGCGCGGTTGTGACCTGCCGGCGCGCTGGGAAGGGCGCAGCAACTCGACGCTGCTCGAACTGGGCTTCGGGTTGGGGGTGAACTTCCTGGCCACGCGGGACGCGTGGCGCGCGCAGCGGGACCGATCCGGCCCGCAGGCGAGACTGCACTACCTGGCGATCGAGGCGCACCCGGTCTCGGCCGCCGACCTGGCGCGCGGCCTGCGGGCGCTGGGCCTCCCGGCAGCGGCCGACGAGCCCCTGGTCCGGCGTTGGCCGGCCCCGCAGCGCGGGCGACACCGGATCGAGTTTGATGACGGACTGGTGCTGATCCTGATCTTTGACGACGTCGCCACGGCGCTGCGCGGGCTGACCGACGGGGTCGATGCGATCTACCTCGACGGCTTCAGCCCGGCCCGTAATCCCGCGATGTGGCACCCGGCGGTGATGAAGGCCCTGGCCAGGCTGGCCCGACCCCGGTGCCGCCTCGCGACCTACTCGGTCGCCGGCGACGTGCGCCGGCACCTGGCAGGCGCCGGCTTCGAGAGCCGGCTGGCCGCAGGCGTCGCCGGCAAGCGGCAGTGCCTGCACGCGACCTATCGTCCCCCGGTGGGCGTGCGGGTCCGCCAGGCGGCGCCAGGCGGGCCGCCCGAGCGTCGGGCCATCATCGTCGGGGATGGCCTGGCCGGCACGATGATCGCCCACCGACTGGCCGGCCACGGCTGGACGTTGCACAACATCGGGCGGCCCGCGCCCGACCCCGGTGCGGGCTCGGCCCAGCCGGTGCTGGCGGCGCATCCGCATTTCTCGCCGGACGACAACCTGTTGTCGCGTCTGACCCGCAGTGCGATGGCGCTGGCCGAATCAGAGGCGCCGGAGCTGCTCACGTTGTTCGGGCGGCAACCGATGCGGCTTCACTGGTGGCCCCGGCTGGTCCTCGCCATCTCGCAGGACGATGCCCGGCGCCTGTCGGCACTACCTGCCAGGGCCGGCCTGTCACGCGATAGCCTGACCGTCGTCGATGCGGCCCGCGCCAGCGAACTGGCCGGTGTGCCGGTGCGCCACGGTGGCCTGCTTCTGGCACGCTGCGCGGTCTACCGGATGGCCAACGGCGCCTCGGATGAACCCCCCGTGGCCGATGATCCAGACACGGCGCAGAGCCACGGGTACACACGCGCCGACATCACCCGTATTGAACGACGAGACGGACAGTGGCAGGTCTTTGACCGAGAGAATCAATCGGTCGCATCGGCGCCGCATCTGGTACTGGCCACCGGCAACCCGGCGCACTCGCTGGTTGGCGACCTGCGGCTGCAGGCGCGCGCCTTGCGCGGGCAGTCGAGCTGGGTCTCGCACCCGTCGTTGCGCTCGCTGAAGGCGGTGATCGGGGCGCAGTCCTATGCCTGTCCCGGCGATGCGGGCGTACTGGCCGGGGCCAGTTTCGATCTGCGGGCGGACACCGCGCCCGACCCTGCCGACGATGCCGCGAACCTGCAACGGCTGCAGTCGATGCTGGCCATCGAGCTGGCCGGCGCCCAGGTGCGCGTGGCGGCTGTCGGCCATCGCCATGCATCGACCGACCGGCTGGCCTGGATCGGCGCGGTGCCCGATGTGCGCGAGGTGTCTGCGACAGCCGACGCCCTGCGGCGCAATGACCGACTCGCATTGCCGCGCCTGCCCGGTCTCTGGATGGCCGCCGGATTCGGTTCGCGCGGCCTGCTCTGGGCCTTGCTCGCGGCGCGCGTACTCGCGGACCGGCTGGAATCGGTACCCACGATACTGGATGCCCGCCAACTCGATGCGCTCGATCCCGGCCGTGCGCTGCGCCAGGCACTGCGGCATCACCGGTCGGTGCGATGCATCGGGGCGACGGGCGGTCACGATGGGTAATCGACAGCGATACACTACGACGGCCCGACGCCCGAGCGTCGACGTTCCGACTGATACGCAAGGATAGGCTGCTTGATGGCTGAGAAGAAACTGAAGTTCGACTGCGCGAAGTGCCCCGGGTACTGCTGCTCCTACGATCGCATCGAGGCCAAGGACAGCGACGTCAAGCGCCTGGCCAAGCACTTCGACCTGACCTTCGAGCAGGCTGACAAGAAATTCTTCCGCTGGTACGACAAGGACGAGCGGATCCTCAAGCATCGCAAGGACGAGGTCTACGGCAGCATCTGCCGGTTTTTCGATACCACCGAGCGTCGTTGCACCGTCTACAAGGCGCGGCCGGCGGTCTGTCGCGACTATCCGAACGGCAATCGCTGCGGTTATTACGAATTCATCCAGTTCGAGCGCAAGCACCAGGACGACGAGGACTTCATTCCGTCGGCCTGATTGCCGGCCCGCCGCCCGGTGTTCAGCGTAAAATCAGTGTCCAATCATCGATCAATAGACTGGATTAACTGGAGTACGCGATGCTCGAAGCCTCCCCCTCGGCCTTGCGCGCCTTTGTGCTCGTTGCCAGTCTGCGCAGTTTCTCCAAGGCTGCGGCGGCCCTAGGCACCCGCCAGTCGACGATCAGCTCCCAGATCGCGCGTCTCGAAGAGATCGTCGGACAACCACTGCTCGAGCGATCGACCCGCCGGGTGGCGCTGGCACCGGCCGGCAAGCGGCTGTTGCCGTTGGCCGAGGAGATCGTCGAGTTGCACACCGTGGCGGCGGCACGCATCCACGACGCCACGTTGACCGGCGCGGTGCGCTTTGGCACGACCGAGGGGCTGTGGACGAGTTTTCCGCTGGCCGAGGCGCTGGGCCGTTTCGGGCGCAGTCATCCGGAGGTCATGCTCAGCGTGCACCTGGCCAGTGCCGCTGACACCGAGCGGGCCTTTCGCGCCAACGGCCTGGACCTGTGCCTGACCGCCGACCCGCGTGACAACAGCAACGGCCGCCTGATCCGGCGCGAGCGGCTGCGCTGGTTCGGCCGTGCGCCGGATGCACAGCACGGGATGCCGCTGCCGTTGGTGGAAACCCCGTACGAGAGTGCATTGGCCGCGATCCAGGAGGCGCTGCGCCAGAGCGATGATGGCGCCAGCAAGTGCACGCTGGCGATGCGCGGTGCCGACCTGGCCAATGTCGACCCATGCGATCCTGGCCGGCTTGGGCGTCGGTGCGCTGCCGGTCGGCCATGCCGAAGCCCAGGGCATCACCCCTTTCCAGGGTGATCTGCCGGCACTGCCCAGCTTCGATGTCTACCTGCTCAGCAACGATCACCCCGGCGAAGCCGCGGTCGCGCTGCGCAACCAGTTGTTCCAGCGGCTGGGCCGCACCAACCGCCCGGGGATCGAAGCGGGCGGCGGCGCGACGCGTCAGCGGTCGTTGGCCGCGAACCGCGCCAGGTGATGATCGACATCGCCAAACTGCTGGCCGATCATCGTCAGACGCTTGAACGTGTGACTGACCTTCATTTCGTCGGTCATGCCCATGCCGCCGTGTAACTGGATCGCTTCCTGCCCGACCTGGCGCACCGCATCGGCCACCTTGATCTTGGTCGCGGAAACCAGCTTGCGACGGGTCGTCGCATCGATCTCGCCGCGGGCCGCCCGGTCGAGCGCATCGGCCCCCATGAACACCATCGAGCGCGCCTGCTGCGTGCTCACGGTCATGTCGACCATCCGGTGTTGCAGCGCCTGGAACGCGCCGATCGGCTGACCGAACTGCTTGCGGGTCTTCAGGTATTCGAGCGTCGTCTCGTTGGCAAACGACATGGCACCAATCGATTCGGCACACACCAGCATGCAGCCAAAGTCGACTGCCTCGTCGATCGCCTCGAAGGCCTTGCCCGCTTCGCCCAGCAATTTTGCCGGCACGTTGGCCAGCGCCAGGTCGGCAGCCCGGTAACCGTCGACGGTGCGCATCGAGTGCATGGTCAGGCCGGCGGCGCCAGCATCGACCAGGAACACGCCCAGGCCGCTCTCGTCACCCGGCTTGCCATCGGTCCGGGCGGTGACCACCAGCTGCTGGGCCATCGGCCCGTGCAACACCATGATCTTTTGCCCGCTGAGCTTGTACGCGTCGCCACTGCCGACGGCCTTGGTGGCGACCGCCGCCGGACGTTCGTCCAGCGCATCCTCGGTATGGGCCAGGGCCAGGCGCACCGCGCCCTGTGCCACCTGCCCCAATAGCTCGGCCTGGGAATCCTGCGCCACGTTCTGCACCAGCCGTGCGGCCACCATCGTGGACACCAGCGGCTCGAGTAGCAGGCCGCGACCCACCGCCTCCATCACCGGCACCATGCCGGTGATGCCCATGCCAAAACCGCCCGCCTCTTCGGGCAGCGCTATGCCCAGTACGCCCATCTCGCCGAGCGAGGACCAGACGCTGTCGCTATAACCGGAGTCGGAATGCAGCAACTTCTTGCGCGATTCGAAGTCGTAGTCGTTTTCGATCAGCCGCCCGACACTGTCGGCCAGCAACTGCTGTTCTTCACTGAACTGGAAATCCATGGGCTGCCTCTTATAGTCCGAGCGACATCTTGGCGATGATGTTGCGCTGAATCTCGTTGGAACCGGCGTAGATGCTGGTCTTGCGATAGTTGAAGTACTTCGGGGCCGCCTTGGCCGCCTTGCGATCGAAGTCAGGATGATCGATCGGCTTGAACGACTGCGACCGGGTGCCGACGACCATCATCATCATCTCGGTCAGCGCCTGCTGTATTTCGGTGCCCTTGATCTTGAGCATCGAAACATCGGGACCAGGCGGCTGGCCGGTGCGTTGCATCTCGTCGATGAAGCGCAGGTTGGTGACCTCGAGGGCCATCAGTTCGACCTCGATCCGGGTCAGGCGATCACGAAAGCGAACATCGTCCATCAACGGCCTGCCCTGCCGGGTGGCCTTCGCGGCGAGCTCTTTGAGCTTGCGCAGTTCGCGCTTGGACGCGCCGATACGGCCGGTGTTCAGGCGCTCGAATCCAAGCAGGTACTTCGCGACCGTCCAGCCCTTGTTCTCTTCGTAGACCAGGTTCTCGACCGGCACGCGCACATTCTCGAAGAACACCTCGTTGACCTCGTGTCCCTCGTCGAGCAGGATCAGCGGCCGCACGGTGATGCCCGGCGTCTTCATGTCGACCAGCACGAAGCTGATGCCGTCCTGACGCTTGGCGGTATCGAAATCGGTCCGCACCAGGCAGAAGATCCAATCACCATAGTGACCCAGCGTGGTCCAGATCTTCTGGCCGTTGATCACGTAGTGATCGCCGTCGCGATCGGCGCGGCACTTGAGCGAGGCCAGGTCGGACCCCGAGCCGGGTTCGGAGTATCCCTGCACCCAGAAGTCGTCACAGTTGTAGATGCGCGGCAGGAACCGCTTTTTTTGCTCCTCGGTACCAAAGCGCAGCAGCACCGAACCGCACATCGTCGGGCCGAAGGGCGCGATCGGCGGAGCCGCGGCCAGGCCGTATTCCTCGTCGAAGATATGCTTTTGCGCCGGGGTCCAGTCGGTGCCGCCCCACTCGGGCGGCCAGTGCGGTGCGATCCAGCCCTTCTTGGCCAGGATCTTGTGCCATTGCACCAGGTCGTCCTTGGTCAACTCCTCGGCGTCCTGCATCTTGCGCCGCGACTCGGCGGGGATGTTGGCCTCGAGCCAGCTGCGCACTTCCTGGCGGAAGGCCTGGTCTTCGGGCGAGAAAGACAGATCCATCGTGATGTCTCCATGTAAGACGGTTTCCAGCCAGGCGACTGCGGCGGCCCGGCGACTGCCCCGAGTTTACGGGATTTGCGCTGATCGCAACAAAGAGATCGCCGCGCCGGGGGCGATGGGTCAGTCGATCAGGGGGGGCCCGGCGCCAACCCCGCCTCGAGCAGGTAACGTCGGGCGCCCGGATGCAACGGCGCCGTGCTGCCGGACAACATCTCGGGCGCGGCCAGTTGCGAGAAGGCCGGATGCAGCGCCCGCAATGCCGGCAGATTCTGGAACACTGCCCGGGTGATCGCGTAGGCCGCATCGTCCGACAGGCGATCGGTGCTGAGCAAAGAGGCCCGTACGCCGATGGTGTTGGTGGCCACCTCGTGGCCGACATACAGGTTGGCCGGGATCCGCGCCCGCGTGATGTACGGGTGGGCCTGCAACACGCGCTCGATGACCGGGCCGGACAACTCGACGATACGCACCGCGCAGGATTCGGATGCGCTGCGCACCAGCTGGTTCGGGTGTCCGACCACATAGGCGAAGGCATCGAGCCGGTTCTCGCACAACGCTGCCGCCGCCGATTGCGGGTTCATGTTCTCGAGCCGGGCAAGCTCGCTGCCGGCCAATCCGAAGGCCTCGAGCAGCATCGCCATCGTTGACTGGGTGCCGCTTTGCAACTCGCCGATACTCAGTCGCTTGCCCCGCAGGTCTTCGAAGCGCTCGATCCCCGAGTCGATTCGGGAAACCAGCGTCACCGGCTCGGCATGCAGCGCGAACAACGAGCGCAGCTTGGCCTGCGCGCCCTCGCCGGCAAACCGTCCCCGCCCCAGCACCGCGTCGGCCTGCACATCGGTCTGGACCAGGCCGAAATCGGTCTCGTCGGCCAACAACTCGTTCAGGTTCTGCAGCGAGCCATCGGTGACTTCGACCGCACAGCGAAACTGGTGTTGCTCGATCTGCTGATTGAGCAACCGGCACAAGGCGCCGGCCGCCGGCAGGTAGACCCCGCCGACCGCGCCGGAGCTGATCGTCACCAGGCGTCGCTCGTCGTGGACCGGCGGATTGGCCAGCACCCGGCCGCCCAGCGCCGCCACCGTGAGCGCCGCCGCTGCCAGCAAAAGCGCGGCCCGGCGCCCGCTGGCACCCCCGCGACGATCAGACATCTTCGAGCCATCCTTCGCGCAGCGCATGCTGGACGATCTCGACCCGGGACCGGAAACCGAGCTTCTCCATGCCGCGCGCACGCTGGTACTCCACGGTCTTGACGCTGATGCCCAGCTGGGACGCGATCTCGGCATTGCTGTGCCCCAGCGCGATCAGCCGCAACACCTGCTCCTCGCGCGGGCTCAACGGCCGCAGGCCCCCCTGGCTGGCCGATGGCTGCGCCTTCATCATCTTGCCGACCATCTTGCTGGCCAGGCCGGGGTCGACGTAGGGGTCGCCACCGGCCACCGTGCGGATCGCGGTCAGCAGTTCGTCGGCGGCGGCCTTCTTGACCACGTAACCCTTGGCGCCGGCCCGCATGGCGTGGTGCAGGTAGCCCTGGTCCATGTGCCGGGTCAGCGCGATGACGGCGATTTCGGGGGCCAGCTCGCGCAGCCTTTCGGTGGCCTTGGCCCCGCCCATCGCCGGCATCGACATGTCCATGATCACGATGTCCGGACGTAGCTCGAGCGCCTTGCGAACCCCCTCGCCGCCTTCGGACGCCTCGCCCACGACCCGCACATCCTCCTGGGTGCTGAGCATCATGCGGATGCCTTCGCGCATCAGCACGTGGTCGTCCACCAGCAGCACATCGATGATCTTGTTCATGTGTTCTCCTGTTCCATCGCGGCGACCGGGATCTTGGCAAAGATCGAGAAACCCCTGCCCTTGGTCGACTCGTGGCGAAACTCGCCCCCCAGCGCCTCGACCCGCTCGCGCATGCCGGCCAGCCCGCGCCGACGGGCGGTGACCTGCCCATCGGCGCCGCGGCCGTCATCCTCGACCACCACCCTCAGGTTGCCGCCGACGAGTTCGACGATCACGTCGACCGACGTCGCCCCGGCATGACGGGCGACATTGGTCAGCGACTCCTGGACGACCCGGAACGCGGTGGTGGCCACCTCGAAGGGCAGCTCACGTCCGCGCAGTCCCTTGATGTGCGAATTGACCTTCACTTCGTGCAGATCGGACCACAACGAGAACTGCGTCTGCAGCGCCGCCTCCAGCCCGAGATCATCGAGCACCACCGGGCGCAGATCGAGCATGAACTTGTCGACCCGGTCATCGATCGAGGTCACGATCCCGCGCAGTCGCGCGAGCAGGTCGCGTCGCGCCTGTGGTTGGTCCTCCAGGCGGTCGAAGTGGCGCAGACCCAGCGAGATCGCGGTGATCTCCTGGCCCAGCTGGTCATGCAACTCACGGGCGATTCGCCGACGTTGTTGCTCCTCGGCAGTGACCAGCTGGTGCAGCAGACGCCGCTGCGTGGCCGCCTGCCGGTTGCGCTCGGTGATGTCGCGCACGAGGCCGGTCGCGCCGCGTACCGCGCCATCGGGATCACGGGTCAGGCGGGCGGACAACTCGACCCAGCTGACACCATCGACCGGCCGGGCCAGCTGGCCCTCGACATTGAAACGCGCCTGTTCGCGTCGATCGGCACCCAGCGCGGCCACCGCCTTGTCCCGATCGCGTGCCTGCAGGCAGCCGAACACCTGCTCCAGCGGACCGGGGGCCAGGTTCAGCAGCCGGCTGGCCCGCTCATCGCCGGTGAAGGTGCCGGTATCGCCGAACCATTGCCAGGAGCCCATCTGCGCCGCCTCCAGTGCCAGCCGCAATTGCGCCTCGCTGGCGCGCAGGTGAGAGGTCATGCGCTCGGCCAGCGCCTCGGCGCGACTCCGTCCGATCGACAGGAACTGCAAAAAGGCGGCCAGCAGCAGGCTCAGCAAGCCGCCCAGCGTGAGGATCATCCAGGGCACGGTGACGCTGGGATCGAGCCACGACAGCGCCGGACGGCCGAACTGGTAGTCCCAGGCCCGGCCGGCGAAGCCTCGCGCCAGCTTGCGCGGAAGCGGATCGAACTGCGCCCGGGGCTGCCAGTCGTCCTCGCGGCGAAACAATTCGCGCGAATCGAGAACCACGCTGCCCGGCCCCGCTGCGGCGCCGGCGCCGGCACCAATCAGCCCGCGATCGACGATGCGCAGATCCAGCAGACGGAAGAAGCGGCCACCCAGTTCGGCGCGGATGATGTCCTCGAGCGAGAATGAGGCAACCGCCAGTCCCGCGAGGGCGGCCCGCCGGCCCTCGACCGACGACAGTGATTCGGAGCGCCGGTAGATCGGCAGGAAGGCGATCAGGCCGGGCGAGGCGATATTGTCCTCTGACCAGGGAAGCGGTTCGGTCAGTGCGACGTAGCCGTAGTCGATCGCCCGCCGAACCGCGGCAGCCCGCGCCGCGCCGTGGGCCAGGTCCATCTGCAGCAGGCGCTCGTTGGTGGCCAGCGGATACACCCTGGCCAGCATCTGGCAGGCGGGTAGCGTCGGGTCGGGCGGACAGTTGCTAGCGCCACGCTCGAGCTGCCTGGCCAGTCCCAGGAACTGCAGGCCCGTGTGAAACAGCCGTTGGCTGCGCGCCGCCATCGCCCGCTCGAAAGCTGCCTCGCTGAGCCAGCCGTTGGTCTCGACCAGGCTGCGGATCGTCTGCATCGAGCCGAGCAACTCGTCCAGCGTGCGATCCACCGCCAGGGTCGCATGGCTCACCCGCTGCTCGAAGACATCCTCGACCGCGCGCGCGGACAGACCCGCCGCGTAGCGCCACAACAGCAGGGTGAGCAAGATGCCGAACACCAGGCCCAGCACGCTGGCCCATGACGGTCGGCTCATGGGGAACGAACGAGCCACTAGGGAATACCCTCAGCGTTTTGACCGGAACTCCTGATTGCCGACGCAGGGCGGCTTCACGAGAATACCCGAAGGCTCGATGGTATTTGGCAATCAGGTCCGCCGGACACAATCGGTCACGCATCAGGACGAACGGCTGTCCCGTCACCCCCCGCAGCCGTGCCACCCGAACGACGCCCGGTGCGGGCGCATCGTTTCTCGACCCTGCGTGTCCGGCTGCCATCGACAGGTGAATCCGAAGGTCTGCGCGGCCCATACGCTGCGCAGCCGGGGACCGACGCTCGCCCTGCGACGCGGTCGCGGTTCCACATGACGTTCTTCCCCGAGCCGTCATGTGTGTTCGGGGCGAAGCAGATCCGTTGACGGTGCTGCGGCGCCCCATTTTTTTGGCCTGTCATGGCCGCCCGGTCAGCCCACCCAGGTTCTGGCGTTGCGAAACAGGCGCATCCACGGCGAATCCTCGCCATCGGACCAGCCGGCCCAGCTCATCTGCAGCCGGCGAAACACCCGCTCCGGATGCGGCATCAGGATGGTGGCACGACCGTCTTGCGTGCAAAACCCGGTCAGACCGTCCGGCGAACCATTCGGATTGGCCGGGTATCGACTGACGACTTCGCCGTGCGCATCGACGAATCGCAACACGCCCAGTGCCGCGCCCTGCGCGGCCTGCTCAGGCGAGGTGAACCGCACCCGGCCCTCACCGTTGGACACGACGATGGGGGCCAGCGTGCCGGCCATGCCCTGCATCAGGATGGACGGCGACTCCAGGACCTGCACCTGGACCAGGCGGCCCTCGAACTGCTCGGAGCGGTTACGCACGAAGTCGGGCCAGTGCAGCGCCCCGGGAATGATGGCGCGCAACTGGGACAACATCTGGCAGCCGTTGCACACGCCCAGGCTGAAGGTGTCGGGGCGATGAAAGAAGGCCTGGAACTGCTCGGTCAGCGAGCCGTTGAACAGGATCGACTGTGCCCAGCCCCGCCCCGCCCCCAGCACGTCGCCGTAGGAAAATCCGCCGCAGGCCACCAGGCCGATCGCATCGGCAAGCCGGTGGCGCCCGCTGACCAGATCGCTCATGTGTACATCGATGGCATCGAACCCGGCCCGATCGAATGCCGCCGCCATCTCCAGATGGCTGTTCACCCCCTGCTCGCGCAGGACCGCCACGCGCGGGCGCACACCGCTCGCGATGAACGGCGCCGCGATATCCTGCGCGACGTCGAAACTGGCTTCGAGCACCAGGCCGGGGGTGTCGACCGCTGGAATGGAATCGAACCATTCGCTGGCGCACGTGGGTTCGTCGCGCATCGCCATCATCTGGTAGCTGGTCTCGCTCCAGTGCCGGTGCAGTTCGCGGCGCGCCGCGCGAAAGATGCAACGTCCGTCACGGTAGATCGCCAGTTCGTCCCGCGGATCCGGCTTGCCGATCACGTGGCTCGATCGCGACAGGCCCGCCTCGCGCAGGCGCCCGAGCACTGCGTCGCGTTGCGCCGCCGGCACCTGGATCACCAGGCCCAGTTCCTCGTTGAACAAGGCCTTGAGCGTGATCTCGTCGCGCTGCACCGCGACCTGCTCGGGGCGGATCTTGAAGTCGCCCCAGTCACTGGCGTGCGGATCGATCGTCAGCATGTCCAGGTTGATGGCAAGCCCACTGCGGGACGCAAACGCCATCTCGGCCAGGCAGGCGAACAGTCCGCCGTCCGAGCGATCATGGCAGGCGAGCACCAGACCTTGCGCGACGAGCTCGCCCACCAGCGCCAACGCGGCGGCCAACGCCGGCGGATCGTCGAGGTCGGGCGCCTGGTCGCCGATCTGGCCGATCACCTGGGACAGCGCCGATCCGCCCATCCGCTGCCGCCCGTGGCCCAGGTCGATGAGGATCAGTACCGTGTCCTGGTCCAGCGCCAGCTGCGGGGTCACGCTGACGCGCACGTCGTCCAGCGGCACCATCGCCGAGACGATCAGCGAGGTGGGTGACACGACCTCGCGCGTCTCGCCCGACGGTGCCTGCCAGGCGGTGCGCATCGACAGCGAATCCTTGCCGACCGGAATACCGAGCCCCAGGCTGACCGCGAGATCTCGTGCCGCCCGGACCGCGTGATACAGATCGGCATCCTCGCCGGGCTCACCGCAGGCGGCCATCCAGTTTGCCGACAGCTTGACCCGGCGCAGGTCGCCGATGCCCACGCCGGCAAGGTTGGTCAGCGCCTCGCCGATCGCCATCCGCGAGGCGGCTGCGGCGTCGATCACCGCCAGCGGCGTTCGCTCGCCGATGGCCAGGGCCTCGCCGGCCACGCCGTCGAAGTCGAGCAGGCCTATCCCACAGTCGGCCACCGGGACCTGCCACGGGCCGACCATCGGGTCACGGTGCGACAACCCGCCGACGGTGCGATCGCCGATGGTCACGAGAAACGACTTGTCGGCCACCGACGGCATGCGCAGCACCAGCACGGCCAGCCCTTCCAGTTCCCAGTCGGCCAGGTCCATCGCGGCCAGTTCGCGAGGGCGCGACACCGCGGTGCGCTGCATCCGCGGCGGCTTGCCCAGCAGCACGCTGATCGGCATGTCCACCGCCGGCGGCGCATCGGCGATGCGCCCGTCGATCACCCGCAGCTGCCCGTCATCGGTGACCGTGCCCACGACGGCCATCGGACAGCGCTCGCGTTCGCAAAAGAACCGCAGCGTGGGCAGGTGCTCGGGCAACAGGCCGAGCACGTAGCGCTCCTGGGACTCGTTGCACCAGATCTCGGCCGGTGACATCGCGTGCTCCTGCAGCGGCACCTGCGACAAGTCGAACCGGGCACTCATGCCCGAATCATTGACCAACTCGGGAAACGCGTTCGACAGGCCGCCGGCCCCGACATCGTGCAGCGACAGAATGGGATTGGCCTCGCCCTGCGCCCAGCACCGATCGATCACTTCCTGGGCCCGGCGCTGCATCTCGGGATTCCCCGCTGCACCGAGTCGAAGTCGAGTTCGACCGCATTGCTGCCGCTGCCCATGCTCGAGGCGGCGCCGCCGCCCAGGCCTATGCGCATGCCCGGGCCACCAAGCTGGACCAACAGCGCTCCGGCCGGCAACCGGTGCTTGCGCACCTGCCTGTCCTCGATGCTGCCTATCCCGCCGGCGATCATGATCGGTTTGTGATACCCGATGCGCCGCCCCTCGAGCTGCGCCTCGAAGCTGCGAAAGTAACCGACCAGGTTGGGACGACCGAACTCGTTGTTGAACGCAGCGGCACCGATGGGCCCGTCCAGCATGATCTCGAGCGCGCTGGCGATGCGCTCGGGCCGGCCAGAGTCGGTCGACTCCCACGGCTGGATGAACGTGGGGATGCGCAGGTTCGAGACCGAGAACCCGGTCAGGCCGAACTTGGGGCGCGAGCCACGCCCGGTGGCGCCCTCGTCGCGGATCTCGCCGCCCGATCCGGTGGCGGCACCGGGAAACGGCGATATCGCGCTGGGATGGTTGTGCGTCTCGACCTTGAACACGCTGTGGCTGAGCACCTGCTCTGCCACGTACTGCCCGTTCACCAGGCGTGCGTCGGGCAGTTGGTGACGTGGCACCAGACGGCGGATCGGCCGCCCCTCGATCACCGCGGCATTGTCCGAATACGCGACCACCGTGCCCTGCGGGGCCGCCGCATGGGTGTCACGGATCATCGCGAACAGGCTCGCGCCCGGATCGGCGCCATCGAGGGTCCAGTCGGCATTGAAGATCTTGTGCCGGCAGTGTTCGGAATTGGCCTGCGCGAACATCATCAGTTCGACGTCGGTCGGGTCGCGGCCGATATCACCGAACGCGGCCACCAGATAGTCGATCTCGTCGGCCGACAACGCCAGGCCCAGGTCCTGGTTGGCCGCCACCAGCGCCCGCCTGCCCCGCGTGGTCACCGGCACCGTCGCCATCGGGCGGCCCGGCTGGGCGGCAAAGACCTGCGCCGGATCGGGCGGTTCGAACGACACGGTCTCGGTCATCCGGTCGTGCAGCACCGCGGCCAGCGCGACCCGCGCCTGGTCGTCCAAAGTCCGCCGGGCCAGCCACTTGCGACCGGGGTCGAGATCGTAACGGATCCCGCGCTCGATCCGCACGATGTCGGCAAAGCCGCAGGCCCGCGCGATGTCTGTGGCCTTGCTGGACCACGGCGACACGGTACCCAGCCGCGGCAGCACGAACAGCGTGCCCGGCGACGGGTCGGGGGCCGGCGGGGGCGCAAGCGGCTCGAGCAGCGCCAACAGCCGGCGCTGCTCCCGCGCCGCCGGCGGACTGGCGAACTCGGCCAGGTAGAAGTAATGGCTGGACAGGCCTGCTACCGCGTCATCGATGCGTCGCAATCGCGCCAAAAGGCGCTCGATGCGGAACTCGGACAGGGCATGAGCGCCCGAAAGCGTGAGAAAGGCGGACATGAGGCAGGCAGGCAAACGACAATTATAGGGGGATTGGCGACGCCGATCGTGGCGCAAACCGGCGGTAGTTCACGGACAGGCCCAGCCGCCTCCTGCAAACTGGTCAGAGTCGGGCGTTCTCCCGACCATGCGACTGTCAACGCAGGAGAATCGCACTGTGCAGCTTGGCAAGGTTGCCGTGGTGATGGCCATGATTCTTACATGGTGGCTGTTCAATCCCGCGCCTTCCGGACCACCATCCGAAGGCGCGCCGGAGCGCGGGTCGCTGGCCCGCAGCATGCCGATGTCCGATCGCTGAACCGGCCGATGCGGGCCGCGTCGCCCGCCCACCGGTTACCATCGTCCGTCATCCCGTCTTTCACCGCTCCAGGCGTGACCATGGCCGATTCGGACCCACCCGTCATCATCATCGGCGCCGGCATCGTCGGTGTCGCCACCGCGATCTGGCTGCAACGCCTGGGGCGGCGGGTGCTGCTGATCGACCGGGCCGGGCCGGCCTCGGGCACCAGCCACGGCAATGCCGGCGTGCTGGCCGCCTGTTCGGTCGTGCCGGTGACGGTGCCCGGCCTGCTGCGCAAGGCCCCGGCGATGCTGGCCAACCCGGACGAACCGCTGTTCCTGCACTGGCCCTATCTGCCGCGGCTGACGCCGTGGCTGCTCAGGTACCTGTCGCACTGCAATCCGCAGGATGTGCGGCGCATCGCCGCCGCGATGACACCGCTGGTGGCCGACACGCTCGCCCAGCACCAGGCACTGGCCGCCGATACGCCGGCCGCACGCTACCTGCATCCGGGCGACTACCTGTTCGCCTATCGGGACAAGGCGCACTTCGAGGCCGATGCCTTTGGCTGGTCGGTCCGCCGCGACAGCGGTTTCGAGTGGGAAACCCTGGAGGGCGGCGCGTTCCGGGCGGTCGAGCCGGCCCTCGGGCAGGAGCACGGCTTTGCCGTGCGCCTGCGTAACCATGGCCGGATCTCCGACCCCGGCCTGTACACCAAGGCGCTGGCCGACCACGCATGCGCGCAGGGCGCCGAGATGGTGATCGCGCCGGTCGACGGGTTCGACCTGCTCGATGGCCGGGTGATCGCGGTGCTTGCCGCCGGCCGCCGCCTGCCCTGCGCGGCCGTGGTCATCGCCACTGGCGCCTGGTCGAGGCCGCTTTGCGATCAACTGGGCCTGTCGGTCCCGCTCGAAACCGAGCGCGGCTACCACCTCGATCTCTGGGGGGCGACGCGCAAGCCGACCTCACCGGTGATGGTCGCCAGCCTCAAGGTCGTGGCCACGCCGATGGATGACCGGCTGCGGCTGGCCGGCGCCGTGGAATTTGCCGGCCTGGGTGCGTCGGCCAGCCGGCCGCCGTTCGAGATGCTCAAGCGGGCGGTCGCTCGCCTGCTCCCCGGGATCGAATGGCGCCAGGCCGACGAGTGGATGGGCCACCGGCCCGCGCCTGCCGATTCGATCCCGCTGATCGGTCCGGTGCCGGGAGTCGGGTCGGCCTTTCTCGCTTTCGGACATCATCACGTCGGCCTGACCGGCGCCCCCAAGACGGGCCGGCTGCTCGCGCAGCACATCGTCGGCATGCCGACGGATGTGCCGCTCGCCCCTGATGATCAGGCCCGGTTCGGCGCCGGCGCCGGCCCGCCGGGCCTGAGGCCGGCGGATACGGCGCCGATCAGGTACAGTTCGGCCACGGTGGGCGCGCGGGCGACTCATCCGACGAATACCGACCCTGGAGGAACAATTCATGCAAAAGCAGATCAAGTTGTCGCTGGCGTCCGTGCTGGCCGTGGGCGTTTCGACGGCCTTTGCGCCAGCCGCCCATGCCGAGAAATGGGACATGCCGATGGCCTATTCGGCCACCAACTATCACTCTGAGGTCGGGGCCGAATTCGCCAAGTGCGTGACTGCCGGTTCGGGCGGCAAACTCGAGATCGTCACTCATCCGTCCGGCTCGCTGTTCAAGGGCAACGAGATCAAACGTGCGGTCCAGACCGGCCAGGCGCCGATCGGTGAACGCCTGCTGTCGGCCCACCAGAACGAGAACCCGATTTTCGGCGTCGACTCCATCCCCTTCCTGGCCACGTCATTCGACGAAGCCGCCCGGATGTGGGACCCGCCTTGCCGACGATCAAGAAGATCCTCGATGATTCCAACCTCGTCTACCTGTACTCGGTGTCCTGGTCGCCGCAGGGCCTGTACTTCAAGAAACCGGTGAACTCGATCGCCGACATGAAGGGCATCAAGTTCCGCTCGTACAATGCCGCCACCGCGCGGATGGCCGAACTGTCGGGCATGCTGCCGGTGCAGATCGAAGCGGCAGAGCTGAGCCAGGCGCTGGCCACCGGGGTTGCCGAGAGTTTCATCTCGTCGGGTGCCACCGGTTACGACACCAAGGTCTGGGAGCATCTGACGCACTTCTACGAGGTCGATGCCTGGCTGCCGCGCAACACGATCTTTGCCAACAAGGATGCCTGGAAGGGCCTGGACGATGCCACCCGCACGGTCGTGCAGGGCTGCGCTGACAAGGCGAAGGTCGAAGGCGACAAACGCGCCCGCGCCTACACCCAGTTCACGCTCGACGGGCTCAAGAAAGGCGGCATGACCGTGACACCCCCGAGCGACCAGCTACGGGCGGACCTGATGAAGATTGGCGACACCGATGACGGCCGAATGGCTCAAGGCGGCCGGCGCCCAGGGCAAGGCCATCGTCGACGCCTACAAGGCCAAGTAACCCGTCCCCGTCCGGCGCGGCCCGCCACGGCCGTGCCGGCACCGCTCCAGCCCTGGTACGGTGCCACCGGACGCTTTTCCCCCGGCCGATCACCGATCGGCCCCGAGCGGACTCCCATGCGACTGCTGCGACGACTCCTGGACGGGCTCTACCTGGGCGGCGGCATCATCGCCGCGCTCTGCCTGATCGCCATCCTGCTGATCATCCTGGTTCCAGATGATCGCCCGATGGACGAGCCTGACCTTTCCCGGCGCCACCGACTACGCCGGCTACCGCATGGCGGCGGCCTCGGTTCTTCGGCTTTGCCTATGCGCTCAACCACGGCGCCCACATCCGGGTGACCCTGTTGCTGGGCGCGTTGGGCAGGCGCCGCTACTGGGGCGAACTCTGGTGCTTTTTCATCGGGGCGGTCACCTCGACCTACTTTCGCCTGGTACGCGGTCAAGGGCACCTGGTGGTCGCACAAGCTCAATGACATCAGCCAGGGCCAGGACGCGATCCCGATCTGGATCCCGCAACTGTCGATGGCGGCCGGCACGGTGCTGCTGGCGATCTGCTTCGGGACCACGTCGCACGGCTGCTGTTCACCGGCAGGCACGGAATCGAGTCCGAACTTGTCGGCTCGACCGACCACTGACGCGGGGAGCCGGCACCATGATGGAGCACCTGCGCCGATCGCCCTGTTCCTGTTCGTGCTGTTCATGCTGCTCGGAACCGGCGTGTGGGTCGGCCTCGCGCTGATGGGCGTGGCCTGGGTCGGTATCACGTTGTTCACATCGCGCCCGCCCGGCGATTCGATGATCACGACGATCTGGACCTCGTCGTCGAGCTGGTCGTGACCGCGCTGCCGCTGTTCATCTGGATGGGCGAGATCCTCTTTCGAACGCGCTTGTCGGAAGACATGTTCCGCGGGCTGTCGCCGTGGATGGCCGGGCTGCCCGGGGGCTGGTGCACACCAACATCGTCGGCTGCACCGTGTTCGCCGCGGTGTCGGGCTCGTCTGCGGCGACCTTGACCACGGTGGGCAAGATGTCCATCCCCGAACTTCGCCGACGCAACTATCCCGAGCACATGATCATCGGCACGCTGGCGGGGCGGCGACGTTGGGCCTGATGATTCCGCCGTCGCTGACCCTGATCGTCTACAGGGTGACGATCAATGAATCGATCACCAAGTTGTTCGTTGCCGGTATCGTGCCCGGCCTGGTGCTGGCGGCAATGTTCATGACCTACGTGGCCATCTACTCCAAGGTGTCGAAAAACTACCTGCCCGACCCCGAACCCCGGATGAGCCTGGGCGAGAAGGTCGCCAATTCGCGCTTCCTGATCCCCGTGATCCTGTTGATCACGCTGGTGATCGGTTCGATGTACCTGGGTCTGGCCACTGCGACCGAGGCGGCCGCATTCGGCGTGGTTGAGCGCGCTCACGCTGGCCGCCGGCCAGCGCTCGCTCAACTGGGAGAGCTTCAGTGGCAGCCTGATGGGCGCGACCCGGACGTCGGCGATGATCGCGCTGATCCTGATGGGCGCATCCTTCCTGTCGCTGTCGATGGGCTTCACCGGGCTGCCGCGGGCCCTGGCCGACTTCATCGGCTCGCTCGGCCTGACGCAGTTCGAGCTGCTGCTGGCGTTGCTGGTGTTCTATATCGTCCTGGGCTGCTTTCTCGATGGCATCTCGTCGGTGGTGCTGACGATGGCGGTCGTCGAGCCGATGATCCGCCAGGCCGGCATCGACCTGATCTGGTTCGGTATCTTCGTCGTCGTGGTTGTCGAGATGGCGCAGGTCACCCCGCCGATCGGCTTCAACCTGTTCGTGCTGCAAGGCATGACCAATCACCAGATGAACTACATCGCCAAGGCGGCGATCCCGATGTTCCTGATCATGGTGGTGATGGTCTTCATCCTCATTGCGTTTCCGTCGCTGGCGACCTGGCTGCCTGAACAGATGCGCCAACTGCCCACCTGACTCCCGGCATGTCCGCGCGCTGCCATGCCCCGTCCAGCGGTTTCCTGTTCCAGGCCAGGATCCGGGCGATCGAGCGCGAGCATCTGGACGCGGACCCGCCGGCCCCGCTGATGGCACGCGCCGCGCTGGCCGTGGCCGACGCCGCTGACCATCTGTTGCGCCAGATGCCCGGCCGGACCCGGGTACTGGCGGCGATAGGCCCGGGCAACAACGGCGCCGATGCGCTGCTGTGCCTGCAGACGCTGGCGCGCCGCGGCTACCGGGTCGAGGCCCACCTGCTGCACGAGGGCGAACCGGGCCCCCCCGAGGCCGTTGCCGTGCACCGGCAATGGCTGGCCGCCGGTGGCGTGGTCGCACCATTGCAGTCACTACACCGTCGACTGGGCGACGGCCCGGCCCCGCTGCTGATCGACGGCCTGTTCGGCATCGGCCTGAGCCGCCCGCTTGGCGGCTCGGCCGCGCGCTTTGCCGCGCTCACCTCGCGTCTGGAAGGCCCGGTACTGGCCGTCGATGTGCCCAGCGGGCTGGATCCCGATACCGGATCGGTCGTCGGCGGCCCGTTGGCGGCCGCGGTTCACGCGACCCACACGGTGACGATGATCGCCGACAAACCAGGGCTCTGGACCGGTCAGGGCCGGCTGCATGCCGGCCAGGTGAGCCTGGCCTCGCTGGGGCTGCCGGCGAGCGTGCCCGACGGCCTGCGCATCGACCGGCAATGGGTGCGCGCGCGCCTGGCCCATCGTTCACCGGTGGCCCACAAGGGCACGTTCGGCACCGTGGCCATCGTCGGCGGCGCGGCCGGCATGCCCGGGGCGGCCTTGCTGGCCGCGGCCGGGGCCCGGGCCAGCGGCGCCGGCAAGGTGGCGACGCTGGGACCGGACGGCGCGGTGTTCGACCCCGGCGAGCCGCAGACGATGGCCTGGCAGGCCGAACGCCCCAGCGAGTTCGATGCGCTGCTCGCGACCACCGATGCGATTGCCGTCGGCTGCGGCCTGGGCCAGGGCACCGCGGCCAGGGGGCTGCTCGGGCAGGCGCTGCGCCAGGCGGTCCCGCTATGCCTGGATGCCGATGCGCTGAACCTGCTCGCGGCCACGGCCGCCCAGGACCGGGCCCGGATCCTGATGCGCGAACGCGCCGACCTGGGCCGGCCCACGGTGATCACGCCACACCCGCTCGAGGCGGCCCGGCTGCTCGGTTGCAGCGCCCGCGACATCGAGCAGAACCGGATCGGCCAGGCGCTGGCTCTGGCGACGCGCTTTGCCTGCGTCGTCCTGCTCAAGGGCGCCGGCTCGGTGCTTGCCGCGCCGGATGGACGCTGGGCGCTGATCACGTCGGGCGGACCGGCGCTGGCCACCGGTGGCACCGGCGACGTGTTGGCAGGCCTGGTCACCGGCCTGCTCGCCCAGGGTCATTCGGGATGGGAGGCGGCCGCCGTTGCCGCCTGGATACACGGCGATGCCGCCGACCGGTGGACCGTCGGTCACCCGCGCGCCCGGGGCCTGAGCGCCCCGGCGTTGGTCCACACATCGTGACGGCCTTCAACGACTGTTGAAGCCGTGTCGTCCCCGCCAAGGCGAGCCGACCGAGCCTGCCAGCGAATCTGCTGTCCAGGAGTGATGCACCACCATGACCGGTTGACCCAGACTATGCCGACTGCCTGTCCGCCTTCCGGACACCAGGCCCGTGTCCAGGGCCCGGGTTCCAGCATTCTCGGGCACTCGTGCCGAACCCGACCGGCTGCAGCGTCTGAGCCTGGAAGCGGCGGGCCTGTACCTGGACCTGAGCCGCAACCGCGTGCCATTGGCCGCGCTCGATCACTGGCAGGCGCTGGTGCGCGCCAGCCGTCTGCCGGCTGCTGCGTCAGGCGATGCCCGACGGCGAGGCGATCAACATCACCGAGCAACGGGCGGTGTTCCACGTGGCCTTACGGGCAGCGCCGGGTCAGCAATGGCGGCTGGGCGCCGGCGGTGAGTCCGTGTCCGACGAGATCCACCAGACGCTGGCCCGGATGCGCCGGTTTGCGGACCAGGTGCGCGACGGCGGATGGCGTGGCGCCAGCGGTCAGCGGATCCGCCATATCGTCAACGTCGGCATCGGCGGCTCGCAACTGGGGCCGCTGCTGGCGTGCGATGCGCTCGCGGAGCAGGCCAGCCCGGATCTGGACGTGCATTTCCTGGCCAACATCGATCCGCAGGCCTGGGCGCGCATCGAGCGCCGGATCGATCCGGCCACCACGCTGGTGTTGATCGCGTCCAAATCATGGCGCACCGTCGAAACCGCCCGCAATGCGCAGGCGGTACGCGACTGGCTGATAGCCGGCGGAATAGACGAGGCCGACCTGCACCGGCACCTGGTCGGGGTCACCGCCAATCCTGATGGCGCAAAGGCGTTCGGGCTGTCCGAAGCGGGCATCTTTCCATTTCGCGACTGGGTCGGCGGACGCTACTCGCTGTGGTCGGCAATCGGCCTTTCGGTGATGCTGATGATCGGTCCCGATGGCTTTGACCAGATGCTGGCCGGGGCACGCGCGATGGATGATCATTTCCGCGACACCCGATGGGAGCGCAATGCGCCGGTCCTGCTGGCCTTGCTGAGCCTCTGGAACGCCGATGCGGTCGGCTCGCAAACCGAGGCCGCATCCCGTACGCCGCGGCGCTCGCCCGCTTGCCCGCCTATCTGCAGCAACTGCAGATGGAAAGCAACGGCAAGCGCGTGACCCTCGACGGACAGGCGCTGCAGGCGCCGGCATCACCGGTGATCTGGGGCGAGCCGGGCACCGATGCCCAGCACTCGTTCTTCCAGGCACTGCACCAGGGCCCGCAGCCGCAGCCGGTCGACTTCATCCTGGTGCGGCCCGCGCAGTACGATCCGCAGGAGCGCGCGCTGGGCCTGGTCGCCAACGCGCTCGCCCAGGCCGAGGCCTGCTGCACGGCCAGCCCGACGCGCCCGATCCGCACCGGCGCTACCCGGGTAACCGGCCATCGACGACCATCCTGCTCGAGCGGCTCGAGCCGGCCTCGTTCGGCGCGCTGATCGCGCTCTATGAACACAAGACCGCGACACTGGGCTGGCTGCTCAACATCAACTCCTTCGACCAGTGGGGTCGAGCTGGGCAAGAAGATCGCCTCGCGCCACGAGGCCTTGCTCAGCGGCGCGTCGGCCACCGCCCGGGACGCGCTCGATCCGTCTATCCGCGCCCTGCTCGAGCGCCTGCAAAGGCCGCGCTGAGCTAGCGGCGCGACGGCGGATAGACAGGACGCGGTGGCGGCATCCAACCGCGTTCGGTGCGATCGTGATGGTCATCGGAGTCGCCCTGCATCAGCGCCTCCATCGCCTTCTCGCGCTCGGTCGCGATCCGCAGGTAGTCGGGGTTCTCGAAGACGCTCACCTGCGGGTCCCATACCGCGGCCAGTTCGGCCAGTGTGCGCCTGTCGTGGCGCACGAATGCGCGGGCCGCCTGTTCGGCCCGGAACGGATGCATGCCCAGGGCCTCGAGCGCGTTGCGTGCGGCCCGCACCGACGAGTCGAACAACTCACGGATGATGTCGTTCGCACCCGCCTCGTACAACTCGTAGCAATGGGTGCGATCCCGTGCACGCACGACGATATGCAGGTCGGCCCGAAGCCGGCGTGCGTGGCGCACGATCTGCGTTGCCCGCTCGCGATCATCGATCGCGACGACCAGCACGGCCGCCGTCTCGATGCCCGCCGCGTGCAACAGGTCCGGACGCGACGCGTCGCCGTAGAACGCGCGCACCCCGAAGCGGCGCATGTTGTCTATCGTGCCGACCTGGTGATCGAGCACGACCGTCTTGAAGCCGTTGGACAGCAGCAGGCGGTTGATGATCTGCCCGAAGCGTCCGTGCCCGGCAATGATCACCGGCCCGGCGATGTCGATCTCGTCCGGATCACGGCTCGCACCCCTGTCCAGCCACGGTTGCAGCACCCGGTCGTAGACAATGAACAGCACGGGCGTGAGCATCATCGACAAGGCCACCACCAACAGCATCAGACGGGCCGGTTCCGGCGCCAGCACCGCCTGGCGTTCGGTGAAACCGAGCAGCACGAAGCCGAACTCGCCCGCCTGCGCAAGACCCAGCCCGAGCAACGCGTTGGCGCTGCCGCGCAGGCCGAATATCCAGCCCAGCACCAGCAGTACCAGGGCCTTGATCAGGATCACGCCCAGGGTCAGGCCCAGCACCAGCCACGGTCCGGCAAAGAACAGCTCGAAGTCGATCCCGGCGCCCACCGTGATGAAGAACAGCCCCAGCAGCAGGCCCTTGAACGGTTCGATGTCCGATTCAAGTTCATGGCGAAACTCGCTGTTGGCCAGCACCACGCCGGCCAGAAACGTGCCCAACGCCGGCGACAAGCCCACCAGCGTCATCAGCAGCGCAATGGACACGACCAGCAGCAAGGCCGCCGCGGTGAAGACCTCACGCAAACGCGAGGCCGCGATGAACCGGAACAGCGGCCGCGACAGGTAGTGCCCGCCCAGCACGACCGCGGCCACCGCTCCCAGCGTGACCAGCGTGACGCCCCAGGCGGGCAGACCGGCCACCAGGCTCATCGTGTCATGGGCGGGCCCGGCGCCGTGATCGCGAGCCGCCCACTGAAGCGCCTGCAGCTCGGGAATCGCCAGCAGCGGCACCAGCGCCAGCATCGGAATGACCGCGATATCCTGGAACAGCAGCACCGAGAACCCGGCTTCCCCGCCGGCGGTGCGGGCCAGGCCCTTCTCGCCCAGCGTCTGCAACACGATCGCGGTCGACGACAACGACATCACGGCGCCAATGGCCAGCGCCGACTGCCAGGCGAGCCCCAGCGCGTAGGCCGCCGCCCCGATCACCATCATCGTCAGCGTGACCTGCAGACCGCCCAGGCCCAGCAAGCGGTGGCGCATCGCCCACAGCTTGCGCGGTTCGAGTTCCAGCCCCACGAGGAACAACATCATGACGACGCCGAACTCGGCGACGTGCTGCAGGGAGCGGGTTTCCGAACCGACAAGGCCGGCCACGGGGCCGATCAGCACGCCCGCGACCAGGTAGCCGAGCACCGACCCCAGTCCGAGCCGACGCGCCACCGGGACCGCGATGACGGCTGCGCCCAGGTAGATGAAGGCACTGAGCAGCAGGCCCTCCATCAGTCGTCGCCCCGCAGCAGCTCGGGCAGGCGGCCGTTCAACACGCCCCATGGTGCCGGCCGGCACGGGTCGATCCGGTCATCGCGCAGCGCGCCCAGCCAGTCGGTCCATTCGCGACAATGCTGCTCGAGCCGCGCATCCTTGCTGGCCTCGCGCGCACTGAAAAGGGTCAGCGGCGGCAGGTAGTGCATGCCGCAAAGCGCGGCCATCTGCTCGATCGGCTGCAGCAGCTCGCGCACCGTGAGGTGATGGCTGCCCGATTCACAATAGGCCGCCTGGGCGCCGCCGGCACCGAGCGCGCAGAGGAACACCTTGCCGTGCAGCGCGGTCCCGCCGCTGCCATAGGCAAAGCCGTGCTCCAGCACGAGGTCCTGCCACTCCTTGAGCAAGGCCGGGCCCGAGTACCAGAACATCGGGTGCTGGAAGATGATCACGTCGTGATCGCGCAGCCGCTGCTGCTCGAGGTCGACGTTGATGTCAAAGCGCGGATACACCGCATACAGATCGATGACACTGACCCCGTCGGTAGCCCGGGCCGCGTCCATCAGCCGCCCGTTGACCTGCGAACGGTGCAGCGCCGGGTGGGCCACCAGCACCAGCACCCGGCGCCGGGCGCCTGTCCCCGGATTCATCCCGGGGTCACGCCGCCGTCAGCGGCGCATCGGGCACCAGGCGGCCGGCGGCGAGACTGATGCGTCGGTCGCATAGCTCGGCCAGCGCCGGATCGTGGGTGACCAGCACCAGTGTCGCGCCGGACTCGCGGTTCATCTCGAACAGCAGATCGATGACCCGCTTGCCGGTGGCCGCATCCAGGCTGCCCGTGGGCTCGTCGGCGAACAGCAGTTGCGGGGCCGGCGCAAACGCGCGAGCCAGCGCGACCCGCTGCTGCTCGCCCCCTGACAGCGTGCGCGGATAGTGACCGACACGCTCGGCCAGCCCCACGCGTGCGAGCATGTCGCGCGCCCGCGCCTGGGCATTTTCGGCGCCGGCCAGTTCCAGCGGCAGCAACACGTTCTCGAGCGCGGTCATCTGCGCCAGCAACTGGAAGTTCTGGAACACGAAGCCCAGGTGCCGTCCCCGCCAGGCCGCCCGTTGATCCTCGCTCAGCGCGAACAGGTCGGTGCCCAGCGCCACCACCCGGCCCGAAGTAGGCAGATCCAGCCCGGCCAGCAGGCCGAGCAGCGTCGATTTGCCCGATCCCGAGGCGCCCACGATCGCCAGGGATTCGCCCTGCCCGAGGGAAAAATCGATGTCCTGGAGGATGTCCAGCCAACCGTCCGCGTCCCGGACCCGTTTGCAAAGTTGCTCAGCGATAATGGCAGTCATGAAAAAGACAACTACTCCACAGGTTCGGACCGGGACAACTCGGGCCACAGGATTCCACGCCACCAGCACACGCCCCGATCCACGATCGTTCGGGCAAGCAACCCGCCACGGCCTGTCACGACAGGCTCAGAGTCGGCGGGGGTGGGTCATCGCGCTGGCGGCGCTCTTGGGCACAAGTCTAGCCGGATTGGCCCGGGCCGGTGACAATGCCCGTGACGCCTCCGGCAACGACCCCCGAACGCTGCTCGTCGTCGGCGACAGCATCTCGGCCGAATACGGCCTGCCCCGCGGGACCGGCTGGGTGGCGCTGCTCGAGCAACGCCTGGCCGCCGGTTACCCGTCGTGGCGCGTCGCCAATGCCAGCATCAGCGGCGAGACCAGCGCCGGCGGCCGGACGCGGATGCCGCGCCTGCTCGAGCGCCATGCGCCCGACCTGGTGATCCTGGAACTGGGGGCCAACGATGCGCTGCGTGGCCTGGCGCTCGAATCGACCCGCGCCAATCTCGCCGCGATGATCGAGGCTTCCCACGAGGCCGGTGCGACCGTGTTGCTGGCGGGCATGCAGGTGCCGCCCAACTACGGCAAGGCCTACACCACCGAGTTCGCCAACCTGTTCCGCTTGCTGGCCGACGAGTTCGAGACCGCGTTGGTGCCCTTTCTGCTCAGCGCCATCGCAACCGACCAGGCACGGTTCCAGGCCGACCGTATCCATCCCAACGCCAGTGCCCAGCCGCTGATGCTGGACACCTTGTGGCCGGTACTGGAGCCGCTGCTTCAGGCCCCGGCCGCGACGGCTTCGGGCTCGGGATCGGGCTCGCGCCGGCGCAACTGAAGCCAGACCACCAGGGCCAGCAACAGCAGGCCCGGAATGTAGAAGATCTCCTTGGCGATACGCTCGGCAGGGATTTCGGCGCGCTCGATGACCACCGGCTTGTCACCGTAGAAGTCGAAGATCTGGAACTTCGTGAAGAAGTCACTGCCGGCCATCGGCTCGTCGATCGGCGTCAGTTCGCCCTCGGCCGGCTTGACCATCAGGCCGCCGCGCTCGAGCCTGGCGGCCCCGTCCCCTGCTGCCGCCAGGTCCACCAGGATCGTCGTCTGCGAGATCTTGTCCGGATCATCGAAATCCGGCCCCGACACCAGCAGGCGCAGGCGTGCATCGGCCGGCAGCGCGCCGGCAATGCTGAC
>JAWKYE010000028.1:0-103883 GCA_041396665.1 Burkholderiaceae bacterium
GGTGGGCGGCCTGCAGATGCGATTTCACCAGTTGCCCGGCCTGCGCGGCCATCGTTGCCTGCAGCCGGTGCAGCAAGGTTTCGGGCCCGGTGGGGGCCCGTCGTGGCGCCAGCACCGCCAGCACGCAACGCGCGTCAGTCACCGTGCCGACCGGCAGCGGATCGGATTGGGCGCCGGCGATCAGCATCCGGCCCCCGAACGACACCGGTGGCAGCAGCATCGGCTGCGCCATGCTTGCGCGCAACGCGTCGCTCAGACGACCGCGGTCCAGTATCACCGTCTCTCCGGTGGCGGCATCGGTGGCGCAGATGCGCAGCGCAATGGCCAGATCCTCGATCCGGGTACGGCCGAACGCCGCTTCCAGGCGTCGGACCAGCGGGCCCTCGCGCAGCAGCGAGAAGCGCGCGCCCGGCCTGGCCAGCGACGGCCAGGCCACGCTGATCGCGGCCAACCAGCGACGCTGCACCGTCGCCTGCGGTGTCCAAAGGCGTGAGGCCAGCACGACCGAGTCCTCGACGGAACGGCCGCCGGCCAGCAGTGCGGCAAACACGGCCCCGGCGCCGCTGCCGGCGTACAGATCGGGCACCAGGCCGCTGTTGTGGACAGCATCCACGACGCCCAGTCCGGCAATGGCCGGCAGCCCGCCACTGCCGAAAACGACCGCCAGCGAGGGACCCGCGCCCTTCAGCGGGACCACCGTCGGGCCCGCATTCATAAGGCAGCCCGGGCCCCGGCCCCGAGGATATCGGCATCGGGCCAGGCCGGGGCCGCTCTGGGGTAGACGCAAGGCCGTCTGCTTGAAGCTGGCGAAAGAGAGGGAGTCGGGCACATCAGGGAAACCACCGGGGATCGATGCCGGCCATCGTCGCCCGACCGGTCTTACAGATGACTTACCGGCTCACCAAGGCCCGCCTCAATCGGGCGGCAGGCGACTCACCAGTTGCGCGGTCGCCGGCTCGGCACCGCGCCCGCCCAGCGTCTCGAGCAGCTGCGCCAGGACCTCGCGCGCATGCCCGGTGCGACCCTGCCCGACCAGGTGGTTTGCCAATGCCCGCGCCACCTGCTGATCGTGCGGATAGACCTCCAGCCAACGGCGCAGCACCGCCTCCCCGTCACTGCCATGACCCTGCACCTCGCAGGCCTGGGCCAGCGCCAATGCCGACCTGGCCAGGCGCCGGTGCCAGGACTCGCGCATGCCGAGCATCCAACCGGGAGGCGATTCGCCATCGAACACCGGTCCGCGCAGATCGGTCAGCCACCGTCCGGCAACGGCCCGACCATCGACCGCTGACGCCGGGGCTTGCGCCGATCCGGGCGCCACCCCGCCGGCCCGCGACGCCGGGACCGGGTCGATCGAAGCCGCCAACGACGCGGCATCTATCCAGACCCAGCCCGGATGCAGGCGTAGTCTGCCGTCTTCGAGCGTCAACGCATCGCGAACCTGCAGCAGCTTGCGCGCCCGGTGCAGGCACACGTCGAAGCTGTCCCTGGCGACATCGCCATCGGCGTCGGGCCACAGCGCATCGAGCAGCCAGGTCACCGGCACCGGTGCGTGGCCGTGCGCCGCCACCGCCTTGATCAGCTCGAGGACCTTCAGTTGCCCCTTGCGCCGACCCGCCAGCGGCCTGCCGTCGATCTCGATGACAAAGGTGCCGGCAAACCGCAGGCGCACCGCGTACGGCCAGCTCGTTGCGGCGCCGGGTGGCGCCGGCAACGGGTTGAGCCGGATCATGTGACGCACGTAGGCGGATTCGATGCCGTGCGCGAGCGCCAGCCCGAACACGCGGGCGAACAGCGCGGGCATCCAGTACGGGTGCAGGTGCCGATAGCCGAGCCGCCGGGCCAGGCCCAGGCCTTCGGCCAGGCGGCCCCGCGCCGAATCCGGGTGGCCTTCGTCGTGATCGAGCAGTGCCAGCATCAATTGCGCCATCAGCACGAGAAAGTGACTCGGCATCCGTCGCCCGAACGCCAACGCCCGCTCGAAACACGTCCGGGCAAGCCGCTGTC
Organism: Burkholderiaceae bacterium; assembly: GCA_041396665.1. Lineage (GTDB taxonomy): Bacteria > Pseudomonadota > Gammaproteobacteria > Burkholderiales > Burkholderiaceae_E > JAUIAI01. The sequence continues at coordinate 2,008 of JAWKYE010000028.1, forward strand.
GTCCCGCCAGCATCGCGATCTGCCCGCTCGCATGCTGGTGGGTGGCCCGCCCGTACACCCAGCCACCGTCGTCCAAGGCCTGCATCGAGGCCAGTGCCGATTCCATCGCCGCATCGATCTCGCCGCGGTGCATCAGCAGGCCGGGCCGCGTCAGTTCCATCAGGAAGCGCCCGGCCACTCCCTGGATCGGGGCCAGCTGCCTCAACTGCGCGTAGGCCTGCTCGGCGCCTTCGGTGTCGCTCGAGCCGATCGCGGCGACCACCCGCTGCAAGGCGATGTGAAAGTCGAAAAACCGGATGCCTTGCTCGTCGCCCAGCCGCTGGGCCTGGTCGAAGCAGCGGGCGGCCAGCGCACGGTTGCCATCGCTGCTGGACGCGATGCCGCACCAGATCAGCAGTTCCATCGCGGCCGCCGCCGACACCGCACCGGACTCGGCGATCGGCAGCAGCTCGGTCACCAGGCGGCGGGTCGTGCGTGGCTCGCCCTGCCACCAGAGGTAGCCGATCACGAAGCGGGCCAGCGACAGGCGCCAGTGCGGCGCCTCGAGGGTCAACACCAGGTAGCGGGCCCGGGCGAGCCAGCGCCGCACCAGCGGATGGTCGGGGGCCGGAAACATCGCCGCAGCGGCGCAGGACAGGATCCTGGCTTCGATCTCGACCGACGAGTACCGATGTCCGAGCCGCTCGCACAACCGGTCCAGCTCGACGACCCAGGGCATCGCGTCGCGCCACTGCCAGTCGAACATCGCCGATTCGATCAGTGCCGCCATCGCCAACGCGGCCAACTCGTGGCGATCGGCCGCGATCGCCTGACGGTGGGCGCGCAGCAATCGCTCCCGGCCCGCGGCCAGGTCGCGGGGCAGCCACACGATGCCCTGCCAGTAGGCAATCACCGGGTGGCGATCGGCCTCTTGCTGCGGCACGCGCGCCAAACGGGCCATCAACGCGGCCACCTGGCCACTGGCCATCAACTGGCCGGCCGAACGCTCCAGCAGCCGCACGAACGGGTCCCATTGGCCCGCCTCGGCGTGCAGCAACGCGGCTTCGCCGAACTCACCGTGCTCGAGCTCGTGCCAGTCGGCCAGCATCGTGCACTGGCGGCGAACCTCGTCGTCGTCGGCCGCTTGACGCACCAGCTGGCGCAGGTAGGCCTGCAATAGCGGATGGTAGCGATACACCGGCTCACCGCGCCGGCCGACCGAGCGCTCGACGAAAAAGTGCGCCTCGCCACAGCGCCGCCAGGTGATCGGCCGCGTCGGGCACATCGGCGCAACGCGCTGCCAGCGACGCCGTCACCCGGCTGGCGAACGCGGTGCCCGTGAGCAGCTTGCGGGCCGGCGCCGGCAACGACCGGAACGATGCCTCGGCCAGCAACGCGAACGCCTCGGCGGGCTCGCCCCGCAGCCCGCCCGGGAGCCGGATGTCCGTGTGCTCCAGCCGCGCGAGCAGCACCAGCGCCGCTGCCCAGCCGTCGGCCAGTTCGATACAGCGCGGATCGGGCGCATGGCCGAGCAGGCGGGTGGCCAGTGCAGCGGATTCCTCCCGGTCCAGGCGCAACTGCGCCCAGCCCAGCAGGCGGGTCTGCGGATGCGCCATCCAGGCCTGCAGCGGCGCTGCCGGCGGGGTGCGCGAACTGGCAAGCACCGTCAGGTCGGCGCGGCGCTCCCTGCAGCAACAGGCCGAGCAGCATCGCGAAGGCGCTGTCGCCCTGCCCGTCGGCCTCGTGACAGTTGTCGAACACCAATATCGTCTGGCGGGGCAGCGCATCGATGAACGCGGTCATGAAGCGGCGCGAGAAATGGCCCAGGTTGGCCAGGTGTTCGGCCGCCGGCACCGGCAGCCGGACCCGCTGCTTGCCGCGCAAGCCCCGTAGAGCCTGCGCCAGTGCGAGAAAGACCGACGCCGGGTCGGCATCGGTCTCGTCGACGCGATACCAGATCAGCGGGCATTGCTGCACGGCCACCCAGGTGCCCAGCAACGAGGTCTTGCCCGAACCGGCCGGCCCGACCATCCAGGTCAGGCCGCCGATCCCGCCGTCCAGTTCGGCCAGCAGCCGCGCCCGCGGGAACAACTCATCCGCCTGCGGACGCTGGAATTTGGCGGCGCCAGGCTCGTTTGGTCGGGGCTCAGCCGACCGGGGGGCGGCAGGACGGCGGGCGGGTCGGTGTCGGGTCGGGTCTGTCACGCGGGCCGCTCTCGGGCAGGGTTTCGGGCGCACAAGCGGGTCGATCGGACGCCGGCCGGCCGACCCGCTCAACGACGCCGATCACGCGTCGCAGCCCCGTGGGAAAGTCATCATTTGTGGTGAGACCTTATCATGGCTTGTCCCCGGCATCATGGAATCGTCGACTGCGGCCGGCACGCGCCGCACGGGGTAGACTCGGCCGCGATGAACACCAAAGTCCTGCTGGCCGTCTGGCGCGCGATGCGCCCGCCGTTCCTTTTGCTCACCCTGGCCAGCGTGCTGCTGGGCTGGGGCACGGTGGCGGCCAGCCTGCCCGACCCCCTGCCCGGGCGCCTGTTCATCGTGCTTGTCGGCGCGATCTGCGCCCACATCAGCGTCAACGCGCTGAACGAGTATCTGGACTATCGCAGCGGGCTCGACCTGCGGACCGAGGCCACGCCCTTCAGCGGCGGCAGCAAGGCATTGGTGATCGAACCACGCGCGTTGACCCTGGTCGGACTGGCGGCAGCGCTGAGCCTGGCCGTGACGATCCTGAGCGGGCTCTGGCTGGTGGCGCAGACCGGGATGGCATTGGTGCCGATCGGCATCGCCGGGGTGATGATCATCGTCACCTACACGAGCTGGCTCAACCGCCAGCCCTGGTTGTGCCTGGTGGCCCCGGGCCTGGCCTTCGGCCCGTTGATGGTCGTCGGCTCGGCGCTCGCGCTGTCCGGCACGCCGTCGGCGTCGGTCTGGCTGGCCGCCGCCGTGCCTTTCTTTCTGGCGAACAACCTGCTGCTGCTGAACCAGTGGCCCGACCGGATCGCCGATGCCAGTGTCGGGCGTCGGCACTTTCCGATTGCCTACGGCGAACAGGCCAGCCTGCGGGTCTATGCGCTATCGGCGGCCGGTGCCGGGATCGCAATCGTGGCCGGGGTGCTCAGCGGCAGTTTCGCGTCGGCAGCCTTGCTGGCCACCCTGCCGCTGCTGGCCTGCCTGCAGGCGTTCCGGGTGGCGCGCCACGCGCAAGACACCGCGGCCCTGCTGCCCGCGCTGCGATGGAACGTGATCGCCGCGCTGGCCACGCCGTCCGTGCTCGGACTGAGCCTGTGGCTGGGCCGCTGACGCGGGCCGCGCGCTACGGGTAAAGGATGCCGGGCAGCCACATGACGATCTGTGGCACGTAGGTGATCAGGAACAAGGTGCCCAGCAGCGGGATCATCCAGGGCATCACGGCCTTGACCGTTTGCTCGAAAGACAGCTTCGACACCTTGGCCAGGATGTACAACACCATGCCGACCGGTGGGGTGAGTAGTCCGATCATCAGGTTGAGCACCATGATCAGCCCGAAGTGCACGGGATCGATCTCCAGTTGGGCGAGGATGGGCATGAACACCGGCACGAGGATGGTGATCGCCGCGATGGTCTCCATGAAGCAGCCGACCGCCAGCAGGAAAACGTTGGCCAGCAACAGGAACACCCACTTGTTCAGGCTGATCGACAACACATAGTTGGCGATTGCCTCGGTGACCTGGGTCGTGGTGAGCACCCAGGCAAATATGCTGGCCGCCGCGACGATGAACAGCACCGTGGCGGTGGTCTCGATGGTGTCCATCGAGATCTTGATCAGCATCCGCCATTTCAGCGTCCGGTACCAGACGATGCCCAGGAACAAGGCCCACGCCACGGCGGCCACCGCGGCCTCGGTCGGAGTGAACAGGCCAGAGGCCATGCCCCCGATCAAAATGACCGGCGTCATCAAGGCCATGAACGCATCGAACTTGAGCAGACGATCGAGCACCATGATGACCGCCAGCGGCAGGCCGAAACTGAGCCAGCCGTTGATCGATTCGTCCCCCCACAGGTGAAACAACACCCAGGCGGTCAGGCCGATCGCCAGCAATTCGCCCAGCGCCTTGGCCATGCGCAGCAACGAAAAGGGAATGTCGCGACCGTACTGACGGGTGTGGGCGAAGTAGGCCACCATCGCCATCATGAACAAGGCCATGACAAGGCCGGGCAGAAAGCCCGCGGCGAACAAAGCGCCGATCGAGGCATTGGCCTGCACCCCGTAGATCACGATCGGCAGCGACGGCGGAATGATGGGCCCCAGCGTGGCCGAGGCCGCGGTGATGCCGACCGCGAACTCGGTCGGGTAGCCGTGATCCTGCATCGCCTTGATTTCGATCGTGCCCAGGCCCCCGGCGTCGGCCACCGCCGTGCCGGACATGCCGGAAAACACCACCGAGCCGACCACGTTCACATGACCCAGGCCCCCCTTGAGCCAACCGACCAGCGCCAGCGCAAAATCGAAGATCCGGTTGGTCAGGCCCGCCGAATTCAACAGGTTGCCGGCCAGGATGAAGAACGGCACCGCCAACAACGGAAAGCTGTCGATCCCCCCCACCATCCGGTGGATGACCGTGAACGGCGGAATGTTGCCGGACAACCAGATGTAGACCAGCGAGCCGAGCGCCATCGCGATGGCGATCGGAATCCCCGTCGACAGCGCGGCCAGGAAGGTGCCAAAGAGCAGTGAATTCATCGGTGAATGGGGTCAGGGGTCCACTGGCAGGTTTCAGAACTCGGCTTCGCCGGGACGCTCGAGCACGCTCCAGCCCTGGCGCCAGTGACGCCAGGCAACCTCTACCGAGCGCATGGTCATCAGCGCGAAACCCAGGGTCACGACGCCGTAGACATAGCTCATCGGCATGTCGACGACCGTCATGTTCAGATTGTGCATCCGTGGCACGAGCGTGATCGACAACCAGGTCGCATAACCGAGAAAGGCCATCCGGACCAGGTCCACCAGGGTCGAGAGCATTCGCCCCACGACGCCCGGCAAGAAGCGATAGATGAATTCGACGTGGATGTGGGTGTTGCGACGCACCCCCATCGAGGCACCCATGAAGGTCACCATGATCAGCAGGTAGCGGGCGATCTCCTCGGTCCAGCTGGCCGAATCGGACAGCACGTACCGGGTGAAGAACTGATAGAACACGGTGAATGCCAGCAACCAGAAGATCACCAGCGTCAGCCAGTCCTCCCAGCGGTAGACAGACAGATCGACGGTCGCATCGTCGACCGCGTGAAAGCGACCATCGGCGCCCAGGATCGCATCCTGGGCGCCAGGCATGTCAACACTCATTTGGCCCCCACAGTCGCCGCTTCGCGACTCCTTCGGCAAGCCGCCAGTGCAGGCCTTGCAAGGCCTGCCCGCTTCGGCAGCGCCGGGCAGTGCCCGGCGAAACCCTGCCTACGCCCCCACGGGGGCTGCCCGGGCAAGTGACGGCTTCGGACGGCCGAGCGCTCGTCACTTGTCCGGGCGTCCTATCGAGAACTGACATAACCAATTCCGGGCGGCTTACTTGAGGGCCTGGATCTTGTCCCAGTCCGATTTCTGGTAGCCCATGCTCTCCATCGGAACGGCCTTGAGCACCGCCTGCTGGAAGCCGGCTCGGTCGACCTTCTCGACGGTCAGGCCGCGCGAGCGGAACACGTCGGCCAGCTTGTCCTCGCGCGCCTGAATCTCCTTGCTGCCCTTTTCGGCCGCTTCGAGCATCACCTCGGAGAAGATCTTTTTCTCGTCGGCACTGAGCGCCTTCCAGACATGCGGCGCCACCTGGGTCGCCACGGCATCCACGATGTGGCCGGTCAGGCGGATGTGCTTTTGCACCTCGTAGAACTTCTTGGCATCGATGGTCGGCAGCGGATTCTCCTGGGCCTCGACGGTGCCGTTTTGCAGCGCCAGGTAGACCTCGGCGAACGCGATAGGCGTCGGGTTGGCGCCGCAGGCCTTGGGCATCGCCATGTAGGCGGGCACATCGGGCACGCGGATCTTCAGGCCCTTCATGCCGGCGCAATCGGAGAATGCCCGGTTCGACGTGGTGTGGCGCGAGCCGTAGTAGGTCATCGCGGTGATGTGCACCCCGGTCTTGGCCTCGTAGCCGTCGGCCAGTTCACGAAACGCCGGGCTGCGCGACCACTTGAGCAGGTGATCGCCCCCCTCGAACGTGAACGGGTAGTAGCCGACGCCAATGCGCGGGAAGCTGCGCGCGGCGAACGACAGGCCCGAGATGATGATGTCCACGGTGCCCAGCTGCAGGCCCTGGTTGATGTCGGTTTCCTTGCCCAGCGACGACGCCGGGAACACCTGGATGTCGAACTTGCCGTTGGTGCGCTTCTTGATTTCCTCGGCAGCCCAGACCGACTGCGTGTGGTACGGCTCGCTGACTTCGTAGACATGGGCCCACTTGAGCTTGGTCTGCGCCGCCGCGGGTGCCGCGACGACCAGGGTGGCGGCCGCGAACAGCGCGGTTCCGAACAGGCTTGAACGTGTCATGGTGGTCTCCTTCGGTAAACGGATGGTGAATATGTCATTAGGCCGCGGCCGAAGCCACGAGTTGAACTTTCATGCTGCGGGTCTTGTCGGTGGCCAGCTCGATCGCCTCGCGGGCCTGCTCGAGCGGATGGGTACCCGACAGCACCGGGCGCACGTCGACGCGCCCGCTGGCAATCGCCGCGACCGCCATCTCGAACACGGCACCAAAGCGAAACGAGCCGCGCAGGTCGAGCTCTTTTTGCATCACCAGGTTGGCCATCAGGTGCATGCCCTGGGCCGGCAGCGTGCCCACCTGCACGACCACGCCGCCGCGCCGCGCTGCCTGCAGGCAGGTGTGCAGCGACGGTGCTGCGCCGGACACCTCGAGGGCCACGTCGAATGTGTCGTCGGCGGCGAACAACGGCTCGCCCGCCTCGACGCTGTCGGCCCGCACCGTGCGATCGGCGCCAACCTGGCGCGCAACGGTGAGCGGATGATCGACGACATCGGTGATCGTGATCTCGGCCGCGCCGGCCAGGCGGGCCGCCAGCACCGCCATGCAGCCGATCGTGCCCGAGCCGGTGATCAGCACCCGTTTGCCCAGCAGCTCGCCGCCGCGGCGCACCGAGTGCAGCGCGACCGACAGCGGCTCGGACATCGCCAGCGCCTCGAGCGACACCGAATCGGCCACCGGGACACACTGGCTTTCGGGCATGACGAAGTACTCGCGGAACATGCCCTGCACGTGCGGGAAGACGCTTGCACTGCCCAGGAAGCGCATGTTGGCGCACAAGTTCTCGCGCCCCTGCCGACAGCCGGTGCAATGCCCGCAGGGGCGGGACGGGTTGACGGCCACCCGGTTGCCCGGCACCACGCGGGTCACGCCGGGGCCGATGTCGGCCACTACCGCCGAGGCCTCGTGACCGGGGGTCAGCGGCTCGCGAATCCGAAACGAGCCGACCCCGCCGTGCAGGTAGTAATGCATGTCCGAGCCGCAGATACCGGCCGCGCCCAGGCGCAGCAGCACCTCGCCAGGGCCGGCGACCGGCCTGGGCACCTCGGTCACGCGCAGATCGCGTGCGCCATGGACCTGGCAATCGAGCATCTAGGGTCTCCGTCGTCTAGAGCTCAAATATACTAGTAAACATGGCGGGGCCGCCGCCCAGACGATGACGGACCCTGTCCGCTTGGTCAGCACGATGATCGAGCGGATCGACAACGGCCCGCCGCCGCTGCTACCCGGGGCGCGCGCCCCGGGCTTCTCTACCCAGATTCACCCGGGAGTCCCGATGACCCGCATCGCCGCCATCCGCGCCACCCCGGTCACCGTCCCGCTGCAGGCCCCGCTGCGCCACAGCAATGGCGCGCACTGGGGGCGCTTCGTGCGCACGCTGGTCGAGATCGAAACCGACGACGGCTATATCGGCTACGGCGAGTTCGGTGGCGGCGGCGAGGCAGCCACTGCCGCGGTCGAGGGCACGCTGGCCGCGCTCAGGGGACACGACGTGTTCCGCCTCGAGGCGATGCGCTTTGCCATCTGCAATCCGACCGCCAGCCTTTACAACAACCGTACGCAACTGCACGCCGCGCTCGAGTTCGCCTGCCTGGACATCATCGGCAAGAAGCTCGGCGTGCCGGTTTGCGATCTGCTGGGCGGCCGGGTGCGCGACCGGGTGGCCTTTGCCAGCTACCTGTTCTTCGGTACGCCGCCCCGGGGGTGCCCGAGGTGCGTACCCCGGCGCAACTGGTCGAGCATGCCCGGCGGCTGCGCGCCGAGCACGGCTTTTCAGCCCACAAGCTCAAGGGCGGGGTCTATCCGCCGATGCACGAGCTGGCCTGCTACCGCGCGCTGGCCGACGCGTTCCCGGGCGAGGCGCTGCGCTACGACCCCAATGCCGCGCTGTCGCTGGCCGATGCGATCCGCTTCGGCCAGGCGATCGAGGATCTGCCCAACGACTACTTCGAAGACCCGGTCTGGGGCATGCCGCAACTGGCCAGGCTGCGCGAATTCGTGCGCATTCCCACCGCCACCAACACCGTGGTCGTCAACTTCGAGCAACTGGCCGCGAATGTCGCCGCCCGCGCGGTCGACGTGGTGTTGCTGGACACGACGTTCTGGGGCGGCATCCGACCGTGCATCAAGGCGGCCGGGATCTGCGAGACCTTCGGCATCGGCGTGGCCGTGCACTCGTCGGGCGAACTGGGCGTTCAGCTGGCGACGATGCTGCACATGGGCGCGGTCGTGCCCAACCTGGGCTACAGCGCCGATGCCCACTACCATCATCTGGCCGACGACGTGATCGTCGGCGGCAAGATGCGTTACCGGGATGGCGCGATAGCGGTGCCGAGCGGGCCCGGCCTGGGGATCGAACTGGATACCGAGAAGGTGCGCCGCTATCACGAGCTGTTCCTCGAGATGGGCGGCTACCCGTACGACCGCGACCCCGGCCGGCCCGACTGGTACCCGCTGGTCCCCAACCAGGACTGGGCCGATCCGCAGCAGGTGGCGGCCGATCCCTGGCCCGACGCCCCGGTGCGACGTTGACCCGCCTCGCGATCGACACGCTGGCCATGCTGCCTGCCACGGTACGCCGCCCGGCGTACACGCCGGCCGGGGTACGCGTCGGCATCGTGCACCTGGGCGTCGGCAACTTTCACCGTGCCCACCAGGCCGTTGCCTGGGACGACCTGCTGGGCGCCGGGCAGGCGCACTGGGGAGTCGCCGGCGTGAGCCTGCGCAGCGACACCCTTGCCCGGGCATTGTCGCCGCAACAAGGGCTTTACACGCTGCTCGAACGCGGCCCGCAGCGCGTGCAGGCCCGGATCGTCGGCAGCCTGCGCCAATGCCTGCACGCCCCGTCGCAGATGGCCGACGTCCTGCGCCTGCTGGCCGACCCGCAGGTACAGGTCGTCTCGCTGACCGTGACCGAGAACGGCTACCAGCGCGGCGCCAACGGGGATCTGAACGAGCAGGCGCTGGCCCAAGCTCAGGCGCCGGCCGATGCACCGCCGAGCGGGACGCTCGCGGTGCTGTATGCCGGGCTGGCGCTGCGCCGGCAACTTGGCGGCCCGCCGCTGACCCTGCTGTCCTGCGACAACCTGTCGGGCAACGGCCAGGTGTTGATGCACCAGCTGCGCACGTTCGCCGAACGTCGCGGCGACCAACCGACGCTCAGCTGGCTGCGCGACTCGGTCAGCGCCCCGGACACGATGGTCGACCGGATCGCGCCGGCCACCACCGACGCCGACCGTGCCGATGCGCGAGCGCTGACCGGCCTGGTGGACGCCTGGCCGGTGGCGACCGAACCCTTCACCCAGTGGGTGATCGCCGACCGATTTGCCGGGCAGCGTCCGGCGCTGGCCATCAGCCCCGGGGTTCGCCTGGTCGCCGACGTCACCGGCTATGAACGCATGAAGCTGGGCCTGCTCAATGCCGCGCACTCGGCGATCGCCTACCTCGGGCTGGCGGCCGGCTGGACCAGCGTGGCCGAGGCGATCGGCCATCCGCCGCTGCAATGCTGGATAGAGCGGTTGTGGGCCGAGGAGCTCGTGCACGCGCTACCGGCTTCGTTGCACCCCGAGGCAGCCACCTACACGCGCGAGTTGTTGGTGCGCTTTGCCAATCCGGGCCTGCGTCACCTGACCGCGCAGATCGCCAACGACGGCTCGCAGAAAACCCCGTTGCGCTGGCTGCCGGCGCTACAGGCCTGCCGGGCGGCCGGGCGGCCCACCCCGTTGCTGAGCACCGCCTGGGCGGCGTGGCTGCACTGCCTGCGCGAGCCCGCGCTGGCGGTGCAGTTCACCGATCCCGGCGTCGCGGCGCTGGCGGCCGGCTGGCGCGGCCCCGCCGACACCGCCGCGCGGGCACTGGTCGCCCAGCCGGCGCTGTTCGGCAGCCTGGCCGGCGATCCGGCGCTTGGCGAGGGCATCGGCCGGGCGCTGGCCCGCCTCGAGGCCGACGGCGTCGTCGCGGGACTGGCCGCGCACTGAACGAGCCCGGCTTGCCCATCGCAGGCAGAATGCGTTCATGGACCTGCCAGACACCAGCTTTCGATCGATCCTCGATGCCGCGCCGGACGCAATCCTGATCTGCGACCACGCGGGCAACCTGCGCTATGCCAATGCACAGGCGGTCGGCCTGTTCGGGTACCCGCGCGCCCGGCTGCTGGCCTTGTCGGTCGAGGACCTGATGCCGGCCCGTTTCCGGGCCGGCCACCCGGCAATGCGCGACCGGTTCGCCCTCGAGGCCCAGGCACGGGCGATGGGTCGCAGTCTCGATCTGCACGCGCTGCATCACGACGGCCACGAGTTCCCGGTCGAGATCAGCCTGGCCGGTGTGCCCATCGACGGCGAGCGGATGACCATCTGCACGATCCGCGACGTGACCAGCCGCGCCCAGCTGGCCACCAGCCTGATCGGCATCCTGAACACCTCGTTGAACGAGATCTACATCTTCAACGCCAACACCTTGCGTTTCATCCAGGTCAACGACGGCGCCTGCAACAACCTCGGTTACTCGATGGAGGAGCTCAAGAGCATGACCGCTGTCGATCTCAAGCCCGAGTTCGACACCGCGAGCTTCGACGAGATGGTCGGGGCCGCTGCGCCGCGGCGAGCGCGACAAGCTGATCTTCACGACCGTGCATCGGCGCAAGAACGGCTCGCACTACCCGGTCGAAGTGCATCTGCAGATCACGACGCTGCAATCGCAACTGGTGTTCGTGGCCATCATCCTGGACATCACCGAGCGCGAACGCAGCGAGTTCGCGCTGCGCGAAAGCGAGGAGCGCTTTCGCGAGATGGCGCACGGCCTGCCCATCCTGATCTGGGTCGTCAATCCGCTCGGCCAGCAGACCTTCGTCAACCAGACCTTCCTCGACTACTTCCAGGTCAACGAGGAGGCGGTGCTGGGCGATCGCTGGCAGATCCTGCTGCATCCGGATGAGGAGCAGTTCCCGGCGCGCTTCAGGGACAGCCTGAACCGTCGCGAGCCCTTCCACGCCGAGGTGCAGGTTCGCGACGGACACGGGCAGTGGCGCTGGCTCGAGTCGCTGGGTCGTCCGCGGTTCACCTCGTCGGGCGACTTTCTGGGCTATGTCGGGACCAGTATCGACATCACCGAGCGACGTCGGATCGAGCGCGAGCGCGCCGAGGCCGACCAACGCAAGGACGAGTTCCTGGCGACGCTGGCGCACGAGTTGCGCAACCCACTGGCGCCGATCGGTTCGGGCCTGGACATCATCGCGATGGCCGAGAATGCCGACCAGGTCCGCGAGGCCCGGCTGACCGCCCAGCGCCAGTTGCACAAGCTGACCCGGCTGATCGACGACCTGCTCGACGTCGCGCGCATCTCGCGCGGTGATATCGAACTCGACCTGCAGGAGGTCGACCTGTCGCTGGTGGTGAGCGATGCGCTCGAAACCAGCGGTCCGATCATCAAACAACACGGCCACCGGCTACGGGTCGAGCTGCCCGATCCGCCGATCCACGTGCTGGGCGACCTCGTGCGACTCGAGCAGGTGATGTCCAACCTGCTGGTCAACGCGGCCCGCTACACGCCGGACGGCGGCGAACTGGCGATTCGCGCCGCCGTCGTCGACGGACTGGCCACCGTGACCGTGACCGACAACGGCATCGGGCTGGCCTCACGAGACCTGGACATCATCTTCGAGAAGTTTCACCAGTTGCACAGCGCGCCGGCCACCGCCCGCATCGGCCTGGGCATCGGCCTGTGGCTGGCCCGGACACTGGTCGACAAGCACCAGGGCACGCTGCGCGCCGACAGCGCCGGTCCCGGGCGCGGCAGTTGCTTCACCCTGACGCTGCCGCTGCTGGCCACCCCGCGCACGAGCCAACCGGGCCCGGCCCCGTTGGCCGGCGCGCCGCGGTCGCCCCGGCCACCCGAGATCCGTCAGGTGCTGGTCGTCGACGACAACATCGATGCCGCCCGCTCGCTGGCCCAGGTGATCGAGTTGATGGGTCGTAGCGCGACCATTGCCACCAGCGGCACGCAGGCGCTGGACAAGGTGGCCTCGCTCAAACCCGGTCTCGTGATCCTCGACATCGGCCTGCCCGACATGGACGGGCGCGACGTTGCCCGGCAGATCCGCGCCCGGCCGGATACCGAGCACATGGTGCTGGTCGCGCTGTCCGGCTGGGGCCAGGCCAACGAGATCGAACGCTCGCGCGAATCCGGCCTGCAGGCCCATTTCGTCAAGCCGATGGATTTCGCCGTGCTGCGTCGCCTGCTCGAGGGAGACCTGCCGGACCAGGGCGGCGCCTGACGGGCGCGTCCGGCAGGCGGCAGCGGTTTGCCCGGTTCAGCCGGATTTCTTCAGCGCGGCCAGCGCGAGCGCCATCGCGCCCGGGGCAGACGGCTCGCGCGCCCCTGCCTGCCCGCCGCCGCGCCCGTCAGGTGCGCGACGCTGGCCCCCCGCCTTGCCACCCGACGGGCGCCCGCCATCTGGCTTGCCGGCGCCCGGCTTGCCGCCGCGCGCGTGCCGCGGGCCACGCTCGCTGGACCGCTCACCCCGACCGGCCGCGCCAGGCTCGTCGCCCAGGCGCATCGTCAGGCCGATCCGCTGGCGGGCCGGATCGACCTCCATCACCTTGACCTTGACCACGTCGCCGACCTTGACCACCTTGTGCGGGTCGGTCACGAAGCGATCGGACATCGCCGAGATGTGCACAAGCCCGTCCTGATGGACGCCCACGTCGACAAACGCGCCAAAAGCGGCGACATTCGTGACCACGCCTTCCAGCGTCATGCCCGGCGCCAGGTCACCGATCTTCTCGACCCCCTCCTTGAAGGTCGCGGTCCGAAACTCGGGTCGCGGATCCCGCCCGGGCTTTTCCAGTTCCTTGAGGATATCGATCACCGTGGGCAGGCCGAAACGCTCGTCTGCGTACTTCTGCGGCTGCAGACTGTCGATGATCTGCGCACGGCCGATCACCTCCTTGATGCCCAGCCTGATGTCGGCCAGCATGCGCTCGACCACCGGATAGGCCTCGGGATGCACGGCCGAGCCATCGAGCGGGTTCTCGCCGTCGGCAATGCGCAGAAAGCCCGCCGCCTGCTGGAACGCCTTCTCCCCCAGCCGGCTGACCGACATCAGCGCACCGCGGCTGGCAAACGCCCCGTGCTCGTCGCGGTGACGCACGATGTTCTCGGCCAGCGCGGTACTCAGGCCGGCGATGCGGGCGAGCAACGGTGCGCTGGCCGTGTTGACGTCGACCCCCACGCCGTTCACGCAGTCCTCGACCACGGCGTCCAGCGCGCGCGCGAGCCGGGTCTGGCTGACATCGTGCTGGTACTGGCCCACCCCGATCGCCTTGGGATCGATCTTGACCAGCTCGGCCAGCGGATCCTGCAAGCGCCGGGCGATCGACACGGCGCCGCGCAGGCTGACATCCAGGTCCGGAAACTCCCTGGCGGCCAGTGCCGACGCCGAGTAGACCGACGCCCCGGCCTCGGACACCACCAGCCGGGTCAGCGCGAGGTCGGGCTGCGCGGCGATGAGTTCGCCGACCAGGCGATCGGTCTCGCGCGAGCCCGTGCCATTGCCGATGGCCACCAGCTCGACCGCGTGGCGCTTGCAAAGCATGGCCAGTGTGGCCAGCGAACCCTGCTGGTCCTTGCGCGGCGGGTGCGGATAGATGGTGTCCGTGGCCACGACCTTGCCGGTGTTGTCGACCACCGCCACCTTGACGCCGGTGCGCAGGCCTGGATCGAGACCCATCGTGCAGCGGCGCCCGGCAGGCGCGGCCAGCAGCAAGGCCTTCAGGTTCTGGCCGAACACGGCGATCGCGTCGGCCTCTGCGCGCTCGCGCAACGCGCCGATCAGGTCGGTGCCGATCTGCCAGGACAGCTTGACCTGCCAGGTCCACTGCACCGTCTGCATCAACCAGCCATCGGCGGCCCGCCCCTTGTCGACGATGCCCGCCCGCTGGGCGATCTGCGCCTGGCACCAATCGGGCCCGTTGGCCGGATCGCTACCGGGCGGCAGTTCGAGCGCCAGTTGCAACACCTGTTCGCGCCGCCCGCGCAGCAGCGCCAGCGCCCGGTGCGACGGGATCTCGGCCAGGCGCTCCTGGTAGTCGAAGTAGTCGCTGAACTTGCTGGCCTCGCCCTCTTTTCCGGGCACCGCCTTGGACATGACGACGCCGTGCGACTGCATCCGCTCGCGCAGGCGCCCGACCAGGTCGGCGTCCTCGGCAAAGCGCTCCATCAGGATCTGCCGCGCGCCTTCCAACGCCGCCTTCTCATCGGACACGCCGGGGTTGTCGCCGTCGTCCGAGGTGAACGGCTCGCGCAAAAATGCCGCCGCCTGCGCTTCGGGCACCAGCGTCGGGTCGGCCAGTAACGCGTCGGCCAGCGGTTCGAGGCCGGCCTCGCGGGCCACCTGGGCCTTGGTGCGGCGCTTTTTCTTGTACGGTGCGTAAAGGTCTTCCAGCCGCTGCTTGGTCTGGGCCGCGTCGATGTCGGCCGCCAACGCATCGGTCAGCCTGCCCTGCCCGCGGATCGCCTCGAGGATGGACTCGCGGCGCTTGTCCAACTCGCGCAGGTACTCGAGCCGCTCGGCCAACTGGCGCAACTGGGTGTCGTCGAGCCCATCGGTGACCTCTTTGCGGTACCGCGCGATGAACGGAACCGTCGCGCCCTCGTCGAGCAGGGCCACCGTGGCGCTGACCTGCTGCACACGGATAGACAGTTCATTGGCCAGGCGTTGTTCAATGGGCAGGGGCATCAGCGGTCGGCTTCGTTATGATGGGGGAGATCGATGCTAACAAACCCCGCCGCTATGTCCGTTGCGCCCCTCGTCCGCCCCACCACCCCGCTGGCCCCGCCTATCCTGCTGGATACCGCGTTCGACGAGCCCGACCGGGTGCTCGCGCTGATCCATCGTGGCGCGCCCTACAAGACGCTCGCGGCGGTGCAGAAGGAACCGCGCACCCCGGACACCGCACCGTGGTTTCGCAACTTCTGGGCGCTGGGAGGCAAGCCGTTGCTGCCCGACGCGGGGCCGTTGCTGGCCAACCCGCGCTTCATTGCCGCGGCCCGCGAAGTTTCCGGGCCAGGTCGTGCGGCGGTGGGCGATGATGACCAACTCAATCCTCCGTCACCCGCCGGCGCGCCGGATCACCGTTCTTTCGATGGCGCGCGCAGCGGCCTTGCCCTCTGGATGCTCGCGCCGATGGGCTATTCGGGCCTGTTCCAGCGCTGGGCGATCCGGTCGCCTCGGCGCTCACCTGAACCGGCCGGGGCCGCGGGCGGCGCGTTCGGTACTGGCCCGACGGGCCCGCCCTGGCGTCACGCGCTGCGAAAAGCCATCGGCCGACAATGCGGCGATCCTGGCCGACAACGGTATGGCTTGCCACCGGGTCTGCCAGGTCGGTGCGGCTGACATACTGCCCGGGAACCGGGTGCCGTTCGATGCGCTGCTCGATCGGCTCGACGTGACCATTGGATACTGCGGGAGGGCGACCAGGTGCGCCGCGCGACGACGACCAGGTACGTCTATCGGTGTTGTGGAGGCGTTTTGCTTCGAGAACCAGGCACAGGCCGATGCCTGGCTGGCCGATGCCGACCATCGGCGCTGGTCGTCGAGACCTTCCAGCGCGACCTCGCGGGTCGCGGCATCCGGATCGTCCCCCGGCCAACCTGGACGGACAGGATGCCTGGGCCGACATTGTGCGCGCGACCTATCAGCCGACGGTGCCGACTGCGCCTGGCGGCGGATGACGGCCATGGCTGCCATCGTAGGCGTTGCGCGGCGCCGGGCGCCACCCGATGGGCGCCCTCGCGCGGCTGGTAGATGTTCTGCAGCGGATGACCCGCGGTGCGATCATCCGGATGACTTGGCGCGCTGCAGTCTCCCCGGACACGCTGACAGCGCCGCCAGCAGGTCCGATCTCGGCGAACAGCTCGGGAATGGTCGCCGAGCCGCACCGGGCTTGCCTTCATAAAGTACTGGTGGGTGTCGCGCGTGAACCCGGTGCACATGAACACGTTGAGCACGTCGTGCACGCTTTGCGCGGCATCGGCCAGCGGCAGTTGTCGCGCGTCAGCCAACGCCCGCGTCCGGGTTCAGTGACAGCAATGGTGATAGTCCAGCCCGCGCAACAAGCGGTTCGTGTGGGGATCGCAACGGGTGCCGATCACGTCGTGCACCCCGGCACCGTCGGCATCGAAACCGTACCAACCCAGGGTATCGGCGGTGATCGTCGCCATCGGGCGCAGCGCCGGCAGATTGCTCCAGAGCCTGTCACCGATGCCCACGTGGGTGGCATGCAGCTGGCGGGTCTTGCCGCTGTAGAAGTGCTCGGCCAGGTCGGTCGCGTGCCACAGATTGAGGTCTCCGACCTGCGGCCCCTCGATGCTGAGGATGCGAAAGATACTGCCTGCCGGCACCTCGAAGGCGAGCGCGTCGCGCGGCTCGATACGCAGCGTGCGGACCAGGCGCATGTCGCTGCGGGCCCGTTGGTAGAAAGCCCAGTCCAGCGGTGGCAGCGACTGCACCTCGTAGCACACGACCGGCGGGGCCGCACGGCGGGCTGCCGCATCGGCTGGTGGCGTTGGAACGGCTGGCTGGCTCATGACGGCTCGATTCGCCCGCTGACGGACACGGGGGGCATGAAGGTTGCGCGGGCGCCCATTGTCGCTGATCGCTGCCGCCCGGGGTGGCGATCCCGTTCATACCCGGGGCCTATAATCGACAGCCTACGGTCAAGAACCCGGGCCCCGGCCTTTGCGTCTCAACGCCACCACGAGGAACTAGGAATCATGTCGAACGAGGGATATCACGAGCCAGTCAACGAATTGTCCGATGAAACGCGGGACATGCATCGGGCCATCATCTCACTGATGGAGGAACTGGAAGCGGTCGACTGGTACAACCAGCGCGTCGATGCCTGCAAGGACAAGGACCTGAAGGCCATTCTCGAGCACAACCGGGACGAAGAGAAAGAACACGCGGCGATGGTGCTCGAATGGATCCGCCGCAAGGACGGCACGCTGGACAAGGAACTGCGCGACTACCTGTTCACCGACAAGCCGATCGCGCACAAGTAAGGCAGTTCGACCGTAAGGCAGATCGACCGCGCCGACCACGACTGCTCGCAACGCGCGCACCGTGGACACTGTCGACGAGCGCTGGTCGTCGTTGGCCGGTCAGTCACCCAGGACTCGCTAGCTGCCGGACGACGGGCAACGGTTTTCGACAAAGGCGATCGCGCGTCTATCGAGGCGGCCCGGGTCATCCTGGAAGGCGGCCCGGCGAGTTCGGATCGGGCGGCACCTCTGCCGGACCGCGCGTTACCCGCCGCCCATCACCAGCGTGCTGCGCCCGCCTGACGCCGCGGTGAACTTGAGGCCCACGCACGAACGGCCTATGATCGGCCCCGGACCCCGCCCGACCGTGGCGGCCGAACCGATCCGAGGAGATCCATGAACATACTGCTGACCGGTGCCGGCGGGGGCGTCGGGCGCATGCTGCGACCGATGATGATTGACACCTGGGGCAAGCTGCGCCTGTCGGACATCGCCGATCCGGGCCCGCTGGCCGACGGCGAGCAATTCGCGCCCGCCGACCTGACCGATCCCGCGGCGCTCGACGAGGCAGTGGCCGGCATTGACGGCATCGTGCATCTGGGCGGGCACTCGGTCGAGGGTTCGTGGGACACGATCCTGCAGGCGAACATCATCGGCACCTACAACCTGTTCGAGGCGGCCCGCAAGGCCGGCGTCAGGCGGGTGGTCTTCGCCTCGTCCAACCACGCGGTCGGCTTTCACGAGCGCAGCCACACGATCGACCAGAACGTGCCGGTGCGGCCCGATTCGCGCTACGGGGTCAGCAAGGTGTTCGGCGAGGGCGTGGCCGCGCTCTATGCCCACAAGCACGGCATCCGGTCCACCAGCCTGCGGATCGGCAATGTCGGCCTGGAGCCGCTGGACAGGCGCCGCCTGTCGATCTGGATCCACCCCGAAGACCTGATGCAGCTGGTGCGGATCGGGCTCGAGCATCCCGACGTGCATTGCGAGGTGTTGTACGGCGCCTCGGCCAACCAGCGCACCTGGTGGGACCGCAGCCGCGCGCACGCACTGGGCTATCGGCCGACCCACAAGTCCGAAGACTTCGCCGACGCCAGTCCTGTAACAGCGACGAAACCCCCGACCCGGTCGCCGACCGCTACCAGGGCGAGCACCTTTTGCGCCGCCGAGTACAGCCCGCCAGAGTTGACCGATCCAGACCTCCGCGAGAAAGACATGACCGACAAGGCTGAACTGGCCCGCGTGGCCGACGTGATCTCAACGAGTACTTCGTCGGCATGTACGAAGGCGACCGCCGACCGACTCCACAGGCGGCATTCCACCCGGCTGCCTGCCTGTTCGGTCACAACAAGGGCCGCTTCGCCCACCTGACGCTGTCACGCAATGGCTGGATGTCGTACGCCAGCGCCCGCGGCTTCGTCGGCCAACGGCGAAGCGTTTCGACATGAAGATCGTGGCCATCGACATCACCGGCGCGATGGCCGCCGTGCAGGTCCGCGACTTCTATCAGGGACTCTGGTTACCGTACCTGAGCCTGGTACGCGACCAGGACGGCTGGTTGATCGTGAACAAGTCGTATCACCACGACTGACCGGCTTGGCGAGCCTGTGCGCTGCCCCTAGTCCGAAAAATTAGTACTATTACGGCAAACGGTTAACAATAAGCCGCCCCAGATTCAAGGAGAGACAAGCAATGCCCAAAGTCACCTACATCGAACACGATGGCCAGGCCCACGAGATCGACGTTCCGGAAGGCCTGTCGTTGATGCGCGGTGCGGTCGATAACGAAGTCCCCGGCATCGACGGGGATTGCGGCGGTCAGTGCGCCTGCGCCACCTGCCATGTCTACGTCGACCCCGCCTGGTTGGCCAAGACCGGTGAGCGCACCGAGATGGAGGTCAGCATGCTCGACTTCGCGGCTGCCACCCAGGACAACTCCCGTCTCGCCTGCCAGATCAACATGAGCGGCGCCCTCGACGGCATCGTGCTGCGCATGCCCGAAGGGCAGCACTGATCCGGCGTCGGCCCTGCCGACCGTCCCCCGAACCGCATCCAAGAGGTTAACGATGAGCACCGTGCTGAACACCCCCGCCTCCGAAGCCCGCGAAAAAGCCTGGTCGATCCCGCTGGACAAAATCGACGTCAGCGACCCGCGCCTGCACCAGGACGATTCGATCCACCACTACTTCGACCGGCTGCGCGAGCAGGCGCCTGTTCACCTGGGCGATACCGAGCGCTTTGGCAAGTTCTGGTCGGTGACCAAGTACCAGGACATCATGCAGACCGAACTGAACCACAAGGTCTTCTCGTCCGAGCCGACGATCAACATCCGCGATGTGCCCGAGCAGTTCCGCCGGCCGATGTTCATCGCGATGGACCCGCCCAAGCACGACGAGCAGCGCAAAGCGGTCAGCCCCATCGTGGCGCCGATGAACCTGGCCCAGATGGAAAGCACGATCCGCGAGCGCACGATCCGCGTGCTCGATTCGCTGCCGGTCAACGAGGAATTCGACTGGGTCGAGACCGTGTCGGTCGAGCTGACCACCCTGATGCTGGCCACGTTGTTCGACTTCCCGCTCGAAGACCGCAAGCTGCTCACCTGGTGGTCCGATGTCGCCACGATCGACCTGACCTCAGGCGGCCCGATCGACACCGATGAAAAGCGCATGGCCGAATTGCACAATTGCCTGGAGTACTTCACCGGGCTCTGGAACGAGCGGGTCAATGCCGAGCCCAGGCCCGACCTCGTGTCGATGCTGGCGCACGCGCCAGCCACCCGCAACATGAAGCCGGACGAGTTCCTGGGCAACCTGATGCTGCTGATCGTCGGCGGCAACGACACCACCCGCAACTCGATGTCGGGCAGCATCGTGGCCACCAACTGGTACCCCGACGAGCTGGCCAAGGTGCGCGCCAACCCGGCCATCATTCCCACCAGCTTCATGCCCGAAGTGATCCGCTGGCAGACCCCGCTGGCCCACATGCGCCGCACCGCCAAGGAAGACGGCGAGATCGGCGGCCAGAAGATCCGCGCCGGGGAAAAGGTCGTCATGTGGTACCTGTCGGGCAACCGCGACAAGGACGCGATCGAGCATCCCGAGCAGTTCATCGCCGATCGGGCCCGGCCGCGCCAGCACATGTCGTTCGGCTTCGGGCTGCATCGCTGCGTCGGCAACCGCCTGGCCGAGTTACAACTGAGGATCCTCTGGGAAGAACTGCTGCCCCGCTTCAGCCACATCGAGTTGGTTGGTGAACCCGAGCGCACGTTCTCGAACTTCGTGCACGGCTGGACCAAGGTGCCGGTGATCGCCCGCGCCTGATCCGGCGCAGCAGGCAGCCGAAATCGACTCGATCTCCGATCGATGCGCCGAGTGACTCAGGTCCGGTCGGTCTCTGACCGGGATGCGGGCTCGGTCTGGGGTCCGATTTCGGGTCCGGGCTGAACCCCGGGCCCGGGCTGATCCTCGGAAACGTGACTCGAGATGAAGTGCACGAACAGCGGGGCCACCCCGGACTGCGTACAGATGACCTTGACCGCCACGAGCAAGGGCACGGCGACTATTGCGCCAACGATCCCCCATATCCATCCCCAGAACGCCACCGCCACCAGAATGACCGCCGGGTTCACATCGAAGCGCCGCCCCAGCACCATCGGCGTCACGAACTGCCCCTCGAGCAGGGTCAACAGCAAATAGGCGCCCGGACCCACCAACATCTGCTCAACCGTGTAGAACTCCAGAACCGAAGCTGCGGCCACCATGACGATGCCGATCAGGCCGCCAACATACGGGATGAAATTGAGCAGCGTCGCCATCAAGCCCCACGAAACGGGGTCCGGCAGGCCGGCCAGCGCGAGCGCCCCGGCGACCGCAGCCCCCAGAGCCAGATTGATCGCGCTGATGCTCAGGATGTAGCGCGACACGTCTGACTCGGCGCCAAGCAGGACCGACAGGGCTCTTTTCTTGTCGCCCAGGCGGTCGAACAACTCCACCAGGCGCAAGTGAAAGAACGAGCCTGACGCCAGCAGAAAGAACAGCAACACGAGGGTCGCGGCCACCGTCGTCAACACATACTGGACATTCTGCGCCACGGTCAGAAGCAGGCCCGGCCCCCTCACGACGACTTTCTCGACAGGCTTGTCGCCGGTGATCTTCTCGCTGGCCTCGTCCAGCGCCTTCCCGGCCTTGATCACTTCGCCAACCGAGTCGGTCATATCCCGCATCCAGCATGCTCAGCTCGGTCATGCCCGGAAGGTCCTGCAGGTAGCGTCATCGGGCCGCTGGCCAGATAGGCGGTCGCCAGCCCGCCCACGGCGATCATCGCCGTCAGGACCGAATGCCGAGATCACCCTCGTGAATCCCGCGCTTGCGCAGCCAGCGCACTACCGGATTGAACGTCAGCCGAAAAGCAGGCCAGCACGATCAGGATCAGGAGGCTGCGGGCGAAGTGAACACCCCGCCGATCTGCACCAGCGCGATGACCAGCAGCAGCCGATCACGACGGGAATAGGGTCGGGGCGCGGCGTCTGGCCGGGTGGCGTCGGGTGGGTCGTGTCGATGGTCATGGGCCGCCGCATGCTCCCTATTTCGTCCTGCTTGCCGGATCATGGGAAATGGCAATTGATATTGCCCATGGACGAATGCCTTCCGCGCCCGGTACTTTACACTTTTGACCGATGCAATCGATCACCGAGATATCCCACGCCCTTTGATAGCTCCAGAGGTTTCCCACGATCCGCGATTTTTCCACCCAAAAATGCAAACGTTAATCGAATTGCCGAAGTCTGGTCTGTCAAACCCCAAGAAGCTCGGGACCCCAAAGGATCAGACAGGAAAAATCCTTGCCAGGCTTCTTGCCGAGCATTGCTCCGGCTTGTCTGTCGATCCCTTACCAGCGCTGTGCGGCTTGCCCGCCGTCGACCCCCTTGCGAAACGGCCTTGGCCGTCTTGGGCTTGGCCTTGCCCGGCCGATCGTCATCGCCTCCCTCACCCCAGCCGGCTGATGCTGGCCGCTGCCCGCGAGCCCGCGCGCCAGGCTCCTGGAACACCGAGCGGGCATCCCGGTGGAGCAGGTCGGCCAGCTGTGGTCGTCGAATCTCGATCCGGCCGATGTGCTGGGCATCGAGCCCGGCCTCGTTGGCGATCGCGCCCATGATGTTGCCCGGCTTGACGCCGTGCTGCAGGCCGACCTCGATCCGGAATCGCTCCATGCCGGCATCGGGTGCGGTCATCGGCTTGCGCGGGCGCGGCTCGACGGGCTCGGCGGCCGGGGCAGCCCCGGCCACTTCCCGGTCGGTGGCACGCAGCGCCCGCTTGTCCGGGCGCCGTTCCGGTCTGATCGTCGCGTTTAAAACTCGCTGCGGGCCTGAGTTTCCTGGCCGACTCGCGCTCGGGCTTCATCCAGCAGCGGCCGATCACCGATCACCATCTTGGCCAGCGCCGCAGCCATTTCCAGCGCCCGGCACATCGTGCTCCTGCTGAGTATTGCTCGATCCCAGGTTCTGCATGAACGACAACTCGCCGGCGGCCAGCGTGTCGCTGATCGATTGTTTGAAGGCGCCGATCCGCTTGTTGTTGACCATCTCGGTGGTCGGCAATTCGAGCACGCTGATCTTTTGCCGGGTAGCTCGATCGCGCTGAGCATGCGCCGCTCGCGGCGTCACGAACAAAATGGCATCGCCGAGGTCGTCGCCGACTGGTGCGCCGATCCGGTGGATGTGTACGACTCGGTATCGTAGGGGACGTCGTAGTTGATGACCAGGCTGATGCGTTCGACGTCCAGGCGCAGGCGTACGTCGGTCGCGATCAGAATGTCGAGCGTGCCGCAGCGGGCCGATCGACCATCAATTCGCGCTGCTTTTTGCGGCATGTCGCCGTTAAGCGCGGCGGCAGCGAAGCCCTGGCCTCGAGTTTCTCGGCCAGTTCGACCGTCACCCGATCTTGAAGTGCACGAAGATCAACCCAGGCCGTCGAACTCCTCGACCTCCAGGATGCGGGTGAGCGCATCGAGCTTGTGCAGGCCGCTGACCAGCCAGTAGCGCTGGCGGATGGTCTCGGCGGTGGCGGTCTTGCTCTCGATGGTGATGACCTGCGGATCGCGCAGGTGCTTGCGCGCGATGACCCCGATCTCGCGCGGCATGGTGGCCGAGAACAGCGCCATCTGGCGCTCGACGAGCGTTGCTCGAGGATCCAGTCGACATCGTCGATGAAGCCCATGCGCAGCATCTCGTCGGCCTCGTCCAGCACCAGCGCCTTCAGGCCGTCCAGGCGCAGCGTGCCCGCACGCATGTGGTCCATCACCTGCCCGGCGTGCCCACGACCACGTGCACCCCGCGCGCCAGCTGGCGGATCTGTCCCGCGTAGTCCTGGCCGCCGTACACGGGCAACACGCGAAAGCCCGGCAAGGTGCGTATTTTTTGAAAGGCCTCGGCCACCTGGATGGCCAGTTCGCGCGTCGGCGCCAGCACCATCACCTGGACCTTGTCGCTGGCCAGGTCCAGCCGGGCCAGCAGCGGCAACGCGAATGCCGCGGTCTTGCCGGTGCCGGTGGGCGCATTGCCCAGCAGGTCCAGCCTTCATCAGGTGCGGGATCGTCAGCGCCTGGATCGGTGACGGGGTTTCGTAGCCGGCCGCCTCGAGCGCGGAAAGCAGCGATGGCGGCAGCGCGAATCCGCGAAAGCTCACGACCTCGGTGGCGGATTCGGACATGGGATTTTCCTGGTGAGGATGCAGTCTACCGGAAGGCCGCGGTCGGCCCCGGGCAGCCGGTGTATTCTGCTGGCAAACCCCCTGCAAGAGAGACTTCATGGCCGACCCCCGCCCGCAGACACCTTCGACTACGTCATCGTCGGCAACAGCGCAGGCCGGCTCGGTGCTGGCGCAACGCCTGACTGCCGATGGCCGGCACACCGTGTGCGTGCTCGAGGCCGGGCCGCCCGACGCCAACCCGTTCATCCGCATCCCGGCCGGCTTCGTCAAGCTGCTCGGCGATCCGCGGGTGATGTGGCAGTTTCTGGTAGGCCCGCGCCCGGCTCGGGCGGCGTATCGCCGTGTACCTGCCCCAGGGCAAGGTGATGGGCGGCTCCACGTCGATCAACGGGCTGGTCTACAACCGCGGCCTGGCCCGCGACTACGACGGCTGGGCCGCGCTGGGCAACACCGGCTGGGGCTACCAGGACGTGCTGCCCTACTTTCACCGCTCGAGACCCGGCCGGGCGGCGATCCGGCCTATCGCGGCAGCGATGGTGCGCATCTCCGATCCCGAATGGCGCGACCCGATCTGCGAGGCCTTCATCCGCACCGTGGCCGCGCACGGCGTGCGCTGACAACGACTACAACGGCGCCTCGCAACGCGGCACCGGCTACTACCAGCGCTTCATCGACAAGGCCCGCCGGATCACGGCGGCGAGCGCCTTCCTGCACCCGGCAATGACCCGGCCCAACCTCGCGGTGCGCACCGGGATGCTCGCCACCCGGGTCCTGGTCGAGAACGGCCGGGCGAGCGGCATCGAGTACCGGCCGGCCGACGGCACCGATGCGCCAAAACGGGTCATGGCCCGCGCCGAGGTGATCCTCAGCGCCGGCACCGTCAACCCGACCGGCTGATGCAGGTGTCGGGCATCGGCGCGGGCGAGCGGCTGCAGGTACTGGGCGTCCCGGTCGTGCACGACCACCGGGGTGGGCGAAACTTCAGGACCACTACTTCATGCGCCTGGCGCGCGGTTGCCCCGGCATCGATGTCGCTCAACCAGCGCGCCCGCGGTTGGCGGCTGGCGGTGCGGGTGATGCGCTTTTATGCCGGCCTGCCCGGCATCCTGTCGCTGAGCCCGTCGGTGGCCTATGCCTTCCTCCATTCCAGCGACCTGGCCTCCGAGCCGGAACTGCAGTTCGTGTTCTCGCCGGGCAGCTACCGGCCGGGGCCGGGTGTATGAGCAGGACACCTTCCCGGCCGCCACCTGCGGCTTCACCCAGCAACGGCCCGAAAGCGTCGGCCATATCCGGATCACACCTCGCCCGATCCGCTGGCGATGCCGATCATCCAGCCCAATTACCTGCAGGCCGATGAGGATAAGCAGGTCACGCTGCGGCATGCGCCTGGCCCGCCAGTTCCTGCGTACCGCGCCGATGCTGAAGTTGTTCGAGCGCGAGGAAGTCCCTGGCGACGATGCCCAGAGCGACGAGCAGCTGCTCAGTTCGCGCAGCGCACGGGCAACACCGGCTACCACCTGGTGGGCACCAGCACGATGGGCCCGCGCTCGAACCCGCTGGCGGTGGTCGACGCAGCTACGGGTGCACGGACTGGCCGGGCTGCGGGTGATCGATGCGTCGGTGATGCCGCGGGTCACGTCGTCCAATACCTGCGCGGCCACGCTGATGATCGCCGAGAAAGGGGCCGATCTGGTGCTGCAGGCGGCCAAGGCCGACGCCGGCTGATCAGACCGTCACGGTTTGCGCGCTGGCCGCGGCCTGCGACTGGTAGACGGCCTCTTCGATCTCGAGGTTGCGCAGGTAGGCCGAGGCCAGGTTGTCCGGCGCCCGGGCCGCTGGCCGTGCGATCGAGCACGTGCCGCTGGAACTCGTAGACGCAGTCGCCGCCAAAGCCTGGTGCGTTTGCGCCGAACCCAAGGCATGGGCCTGCAGATCCCCGCCAGTGCGGCGGCAGACGACAGCGCGCCGTCGCCATCCGGATACATCACCCCGCCCGAGCCTTCCAGCCAGTGCTCGCCCATCGTCAGGCGCATGTTGGCCGCCGGATGCTCGTTCAGGCGGTTCGCATCGATCAGCGCGGTCGCACCTGACACGAACTCGAGCACGATGTAGCCGGCATCCTCGCCGGCGATGACCGAAGAACCAGGCGGCGCAACCGCGCCGTCGGCCCCACCTCGCCCAGCGGGAAGCGAAAGCTGTCGATGAAGTGGATCGCGGTTTCGTGCACGAGAAACCGCGGCATCTGCTGAAAGTAAGGCTGGCGCGACAGATGAGCCTCCGGGCCCTGGCCGTCCCCGAGGCGCATGCGTACGCTGATCGCTGAAATGCAGGGCACCGAGCTGGCCTGGTCCGAGCACGGCGCTTCATCTCGCGATACCAGGGCATCCAGCGGAAATTCTCGTGCACGACCAGCCGGATGCCGGCCTTTTGCGCGCAATCGGCCACCGCCCTGGCCTGCGCGAAATCAGGCGCCAACGGCTTTTGCACGATGACGTCGATGCCGCGCAGGGCGGCCGCCGAGACGAGATCGAGATGGGTCGCCGGCAGGGTCGCGATATCGAGCCAATCCGAGGACAGACCTTGCAGGCAGGCACCCGGGTCGGGGTAGCCGACGGCAGCCGCGAACTGTCGCAGCGCCTGTGCCCGGCGCCCTTCGTGTGGCTCGACCAGGGCGATCAGCCGGACCCGGCCCTCGTCGGCGAGCCGACGCCGAATACCTGGGTGAACTGCGCAAAGTAGCCGGCCCCGACGACGACGACCGACACCGGGTCAGCAGTTCCCGCCATGATCGAGCGCCGGTCGCGCGCACTGCTGGGTCACCGCAGCCAGCGCCGCGGCCGTGCCGTCGCGACCGCCGATGTCGGTCGGGCGCACCTCGCGGCCGCAAACACCTTGTCCACCACCTCGACGATCGCCCGCCCGGCCGCGGTCAACGCGTCGGCCTGGTGCCGTTCGCCCAGCCAGTCGAGCATCATCGCCGTCGACAGGAACATCGCCACCGGATTGGCCAGCCCCTTGCCGTCGGCGCACTGCCGTGCACGACGGTTGGAACATGCCGTGCCTGTCACCGACGTCGGCCGAGGGCGCATACCCCATGCCGCCGATCAGGCCGGCCCCCAAGGTCGGACGTGATGTCGCCGAACTGGTTTTCCATCGGGCAGACATCGTAGGTCCAGGGCTTGTATAGGTTCAGGCAATAGGCGTCGATGTAGCAGTGATCGGCCTCGATGTCGGAAATTTCGCGGCACGCTCGCGAAAGATCTAGTTCATGAACGCCATGCCCAGGAACACGTTCGACTTGTCGATGCAGGTGACCTTGCCCTTGCCGGGATTGGCCTTCTTGCGCTTGCGGAGCCAGTTCGGAGCGAGAAGTCGAACAGGCGCTCGCTGGCCGGGCGCGAGATCTCGCGATCATGCCGCACCGCCTCGGCCCCCGCCGCCGTCTTGGTCCGCACGCCTTGTCCGCGGGCATGGAACCAGCCCTCGGTCGATTCGCGCACGATGACGGGAGTCGATCTGGGCCGCCTGCTCGGCCGACAGCGGCAACAGCAGCGGAGATCAGCGCGGATCGGCCGCACACCGGCAGTGAGTCCAGCTCGACCCGAAGATCGAGTTGCGGGCGATCTCGGTGCCATCGGGGTAGCGGATTTCAGGCCAGCCCATCGCACCGAACAAGATCGCATCGGCCTCGCGCCGCCGCCTGCATCGAAAGAGGCGGGGAAGGCGTCGCCCGTTTTCTGGTAATGGAACGCTCCCGCCCGGGACCGGCTCGAGCCTGGGCGGAAACCAAACCGCTGCTGCAACCCCTCGAGCAGACTGAGCGCGCATCGGTGACCTCTATCCCCGATGCCATCGCCCGCCATCACGGCCACATCGAATTCCTGCTTCATCGCTTCTCCCAGTTGTCCGTTTGCCGGACCGGCGCTTGCTGCGACGCAGCCGAAATCCGGTGACGTGTCTGTTGACCCCGGGGCAATCCGCTTCCTGCGGCGCAGCATCGCCGACCAGCTACGAACTGTCCCGCCACGGGTCGACGCGCAGGATACCCGATCGGAGGCCATTTTAGATGCGACAACGTATACGTTGGAAGGTGTAAGACTGGCCTCGCGCCCAAACCGTCCGCCCAGATGACGGGCCGGCGCAATACGTCGCAGGGCGCCAGGCAGGCGCTCCGACGATCGAGCAAACAAGAGGGCGATACAACGCCCCCTACGGCGGTGAGGGGAGACAGAGTGGCAGCAGTCGAGATCAAGTCGGTACGCAAGTCCTTTGGCGCGACCGAAATCCTTCATGGCGTGTCCGTGCCGATCGACGATGGCGAATTTCGTGGTGCTGGTCGGCCCGTCGGGATGCGGCAAATCGACGCTTCTGCGGATGCTGGCCAGCCTGGAGAGCATCACCAGCGGCGACATCCTGATCGGCGGGCGGATCGTCAACAAGGTGCAACCCGAGGCGGGACATCGCGATGGTGTTCCAGAACTACGCGCTGTATCCGCATGACCGTCGGCCAGAACATGGGCTTCTCAAAACAGAAGCTGCGCAACACGAGCAGGCCATCATCGACCAACGGGTCGACGATGCGGCCCGGATCTGGGGCTCGAAGAGCTCAAAGAGCGCTTTCCGCGGCAGTTGTCGGGCGGGCAGCGCCAACGAGGTCGCGATGGGCAGGGCCATCGTGCGCAAGCCGCAGGTGTTCCTGTTCGACGAGCCGCTGGCCAACCTCGACGCCAAGCTGCGCGTGCGATGCGCGCCGAGATCAAGGAGTTGCACCAGCGCCTCAAGACCACCACGGTCTACGTCACGCACGACAGATCGAGGCCATGACCATGGCCGGCAGATCGTCGTGATGAACGGTGGCAACGTCGAGCAGATCGGCACGCCGCTCGATCTGGCCGACAACCCGGACAACATGTTCGTGGCCGGCTTCATCGGCTCGCCCGCGATGAACTTTCTCCGAGGGCTCGATCACACGCCAACGGCTTTCGGATCAGTCGAGAACCGGACCCGCTTTGGTGCGCGAATGGCACGGCAGGACGGCCATCTTCGGCGTGCGGCCCGAGCATTCGAGTTGGCGGACGACGGCCTGGCGGCCGAGGTGATCGTCGTCAGGCCGACCGGCTCGAAACAGTTGTTTGCCCGTATTTCCGGCAGGAAGTGGTGGGTGTCTTTCGCGAGCGCCACGAGTTCAGAGCCGGGCCAGAAGATACGCTTGCGCCCGAAACCCGAGTGGGTAGCAATGCTGTTCGACCCGTCGACCGGACAACGGCTGGCGGCCAACCAGAATCGCTCCGCCTGATCCAGACGAGACCCAGGAGACGCAACATGAGCAACGACACAGATCCATTCTCAAGGGCACCCTGCTGACAGCGGCAGCGGGTGCGACCCTCCGCGGCCGATCTTTCTCGGCTTTGCCAAGGCGTAGGCGGCAGATGCCCGTTCAAGGCCAAGCAGGCGCAGAAGCTGCAACTCACCCGCTGGAAGCGCGCTTCGTGCAGGCGAAGACGATGCCTTTCGCGCGATCTGCGCATCGTTCGCCAGGCCACCGGCTGCGGTCAGCGTCGTAGAAGAGGGAATGGACGATGTCCAGCCCAAGGCCTCCGTGGCCGCCAACACAGACCAGGGCTCGGACATGTTCTGGGCCGTGTGCACCACGCCGCACCTGTTTCCGGACAAGGTCCTGGACATCACCGATATGCCGCGACTACCTGGGCGAGTACGGCGGCTGGGTGCCGATGGCGAAAGAGTACGGCAAGACCGGTGGCAAGTGGATCGCGCTGCCGCAGTTTTCCGGCAATTACATCAACTACCGGATCTCGTCGGTCGAAAGCCAGTTCAAGCAAGTGCCGGACAACACCGATGCCTTCCTCGAGCTGATGGAAGGCGCTCAAATCGCAGGAGCACGCCCGGCGGCTTCGCGCCGGTGCCTCGGCGACGGCAATGCCTGGGCCCACTGGCTGCTCTGGGCATTCGGCGGCACCCTGACCGACCCGGACGGCAGGATCACGATCAATTCGCCCGAAACCCGTAAGTCGCTCGAGTACTGCAAGGCCTTGTACGCCACCTTCGCACCGGGCACGGTTTCGTGGAACGACTCGTTCAACAACAAGGCCTTCCTGGCCGGCGAGGTCCACCTGACCAACAATGGCATCTCGATCTACGCGGCCGCGCAAGAACGGCGCCGCCGGCAGCAGCAAGGCGGCGCAGATCGCCAGGACATGGACCACGCGCAGTATTACCCGATCGGCCCGATCGGCAATGACCGAGAATCAACCGTGCTGGTCAGCGGCGTACCTTCTCGAAGTATCCGAATGCGATCAAGGCCTTCCTGGCCTACTGGATGGAGGCCGAGCAGTATGGCAAATGGATGGCGGGTGCGCAGGGCTACATGACACACACGCGCTCAATGCCTACGACAACGATCCGGTCTGGGCCGCGGACCCCATTTAAGCGCAAGGTCTTTCGCGATGCGTCCAAACGCACGCTCTGGTCCGGCTATCCGGGCAAGATCGACGAGAATGCGGCCTCCGCCGTTGCCGACTTCATCATCGTCGACATGTTCGCCAACTACTGCACCGAACGCACGTCGCTGGACGATGCGGTCAAAGGCGCCGAACGCCAGGCAAAGCGGATCTATCGCTGAGGCCTGACCACCGGCGGCGCGCGGACCGTCGTCCAGTCCGCGCGCCGCCTCCTTGTTTTTCCCCCTGATCGGAAGCCCCGCAGCAGCCGCATCCAATCCCCGCCGAACCCGGCGCTGGGCCAGCTCAAGACCAACCGGAACTGGCTTGGCGGCTGGTTCATGGTGCCTGCGCTGGCATTCTGATCCTGTTTCTTGCCTACCCGCTGGTGCTGGGCATACATGAGCTTCACCGATGTGCGGATCGGCCGCCCCAGTGTGTTCGTGGGAGCTGGAGAACTACCTCTGGCTGTCCGAGGACCGATCTTCTGGCTGTCGGTCTTCAATACCGTGCTCTACACCACGGTGGCCAGCCTGCTCAAGAGTTCGCGATCGGCCTGTACACCTGGCGCTGCTGCTGAACCGGCACATGCCGTTCAAGGCGATGATCCGCGCGATCATCCTGATTCCCACTTCATCGTCCCCACGGTGTTGTCGGCGATCGCGTTCTGGTGGATCTACGATCCGCAGTTCTCGATCGTCTCGTGGATGATGATCAAGATGGAGCCTGATCTGCCGAGAACATCGACTTCCCTGGGCGATGTGGAACCTTTGCCGCTGGTCGGTGATCTTCGCCAACATCTGGCGCGGCGTCCCCTTCGTGGCCATCACGTTGCTTTGTGACCGGCTTGCAGACGGTGTCGCCGTCGCTTTACGAAACCGCCACCTCGATGGTGCAACGCCCTGGCAGATGTTCAAGTACATCACCTACCCGCTGCTCACCCCGATCATCGCCGTGGTCATGACCTTCTCGGTGT
This sequence comes from Burkholderiaceae bacterium, assembly GCA_041396665.1. Classification (GTDB taxonomy): domain Bacteria; phylum Pseudomonadota; class Gammaproteobacteria; order Burkholderiales; family Burkholderiaceae_E; genus JAUIAI01. The sequence goes on from JAWKYE010000028.1 coordinate 33,682, forward strand.
TGGTGTTCACGTTCACCGATTTCCAACTGATCTGGGTGCTGACCCGGGGTGGTCCGAGTCAATGCCACGCACCTGATGGCCACGCTCAGCTACCAGTGGGGCATCCTGGGCGGCAAGCTGGGCGAAGGGGCCGCGGTGGCCACCGCGATGGTCCCGTTCCTGCTGGCCAGCATTCTCATCTCGTGGTTCGGCCTGCAACGGCGCAAATGGCAGCAAGGGGAAGACAATGACAGAGCCGATCGCGCCCTCGGGGCGGCCAGCGTTGCCGACGCCGACAAGCATGATGACAACGAGGGCATGCAGTTCCTGGAGACGCTGCCGCGCCGGCTGGTCACACTGTACCTGCCGCTGGGTATCATCGTGCTGGTCGTTGCTATTTCCGTTCTATTGGATGGCGCTGACCTCGATCAAGCCCAACCACCAACTGCTCGATCTGGACAAGTACAACCCGTTCTTCACCACCGAGCCGACCTTCAAGCACTACTACGCGCTGTTGTTCGAGAGCCAGTACCCGCGCTGGCTCTGGAGCACGATGTTCGTCTCGGTCAGCGCGACCTTCCTGTCGCTGGTGGCCAGTGTCTTTGCCATACGCGATCGTGCGCCTGCGCTACAAGGGTGCGCAGACCGTCAGGTGGCCTGATCTTCTTCGCCTACCTGGTCCGCCGTCTATCCTGTTCATCCCGTTGTCGACCGTCGTCTACCAGTACGGTCTGTTCGACACACCGTTCGCGTTGATCCTGACCTACCCGACCATCCTGATCCCGTTCTCGACCTGGTTGCTGATGGGGTATTTCAAGACCATTCCGTACGAGCTCGAGGAGTGCGCGCTGATGGATGGCGCCACGCGCGCAGATTCTCACCAAGATCATCCTGCCGCTGGCGGTACCCGGGCTGATCTCGGCCTTCATCTTCAGCTTCACGTTGTGCTGGAACGAGTATATTTACGCGCTGACCTTCCTTTCGTCGAGCGAGAGCAAGACGGTGCCGGTGGCGATCGTCACCTCGTTCACCGACGGTGACGCCTACCGCAGGACTCGATCATGGCCGGCGCGCTGTTCGAGGTCGTTACCGTTGGTCGTGCTCTACGCTTTCTTCGTCGAGCACTACGTGTCGGCAATGACAGGCGCGTTAAGGAATAGACAGGCGGGCCATCCGTTTGCAGCTCACTGCATCCCGGGGCCCGCCCCAGGATCAGGAGACTCGAATGGACAAGAACAACAAGACCCGCACGCATTTCCCCGACAAGGGGCGCCCCGCCAACGAGGTGCTGGGCGAACTGACCGAACTCAAGGCCGGAGATGCCGACTGGCAGCACGGGCGGGTGCCGCTTTTCGTGTTCAAGGGATCGGACGCGGTCACCGACCTGGGCCAGCAGGCGTTCTCGGCGTATTTCTCCGAGAATGCGCTTGGCGCGGCCCGCGCGTTTCCGAGCGTGGCGCGCATGGAGCGCGACGTCATCGGCATGGCGCTCGACCTGTTCCACGCCCCGCAGGGCGCGCGCGGCTTCATGACCAGCGGCGGCAGCGAAAGCATCGTCCTGGCCGTGCGGGCTTGTCGCAACCACGCGCGCACCGTGCGCGACGACCCCAACCACAGGGGCAACATCGTCGCCCCCGACACCATCCACCCGGCCTTTGACAAGGCCGCCAGCCTGATGGACCTGACGATCCGCCGGGCACCGGCCGGCACCGATTTCCGGGCCGATCCGGGTGCGTTGGCGCCGTTGATCGATGATGACACGATCATGCTGGTGGGCTCGGCGCCGTGCTTTCCGTTCGGCGTGATCGATCCGATCGCCGCGCTCGCCGAGCTTGCGCGCGAGCGCCGCCTGTGGCTGCACGTCGATGCCTGCGTCGGTGGCTACCTGGCCCCCTTCGTCAAGGCCAACGGCCACGACATTCCCGATTTCGACTTCGCCATCGAGGGCGTGAACTCGATCTCGGCCGATCTGCACAAATACGGTTTCTGCCCCAAACCGGCGTCGACCGTGCTGTACCGCAACGCCGCGCTCGCCGAACACCAGCCGTTCGATTTCGATGCGTGGCCAAGCGGGCGCTTCGTCACGCCGACCATCGTCGGCACCCGCCCTGCCGGCGGCGTGGCCGCGGCCTGGGCGATCCTGCAACACCTGGGCCGCGAGGGCTATCAGCAGATCGCCCGCGACCTGATGGCCGGCGTCGCCTCCTACCGGCAAGGCGTGCGCGACATCGACGGCCTGCAGATCCTGGGCGATCCCCACCTGGCGATCACCGCCTTCGCCGCCCCGTCGATGAACATCTTCGCCGTCAGCGACCGCCTGCAGGCCAGGGGATGGCTGCCCGGGCTGGTGCGCCGGCCACCGGCGATCCACCGGATGATGTCGATGTTCCATGTCGCCGCGCTGTCCGATTACCTGGCCGACCTGGCCGAGGCAGTCCGACAGGAGAAAGCCTCGCCGACGGCACCGGCCTCTGCCGACGTTCGCTACTGACTGCGGACCAGGCGGTTCGTGCGCGACCCGGATTGCGGCCGGCCACGGGTCACGGCCCGTCCGTTGCCATGTTGGCGATGAAATTCGTCAGGCCTTCGGCATCGCTGGCCGGTCGCATGTGATCGATCATCTTCGTCGAGGCGGCCGCGGCATCGCCACGCTGCAGCGCGGCGACGATCTGCCCATGCTGCTCGAACGACGTGCGGATCCTTCCTAGCGCGCCGAACGCGTGGCGACGGTAGTAGCCGGTCAGTGCGCGCATGCGCAGGATGTCCTGGCGAAGATATTTGTTGCGCGCCGCGCTGTAAATGCATTCATGGAAGCGAAGGTTGGCCTCCTGCCAACCATCGGCATCGTCGGCCTCCATCACCGCGCGGCTGCTCTCGTGGCTGGCAACGAGGTCGGCCAATTGCCGGGCCGTCATCCGTTGGCTCGCCAGGCGAACCGCGACGCCTTCGAGTTCGGCCATCAGTTCCCACATCGAGAGCAGCTGCGGCAAATCCATCTTCGCCACGGTCATACCGCCCCGCGGCCGGCTGGACAGCAGGCCCTGCGCCTGAAGCCGGATCAGGGCTTCGCGGATCGGGGTACGCGAGACCTGGTACTGCGCCGCCAGTTCGGACTCGTCGATCGAATCCCCCGGCAGCAACGTGCCCTGCTCGATGGCCGTTTCGATTTCGATCCGGATCTGGTCACTGGCTTTGGTGAAGCCTGGTTTTGAACGAGCCATTCAGACTATTGGTTGCGTTGTCCAACGATGTATTGTAGTTTGCCGCATATGTATATTTAGTGCAGTTTTGTGTATCCAGATGCCGCCGACTGATCACAGCGCCCGAACCCAGCCCGATGCCCCGGCCGTGACAGACCTGTCGGCGTTCCTGGCGCTGCTGAACCAAAGGGAGGGTGGCGCGGATCCACTGGAAACCCGTCGGGTCGCCAAGACGCTGGTCCGCCTGGCCTCGGCAGCGTCGGACGCGATCCGGGATCAAGGGTTCGAGCACGCCGCCGGGCAACAGGCCAGTACGTTCGCCCAAACCCTGGAAGAGTTGGCCGATGGCTGAATTGCCAGCGACACTGGCCGCGCTGCGCGATGCTGTCGGCAGGCGCGATCTGAGCCCCCAGGAAGCCGTCGCGGCACAATGCCTGCGCCTGGCGCGACTCGACAAGACCTACCACTGCGTTGTCCGTCCCACCCCCCGCGCTGACGATCCCGTCGTGACCGGCGGTCCGTTGACCGGGGTCGGTCTGGCGCACAAGGACATCTTCGATACCCCCGGGCGCCACCCGGGCCGGGGTCGGGACGACGGCGCCGCGGCGCCCGGGATCGCCGCGGCGGCCGCGCTCGGCCGGCTCACCGCGCTGGGTGCCTGTCACCTGGCCAACCTCGTCATAGCGCCCGATGCCTGCGGCGCGATCCGGTCTCAACGACCATTACACGCACCGTTGCGTCAATCCGCTGCGGACATCGGCAATGGTGGGCGGCTCGTCCAGCGGCAGTGCCGTGGCCGTGGCCAGCGAAATGGCCTACGCGTCATTGGGCACCGATACCGCCGGCTCGGTCCGGATCCCGGCGAAGCCACCTGCGGCCTGCTGGGGCTCAAGACCACGTCCGGCCTTGTCCCGCTCACCAGCGTCCGGCCGTTGGCGCCTTCGCTCGACAGTGTCGGCCTGCTGGCGTCTGCCGATGATGCGTTGCTCGTGCTGGACGCGATCGCCGATCCCGGGTTGCTGCGCCGGCCGGCCAAGGCGCCGGCCGCCGTCAGGGCCTGGCTACCCGAAGCGGACCTGGATCCGCGGGTTGCCTCGGTCATCGACCAGTTCATCCAGGATTGGCGGATCGAGAGCCGGACGAGCCGATGGCTGGATCATCAACCGCTGACGAACCTTGCCGAGATCGTCCTGCGCACAGGCAGGCGTGACACCTTACCGCGTCGAGCTGTTGGCGCGCCAGGCCCATCGGCCGTCGAGGCGGTCGCCTGCCAGTTGCCGTCCGCCAAGACAGATACGCAGCGCGCTCTGGGTTGCAGATGCCTGGCTCTGCGGTACGCTAGTGAACGCGCTGCAGATCACCGTTGAGTATTGCTGCCTGCTGCCGGCGGCCGTTCCGAGCTGGCAGCGCCAGGTCGTGTGACAGCCGGCATCGGACCGTCCGTGATACCACGCTTACTGCTACATGGGCTTTGTCTTCCTGGATTGCCCGCGCTGGTCGTGCCGATCGGTCGCGACGACCGGGCATGCCGGTCAGCATCCAGCTGGTCGCACGCCCGTTCCATGAACGCTGCAGTTGCTGCGCTTTGCCCGGGCGGTGCAGGCGCGACTTCGGCAGCGATGGTTTCGCCGCGCATTCACTTCAAAAGCTTCGATTCCTGATGACCAAGATACAGGCCAGCCCGGCACTATCCCGATTTCGCGTGCTCGACCTCTCGCGGGTGCGCCGGACCCAACTGCGTGCGCATGCTGGCCGATTTCGGCGCCGACGTGGTCCGCATCGAGCCACCGCAGGGGGCGTGGATCCGAACGAGGCCATGGCTACGCGGCAACCGCGCCAGCGGCGACTTCCAGAACATCAATCGCAACAAGCGCTCGATGACGCTGAACCTCAAGCGCGACGGTGCGCGCGACATCCTGATGAAGCTGGTCAGCACCGCCGACGTGCTGGTCGAGAACTGGCGACCCGACGTCAAGCACAAGTTCGGCCTTGACTACGAGTCGCTGGCCGCGGTCAATCCGCGCATCATCCTGACCAGCATTTCCGGATTCGGCCAGGACGGGCCGTACGCCAAGCGACCCGGGTTCGACCAGATCATCCAGGGCATGGGCGGCCTGATGTCGGTGACCGGTCACCCCGACGCAGGACCAGTGCGGGCCGGGTTGGCCGTGGCCGACATGAGTGCCGGGCTGTACGCGGCGCTGGGCACGCTGACCGCGCGCTGCTCGAGCGCGAGGTGTCCGGCAAGGGCCAGTGGTTCATGCGTCGCTATTGCATGCACGCAGATCGCGATGATGGACTTCGGGTCGCCCGCTACCTGAACGACGACGACCTGCCGGTACAGGTCGGCAACGATCACGACCAGCAGCCCCATGGGTTTGTTCAGGGCCAGTGACGGCGTTTTCAACCTGGGCGCCTCCGGACAGGGCAACTGGCTGCGCCTATGCGAGGCCGAACCATCCGGAATGGCCGCTCGAGCTGCCAGTTCGAAACCGAGAAGCTGCGCGTCAAACACCGGGAGCGCCTGAATGCGCTCCTGAACGGCTACTCGCCACGCGCACCATTGCAATGGGTCAGCGCGCGCTGAACGAAGCAGGGGGGTACCGGCGGGGCCTGTCTACACGGTTCCGCAGGTGTTCGAGGATGAGCAGGTCCGGCACCTGGGGGTCACCGCCACGCTGGACCTGCCGACCTGGGCAGGCCGATGCATTACATCACCTCCCCGGTCACGCTCACGCGCACCGGATCGAGCGTGGTCGCCCCCGCCCCCGGCTGGAGAACACACCGACGAGATCCTCGCCGGCAAACTGCACATCGGACCAGATCCGCCAGTTTCATGCCGACGGGGTTGTCTAGCCTGCGCCGGCCCGCCGCCATCACCCATTGATCACGTTTCCAGGGTGTTGACCATGAATGTAAGACCAGTGTTCGCCGCCGTCGCCATAGCGGCTCTGACCACGGCTGCCCATGCCGTGGGCCCCGCTCGGCCCCGTTGCCGCAGCCCGAAACGCTGACCATCGGCTTCGTCGGTCGGCCACCTGTCGCCAATGCTGGGCATCGAGGACGAGCTCAAGCGGCTCAATGTCATTGTCAAGCGGGCCGAGTTCGTGCGCTATGCCGACGCCCGCACCGCGTTGTTGTCCAACTCGGTCGACATCTCGGCCGTGGGCGCGGGCGACGCCATCGCCGCATCCCAAGGCGGCAAGAACCTCATCAGTGACCGGCGTAGGCAGTTCGTCGAAGAACCTGGTCGTGCGCAAGGGGTACAGATCGACGACTGGAATGACATCGCGGGCAAGAGGTCGGCATCGCGCCGGGTTCGGCCGTATGGTTCCAGTGGGCGATGACGATGATCGAGAAGGACATTCCCTACAACACGTTCACCCCGGTGAACATCCAGAACAGGCACCGCATTCGTGCAAGCCATCAAGCGTGGCGATATCGATGCGATGGTCTTGTGGGAGCCGTTCGAATCGCAGGCCGTCGCCGAAGATGCCGCCTACTTTGCGCCCAAACTCGAGTACAGCCAGTCCAAGTCGGTGGGAGCCGAGCTAGGCTTGCTGGCAGCTTCCGGCGATGCGATGGCCAACAAGAAGGAAGCGGTGCGCCGTTTTACTCTGGGCCTACCCTGAATGCCGAGGCCCGGCTGGCCAAGGACACCGAGGCGTTTGCCCAGGCTTACGCGCAGTACACCGGCCTGCCGCTGGAAGTGACCCGCTCATCGGCCAAGGTCATCAGAAGCTGGGCGGCGTCCTCACCAAGGACCAGGTCGGCCGCCGACCGCCGCGGCCTTCAAGAATGGCGTCATCCAGAAAGACGTGGCCGCCACCGCCGCCGCCGAGCTGTTCGACGACAGCATGGCGCAGGAAATCAGGCGCTGAGGGCGTCGATGGCGCTCCCCAAGCAGCTCGCGCTGGGACTGATCGTCCCGGCGGCAGTCCTCCTGCTCTGGCAGTTCTTCGGCAGCCGCTCGAGATGGCCGGCGTGCTGCCCACCCCGTTGGCCGTGCTGCATGGCTGGCGGGACTGGGTGTTCGGCACGCGGCCTGAGAGCCTCAATCTGCCAGGGCACCTGAGGAGCTGGCCAACGCGTGCAGAGCTCGTCATTGCGGGTGCTGCAAGGGTTCTCGATGGCGGCTGCCGTCGGTATTCCCGCTCGGGCTGCTGATCGGATGGAGTCGCCCTGGTCTAGTTGATCGACCCGATGATCCAGAGCCTGCGCCCGATCCCCATCACTGCGTGGCTGCCGTTTTCGATCGCCCTGTTCGGGATTCGTGATCTCGGTTCCGTGTTCCTGATCTTTCTCGGCGGGCTTTACCCGATCATCGTCAACACCACCCAGGGCGCGCGCGACGTCGAGCGCAACATGGTGCGTGCGGCATTGATGATGGGCGCCACCCGCCTGCAATTGCTGCGCCGGGTGGTCGCGCCGTCGGCGATGCCTTCGATCTTCACCGGACTGCGCATCGGCCTGGGCATTTCCTGGACGGCGGTGATCGTGTCCGAGATGGTCGCGGTGAAGTCCGGCCTGGGCTACGTGTTGTGGGACGCCTACTACGTGGGCCGCATGGACATCGTGCTGGCCGACATGGTGTCCATCGGGATCATGGGCTACCTGAGCGACCGCCTGATCGTCATTCTCGAGCAACGCGTGCTGCGTTGGCGAATCCTGCAAAACCACTGAGCGCCATGCCCGCGATTTCCATCGAACAGGTCGACAAGACCTACCCGACCGACCCGCCGGTTCAGGCGTTGGACCGGATAGACCTGCAGGTCCAGGCCGGAGAATTCGTCGCCCTGCTCGGTCCGTCCGGTTGCGGCAAGTCGACGCTGCTCAACATCATCGCCGGGTTCGAGCGCGCCACCGGCGGCCAGCTGACAGTCAACGGCCAGGTACCCGACAAGCCCGGGCCGGACCGCGGTGTGGTGTTCCAGGAGGGTGCCCTGTTTCCGTGGCTGACGGTCTGGGAGAACGTGGTGTTCGGTCCCAAGACCCAGGGTCTGGCCCGCGCCAGCTACGAGCCGCGTGCTCACGAGATGCTGGAGATCGTCGGCCTGACCGATTTCAAGAACCACCTGCCGGTGCAATTGTCGGGCGGCATGCGCCAGCGCGTGGGCATCGCCCGCATCCTGACGCTGGGCTCCGAAGTGTTGCTGATGGACGAGCCGTTTGGCGCGCTCGATGCCCAGACCCGCCTGAGCATGCAGGAATTGCTGCTGTCGGTGTGGCAACGACTCGGGCCGACGATCGTCTTCGTCACGCACGACATCGACGAAGCGCTGTTCCTGGCCGACACGATCTACGTGATGTCGGCGCGCCCCGGCCGGATACAGGCGCGGATGCAGGTCCCGCTGGCCCGACCGCGCACCATCGAGGACACGACCGGTGAGCAGTTCAATGCGATGAAGCGCAACATCCTTCACCAGATCCGGCACTGAGGCAAACCGCCATGGCAAATCCCCGCATTCCCTACCGCTTCTCCGACGAGGGTCCGGCGCTGACGCCGCACTCCGACGGGAACATCCTGGTTCACCTGGTGGTCAATGTCGAGCACTGGGCGTTCGAAGCGCCAATGCCGCGCACGATCATCACGCCGCCCCACGGCAAGGAAACCGTGCCCGACGTGCCCAATTTCAGCTGGGCCGACTACGGCATGCGTTGCGGCTTGCCGCGCATCATCGAGGCGATCGAGTCGCGCAAGCTGACCGCCTCCACCTCGTGCAACGCGGGCGTTGTCCAGGCCTACCCGCGCGCCGCCCAGGCAATGCACGACGTCAACTGGGAGTTCATCGGACACGGCATGCAGCAAAAAGCGCTCAATCACGCCGGCGCCGAGAACGAGATCATCAATGCCAGCCTCGACACCCTGGCCGCCTTCACCGGCACTCGACCGCGTGGCTGGCTCAGCCCCGGGCTGCGCGAAAGCAACGACACGCCCGAGCACCTGAAGGCCGCCGGGATCGATTACGTGTTCGACTGGGTCGTCGATGACCTGCCCAACTGGATGCACACCGCCAACGGCCCGCTGCTCAGCCTGCCCTACAACCTCGAGATCAACGATTCGATCATCTACGCCGTCGAGAAGCACACGTCGGACGAAATGTTCGCGCGCCTGCAACGCACATTGTCGCTGTTCGTGCGCGAGGCCTCGCGTCGCCCGCGGGTCCTGAGCCTGGGGCTGCATCCGCACCTGATCGGGGTTCCGCACCGGTTCGGGTCGTTCGAGCGTATGCTCGACCTGTTGCTGGATACGCCCGGCGTCTGCTTTTTGCAAGGAGCCCAGATCGCCGACTGGTACACGGCGCAGGTCCCTGCGCCGTCGCCCTGAAAATCCTCTTCAAGGACACCCTGATGGATCTTGAACTCTCGAACAAGCGCGTGGTCGTCACCGGCGGCTCCAAGGGCATCGGCCTGGATGTTGCGCTTTCGTTCGCCCGCGAGGGGGCGATACCGACGCTGGTGGGCAGATCGGCCGCCACGCTCGACAAGGCCGCCGCCCCGATCGAACAGCAGACCGGCATCGCTGCGCAGACCCTGGCCCTGGACCTGGCGACAGCCGATGGCGTGGCCGGCCTGGTGGTGGCGGCCGGGGACACCGACATCCTGGTCAACAATGCCGGGGCCATTCCCGGTGGCTCGCTCGACGATATCGACGATCAAACCTGGCGCAAGGCCTGGGAGCTCAAGGTCTATGGCTACATCAACCTGGTGCGCGCGCTGCTGCCCCGGATGGAGCAGCGCGGCAGCGGCATCATCGTGAACATCATCGGCATGGCCGGTGCGGCGCCGCGCAGCAATTACATCTGCGGTTCCACTGCCAATGCCGCGCTGATTGCGTTCACGCAGGCCGTCGGCGCCGCCAGTCCTGCGCACGGGGTTCGCGTGTTCGGCATCAATCCGTCGCTGACCCGCAGCGACCGGATGGAGACCCTGCTGCGCGCCCAGGCTGCCCGCTCACTGGGCGATGCCGAACGCTGGCGCGAGTTGACCGAAGGCCTGCCTTTCGGACGACCGATCGAGCCACGCGAGATCGCAGACCTCGCCGTCTTCGCCTGTTCGGCGCGGGCCGCCTACCTGACCGGGACGGTTTTCAACGTCGACGGCGGGCAACTTTACGCATCACCCCCCTGAGCCAGGCGGCGGCTCAGTTGAGGCTACACGCGGTAAGCCATCCTAACGGGGCTTGGCCGAGGCGCAGTCGTCGCCGATCCGGCGCAACGTCATCGTGAGCTCGATCGGCCGGCCCGCAGCGGTGCTGCCCGACAGCGCCATCGTGACCTGTTGCCCGTCGACGACCGTGATCGCGGTCGTCTCGGTTCGTCCCTGCCCGCAGTGCCGGGTCATCTCGCCCTGGCCCGGCGCCGTCCAGCGGATCGAGCGGCGGCATGTTGCATCGCGCATCTGGTCGCGCCAGAAATGGCGCGCCTGCTCCTCGCTCATGCACGCGCGCCGGGGCTTGGCCAGATCGGCCAGCTGGGTCTTCATCGTCGCGCGGATCGCCTCGCGCTGGGCCTCGGGCAGCGTGGCGAGCCCGGCCTCGGCCTCGGCGATCTGCGCGGCCATCAAACCCTTGAGGTCGCCGCCCCGGGTGGACTCCCAGAGGCCGGGCTGGATCGTGGGGCCGGCGGGCGCGACGGGCTCCGTGGCGAGCGTGGGGGCGGCGAGCAACAGCCCGAGGAGCAGCAGGCTCGCCTGTGTTGGCGTTCTCATCGGTTCTCCCGTCTCGTTCAGGGCTTGAGCGCGCCGCAATCTGCGCCCAGGCGGCGCATGTTGAGCGTGAACGCGATCTTTGCGCCCGACGGCGTGGCGCTGTCGGTGGCCATCGAGAATTCATCGGCGCCGCGCGACGTGATCTGCGTCGTCGCGTTGCGGCCGCCCTCGCACTGCGCGCGCATGATGCCCTGACCGGGCGCCTGCCAGTCGAGCGTGCGCCGGCAATCGTCGCTGGTCAGTTGATCCTGCCAGAAACTGGCCGCCTCCTCGGCGCTGACGCATGACTTCTCCGGCGCACCGAAGGCGTCGATCTGCGCCTTGATGGTTTGCCGGATCTGGGCCTGCTGGTCGGGTGGCAGGCCCTGCAACTGCGCCTCGAGGTCGCCCATCTGCAAGCGGATCCAGCCGGCCAGGTCGCCAGACTTGGTCACTTCCCAAAGACCGGGGCGGATGACCGGGGCCTGTCCTGCGGCCATGACCGGTGGCGCCGCGGCAAATACCACGGCAAACAGCGCGGCCAGTCGCGCGACCGACTTGGGCAATCTCTGCATGCTTGATCTCCAATGAGTGCGTAAAACCGTTCCGGATCATGCCATGCCTGCGCGCCAGTCCCGCTCAGGCCAACAGCGCGAGGCCCACTGGCCAGGTCGGCCTGGATGTCCAGCGGATTCTCGAGACCGACCGCCAGGCGCACCAGGCTTTCCCGCAGGCCGGCCTCGCGGCGGGCCTGCGCGTCCACCCGGGCATGGGTGGTCGAGGCGGGATGCGTGATGGTGCTGCGCACATCGCCCAGGTTGGCGGTGATCGAGATCATCTGGCAGGCATCGATCAGCCGCCAGGCGTTGGCCCGCTGCCCGGCCTCGCCCTCGCCGACGACCTCGAAGCTGAGCAAGGGCCCGCCGCTGCGCTGTTGGCGCATCGCCAGGGCATGCTGTGGATGATCGGCCAGGCCCGGGTAGTGAACCCGGCTGACCGCCGGGTGCTCGCGCAGCCACTGCGCCAGCTGCATCGCCTGCCGGCCATGCTCGGCCATCCGGATGTTCAGGGTTTCCATGCCCTTGAGCACGACCCAGGCATTGAACGGCGACAACACGCCGCCGGTGGTGCGCAGGAACGGCAGCACCAGGTCGTCGACGGTCGCGCGGTCTCCGACCACGGCGCCCCCCAGCACCCTGCCCTGGCCATCCAGGTACTTGGTTGCCGAGTGGACGACGAGGTCGGCGCCCAGCGCCAGCGGCCGCTGCACCGCCGGCGAGCAAAAGCAATTGTCGACGATCAGCCGCGCGCCTTGCGCGTGCGCGATCTCGGACAGCGCCCCGATATCGGCCACCTGGGTCAGCGGGTTCGAAGGCGATTCGACGAACAGCAGCTTCGTGTTGGGGCGCATCGCGTCCCGCCAGGCCTGTGCATCGGTGAGCGGCACCGTGGTCGTTTCGATACCGAAACGGCGCAGGATGCCGAACAGCTGCATCGTCGCGCCGAACACCTCGCGCGCAGCCACCAGGTGATCACCCGCCGAACACAGGCTCATGATGCTGGCGACGATCGCCGCCATGCCCGAGGCGGCACCGACGCAGCTCTCGGCCCCTTCGAGCGCCGCCAGCCGTTGCTGGAATGCGGCGACGGTCGGGTTGCCGGCCCGCGAGTACATGAAGCCCGCCTCGGTATTGCCAAAGCGCGCGGCGGCCTGGGCCGCGTTCTCGAACACGAAACTCGAGGTCAGAAACAGCGGCTCGCTGTGCTCCTGATAGGCCGTGCGGGCCAGGCCGGTACGAATGGCCAGGGTTTCCGGATGCCACTGGGCGGGGGGGCCGGAACGGGAGGATGTGGACAAGGGCGTCTCCAGGTGAACGAAACCCGCTGATCCCTGGCCGGGCTCAACGGGCTCAATGTGTTCGACGGATTCGCATGAAGACGCTGGCGGGCGCCCCCTTTTCGTCGTCGCTTCGCGCGGATGGCGACCGACCGAATTTTTAGCCGAATTTATTGAGCGCTCGCAAGCTGGGACAAATCAGCGCTTAAAAATCCAGTATAGCGCAGTTCAGCGGGCTCCGGCCGCGAACTGCAGGCTCATCTGGTCGCGGGCGGCCTCGGCCTCCTGGCCCAGTTGCTGGGCCTTCTGGTGGGCCTCCAGTGCATCGAGATAGGCATCGTCGACATCGCCGGTGATGTAGCGGCTGTCAAAGCAAGACGATTCGAATGAGCGCAGCAGCGGGTTGACGTCGCTGATCGCGCGGCGCATCGAATCGACATTCTGGTAGATCAGCGCATCGGCGCCCAGCGCCATCCGGATCTGTTCGTCGGTGCGGCCGTGGGCGATCAGTTCGCCCCGGGTCGGCATGTCGATACCGTAGACGTTCGGGTAACGCACCGGAGGCGAGGCCGACGCGAAGTACACCTTGTTGGCCCCGGCCTCACGGGCCATCTGGACGATCTCACGCGAGGTCGTGCCGCGCACGATCGAATCGTCGACCAGCAGCACATTACGGCCCTTGAACTCGATATTCATCGCATTGAGCTTCTGGCGGACCGACTTGCGGCGCACCTCCTGCCCCGGCATGATGAACGTGCGCCCGACGTAGCGGTTCTTGATGAAGCCCTCGCGGTAAGCGATGCCAAGGCGCATCGCCATCTGCATCGCCGATGGGCGCGAGGTATCGGGGATAGGCATCACCACATCGATATCGCCGGCCCGCAATTCGCTGGCCACGCGCTGCGCCAGATACTCGCCCATGTTCAGGCGGGTGGCGTACACCGAGGCGCCGTCGATGATCGAATCGGGCCGTGCGAAATACACGTATTCGAAGATGCAGGGATTCAACGAGGCATTGGCCGCGCACTGGCGGCTGTGAAAGTTGCCGTCCAGGTCGATGAAGATCGCCTCGCCCGGCTGCACGTCGCGCACGAGCTCGAACCCCAGCCCGTGCAGCGCCACCGACTCGGACGCCACCAGGTACTCGGTACCGGCATCGGTCTCCTGGACCCCGTAGCAGATCGGCCGGATGCCGTGCGGGTCACGAAAGGCCACGACACCATAGCCGGCGATCTCGGCGGCGCAGGCGTAGCCGCCACGCACCCGGGCATGCACTTCGGCAACCGCCTTGAAGATCGCGTCCGGATCGAGGCTGACTCCGGGTGCGGCCGCCTGCAGTGCGTTGGCGAACACATTGAGCAACACCTCGGAATCGGACTCGGTGTTGATGTGACGCCGATCGCGCAGGAACATCTCCTGCTTGAGTTGCGCCGAATTGGTCAGGTTGCCGTTGTGGGCGAACGTGATGCCGAACGGCGCGTTCACGTAAAACGGCTGCGCTTCCTCGAGGTTACCCGCGGTACCGGCGGTCGGGTAGCGGACATGACCAATGCCGCTACGACCTGGCAGCGAGCGCATGTTGCGCGTGCGAAAGACATCGCGCACCATGCCGTTGTCCTTGTGCATGCTGAAGTTCTTCGAATGCGTCGTCGAAATGCCGGCCGCATCCTGGCCCCGGTGCTGCATCAGCAGCAACCCGTCGTACAGCAGCTGGTTGACGGGCTTGTGGGAGACGACACCAAGAATGCCGCACATGGGTAAACCTCTCGATTGATCAGGAAGCCCGGCCCCGCGCGAGCTGGCGCAGGTCGGGCATGGCGGGCACATATTGCTGAACCGTCCGGGCGGCCACCTCGAGCAAGTCGCGGCTGACTGCCGCCTTCCAGGCCGGTTGCTTGTCCAGTTCGATCATTTTGCCTGCGGTGGCGATACCCGCGACGATCAACACCGCGCGCACCAGGCCCACCAGGCCCCCCAGCGCCCGGTCGGCACCGGCCAGACCGACGCTGGTCAGGCCCTTGGCCACTGCCACGCCGACCAGCCGGGTCAGGAAAAACGCCGCGACGAAAGAGAGCACCAGCGCCAGCGACGGGTACGGCGCCATGCCGGGAATCGACAAGACCAGCGGACTGAGCAGCGGCGCCGCGATGAACGCGACCGCCCAACTGGCCAGGTCTGCCACCGTGCGCACCATGCCCCTGAAAGCCCCCAGGCCGAGCGACATCAGGACAACGAACAACACCAGGTAGTCCCACCCGGTCAGGGATGCAAGAAAGGCCATCCGGTCAGGGCGCGATCAGGACGGAATCGACACCACGATTGCGCAGCTTGGAACGGGCGACGTCGGCCTGCTCCCGTGTCAGGTAGGGACCGACCCGCACGCGGATCCGGTCGCCCTGCTTGGTCTTGAGGGTCTCGGTATAGGCCTCGAAGCCCAGTTCGCGGGCGCGCGCGACCAGCGTGCGTGCCCCCTTGGGTGACGAGAACGCGCCGATCTGCACGACGTAGCCACTGGGCGATGCCGATTGCAGATCGGCGCGGTCGGTGCGCCGCTTGGGCATCGGCGGGGCGGCGTCGGCCGCCGGCGCCGTCTTGGCCAGCTTGCTGGCCTTGGCGGCGGCCTCCTGGTTGCCCGAATTGGCCTTGGCCGTTGCTTTCGGTTCGGGCTTGGCGGCCTCTTTTGTCGCGGCCTTGGACGCTGCCGCCTTTTCGGGCGCCGCGGCCTTGCCGGACCTGGTCGACTCCGACCCGGGGGCCGCGGCCTTGCCCTTGGAATCGACATCGACCCGGATCACCGGGGGTGCCGCGACCGGCGCAGGGGCCTGGACCGCAGGTGCCGGCTCGCTTTCGGCCGGCGGGACAGGACCCGCATCCTCGCTGACCACCAGGCCGGGGCTCACCGGCGGCACGATGTCGCCCGAGGCCGCGATGATCTCGGCCGGCGGTGCATCGCGGCTGGCGGTATCGAGCCAGGTCCGGTTGCCGTGTTCCAGGTAGGCCCGCTGCGGAATCCGGATCTCGACCTTGGCGAGCGGCCGCTTGGGTTCGGATTCGAGAGCCAACGGCAGGATCACGACCGCCGCCATCGCCAGCACGGCCGCCCCGATCACGCGCCAGCGCGCCCGCTTCTTGTGCGGAAGCGTCGGGTCCTGGGCTTCATTCTTGGGAGGAGATCGCCTGACCATATCGCCTGTCGTCAAGTGCATGGAGGGGGTGGGGAGGCTGGTTCGCCGATCAGTCGTTAGCGGCGCGCCAAGCAGCCATTGTAATGCCTGCCCGGATCGGGCAAGGCGCGGATGTGATGTCCAGCCACACCCCTTTTCGGACTGTCAACGGCCGACCAGCGCGCCGGCCACCGTGTAAAAAGAGCCAAACACCACGATCCGGTCGTTTTCTGCGGCCAACTCGCGGGCCTGGGCCAGTGCGTCGGCCGGATCGGGCGCCAGCCTGGCGGTCCGCTCCCCGGTCGCGCCGTAGCCGCGGGCCCGCAGGCGGGCCAGCAGGTCGCTGGCCGTGGCAGCGCGCGGAGTCGGCAGATCCACGACGCTCCAGTGGTCTATCCGCTCGCCGAGGGCATCGAGCATCCGGTCGATATCCTTGTCGGCCATCGCCCCGAAAACCGCGTAGGTGTAGGGAAAGAAGCCCATGTTGTCCAGGTTCGCGGCCAGGTGGGCCGCTGCGTGCGGGTTATGGGCCACGTCCAGCACCACGGTCGGTCGGCCCGGCAGCACCTGGAAGCGGCCCGGCAGCTCGACATTGGCCAGGCCCACCCGCACCGCCTGCTGCGGAATGACCAGTCGGTCACGCATTGCCTCCAGCGCCGCCAGTGCCCCGGAGGCGTTGAGCAGCTGGTTGGCGCCGCGCAACGACGGGTAGGCCAGTGAGTTTCGCCGCTGCGCCCGGCCGCCGAACGACCACTGCCGCCGATCGCCGGCATAGTTGAAATCGCGCCCGAACAACCAGAGATCGGCGCCGATCCGTTGCGCATACGCGACCAGGCTCCTGGGCGGCGCCGGATCGGCGCAGATCGCCGGCCGCCCTGCCCGGTAGATATGGGCCTTCTCCAGCCCGATGGCCTCGCGGGTGTCGCCCAGGAAACCCACGTGGTCGATGTCCACACAGGTGACGATCGCGCAATCGGCATCGACGATGTTCACCGCGTCCAGCCGACCGCCCAGGCCGACCTCGAGGATCACGACATCCAGCCTGTGTGCCGCGAACAGGTGCAACACCGCCAGCGTGGAGAACTCGAAATAGGTGAGCGAGACCGATTCGCGGGCGGCCTCCACGGCTTCGAATGCGGCTACCAGTGACTGGTCGTCGACCGCCTCGCCGTTGATCCGGGCGCGCTCGTTGAAACGCAGCAGATGCGGCGACGTGTAGGTGCCGACCCGGTAACCGGCGTGCAGCGTCATCGCCTCTAGCAGTGCGCAGACCGATCCCTTGCCGTTGGTCCCGCCGACGGTGAATACCACTCCCGACAGGCCGACGGCGAGGCGCGAGGCGACGTCGCGAACCCGCTCCAGCCCCAGCTCGATCTCGGTCGGGTGCATCCGCTCGATGCGCTCGAGCCACTGCGCCAGGGTCATGGAATCCTTCAGAGGGACTGGACGTCGGAATCGACCGGCTCGGGCGGTGGCAGGCTCTTGGCCTTGGCATCGATCACCGACGTGTACGGGCGCTTTTGCAAGAGGGCCAACAGGTGGGCGATCTCGCCGCGCAGCGCGCGCCTGTCGACGATCATGTCGAGCGCGCCCTTCTCGAGCAGGAACTCGGCCCGCTGGAAACCCTCGGGCAGCTTCTCGTGCACCGTCTGCTCGATGACCCGCGGCCCGGCAAAGCCGATCAGCGCGCCCGGCTCGGCGATGACCACGTCGCCCAGAAAGCAGAAACTGGCCGAGACGCCGCCCATCGTGGGATCGGTCAGCAGCGACACGTACGGCAGCCGCGCCTGGGCCAGTTGCGTCAGTGCGGCCGTGGTCTTGGTCATCTGCAGCAGCGACAACACGCCCTCCTGCATCCGCGCACCGCCCGACGAGCTGATCGACAAGAAGCCGCACTTGTGCTCGATCGCCTGCTGCACCCCGCGCACGAATCGCTCGCCGACCACCGACCCCATCGAGCCGCCCAGGAACTCGAACTCGAAACACGCGACCACCACTGGCATCGACTGAATGTGCCCGCGCATCACGACCAGCGCCTCTGACTCTGCGCTGGCCTGGGTGGCGCTATCGAGCCGGTCGGGGTACTTGCGCGAGTCGCGGAACTTGAGCGCATCGACCGGTGACACCCCGGCGCCGATCTCGATCCGCTCACCGCTATCCAAAAGCAGGTCGAGCCGGTGACGCGCCCGGATGCGAAGATGAAAACTGCACTTGGGGCAGACATGCTGGTTGGCCCCCAGGTCGGCCGCGTAGAGCACGGTGTCGCAGGACGGGCACTTGACCCAGACCCCCTCGGGCACCTTCTTGGCAACGCTGGTCGAACGCTTCAGGCCTGGTGGAATCAGTCTTTCGAACCAGCTCATCAGGCCTCCCGCACCGGCTTGAGATTCTGGTCGAGCGCGGCCCGGATTTCGGCCAGGAACACGCGGACCTGCTCGCGGGCGTCGTCCGCGTCCGCTGCCGCCTCGACCAGTTCGATCAGCTTGGAGCCGATCACGACCGCGTCGGCCTCGGCGGCGATCGCCTTGGCCGACTCGGCATCGCGGATGCCAAAACCAACGCCCACGGGCAGCGGCACCCGCGAGCGGATGTGCACGACCTGGCGCTGCACTTGCTCGACATCGAGGTTGCCACTGCCGGTCGTGCCCTTGAGCGACACATAGTAGACATACCCTGCGGCGATCTGCGCAACCGCCTCGATGCGCTGATCGGTCGAAGTCGGCGCCAGCAGGAAGATCGGCGAGATACCCGCCGCCTTGGCGGCAGCGGCAAACTCGGCCGACTCCTCGGGCGGATAGTCGACGACGATCACGCCGTCGACACCGGCCGAGCGGGCCGCCTCGATGAAGGGCAGCATGCCCATCCGTTCGACCGGGTTCGCATAGCCCATCAGCACGATCGGCGTGCGTCCGTTCTCGCGCCGGAACTCGCGCACGATGGCCAGCACGCCGGTCATCTTCATGCCCTGGGCAAGCGCCTTGTCGTTGGCACGCTGGATCGTCGGGCCATCGGCCATCGGGTCGGAGAACGGCACCCCGATCTCGAGGATGTCGGCACCGGCCTCGACCATCTCGTGCATCAACGGCACGGTGTCGGCGGCCTGCGGAAATCCGGCCGTGACGTACGGGATCAGCGCGGTGCGCCCTTGCGACGCCAGGTGATCGAAAGTGGCTTTGATACGGTCGGTCATGGTGCTCTCAGTCGCTCAGCCCGTCTTGCCGGGCTACGGTGTGCATGTCCTTGTCGCCACGGCCGGACAGGTTGACCAGGATGATCTTGTCACGCGCAAGGGTCGGCGCCAGGCGCATCGCGTAGGCGATCGCGTGGCTCGATTCGAGCGCCGGGATGATGCCTTCGATCCGGCAGCACTGGTGAAAGGCCGCCAGCGCCTGCGCATCGTCGATGGTCTCGTAGTGCGCGCGCCCGCTGTCCTTGAGCCACGCGTGCTCAGGACCGACACCAGGATAGTCGAGACCGGCCGACACCGAATGGGTTTCGATGATCTGCCCGTCGTCGCTTTGCAGCAGGTAGGTGCGGTTGCCGTGCAGCACGCCGGGTGTGCCGGCAGTCAGCGACGCCGCGTGCCGGCCGCTGGCCACGCCCTCGCCGCCGGCCTCGATGCCGACCAGCTTCACGTTCTCGTGATCGATGTACGGATGGAAGATCCCGATCGCGTTCGATCCGCCGCCGACGCAGGCCACCACGTAGTCTGGCTGGCGACCGGTCATCTCGGGCATCTGCTCGAGGCATTCCTTGCCGATCACCGACTGGAAATCGCGCACCATCATCGGGTACGGATGGGGGCCGGCCACGGTGCCGATGATGTAGAAGGTGTCGGCAACGTTGGTCACCCAGTCGCGCATCGCCTCGTTGAGCGCGTCCTTCAGGGTCTTGGAGCCCGATTCGACCGGCACCACCTCGGCACCCAGCAGGCGCATCCGGTAGACGTTCTGGGCCTGGCGCTCGACGTCGGTCGAGCCCATGTAGACGACGCACTTCATGCCAAAGCGGGCGGCCACCGTGGCACTGGCCACGCCGTGCTGCCCTGCCCCGGTTTCGGCGATCACCCGCGGCTTGCCCATGCGCCGCGCGATCAGCGCCTGGCCGATCGTGTTGTTGATCTTGTGCGCGCCGGTGTGGTTCAGGTCTTCGCGCTTGAAGTAGATCTGCGCGCCGCCCAGTTCGTCGGACCATCGCCTGGCGTGGTAGATCGGCGAGGGCCGGCCCACGAAATGGCGCAGCTCGCTGTGGAACTCGGCGATGAAGGCCGGGTCGCGCCGGCATTCCTCATAGGACGCCTGCAGTTCGGCCAACGCGTGCATCAGGGTTTCCGACACGAAGACACCGCCGTACGGGCCGAAGTGGCCGCTGGCGTCGGGAAGGTCGTAGGGCTTCAAAGGGTTCTCTCGGTAAGACGGGCGTCGGCCTGGCCGACGGCCGACATGAAGTCGATCATGCGCTGGGCGTCCTTGACACGCGGTTCGGCTCCCTGGATGCCCGACGAGACATCGACGCCGGTGGGACGCAGACGGCGGATCGCCTCGGCCACCCGGTCGGCATCGAGGCCGCCGGACATGATCAGCGAATGCCGCAAATCGGGCGGCACCAACGACCAGTCGAACCCCTGGCCGCTGCCGCCGTAGCCGGCAGAATGCGCGTCGAGCAAAAGGATTCAGCCGTTGGAAAGGATTGCACCGATGTTATCAAATCGCTGGCCTCACGCAGCCTCACGGCCCGCCAGTATGGCTGATCGGGCAAAAGGCTGGCCACTGGTGCGCCGGGTCTTCGTCCCCGTGAAACTGCACGACATCCAGACCCAGCGCCAGCGAGTAGGCGCGCACCTGCTCGGGCGGCGCATTGACGAACAAGCCCACCACGGCCACCCAGCTGGGCCAGTGCCGGCGCAGCGCCTTCGCCTCGTCCAGTGACAGCAGGCGCGGGCTCTTGGGATAGAACACCAGGCCCAGCGCATCGACCCCCAGGCTGGCGGCCACCCGCACGTCCTGCTGACGCACCAGGCCGCAGAACTTGACCCGCGTGCGTGAACGCGGCAGAACTGCCTGGTCGGGAGATGACGTAGCGGACGCGTTCATGGCAACAGGTCATCGACAGGTAGCGGCTCGAGGCCGCAGGCGGCCGGATAGGTCGGGCCGATGAAGTAAAGGCCGTCCGGATCGAAGGTCGGGGCAGCGACGCGCCGGTCGCGGGCCGCCAGCACTTCGCCGATCCACTCGGCGGGGCGCCGGCCATCACCCACGTAGACCAGCGAGCCGACGATGTTGCGGATCATGTGATGCAAAAAGGCATCGGCCCGGAACCGGATCTCGATCAGGCGGTCGCGCCGTCGGCACTCGATGGCCCGCAACTCGCGCACCGGTGAGCGGGCCTGGCACTGCGACGCGCGGAACGACGAGAAATCGTGCCGACCGGCCAGCCATTGTGCCGCATCCTGCATCCGGTCCGCATCGAGCGGCCGGAACACCCAGCCGACCCGCCCGGCCAGCAACGGGTGACGCACCGGCGCATTGAAGACCAGGTAGCGGTACTCGCGCTCGATCGCATCGAACCGGGCATGGAACGCCGGGTCCATCACGCGGGCCCGCTGCACGGCGATCGAGGGCGGCAGCAAGGCGTTGACCCCCGCACCCAGGCCTGCAGGTCGCGCCGGGCGTTGGTGTCGAAGTGTACGACCTGGCCGAGCGCATGCACCCCGGCGTCGGTACGCCCGGCGCAGACCGTCGCCACCACTTCGCCGGCGATCTGGCCGATCGCGCTTTCCAGGGTTCGCTGCAGGGTCGGCGCATCGGGTTGGACCTGCCAACCCGCGTACGACTGCCCCTCGTAGGCGACGACCAATGCGATCCGAGTCACCCGACACTCCCCTGCCTGAACGATGCGCCGACCTTCGATCGACGCCTCCAAAGAAAAACGGGGAAGCGATGCTTCCCCGTTGAAAGGTCCCTGGCTGGACCTAGCTTATTTTCGAAAGCATCGCTTGCGCTTTCTGTTGTTGTGCGTTGTCGCCACCCTTGATCACCTCTTCGAGGAGTTCGCGGGCGCCTTCCTTGTCACCGATTTCTTCGTAGGCCGAAGCCAGGTCGAGCTTCGTGGCCATTTCCTGCCAACGGGCCGGTTCACCGGCGCCCGCCGCCGTATCGCCGTCGCTGGCCAGGTCCAGGCCGATCGAGGACAGGTCGATCTCGCTGGCGTCGTGACCGGTCGCCGGTCCCGACAAGGTATCGATCGACGGGATGTCCAGACCGAGATCGTCGATGCTTTCCGGCGACGTCTTGGCCTGCGGCGAATCGAGATCGAGCGACGGCAGATCGACCGACGAACCAAGCCCTTCTTCGAGCGCATCAGCCGATTCGTCCAGCGCCTGGGTCATGTCGACACTGGTGTCCAGGTTGAAGTCGAGGGCACCGAAATCGTCGTCCAGTTTGCTGCTCGCCTGATCCGCTTCCTCGAGGCGGTCGCCGACCTGGGTCAGGACGTCCGACTGATCGGCAGCCTCCTGGCTGGCCTCCTGACGACCCTTGGCGACCTTGGATCCCACCGCGTCGGCCAGACCGGCGGCACCCGCCGCCGCTGCCGCCGCCCCGGCGATCGCCCGGCTGCCGGCGGTCGAACCCGTGTGGCCCGAGGGCTGCGAGCGCGTGGCCGGGCCATGCTCGGCCTCGCCGGTGTACAGCGGGTTGTCCGGGTCGATCGACAAGCCCATCGTGACGACCTTGGGCCACTCTTCGTTCTGGCCGCCGGTCTGGTCGTACATTTCGCGGGCCAGCGACGAGTAGGCGCCGGCATCCTTGCGCCCGCCGTAGATCTCGAGCAGCTTCAGGCGGATCGCCTGGCGCTCGGGCTGGCGCTTGAGCGCCTCCTTGAGGATCTCCTCGGCCTGTACCTCGCGACCGTAGGCGATGTACACCTCGGCCTCGGCGATCGGGTCGACCTCGGTCGAATGCACGTCGACCGAGCCGCCATCGCCGTTCGCATTGATCGAATTGAACAGGCTGTTGTTCGTGGTGTCGACGTCGTGGCCGCCGGTGGTGCCGAACAACGAGTTGGCCGCGAATGCATCGTCGCCGCCCAGCGTGTCCTCGAAGCGGTCCTCGGTGTCGTCCTTCTTGCGGCGCTTCCAGGCGAACAGGCCCAGCAGACCCAGCAACACCGCGGCGCCGGCCGGCACGTACGGGTTACCCAGAAGGGTATCGACCCAGCTTTCGGGCTCTTGCGCCGCCACCGGTGCCTGTGCCGGCTTGGCGGCCGGCTTGGGCGCGGCGGCCGGTGTCGGACCAGCAGCCTTGGCGGCGGCTTCCTGGGCGGCACGGGCGGCCTCACGGGCGGCCTCGGCACCGGGCGCAACAGGCGCCGGGGCACTGACACCGCTGCCGGATGTCGATGCGGCGGGGGTCGTTGACGTGGTAGCGGGCGCGGAGGGTGCGGGCGCGGCTGCCAGGGCCGACGCGGCGGGCGCGCCAGACGACGAGGACGGGCTTGTCACCGGTGAGCCGACGGCCGGCGTCACGGGGGCCGCGGGCGTGGTCATCGGGGTCGTGTCGGCCATCGGGGCGGGCTTGGTGACCGGGGCCTTGACGGCACGGTCGCTCATGTCCGACAACTGCTTGTTCTTCAGTTCGAGCAGGCGCTGCAGATCGGCGACGTTGCGCTCGAGTTCGGTCACCCGGCTCTGCGCGTTGCGCAGCGCGGTATCGCGGGCGATCGAGAAGCCTCGATGTTGGCATTGGCATCACTGCTGCCGGTGCCGCCTGCGGTCGCCGAACCCGCGCTATCGCTCTTGCGGGACAGCTCGAGTTGGTCTTTTGCGGTGGCCGGCGGCGGCTTGGGCGGCGTGGCATCGGCGATCGAACCGACTGCGGCCGTCGCGGCCGGCTCGGCCGTCACTTGCCGCTTCGCGGTCTGCTCGGCCAGTTTGGCGCGGTAGGCCTCGAACTCGGCATTGCTCTTGCGCATTTCTGCTGCGCGCATCGTTGAAGTCGACCGCGGCCAATTCGGCGTATCTCGGCATCTGCAACGTCACCCCGGCCTTGAGCTGGTGCACGCTGCCAAAGAAAGCGTCGGGGTTCTTGCGATAGATCGCGACGATCGCCTGGTCCAGCGACACGTTGCCCACCCGCGCCTTCTCGGCGATCTCGGCAAGGGTCTCGCCTCTTGCACGGTGTGCGTCTGCGCGACCGCGCGGATCGGCGCGACCTCGGGGGCACCGACCGCAACCGGGCGCGCTGCGGGCGCGGATGGTGGCGGCGGGCGCGGCCGGGTTGGCCAGCAGGCTGGGCGCGGTGGCCGGCGAACCGGGCACCGGCGGCGCGGCCACCGGGGCCGGGTTTTGCACGGCCACCGGCGCCGGCGGGTTCACGGCCACCAACGGGGGCACCGCGGCCGGCGCGACCGGTGCCGTGATGCCCTTGCCCTCGACGGCGTCTGCCTTACCCAGCTGCAACTCGGGCGGATCGAGCAGGAATGTGTACTCGCGCACGAACTTGCCGGTCGCCTAGTTCAGTTCGACCAGCAGGTCGATGAAGGGCTCGTTGACCGGCCGAAGCGAACGGATCTGGATGACGGGACGATCGGTTTCGGTGCGCTGGATCTCGAAGCGCAGGCCGCTGAGCGCCGGATTGAATTCCAGGCCGGCCTGGCGGAACGCCTCGGGCTCACCAGGGCGCGCTCACAGACTCGAGGCCTCCTCGCGGCTGAGCGAGGTGATTTCGACTCGCGCTCTCAGGGGCCGGCCCAGGCCCGACTCAACTGTCAACCGACCAAGGCCGGCGGCGTTGACCGGGGTGATTCAATCGCGAAAGCGCCGACGATGGCAGCATGAATGGCCTTCTTGCGAACGCCGGAGACATAGCTTCTCCAGCCGATAATTTGGACGGCATCATTGCCTCCCAAAGCGATCTCCCTAATGAATGCAGCGTAGCATCAAGCACTTACAGAGGCAAAGCTGAACGCCGCCTCAAGATTGTTCGATTGTTGCGTGTAGCACACGACTTTGTGCAGGGTCCCGCTGGCACAAAGCAAACGGTCACTCTCCGATCTCCGGGCGCTACCGTACTACTAGAACGGTCAATGTCGGGATCATTGACAAGACACCCGGTCCAGAAGGTAATGCAAAGCGTTGCTCCGGCAAATCCCCCGCCGGGGCGACGCCTGCCATCAGTGAGCGGTCCCTCGCGCAGGATCCCGAGCATCCGGCGCAGGCGGCTCGGCGGCCCCCCAGAGCAGTTGGTCGCCAACGGTGAACAGGCCATGCCGGGCGCGATACCACCCTGGCGCACCCTGCCGACCGCGATATCCAGTGAACCGGTGACCGCGACCGATGCAGCCGCGCCACGCTGTCATCGCGTGGGTGTTGGGCACCCAGCGAATCCACTCGTTACCGTTGCGCAGCAGCGCCTGATCTCGGCCAGCGGGAGGTCTTCGCGCAGCTGGATGGTGAGCGCCTGGCCAGGGCAACGCATCGCGCCGATGCGGATGCACAGGCTCTCGACCGGAATGCGTCGATCGGCCGTCTGGGCCAGGATCTTGTTGCACTCGGCATCACCCCTTGAGTTCCTCGCGCGACATGCCATTGCCCAGGTCGCGATCGATCCAGGGAATCAGGTTACCGGCCAGCGCCGTGCCGAAATGCTCGGTGGGCAGGCCGGCCGAGCGCAGCTGTTCGGTCAGGCGGCTGTCGATCTCCAGGATGCCCGACTGCGGTCGGCCAGCAGCGAGGCCACCGACGCGTGGGCCGTGGGAGCCCATCTGGGCGACCAGTTCGCGCATGTGCTGGGCTCCCCCGGAAGCGGCCTGATAGGTCATCGCCGTGACCCATTGCACGAGATCGCGCCCGAGCAGGCCGCTCAGCGCCAGCATCATCAGGCTGACCGTGCAATTGCCGCCGATGTAGTCGCGTACGCCGTTCTCGAGCCCGGCATCGATCACGTGGCGGTTGAGCGGATCGAGGATGATGATCGCGTCGTCGCTCATGCGCAGCGTGGACGCGGCGTCTATCCAGTAGCCGTGCCAGCCGGCTGCCCGCAGCTTCGGGTGGATTTCCCCAGTGTAATCGCCGCCCTGGCAGGTGATGATGACGTCTTGTTCGCCCAGACGCGCCAGGTCGTTCGCATCGACCAGCGCGCGCTTGCCGGCCGGCGCCTGTCCGCCCGCGTTCGAGGTACTGAAAAACGTCGCGTCGATGCCCTCGAAATCGTTCTCGGCCTGCATCCGTTGCATCAGCACCGACCCGACCATGCCGCGCCATCCGACGAAACCCACCTGCATTGCCACACTCCAGCCCTCTGTTCGGCTCCTGACCGTCGTTGCCTGCGAGCGCTTGATCACCGACCGGCGGGCATCAGCCCAGCGCGGCCACCACGGCGTCGCCCATCGCCTTCGTACTGACGGTGGCTTCGCCAGCCCTTGCGTAATATCCGCCGTCCGCAGACCGTTGCGCACCGGGGTGACCGCCTGCTCGACCTTGTCGGCCGCCTCGGGCTGGCCCAGTGAGTAACGCAGCATCATCGCCAGCGACAAGATGGTCGCCAGCGGGTTGGCCACCCCCTTGCCGGTGATGTCGGGCGCCGACCCATGAATGGGTTCGTACATGCCGAACGCCTTCTCGTTGATCGAGAGGCCGACGGCAACATGCCGATCGAGCCGGTGAGCATCGAGGCCTCGTCGGACAGAATGTCGCCGAACATGCTAAGCCGGTGACGAGCACGTCGAACTGGCGCGGGTCGCGCACCAACTGCATCGCGGCATTGTCGACATACATGTGGCTCAGCTCGATGTCGCCGTAGTTCGCGTGCTCCTCGGTGACGATGTCGCGCCAGAACTGGGTGGTTTCGAGCACATTGGCCTTGTCGACCGAGCAGACCCGGCGGCCGCGCTTGCGGGCCGCCTCGAAGGCGGTGCGGGCGATCCGGCGGATCTCGGCCTCGTTGTAGCGCATCGTGTCGAAGCCCTCGCGCAGGCCCTGGGCATTGACATGAATGCCGCGCGGCTGGCCGAAGTAGATGTCGCCGGTGAGTTCGCGCACGATCAGGATGTCCAGGCCGGCCACGACCTCGGCCTTCAGGCTCGAGGCCTGCGCCAACTCAGGGTAGACGATCGCCGGGCGCAGGTTGGCGTACAGGTCGAAATGCTTGCGCAGCCGCAACAGGCCCTGCTCGGGACGCAGCCGGCGCTCGAGTTTGTCGTACTTGGGCGCGCCAACCGCGCCGAACAGGATCGCGTCGGCGCTCTCGCAGACCTTGAGCGTCGCCTCCGGCAACGGGTCGCCCGCCGCCTCGTAGCCGGCGCCGCCCACCGGGGCCGCCTCGGTGTCGATCTTCAGGCCCAGCGCGGCCAGCGCCGAGACGACGCGCAGCGCCTGCTCGGTGATCTCGGGACCGATGCCGTCCCCGGCCAATACTGCGATCTTCATGATGATTCCTGTTGCTGGTCGCCGCCCGCCCGCACGGGCCGCGTCGGCGCTAAATGAAAGGCCGCCGGAGAAAGGCCGCCGGGTGTCTCAGGCGCGCAGCGCCCGGTTCAGCCACGGTTGCGCGGCCAGTCGGCGGTTCTCGAACTCGCGGATCAGGTCGGCCTTTTTCAGGGTCAGGCCGATCTCGTCCAGCCCGTTCATCAGGCAATAGCGGCGATGATCGCTGACCTCGAAGGGTTCGGATATCGCGCCATCGACGGTGCGCACCAGCCGCTGATCGAGGTCGACGATGAGTTCGAACCCCGGAAAGCTGGCCACTTCCATGAACAGCCGCTCGATCACCGCCTCGGGCAGCATCACCGGCAGCAGGCCGATCTTGAAGCAGTTGTTGTAGAAGATATCGGCAAACGACGGAGCGATCACCGCCCGGAAGCCGTAATCCTGCAGTGCCCAGGGCGCATGTTCGCGCGATGAGCCACAACCGAAGTTGCGCCGCGCGATCAGCACCGAGGCGCCCTTGTAGCGCGCCTGGTTGAGCACGAAGTCCGGATTCAGCGGGCGCCGGGAATTGTCCATGCCCGGCTGGCCGATGTCCAGGTAGCGCCACTCGTCGAACAGGTTGACGCCGAAACCGCTGCGCTTGATCGACTTGAGGAATTGCTTGGGGATGATCGCGTCGGTATCGACGTTGGCCCGATCCATCGGTGCCACGAGACCGCGATGTACGGTGAGTTTGTCCATGGGACGATCCTTAGCGAATGTCGACGAAATGACCGGCGATGGCGGCGGCGGCGGCCATCGCCGGGCTGACCAGGTGGGTACGCCCACCGGCGCCCTGGCGGCCCTCGAAATTGCGGTTCGAGGTCGACGCGCAGCGCTCGCCCGGCTCGAGCCGGTCATCGTTCATGGCCAGGCACATCGAGCAACCCGCCTCGCGCCACTCGAACCCGGCCTTGATGAAGATCTTGTCCAGGCCTTCGGACTCGGCCTGCGCCTTGATCAGGCCCGAACCGGGCACGACCATGGCCAGGCGCACCGAATCGGCCTTGCGCCGGCCCTTGACCACGGCAGCCGCCTGGCGCAGATCTTCGATCCGCGAGTTCGTGCACGAGCCGATGAAGATCTTGTCGGGACGCACGTCGGTGATCGGGGTGTTGGGCTTAAGGCCCATGTAGACCAGCGCCCGCTCGATGCCTTCGCGCTTGACCGGATCGCGCTCCTTGTCCGGGTCCGGGACGCGGCCCGAGATCGGCAACACCATCTCGGGCGAGGTGCCCCAGCTGACATGCGGCTCGACCTCGCCGGCGTTGAATGTGACCGTCTTGTCGAAGCGGGCGCCCTCGTCACTGCGCAGCGTCTTCCAGTAGGCGAGCGCCTGCTCCCATTCACCGGCGCTGGGCGCCATCGGGCGCCCCTTCCGGTAGCGGATCGTGGGGTCGTCGACGGCCACCAGGCCGCACCGGGCACCGGCCTCGATCGACATGTTGCACAGGGTCATGCGCCCTTCCATCGACAGCGCCTGGATGGCCGGGCCGGCGAACTCGATCGCATGACCGTTGCCGCCCGCGGTACCGATGCGCCCGATGATCGCGAGGATCAGGTCCTTGGCGGTGACGCCGGCGCCCAGCCGGCCTTCGACGCGTACCAGCATGTTCTTCATCTTGCGCGCGACCAGCGACTGCGTGGCCAGCACGTGCTCTACCTCGGAGGTGCCGATACCAAAAGCCAGGCAGGCGAATGCGCCGTGGGTGCTGGTGTGCGAGTCGCCGCACACGACGGTCATGCCGGGCAGCGTCGCGCCCTGCTCGGGCCCGATCACGTGCACGATGCCCTGGCGCACGTCGTTGATGTTGAAGTAGGCCATCTTGTGGGCGGCCGCGTTCTTGTCCAGGGTTTCGACCTGCAGGCGCGAGATCGGATCGGCAATGCCCTGCGATCGATCGGTGGTGGGCACGTTGTGATCGACGACGACCAGGTTGGCGGCCACCCGCCACGGCTTGCGGCCGGCCAGTTCGAGACCCTCGAAGGCCTGCGGGCTGGTGACCTCGTGGACCAGGTGCCGATCGATGTAGATCAGCGCCGTGCCGTCGGATTCCTCGTGGATGACATGCTCATCCCAGAGCTTGTCGTAAAGGGTGCGCGTTCATCTGGGTTTCCGGTTTCGTTGCCTGGCCTGACGGGGCGAGAAGGGGCGGCCGGCCACCTTTGGCGACTGGTGACCAAGCCCTAAATTATGCCACGCGATAGCGCGCCCGCCCGCTAGGCGGGCAGGCCGCAGGCCCTCGCCAGGTGGCGGCACCAGAGGGTCAGCGCGAACTGGCCAGCGCGGCGAGTGCCGCGCCGTGGAATGCGGCCGCCGGCGACACCCGGGACCACAGTGCGCTGACCGCCAGGCCGCCGAGCGATCCGCCCATGCCATAGGCGATCGTGATGTACAGCGCCTGCGCCCGCCCCTGCTGGCGCGCATCGAACCACAGGTGCAGTACCCGCATCACGGCGCTGTGGTGCAGCCCGAAGGTGATTGCATGCATCAACTGGCAGAGCACGAGCACCGGCAGCCAGCCGGCCGAGGCGCCGATCAGCGCAAAGCGCAGCGCCGCCACCGCCAGGCTGAACGCCAGCAGGCCCAGCGCCGACCAACGATCGAACACCGCCTTCTGGAACCGGAACAGCAACACCTCGACCACGACGCCGATCGCCCAGAGCAGGCCTATCGCCGATTTCGAATAGCCAAACTCGGCCAGCAGCAGCGAGTACAGCACGTACAGCGCCGCGTGCGAGAAGATCATCAGGAAGTTGGCCGCAAAAAAACTGCCCACCTGGGCCTGGCCCAACATCCGCCAGACCGGCCTGTCGGCCGCCGCGGACGGGCCGGTGAGCGGGCGCTCGTGCATCTGCCAGACCACCGCCAGCAGCCCGGCCAGCGTCAGCGCCAGCCAGATCGGCAGCGTGGCCAGGCCGATCCGATCGA
This sequence comes from Burkholderiaceae bacterium, assembly GCA_041396665.1. GTDB lineage: Bacteria > Pseudomonadota > Gammaproteobacteria > Burkholderiales > Burkholderiaceae_E > JAUIAI01. The sequence goes on from JAWKYE010000028.1 coordinate 63,947, forward strand.
GGACCGGCCCGATGCCCATGACCCCGAGGATGAAGCCGATCGAGCCCCAGAGCCGGATGCGCCCGTAGGCGCCGGCATCGCCGCGGGTCACGGCCAGCGTGCGCGCCTCGCCGATCGGCACTTGGGCGCCGCTGGCCAGCGACAACACCACCATCAACATCACCAGCGGCCAGAAGCCGGCGGCGCTGGCCCAAGCCAACAACAGGATCACCGCCAGGCTGAGCAGGCCGCTCAGTCGCAACCAGGTGACCTGCCGCCCGCCGCGGTCGGCCAGCCAGCCCCAGAATTGCGGCGACACGATGCGCAGCACCTGTGGCACGGCCAGCAACACCCCGATCTGCGTGACATCGAAGCCGCGATCGGCCAGGTACAGGCTCAGGTAAGGGGACAGGATTCCGACGTAGCCGAAATACCAGAAGAACAAGCCCTTGAGCTGGCGGCGCTCGGCTCCGATGTCGGCATCCTGTCCGGGCGCGACAGCCGGCGCCGCGGCGCCCGGCGGCGTGGGGTCGGCCACGGCACGCGGAGTCGGTGCAGGCCGGCGGCGGTCAGTCGGCCGCCAGGCCACCCGGGATCGGCCCGGGCGCGACCGTCACGTCGCCGTTCTGAGCGCGATGGCGCAGCGCGTGATCGATCAGCACCAGCGCCAGCAGCGCCTCGGCAATCGGCGTGGCCCGGATGCCGACGCAGGGGTCATGCCGACCCAGCGTGCTCACCTCGGCCGGCCGGCCGTCGATGTCGATCGAGCGGCGCGCGGTGCGGATGCTCGAGGTCGGCTTGATCGCCAGTGACACGGTGACCGGCTGGCCGCTCGAAATCCCCCCCAGTACGCCGCCGGCGTTGTTGGCCAGGAAACCTTCAGGGGTCATCTCGTCGCCATGGCGGCTGCCCCGGTCTGCCACGGCCGCGAACCCGGCGCCGATCTCGACCCCCTTGACGGCATTGAGACCCATCATCGCGTGGGCGATGTCGGCATCGAGCCGATCGTAAAGCGGCTCGCCCCACCCGGGCGGCAGGCCGTCGGCCACCACCTCGATCCGGGCGCCGCAGGAATCGCCGTCGCGGCGCAGTTGGTCCATGTACGCCTCGAGCCGCGGCACCGCCGACTGGTCGGCAACAAAGAACGGGTTGGCGGCAACGTCGTCCCAACGCACGAACGGTATGGCGATTTCGCCCAGCTGCGACAGGTAGCCGCGGATCCGCACACCATGGCGCTCGGCCAGCCACTTGCGCGCGACCGCGCCGGCGGCAACGGTGGGCGCGGTGAGCCGCGCCGACGAGCGACCGCCGCCGCGGTAATCGCGCACGCCGAACTTGTGCCAGTAGGTGTAGTCGGCATGCGCCGGGCGGAACTGACGGGCGATCGCGCCGTAGTCTTTGGAGCGCGCATCCTGGTTGCGGATCAACAGCGCGATCGGCGTGCCGGTCGTGTGGCCCTCGAAGACGCCGGACAGGATCTCGACCTGGTCGGGCTCCTGGCGCTGGGTGACATGGCGCGAGGTGCCGGGGCGGCGGCGATCGAGCTCGGCCTGGATGTCCCCCTCGGCCAACGCCATGCCCGGCGGGCAACCGTCGATGACGCAGCCGATCGCCGGCCCGTGCGATTCGCCGAAGTTGGTGACGCAGAACAACCTGCCGAGCGTGCTTCCGGACATCGTGGATTCCTCAGGCCGAAGCCGATTCGATGATGGCCAGGCCATCGACCAGGCGCCGGGCCACCAGTTCGGGCGGCAACTGCGCCAGCACCTGCTCGAGCGACGGCGTCTGGGCCCGGCCGAACACCAGCAGGCGCACCGGCGGCCCGAACTGACCCATCTTGACCCCTTGTTCGGCCACCGTGCCCTTGACCGCCTCGGCGATCCCGCCGGGCGTCCAGGCAAAGCCGCCGATACCGGCCGCGAACGCCTGCAACGCGCTGATCACCTGCGGTTTGAGCCTGGCCCGCAGGTCGTCGGCCACCGCTGGCTCGTCCAGTGCGGGCTGCTGGTAGAACATCAGCAGATCGGCCGCCAGGCCCTCGAGCGTGATCGCGCGCTCCTTCATCAGGGCGCAGAGCGTGGGCAGCGACAACGTCGCATCCAGGCCCGGCTCGAGGCGGCCCGTGGCCGCCAGGCGGCGATTGAGCCGGGGCAGCACGAGCGCTGCCAACGCCTCGTCGCCGCTGGCCTTCAGGTAGTGCTGGTTGATCCAGTTGAGCTTTTCCAGGTCGAACTGCGACGGCGACTGCGACAGGTGGCTGCCGTCGAACCACGCCACCAGTTGGTCGCGGCCGAACAACTCGTCGTCGCCATGGCTCCAGCCCAGCCGGGACAGGTAATTGACCATCGCCTCGGGCAGGTAGCCGTCGTCGTCGTACTGGGTGACCGACACCGCACCGTGGCGCTTGGACAGTTTTTGCCCGTCAGGGCCATGGATCATCGGCACATGGCCGTACTGCGGCAGCGGCACGCCCAGCGCCGTCAGGATGTTGATCTGGCGCGGTGTGTTGTTCACATGGTCGTCGCCGCGGATCACGTGGGTGATCCGCATGTCCGCATCGTCGACGACGACGCAGAAATTGTAGGTCGGGCTGCCGTCGGCCCGGGCGATCACCAGGTCATCCAACTCGGCATTGGCGATGCGGATCGGCCCCCTTGACCAGGTCGTGCCATTGCACGGCGCCGGCGTCCGATTACGAAACCGCACGACCGGCTGCACCCCGGCCGGCGGTGTCTTGCCCACGGCATTCTCGGGTCGCCAGCGCCCGTCGTAGCGTGGTTTCAGGCCGCGCGCACGCTGCGACTCGCGCATCTGCTCGAGTTCGTCGGGGCTGGTATAGCAATGGGTAGGCCGTGCCCGCGGCCAGCATCTGACCGATGACCTCGCGGTAGCGGTCCATCCGCCGGGTCGGAAGAACGGCCCCTCGTCGGGGTCCAGGCCCAGCCAGGCCATCCCCTGCAGGATCGCCTCGACGGCTTCAGGGTCGAGCGCTGCAGGTCGGTGCCGTCCTCGACGCGCAGGATGAACGTGCCGCCGAAGTGCCGCGCGTAGGCCCACGAGAACAGCGCGGTGCGGGCCCCGCCGATGTGCAGATAGCCGGTGGGACTGGGCGCGAAACGGGTGCGGACCGGCGTTTCAGCGCCGCTCGAAACAGGTGTCTGGGTCATTGGAGCATTGTATCCAAGCCCCCGCCCGCCTCGGCGCCCCGTGTGCCTCCCCTGCCCCTATTGGGGCCCGCCGGCCCACATTCCTGACGCCTGAGGGTCATCAAGTGCCGCCCATCGTTTCGGACATGCCAATCGAACCGATGCCGACCAACATGACACCAAACCTGACATTCGTGCCGCTTTTTGATCAGGGCCACCCGCCCCCTCAAACGAACGGAAACATGGCCCGCCTGCCTCCTTCGACATCTTCGACACGCTGCTGACCCGCCCGACCGGTTCGCCGGACAGCGCGCTGCAACTGTTCGCCCGCCACCTTGCCAGCCGCCGGCTGCTCCCCTGCTCGGCCCAGGCGTTCGCGCGGCTGCGCATCGCGGCCGAGCACCGCTGCTTTGCCAACGCCGGCGGGCTCGACTCCCAGGTCAGCCTGGTGCGCATCTATCAGGACGTGGCACTGGCCATCGACATCGATCCAGAACAAATGGCGCTGGCGGAGTTCGCGTTCGAGCAACGGATGCTAGTGCCCATCCCGGCCGGTGTTGCCCGCCTGAAAGCCGCCCGCGAGCGCGGCCACGAGATCGCCTTCCTGTCCGACATGTACCTTGGCCGGGCCAACATCGAGCCGCTGCTGGTGCGCCACGGCTTGTACCAACCCGGCGACACCTTGCTCGTCTCAGCCGACCATGCCGCGTCCAAACGCGAGGGCACGTTGTTCCGTCTGTTGCAGCAGGCCACCGGCCTTGGGGCCGGCCAGATCGAACACCACGGCAACGATGCGCACGCTGACGTGCAGGCCGCGCGCCGCGCCGGCCTCAAGGTGCACCCTTCGCCGAGGGCAACCTGAACCAGTACGAGCGACTGCTGGATGGCTACAGCACGGCCACCGATGGCATGGCCGCCAGCCTGGCCGGCGCGGGGCGGCTCACCCGGCTGTCGATGACCACCGACGACGAGCACCAGCGCGCGCTGACCGATGTCACCGCCGGGGTCGCCGCGCCACTGTTGATCGGTTTCTTGCTGTGGGTGCTCAAGAACGCCCAGCGAAACGGCGTCAGCCGGCTCTACTTCATCGCCCGCGATGGCCAGGTCCTGATCCGTATGGCCCAGGTGCTGGTGGACCGGTTGGGACTGAAGATCGAGCTGCGCTACCTGTACGGCAGCCGCCTGGCCTGGGTCTTTCCCGCCGCGGGCAAGGTCACGATTCCGGTGCTCGATGCATTGGTCCCGCTGGACGGCTCGGACGGTCGCCAGCACTTCACGCTGACCCAGTTCTTCGGCCGCTTTGGCGTCACCTGCGAAGCAGCGCTGCTGGCGCTGCTGCAGACCCTGTTTGCCGCCCGCGGCTGGGACGATGATCTGGCCCATGATGAACTGGTCATGCTGCGCTCGATGGCCTTGCAGCACCCGCTCCCTGAACGAGCTGCTGACGCCCAGGCGCTGGCTACCCGGGTCGATGTGCTCGACTACCTGCGCCAGGAGGGTTTTGGCGACCAGGAATCGATCGGCATCGTCGACCTGGGCACCGGTGCCACGCTCTACCGTGCGCTGGCCCGGCTGCTCGATTCGGCCAGCCTGCCGCTGCCCGCCGGCTACTACTTCGCCAGCGCCGGATCGACTTCGCCGACGATGACGCCCGCCCCAGACCTACCCCTACGATGCCAACGAGCAGATCGGCTTTTGCGAGCACTTCGGGCTGATCGGCTTTCTCGAGGCCGTTGCAGTGCCGACCACGGTCGGTCTGCGGTACCAACGCCATAACCGCCGGATCGAACCGGTCCTGGCCTCGCTCGACAACCCCCAGGTCCACCAATGGGGGCTCGACACGGTCACCCGGGCGCTGGAGATGGTCTGCGAGAAAACCGTGCTCGACCCCGACCTGGTCGACTGGCGAAGCGATCTGCGCGGTGCCGGCATGGCCGCCTTTCTCGCGTTCTGGCTCGATCCGGCGCCGCGCGATGCGCGCGCCTGGGGCGCGTTCCCGCTCGACGACGGCTGGGGCTCGGAGAGCCGCTGGCTGCAACCGGCCAGGCCCTACGCAGCCTGGCGCTGCTACGCAGCGGTTATCCGCACCGGCACTGGTGGCACGAAGGTGCCGTGGCCATCAGCCCGTCCTGGATCCGTGCCGGGCTGCAGGTCAGGCAACTGGCGCTGCGCGTGGTCAAGAAGCTGCGCGCCGCCACCTGGGCCGGGAGCGGCCCGCTGACGGCAGGCCTGCAGCCGCTCGAGGCGCTTCCCGCACTGGTCTCCGACAGCAACGGGCTACGCCGCGCCAGCGGCCCTGGCAAGACACCCACCACCGAACCGATCGCCGCCCGCCGACGCGCCCGCGCCTGACCCCGCAGCCGGATTGCCGGTCCACTCAAAGAAAACGGCCCTTCGGGGCCGTTCGAACTTGCACAAGGGCTTCACCCGTCACCGGGCTCACCGGTGCCGACGCCAGGAACCCCGGCGCCGGCAGACTGCTCAACGTTCCCGAGCGGGCCCGCCGGCAATCCCGACGGTGGGCAAGCCCAGGCCGTCGTCCAGATCACTACCTGTATCGTCTGCCGGCGGGGTTATCCCCCCGCTCGACAGCCTCTCCACCTCCAACGTGAAACGGTCGTCCGCCGACGAGGCAGGCCAGCTGCGGTCGTGGGTGGACAGATTCGAAGCATTGATCCGCCAGGCGCTTTCCGGGGCCTTGGCGCCGCGCTTGTCAGCCGCTGGCACTGCGTCCCCGCACGTCGATTTGGGCAAGCTTGAAAGCAAAAGACAGCCTGGTCAGTGATGAAATCCGCGGTCCCGACGCTGGCCCCTGGTTGCAAGGCGCAGAACTAGCCGGGTCGAGAAGCGATTCTCAAGGCTTTGTGGCAAAATGCAGCCACTCAACGGAGCCGGCGGCGCGAAAGTGGCGACCAACGGCAATCCCGGCAGGCCTGCCATAGTCGGCACCCAGGTCCCGGGCGGTTAGCTCAGCGGTAGAGCACTGCCTTCACACGGCAGGGGTCACTGGTTCGATCCCAGTACCGCCCACCAGAAAGAACCAATCAAATCAACAAGTTACAGGCAGCCAAGCATCTGAGCTTGCCGACCTGCGTGGTCATTCCGTGGTCATTGACTGTCAAAACCATGGCTTTTGCGGAATAGCAAGACTGGTACCTGCTCAAGGGGGTCAGGCATGAGTGCAAAAGGGAAAACCAAGCCCCTGACGGTCCAGAATTGTCCCTGGGGGGTCCTATGGGCAGGGACAGCCTCAGACCTCACTGAGCAGGCCGGAATCCCTGCGGAATGGCTTCTGGGGCTGGCCTTGGAGAAAGGAGCCCTCAGACAGCGGAAATGGCGGAATTCGGACGGCAGCGGGGTTAAGGTGCGGATGGAGACCCGGCAAAGGGTGTCGGTCTGGCTGGAGTACAGCCCAGAGCAGAAAGAACGGGCGGCCAACCGGCTGAGAATCGAGAACCTTCTTTTCAATGCTCAGTTCAGCCGAGGCCATTCCGAGGCCTCCCAGATTCTCGTCCTGGCGGCTGAATCAGACCCGTCGTTCCAGCGCTTTATCCGCCTCGCCACAGGTTGACTTATCAAGTCTTTCTGGCTCAAGAATAGGAGCGCTCGATCGGGTCGAAAAAGCGGGTTTATCAAGTCGCTCTAGCTCAAGTTTTCGTCGGCAATTTTCCACGGTCGAATGCCGCCCTAATCGCCGGTCTGTGGTGAATAATCCATTACTGCTATTTGTGGGCGTCCAAATCAGAGGAACGGGGATGAACCGTATTGGCTGCATCGCCCTGGCGGGCATTCTTTTGACATTCACACCAGCAGCTTGGCCGGCCTCCATATCGGTCGGAGCCGCACCCAAAGGCAACGCAACTGCCGTTGCATCCCGCATCATCAAAAGCAACTTCAAGGCCTGCAAGAAAGTCTCAGCGCGGTCCGGACACCTGACGGGTCCATCCGGGCGAAATGTAACGGGATCGACTACCTCGTATTCACCATCTTTGACCCAAAAAGGGAGAAGCGATCGAGGTCGCCTTGAATTGCGCAGCCGCCAAGAGCCTGCTGAACGTGTCGTGCTAACGACGATAAGCCGCCAGCCGCGAACCGAGCGCCGGCAACTATGGCTGCCACAAGAGCGGCGATTGTTTGGACGCGCTGAACGGGCGGTCCTCAATCGCGGATCGCAGCTTTGACCTGCTCACTTTGCTCAATTCTTTCTCTATAGACCCCCAGCTCAAGCAAATACCCGACCGGGTCGCTTCCCCAGCGTCGTTGATCAAACTGGAAATCAAACAGTTCAACCTCGCGCAGTAACAGTGACCGGAGCGCGTCTAGCTTGGCTGGCGAATAGAAGCTCTCCGGATCCCGGTCAGCCTTACGCTGGTTGCATGCCCTGCACAGAATGACGATGTTTCCGGGTACCAACCTACCTCCGAGGGCTTGCGGGACGTTGTGGTCTTGGATCAAGTCCATAAAATGCCCGCAATTGAAGCAACTCCAGTCGAATAACGCGAACAGGCGATACCGCATCTCCTCCACAAGCACGTCGACTCGAACCTAGCCCACCACAAGTGCCACTTGTCTCTATTACGAAACTTTGACGATTCGGCAGCCGTCCTCGGCCGACCGTCGGCTGAGAACACCGGGATGCAAGGAGCGGGCTTCGGCGCGGGCTGCAGGGCTCCCTAAATAGACGCTGAGGTCATCGATAATCTCAGCGGAAGGCATCTTTGCGGCCTTCAGGACTCGCTCGAAAAGAAACGGCCGCCTAGCATTCCGAAGGAGGCAGTAGGCTTCAAAGCCCTTCGCATTTACATCCGATATGGCCCCAACCACACGTTCAGTCTCCGCGCCAGACGCGTCCCGATAATGCAAATAGATCCTGTCGCCGATCGTCTCCCTCATTCGTAAAGCCCTCAGCTCGGCCAAAAAATTGAATGCCGACACAAGAAACAACAGGCCAGCACCAGTTAGACAGCAGCCACTGCGACTGAGGCAACAACTACCGTAGCCCCGATTGGGATTTGTACTCGTCGACTCTGTTCATGAATCCAGCGACTTCAGCGAGTGAAATCCCTTCCTTTACTTCGTACCCTCCTTTCCCGGCGAATTTGAACTGCCAAGATGCGGAAGCCTGCGGAACGTACTGCCTGGCCAAGCTTCTGAGCATCTCCTCGCTAACCTCGAACCCGGACGTGTTCAACGTAGGTACAACCGCCTGGTGCTGCTGAAGAACATGAAACGTCTCGTGTTATTAATGTCAAGGGGACAGATGTGACTCGGCCGATGTCTCATAGTTGACGGTATCGAAAAAGTTCCAGTTCGAACCGGTGTACGTCAAGACTTGATAGATTTGGTAGGTCGTTCTGCCAGACTTCTTAGTTACGACGGCGCGAAGGAAGTTGTCATCCCAAACGACACCCAATATTCCTCGCTTTTCTGCCAGCCGTTGACCGTAGTAATCACGGCCACCAGGTCTAGGTGATCGTCCTTGACCGTGGCTGTTTGGGTAAAGTGCTCCTTCTCAATCGCAAACAGTTCTCGTGACTGTTCGACAGTTCGGTCAACTGCACAAGACGCGACCGAAACCATCGACGCAACTATCCAAACGTTCCTCATCAGGCCCCTGGATTTGACTAAGCCCAAGCCCATCGCGTTGACTCCATCAATGGGACCGGCTCGTCGATCTTACCGCCATAGCCACCGGGGTGGTCTTCAGAATCGCGCCCCCAGAGCAGCACTCGGTGCTGGCCATTGGCAAGACTCGCTCCCCGGCCAGCGTGGTCGACGAGGGACATCCCGCGCCGACTTCTCTCAGCCATCGTCTCTCTGATACTAGTTGGAAAGCCCCCCGGAATGCGCCACGCGAGTCGCGATTTCACCCCCGAACGTGGTGATGCCGCCAATCAATGTCTGGGTGCCACGGGTCACGCCGGAGTCGCCGGACGAGGATGACGCGGGGGCCGATGGATGCCCCCGTAGCGCGCCCGTGGCAGTCGTTCGGCCGTTCAGGCCATGATCGGTGCGGTCGGTGGGCTCAAATGTGAGACCTCATTCGGTCGCAGGACACCGGCTTCGGCCAGCGCCTGGGAGAAACCAACGCGGAGGTGCCCGGTGGCGCCTTGAATGTTGCTCAAATCGGGAACTTCCAGTTCATTTGAGCGCAGGAATCTGCCAGACCCGATGATTACCGGCTTACCTAGCAATTCTCCCTTGGCGCTGACCTCTCGGGCAATGGCAATCCTCTCGGCGTGCGCCTTTGCAGCAGCCCTCCAGGCCAGGATTTCTCGATTGCGTGCCGCCAGAACCTCTGCCACTCCAACCAGGTATTCAAGTTCCTGCCGTTCAGTAGACCGTTCATTCATCTCCAGTTGCAGCGCCCGAATCTCGGCAGCGAGTTCGTCACGGACCCGTCTGGCAGCGGGAACCCGCGACCCTGCGGTCTCAGCCTCGACAAGCAACTGAGATAGGACGGCCTGATCAACTTCATCGGCGTCGTCATTGGCTTCAGAGCGGTAGGCGACGGTAGCTGCCGCCTCGGCACGCTTCCGGTAGGTGGCGAGCCGCTGGATAGGCTCCTCAGCGATCCGGATCTTCTGATCCATTTCCTGAGCCTTCGCGTTGAGCTCAGTCAGCCGTGCTCGTGCGTCGGCATCACGCCGATCCAATTGCCGCAACGCAGCGCGGTTCTGACCTTCTGACTTCAAGACTTCCATTGCAATCATCATTTTGCCTTTCACTCACTCAGTTGGTTAGTTGATACGACCGAGACTGGCTCGGCAAGAGATCGGAGCCAACGACACCGCCAATCCTGTTCGGGCCAGCAGTACCAGTGGTCAATGATCCAATCCACGTCATCCGGCGATAGGCCCTCCTTCTCAGCGACGAAGACCAGCCACCCCACGATCTCCGGCGGAGCGCACCGGTCAGGAATCGGAAGGTCCACAAGCAAGCAGGTCGCGGTCGGATGGAGCCCTTGGCATTCGGCCAAGAGAATCGGGGGTATGTGGACCTCGACCTCAACGAGTCCCGACGGCCAACGGACACTCCATGCGTAGCTCGGCTTCAACTTCATGACAGCGCCGCCAAGTTCTCATGAAACGCAAACCAAAATCCGGGGGATGTCACGAGAGTCACGCCGGTCACGGGAATCACGAAGGGCATATCCGTCGCGCTTGTCACGTCAGTCGTACAGGTGGGACATGCGTGCCAAGCGTGACTGCTGTGACCAAAGGAGAGTGGGGGATAGAGCGAGCGAATGTAAGTCATTGATTGTTTGCCCCCTTCGTGACGGTTGCGACTCCCGTGACATGCGTGACACCTTGTCCTGAAAGTGTCACGCGGTAGCGTCCGTCCATGCCGGCGTCAACTTGCCCGGCCTCCTTCATGCGCTGTAGCGTCTTGCGAACAGTCTGTCCGTGCTTACCGATCGCCGCTGCAATCTCTGCGGGCTTCATTGGGCCGCCAGTCGTCAATGTTTCGACGACCACGCGACGTTCTTCCCCAATTTGTACTTGCCAGGCTTCCCCAATCCATTCCCAATGACAGTTGGCGCGCTCAAATCGCACAGCAAACTCGCCTTCGTCTTCCAGGTCGCGCCCGACCAGATGCAACGCGGCTTCGTCCTCACCCCGGCCACGCTGAAGAATCCACGCAGCGTCAACCGCACCGGCAATGCCGAGCGTGCCGCTTATGGTGTCCAGCGGGTCATCTGACGCCATCTTGCGCGTGTGGTGTACCGCCAGCACCGTGAGGCCCGGCGCCTGCGGCTTGAGTAGAGCCAGGTCGTCATAGTCTTTCGTGTACGCGGTATCGGTGCCCGCGTCCCGGTCGCGCAGCTTGGTCAGCACGTCCACCACCACTAGGCGCGCGTCGGGGTGTTGCTCTACCCATTCGGCAATGGCTTGAGCGCCTGCCGCCCCACGCGGCCACTCGGTCGTGTAATCGAGCAGCGACAGGTCGTCCCCTGGTGCGACTAATCTTTGTAGCCGTGAATGCAGCCGCCGCTCCGAATCTTCAAGGCCAAGAAACAGCACCCGGCCCCGTGTCACCCTGCGCCCGAACAACTTGCCGCCGGTCGCTGTCGCCACGGCCAGCTGCAAAGCCAGCCATGACTTGCCAATCTTCGGCCGCGCCGCGAGCATCACCAATCCTTCAGGCAGGATGCCCGGCAACAGCCAGGCTATCGGATCGAACTCGCGCCGTAGCAATTCGGACGCGTTGCTGATGATCGGACCCTCGTACTTGCCGTTTGGCCGACGGATCGGCTCGGCTCTGTCCGCCTCCTGCCGCAAGTCCTCAATCGTCATACCGCGCATCCGGTTACCTCATCATTCACGTCTTGGCCGACGCCGCTCGCGGCAATGACCGTTACCTCGACCCTTGCCGCCGTCCACTTTTCGGCACAGGCCAATGCCGCCCGCTGACCGGCCCCGGATTCGTCGCGATCCGCAAAGATGGTCAGCGCCTCGATACCGGCCAGCACCGGTAGCGCGGCCAGATTCCCGGCGTCCAGGCAGGCCCAGACCGGCGTCCTGATGTGTGCTGCCGCCAGTGCTGTCTCGATACCCTCGGCCACGCTCAGGCCAAGCGTGACGGCCTCATCAGGCCAAAGGCGAACTACCCCGCCAGCCTTGCGCCCCAAGTACCGGCGCTCGGTCCGCTTCCAGCGCTCGCCGTCATGCGCCAACCAGGTCAGGTGCAGGCCGATGCCTCGATTCGTCACGGCGTCACTGATACGGCCGACCAACGCCGGGCCACTGAAGCCAAACAGACACAGACTCCGGTGATAGCGCAGATCGCTGTCCGCCGGTGGAATCGCACAGAACCGGCCACGCAGGTATTCGAGAGCCGGGCCGTCGAGCCGCTGGCTGCCACGCCAGATGCGGGCCGCCAGAGCGCGTTTGTTGATGTCGGAAGGCGAGCACACCTCCTGGTCCTCTATCGGGCGCCGTGGCCCCACAGGACACGACATGGCAGCCCCATCACGAAGATCTCGCCAGGGAGAGGCCGAATCGCGCCAGTACAGCATCGCTTGAGCAACCCACACATGGCAGTGAATTAGTAGCCGTCCTTCGCTACTCTGGGTGACCGATAGTGTTCGTGAACGGGAGCCTTCCCTTTGATGGACCGGGCAGCGTGCACGCCCTCGCGAACTTGAAGCGCGGCCGATATTCGGTCGATCCAACCCTGGCTTAAGGGGTATAATTGCGTTCAACATCAAATCCTCAAAGGTCCGCGCGTTTCAGCCGCCGGGCCTTTTTCTTGGTTGGGTCGGAATCGTTCGTGGGCAGATCGCGACCTACGGGTCAGCTATCTGGCCAGCGCCAGCCACGAGCATGTGGTGGCCAGACATGGACGAGGATCAGTTGGTGGGCGTCTTTGAGATACGCCTCGCGGTCCGATTCCGGCAGCCCAAGCCAGGTAGCATTTCAAGGTTTCCAACGAGCCTGGGATCGGCCACAGTCCGTATCCGGCCAGTAATGCCCGCTCGATGCCATCAGAAAGGCCAGCCTGGCGAACGCAGTGGGTGGTGAATGCATGCGGCGATGAACGGTGTTCCGGATCGAAGACATATTCCTCGCCTGCGGCAATGTCTTCTCGATAACCCGGAGAACGGCAGCTTTGGCCGCTTCGGACTGATCTCTGAACTCAGTCATTTCGCCACACCTGCTCAGAATGCAGGCGCATTTCCGTAATCAGACAGCGACTCCGTGATGATTCGACGGCGTTTCAATCGGACATAATGCGGGCGAAGTGCCTCGGGCAAGTCGCGGAGAAAGGTCTGACGGGGGACTCCCGTCGCCCGCTCGTACTCATCGCCCGTCAGCCGCATTTCTCAATCGGCTCTCGATCTTTCCGGCGGCTTGAGTTCTACTCTCGCCAGCGGTAAGGATTTGGTCAAACTGGCCGGTATTCATATTCATCTTCGCTCCAGGGTCTAGTGACCCAGATGCTGCCGAAGATGACTGCGCTACGTTTATTGCGCCCCGCTGTCCGATTCCTTTTTCTCTACGGAAGCAGATCGACTGGAGGCCAAGTACGCCCTCCATACCGCCCGGACCCGCCTTGCAACGTTTTCCAATTTTGCCGTCGCCGCCTGCTTTTCGGGCGACCAGCCCCGGACAAAAAGCACCCTCGCGACGGCCGCAGCTGCACCCGACCCAGATGTCCCCTGGCCGACATTGGGTCCAGCCCGATCTCACCTGCTCTCGCTCGATCTTTGCAAGCCGCCGAGTCTCCGATCGCTTGTTGTCAGCATCGCGCCTCATCTCCACCGATCTGGTGGCTAGAAGAAACTCTCTCTCACCGGTTTGCTTTGCTTCCTCTCCCGGATGAAGAATGCGTCCAGGCCCTTTCTGCCCTTCACTTCTCCACCTGTAATCGCCATCAATGCCGGTGACTGTCAGGGGGAGCGTTGATTTGATTTTTCTCCCGCGTTGACCGGACGCAAGAGCCTTCAGGACCCCGTCTCTGTTTTCGGCAAGCCACTGTTCATTGGGCTCAAATGGCGGCTTGCGGGTGGATCATCTCGAATGGCCTTCGCAGACGGATTACTTTCTAGAGGATCAATGCCGGCTTTCGAGTTTGCGCCGGTGAACCCTTTTCGCGCTCATTAGCTGGTCTCCCGTATCGAATTACAGAAGCAGTGAAGCCAGTGCTTCAGTTGCCTGATCCTCGTTCAGGTGCCCGTAATGCCGTTCGATCATCGCCACCGAGGTATTGCTCAGTTGGGCCACGGTGAGCAACGGCAATCCACCGATCACCAGGTCGGTGATGACGCTGTGGCGGAACGTGTAGGCAGAGGCTTTGTCAGGCAACTTGGCCAGCTTGACAGCTTCCTTGATGGGGAACTTCCAACTGTCCTTGTCCCAGGTGCAGGCCGTTCGCCCGGGTGAAGATCGGCGCTCCGGGCAGCTTGTCCTTGCACTGGGTCCGCACCGGTTCAACTGTCCCGGGGGGCAGCACGATCGCCGCTCGCCCCCGTCTTGTCCTGTCCAATCCGCAAGGCACTCCGGCGTCGGTCGAAGTCCCCGACGGTGAAGCCGCCACCGCACCCGGGCGCAATGGCGAAGTGGCCCCAGGCGCCTCAGAAACAACCGTATCTCTGGCGAAGCCGCCTCCAGCAGCCGCAACCTCTCCTGCTCGGTCCAGATAGATGTCACGGCGACGGCCGGCGTTTCTCCACCGGCTTGAGTTCTTCCTCCAGGCTATGTCGGTCTCCACCATCCGCTTGCGAAGTGCAAGGTTCAGCGCAGCCCGCAATCCCGGCCATGTCCCGATTGACGGTGGAAGCTGATGGGTCCGCGTCTCCGATTTTTTGGGGCTTCGGCTCACCCTGGCCGGCATAGCTGCCACCCGCTTTCGCCAGTCGGCAACGTGGTGCGGCTTCAGGTTGCAGGTTCGACCTTGCCGATTGGGTCGGCGTCTATCAACCTTTGAACCGGCCCCGGGTGATTTCGGTGCTGACGGCAGAATGATCGGTGGCAATTCCGCCAGGTACCGGTCGCGGGCGTCGGCCACGGTGCTGGAGCCAGGAACCAAGCCTCCTTCGATCCCAGCGAACCAAGCCATCGCGGCAACCAATGCAGCCCCCGTGTTGCTTGTCCCACTCTGGCGGTCAGCTTCGCTCAGCTTCCGGTACAGACGCTGCCCCCCGTCCGGGTCTCTCATCCTGGCCCGCAGGTCCCTGGCGGTCGCCGGTACGACGGAATCCGATCGCCCTGCCCCTCTTGACGGTCTGCCAGTAGACCATCAATCAGGAGCTTGTTTCGGGCCAATGCCCGGTCCAACCGGACAACGGATTCAGGCTTGCCAGCCCGGATCAGCCTATCTGTCCGTGGACTTTCCGTGGTCATTGCGTGGTCGTTTGAACTTTGCATACTCATCTCCAATAACCCCTAACTTATTGTTATTATAGGGTTTAATTGCCAAGATGAGGGTAAAGGAAATACAGTTATCCAGCATTCACACGGCAGGGGTCACTGGTTTCGATCAGTACCGCCCACCAGTAAGTCATCGGAATTTCTCGAGAAACGACGCCGGTGCCAAGAGTACGGGCTCAACGGATCCGCACCCCGACTGCACCGATTCCCAGCGCTTCAGTCATCAGCATCGATCACGAAATCCAACGATTTCATTGCCTTCAAGCCTGGCTGCGCCGAAGGCCTGGCACCAAGAAGAAAAAGAACCGGATCCCATCAAAGCCCATGTGGCCGGCTCCGGGACACTCGCAACTGACAAGGAACTGACTTGAACTTGCGAACCCGCATAAAGAGCGCCGTTCCTGATGCCGCCGCTGGTGTTATACACATTGAAGCTCAAGTACCCCTGATCCGTTGCCGGCAGAACCGAAGCTTCTGCTGGCCCCATTTGAAGAGTAGAGGTATATGTTTGCGCTCGAATCCTGGGCGACAAATTGTCAATCGAGTATGAATAGGGAATGGATACTGTTGCGACTCCGTATCCTGTCAACGAATATTGAAGATAACTCTCAAAATTGCCATACGCAGTCGGCGGGCTATCGATAATGCTGCCAACGTTGCCGTTGAATGTAAGAAAGTTGCCGGCGTAACCGGAAGCGCTGACCAATAGGGAGTTTTGCGATTGGCCAATGGCAGAGGCTGACGTTGCTCCGGTAACGGCCGTTGACGTCGTTATCTGACCATTCGGAGAAACGGAAACCGTCGACCCGTGATTTGCCGAGGCGCTGAAACTGCCTGGTTAGGAACTGCCTTGACTGAAATCCGGTGAACTAAAGCCGCCGTTGTTGTAGTACTGATTCGTAATCGCGAATGTCGGTACCGGGCCGATCACCCCGCTGATATTCAGTGATTTAGTGACCGTGATGTTCGACCAGTCGATTGCCACCGATGCGAGTGACGGCATTTCCGCTCCGCGCGCACCCAGAGGAGTACTAATCCAGAAAGCGACGAAGGTACTCAGTACGTTTAACGGAGCACATCTTGTTGGATTGGTCGACATGGAAATCTCTCTCGATAGAGAAGACAGCGGTCAGTTAAAGGGGGATTCGCACACGCAACGATCGCAGTGTACTAGCCGGCCGGTCTGGACTTGTGCCCGATATCACGCCCGTAATTGAAAAATCAAGTCCAGTGCTGGCTCGCGGTGAGCATTGCCAGACGCCAGTGCCAACAAGCAACAAACAACTGAGAAATTGACTTATTAGGGTACTTTCGGACCAGGTCAGTTGCTCCTAGAATTTGTGTCGACGCCACTCTGCATCATGGTTTCGGGCGCTCGTCCAGCTTCGAGGTACAAACATGCCAAATTCCTTGTTTCCCTGGGTTCACTAGCCCTGGCAGCGCTGAGCCTGTACGCCAGAAATTGTCAACGGCGGGCACAGAATGCACAAGCCGTCGTTGATTTAATCAGCCGTCAGTGTCAATGTCGTTGGCCTGACACCGGGGCAACCCCAATAACGCTGACATGGTTGCCTGCTCTCGATTATTCTAGTATTTACGGTTACGCCAACGGTTGGGACTCCGGAAACTCCGTTTCAGATTCCTTTTCGACCAACTACCCTGGGACAGCAATTGGTAAATCCGATTCAAGCGTTTGGTGGACCAGGTACCAACGCACTGTCGTCGTACCAGAACATGGCGCTGGAATCGGCGGCCTCAGCCCTCGGAAACGGCCCGACTCAACACTCGAACGCTTTAAGTCAGTCAAATGCGACGAGATTTTTCGAGAAGCTTTCCCAACCAGCAATCGTCACGTTCTCTGTGCCATATTCATTGTCAGTTCAGGCTTCCGGCTTTGAGTCTGGTTATTCAGACAGCGCGCAAGCAAGTGCGTCCGTTTCGGCATATGCGAATTCCGGGGATTCCAACCCCGTACGGCTCTACAAGCAGTACTAGTTCAGACAGTCTGTCCGTTTACAGTTATCAATCCAGCTTGACTACCAGCGATTCCCGGAGTGGTAATTTCCCGCAGATGCTACCTGGTTTACGAATCGGGTGGTGTTGGCTATCTCCAAAGGGTAAGCTACGCTTTGGTAGGCTCTTACAGCAACATCGCGGCAGTCCCGGAACCAGGTAGCGCCGCACTTCTGATATTGGGGTTTCCATTGGTCGGCTTTTGACGAGACGCCGCTTGGCCGCCGCCAAACGCAAGCCGGTTCAAACCAATCTGTTGCAACCGGTCGGCATATAACCAACGGTCTACGTTTTCGTTGTAAGCAACGCGTCGGCAGGCAGCCGTGCCAACGGCCTGCGCCTGCCGCCGACTAGTCGGGGCTGGCGGCCTCGGGCAAGTACACCACAAACAGAGACAGAACTTGCGGTCTCACCGTAGAGCTAACGCGGCCTGCACGATGCCGCCCCTATTGTGACGCAAGAGTGACCAACAGCACATCGGTATAGCGAGGTCTGCCTAATCGCATTTGATGCGGCAAAGGTTCAGCCATTTTCGCGGGTTCTTCGTCCGTACGCCAAAGCACAGTTTGCGGCTTCACTACTCTTTCTTCTCCTCCCGGCAGCGCGTCTTCGTGGATCTCTCCAATTTCGTGCATCCAGCAGATCATGCGCCTCAGGCGCAGTGAGTTTGTCGGCACGCCGCGACCTTGGCCGCAGGTACATTGATCGCGCACGGGATCTTTTGCTGCTGTCGTCCCCGATTCTGACCAGGCTCTATACGCCAGAGAGTTTCGCCAGAGTGATGCTTGCCCTGTTCATGGCCTTGGTCATTTGCCCTGTCCCCCGGCGTCAGTGGCCACGCTATGAAATTGCGATAGTCGTCGCACGCAACCCCGAGGACAGCGCGTCCTTTCTGGTCATCGCCCCAGCGGTTCGCCGTGGCCCTGCGTTGCGCTTGCATTGGCGGTGGTCGTCTTTCCGAATCCATCAGCGCCTTACTGAATGCGCACGAAATGGGCCTGTGGCTGCTGGCGGTGCCGCCAGCACTTTTCCTGCTCGGTATCTCAATCGCGTTGCGCTATTTACGCGAACAGCAGGAAGAACTACGCAACAATCGGCCGCCTGGTGATCGGTCAGGCCATCGTTACGAGTGCGATGTCAGTCGCGTTCAAGGTCGCGCAGTTACAAGTTTCAGGTCTGATCCTGGGCACGCTACTGGGCTATGCGTTCTCCGCCCTGTATCGCGCCCATGTCTATCGCAAGGAGTTGCAGGGCGTGGACCCGGCATTCAATGAAGGCCGGCGTGCATACCTACCGAAACAAGGATTTCCCTCTCTACAATGCCAGCACCAGCATCCTGGACGGGATCACCGTTGGCCTGGCTGTGTTTTCCCTGACCCGCGACTACCGCCCGGCGTGGTGGGCCGGTATGCACTGCTCAGCCGCGTTGCCATTGCTCCGTTGAGCCTTTGTCTCTAGGTCGTTTCGCAGGTTCATGTCAAGAAGCTTGCGGAGCTCGTGCAGTCGCGTTCCCGGGCATCTCGCTACTTGTTTCAGTTGTCTTTGATTCTGGCCGTCTTAGCAGCAGTTCCAACGCTTTACCCTCATGGCCACGGCGCCTGCGCTTTTCGCATTGCTTTTTGGCGAAGCATGGCGCGAAGCGGGTCGCTATTGGTCATCTTGATGCCGGCCATCGCCATCCAGTTCGTGGCCTCAACCCTGAGCGGCGCTTTCGCCAGCACTGGAACAAACATTCTGGCGGCCTACTGGA
Organism: Burkholderiaceae bacterium; assembly: GCA_041396665.1. Lineage (GTDB taxonomy): Bacteria > Pseudomonadota > Gammaproteobacteria > Burkholderiales > Burkholderiaceae_E > JAUIAI01. The sequence goes on from JAWKYE010000028.1 coordinate 82,708, forward strand.
AGACAGCAGCTGTTGTGGGCACCGTTGGGATGTTCCTTTACTTCTCTGGTCGTCTTGATGTTCGGGGCATCTTCTTCGCGATGATGATCACGGATTCCATCCTCTACCTCGCCTACTATGCCCTCATCTGGGTGGCAATCAGGCATCCTCGGGAAGTCAGCTGATGTGCGGCATCTTGGGCGTATTCGCTTTTGGTCAGAACGGCATGCCGACAGTCGCCGATGCGATCGCAATGGCGCAGGCGATGCGCCATCGCGGACCGGATGACGAGGGATTCACTGCGTTTTCAAAGCGCGATTCGCCTCGGGCTTTCTATGGGAGCGGCACGCCAAAGGCGGTCATCGAGCGCTTTCGCGATCTGCACGCGGCCAACGAGCATACTGCGCCGTGCATGGCCGTGCTGGGACACCGCAGGCTCAGCATCATCGACGTTTCGGCAAACGGCCATCAGCCGATGGCGACCGCTTCGATTCGCGGTACTGGATCACGTTCAACAGCGAGATCTACGACTATATCGAACTTCGGGACGAACTGCGCTCGCTCGGCCATCAGTTCCACACCGAATCTGATACCGAAGTCATTCTCGCCAGTTATCTTCAGTGGCAGGCCAGTGCGTCGCCCGCTTCAACGGCGACTGGGCGATCATGATTTTCGATGCGATCGAGCACACTCTTTTCGTTTCGCGCGACCGCTTCGCCATCAAACGCTTTATTACTATCAGTCACCCGACGCAATTGCATTCGCCTCCGAGATCAGGGCTTGTTGGCGTTACCGCCAGTCCCGGCCGAGCCCAATCTGGGATATCTGCGGAACTACCATGCACAAGGCGCGACTGAATGGCTGACCGAAACCGCATTTTCAGGTATCTGCCGTTTCCCTGCGGCCCATAGTGCCATCATCGACTTGAATGGCTCTGGAGCATGGACCAGCCAGCCATACTGGCTGCCAGAGATCAACACCTCGCAGGAGCGCTTCGATCCGGTAGTGGCGAGACACTATGCAACCGAGTATCTGGCACTTCTCAAAGACGCCATCCGGATCCGACTCAGATCCGATGTCCCGCTGAGCTTCGCGCTATCGGGCGGGTTAGACAGTTCCTCGATCGTATATCTGGCCCGGCAATTGCTCGCCGAGAGCGGCGATGTATCGCCGCTCAGCACGTTTTCTACAGTCTACCCTTCGACGGAATACCAAAAATACGACGAGAGCCGCTTCATCGATCTGCTGCAATCGGGCTTGGTTTTCGATCGTACCATGTCTAACCGATTCGGCCGACGTGCCGAGCAGCGCTCTTGCCAAAGTCGTTCTTCATTGCGAGAACCCGCCCGATAGCACCAGCATGTCGGAATCAATACGATTGACCTGGTCAAAGCGGATCGGCCTCAAAGTCACTCTTGACGGCCAAGGCGCGGACGAGGCTCAGGAGCTGGATACGAATACTACTATGTGATCTATCCTCGCGAACTGTCGATGGCGTGATTTCATCCGCGTTCGGTATGCCAGTGAAGTGCTGAGCAAGTCGCAGAAAAAGTTGCAGCGGCTGCGATCCTGCGAAAACTCCTGGGACACCGATTGCTCGACATAGCCTATGCATCAATTGGCCGCAAAGTCGCCTTTCGGTCATCGTTCTGAACGAGGAACTGCGTCAAAACGTGACGCAAGGCCTGAATCGCCTGATTCACTATGCCGATGCGCGATCGATGGACTTCGAAATCGAATCGCGGATGCCGTTCATGGATCATCGGTTGATCGAATTCTGCCTCAAGGTTCGGAGTGCTACAAGATTCATGACGGATACACCAAGTAATTTGCACGCCTCGCATTCGACGGGTTACTGCCAGATGAAATCGCCTGGCGAAAAGAAAAGACAAAATGAGCTGGCCACTCCGGAGAGCAGAATGGTTCGGCGGTCCTCTTTCAACCTGGATGAAGCAAACAATTGATCAGTCGGCGCTACTTGACCGCCTCGGCGTCCGATCAACCCCGAATGCTCAAGTGAAAACAGCGTCTACGACAACTGAATATCGCCCTGGCGGGAGCGGACCTTTCTGCGCCCCCTCAGCTAACCACATCCTGGAACACCTCAGCATGTCTCGTTTGCCACGCTGGTCCCGAGGCCTGATTCGCATTTCCGTGCGGCCGAAGTACTGACTCCACGATCAAAGACCGATCTTATTCATTCACGACGTCGATCAAGACGCCACATTGAGATGCCGGCACCAAAACTTCTCTTTCATCCATCCGCTAACCGGGTTTACGACGGCTTGGCAATCATCAGCCAGTACACCCCCACAACCGCCGCAAACGCCGGCCAACCAGGCAGAACAGGCCCATCAACCGGTGTGCCTCGCCCAGCGGCAGCCTGCCCTCGTCCCCCTCGCCTCGGCGGCAAGCCGCGCAATCCCGCAACTGCATCCAGACCACGGGCAGCAGAAGACTCCCGTGACCAGGTAGAGCGCACCAGCTCCACAGCAGCCATGGCGAATCCCACGGATAGCCCGCCATAAGAATGAGGAGGATGCCGGACACCGGCTGAATGACGATCGCGGTCGCGGTGAACAGCCAGTCGGCGAGGACGGTGAATCAGGCGACGTGGGCAAAGACGGTCACGTCATTGCTGCGCCAGGCGGTGAACTGGAAGAAAGCGATACCGATACCGGTGCCGAACAATACGGCGGCGCTCAACACATGCAGGGTTTTCAGGCCCAGGTAGATCAACGGTCATCCTCTACGGCGGCGAGCAAGGCAAGCAGCGCTGAAGAATGGCACGAGCTTCGTCAGCGGCTTCCCAGCGGGTCCGCCCAGAGGTGGGGAAGCGTGTAGGTCAGAACCGCCATGTAGATCGCGGTGACTGCCGCCATCGTAAAAGGATGGCCCGGGCGTGTCTCGCATAGACCATCAGCGCAAGCCCGATCACGATATCGAAGAGCGCGCCCACGACGACCGCAACACCGTCGAGGCCACCGAGGCCTGCGTGACGAGCCAGCGCCATCGCTTCCTCGCGGCCCGTTGTCAGGCAGATGATCCCGGTGGCGATCCAGAACAGCGCCAGCATCAGGCGCGCGACGGGCTTGATGAAATAGAGCCTCGCGTGCCAGCGGTCCTGCACGCTGGCCGGTTCTTCGTTGACGCCTGTTCATAAGCACGGGAGTAAAGCCGAGATGCCGTGGCAACGCGCCAGGATCGCCTCCGACGTCATGTGCCATCTGGGCTCTGGAAGTCGTTCGCAACGCGGTACGCAGGCCGATCGCGCCGAGCAGATCGCCGATTGCGAACGCGCCATTCGTCAGCTTACACTGCGGGGCAACCCGAAGCGTGCGGAACCAAACCCGAGCCATCGACGATGCGCGGCAATCAGTTGTCGCAGGCTTGCGCGCTGCACGGGCCGGATGCGTCGATAACGGCCCGGACAGGTGCGTCGGGTGCCAGGAGTTTTCGAACACGGTGCACAGATCGCGAATGTGGATAGGCTGAAAACAGGCGCTCGACGCGATGATCGGCGTCACCACCGGGAGCCCCGCCAGGCCGCGAACGGGCGCGGTGCCGCCGTAGACACACCGCGCGACGACGAGCGAGGGCTTGAGGATCGTCCAGTCGAGGTCGCGGGCCATCAGGTCTCGGTCACCTTCGTACTTGGTCCGCGCATAGGCGGTTCCTGCTTCGAGGTCGGCCCCGATCGCGGACAGTTGGATGACCCTGCGCACAACCGCTTTTTCGCAGGCGTCGAACGGGTTTCGCGCGCCCTCGACATGGGCGGCGCGCGTCGAGTCCGGGCCGCCGTCCTGGAGCACGCCGACGCAGTTGATGACGGCATCAGCCCGTCCAGATGCCAATCGACGGGTTGACGGTAATCCGCTTCGATCCAGTGATACTGCGGGTAGCGATGCCTGGCGTACCCGGCGTTGCGTGCACTGGCAACGATACTGTGACCCGCGGCGGCGAGCCAGGCCGCCAGGTGTGAACCGATGAAGCCGTTGGCTCCGGTGATGAGGATACGCATGAAGTCAGACCAAATCAGAAGCGCTTGATCGGGCGCTTTTCGAAGCCATTCTGGCCGCCCTGCCCGATCTCGATCAGCGGCCTGCCTCGGGCGCTGTCCGAGAACGTAAGTACGACCCCGCCATAGGCGATCTCCGACTCCAGGTCGACATAGCGAAGTTCGTATCGCCCTGCAACCAGTTCATCCAGGGCCAGCGATGCGCCGGGACCGAGATAGAAGTGGCGCAAGCCAAAGCACGAACCGCTTCGGTCCGCACTGCATAGCTTGACATACACCGGAGAGCGATCCTGGCGGTTGACAACCGTGACGGCGTAGGGGCCGCCGGTCGCGGCGATGGTCATGCCGGGAAGGTAGGCACCAGGGACTTGGACATCGGGCCTGGTGAGCCGGGTCGGCCACATCGTCTGGTTTGGCGAGTACCTGGTGAAGGTTCGCAACGCGATCTGGTGAACCCGTTGCTGTGCCTTGGTCGGCAGTTCATTGTCCGGTGTGGGCGGGGGCGCCATCTCGCTCAGCGTGGGTGCCCGGCGACCGGACTCGTAGGCCGCACCAAAGCCGTACAGGTTGCCGACCAGGATGATGATGACGGATGCGCCCAGCAGGAACGTGAGCACCAGGTGCACGATTGGCAGCAGCAGCGCGATCGCGACCAGATCGGAAAGGGATCGCACCCGGGCCCGTCCGTCCGGCAGGACATCCCCCAGCGTGTTCCGGGTCAGACCGGCCCTCGAGCCGATGAACAAATGAAACAACCAGGCCGCAATGGTCAGCCCGAGCAACCACCACACCAGCGTGCGCGCATGGTGATAGGCCATCGCCCCGATTGCAAGGGCCATGATGCCGGGCAACCTGTCCCAGGTTTCGGCATGCGCGGGCGCCGCCCCTGCGAGTCCGATGATCGCGATCAATCCGCCCGAATACGCCCTTTGGGCGATGCGAGGGTCTGGCCAGGCCCTGCCCCGGAACCGGTCGCTGCTTTGCATGATCCCACCCGAAGAAAAACCGGCCTCGCGCCAGCGCGCACCGGACCTCAGAGTGTATCCAGCGCCTGGACGACGGGATCCTGGTTGAACCCATTTCGCCACAATCAGTCACTTCTGGACAACGACAGCCAGCCAAGCCATGGGGGCCGGCAGCGGCGCTGCCCGACCCGGCGGCGTGATCGGACCCTGCCGGTTCAGGGCTTGGTCGGATGGGTGATCCGCGACCAGTAGCCGGCGAAGTCGAACGACGGGCTGTGGGCCGATTGGTGGCAACCGGCACACACCTTCTCGCCCTTGTAGGCGAGGCTGGCCATCGGGTCCGCGCCGCCGGTCTGCAGGTGCTGCTTCGCCGGGCCGTGGCAGGCCTGGCAGCCGACGTTGCGCAGGAACGGCGAGACACCGGCCGATACGAAACCGCCCGGCTCGCCAAAGCCGATCGAATGGCAGCCGACGCAGTTGGCATCGTGGGTCTTGTCGACCTTGCTCAACGATTCGAACGCGCGCGCATGTGCCGAGCCGCGCCAGACTTTGGCGGCACGTGGATGGCAGCCGGCACAGGCTCGCTCATCGGCATACGGGGTCGACTTCATCAGCGACTTGCCCGCCTCCACCCGTTGGGCGTAATCGGTGCGCAACTGCTCGGAATACTGGTCGTACCAGCCGGTGAGCCGCGCCGCGTCGGGCACCGACTCGGGCATCGTCACCACCCGGTGCTGCCACGAGTCGATCCGCCGCTGCTCGTCAAGCGTCAGCGTGACGACTCCGAGCGCCTGGCCGCGGCTGCCCGGGCGCAGGACCAGCGTGCCCTGCCTGAACCCGGGATCGCCAAAGGCCTCTTTGGTCATCGGCGCGATGACCAGATCCGCAACGCCGGTCATCCAGTCCGGCGGTGCCTGGCCGTCCGACAGGCTGGCGATCAACACGGTCAGCGCACCCGCCGAGCGGCTGCGGCCGATCGCCTCGACGAGCGCCGCCGGATCGTCGCCAACCTGGCGATGGTCACCCAGCATCGCACGGTAAGGGGACGATGCCGGATCGAGCCAGGCGAAAACCTCGACGCTGCCCGCGGGGCGCTGCACCGTGATCGAACGGCTAAAACCCTCGGACAACCAGTTGCTGGCCACCAGCGGCAGCCCGGCCTGTTGGAGCAGCGCGTCGCCAAAGGCCAGGTCGCCCCACTGCACGCCCATCGCGTCGAGACGCAGTTCGCCCAGGCCGGTGAGGATGAAGCGGTTGGTCAGTTCGAAGGTCGGCAGCGAATGACCCAGCGCACCGCCGCTCGAGAGCAGCACCAGGCCCGGCGTCTGCTCGCGCAACTTGTCGATGGTGCTTGCCTGGCGCCGGGGCCACCCAGGTCCCCCTCGCGGGTGCAACCACAAGGGGCTCGAGTTCTCCCATCAAGGCCCCGGTGTAGACGATCGTCAGGCCGTGCGCCGGTGCGCCGGAAGTCGTGCGCAGCCACCGCGACGGAACCAGCGGCCATCACCCACGCGCCGATGGCCAGGCCCAGCATGAATCGGCGGATCATGTCCGACCTCCTTGCATGGCGCCGGTCAGCAGCCTGTTGCCGAACGCCGGTTCAACCGTTGTCGTATCCGTTCTCGACTCTGCCGCAGCGACCAAGCGGGGTTTTGATATCGGTCAACCGGCATGACGCTGATCACGACGTGTCGCCGCATAGGGTGGATCTGCACCCGTGATAGGCTCGGTCATTCCTCGCAGCAGCGTGCCTCGAGCCGCGTTGACCTGCTTCCTCCCGAACAAAGACCGACCTGCCAGGAGCCTGATGGCCAAGCATGTTCACGCGCCCGGTTCAACAGCACCTGACCCGACCAAAGCGCCATCGAAGATGCAGATCGCGCCACAGCGATCCTGCCGGGAATCAGATGCTGCGCGGCCTGGCCGCGGCTTTCGTGGTGTACAACCACGTTGCCTACCTGATGCTGGACGGCGTCAGTTCCTAGGCAAATCGATGCTGGCACCGTCCGAGCCGGTGGCGAACCTGGGCGCGATCGGAGTGGATCTTTTTTCATCATCAGCGGCTTCGTGATGGCGATGTCCGCCCCGGCGCTTTCAGGGCGCGGCCGGGGCCGGGCGTTTCCTTTTGTTGCGTTGGATCCGGATCGCGCCGTTGTTTTACCTCTATTCACTGATCATGGCGATCGAGTTACTTGTCGCGGGTATCGTCCCGATGCCCCGCGAGATCCTCAACTCGCTGATCTTCGTACCCCTGCTCGATGGCCCGGTCTATCACTGGCCGATTCACTACCTGGGCTGGACCCTGGCCTTCGAGTGGCTGTTCTACCTGGTGGTGGCGCTACTGATCCTGAACGACTCGCGTTGGCGCACGCGCTCGTTGATGCTGGTGCTGCTGGTGCTGCCGTTCGGTTCGTTGGGCTGACCAATCCACCGGTGATCATCGAACTGCTCACCAACCCGATGCTCTGGGAGTTCGCGGCCGGGGTCGGGCCTACCTGGCCTGGCGGGCCAGCTGGCTGCCGCAGAACCGGCGATGGCTGCGCGCGCTGGCCCCTGCCGCTGATGATGGCGGGGCTTTGGGCCTTACGGATCCCCAGGGTTCTTTATGGCGCCCCAGACGATCGATGGCTCGGACAGCATGATGCGCGTGCTGATCTGGGGCACGCCGGCGCTGTTATTGTTCGGTGCGGTTTTCAACCTGTCGGCCCGCGGGCCTGTTCGGCGGGTGCTGATGCTGCTGGGCAATGCGTCGTACTCGCTGTACCTGTCGCACCTGGTGGTGCTGCGCATCGCGCAGGAGATGATCGAGCGCTGGCCGCCCGACATCGCGCCCGATACGCTGCTCGCGCTGTTGATGACCGTCTGCCTGTCGGTCGGCATCGCGGCCTGGGCGCTGCTCGAGAAACCGTTACTGGCCGTCACGCGGCGGCTTTTGCTGGGCCGACCGGCGGGGCAGGCTACCGAGCCCCGGCAGTCCGTTCCCTCACGCCTGCTCGAAGGACGCTCCTGATGAAGCTCCCATTGCACGCCGGGCGGGGCCACCGGGCCCGGATGATGTTGGCGGTTGCGCTGCTGGTATTGGCCGCCGGCTGTGGCGGCGGTGACGATGAAAGCGCGGTGCTGGCCGACACGGCCACCGAGCCGGCAACGCCGGCCACGACGACCGACGCCTATGCCGCGACCGCCGATGGTCAAGACCCCGAGCCGCCGCCCGATCCGTCGACACCTCCTCCGGCAGCGGTTCCGGCCACGGCCATCGCCCCGCTGCGGCTCGTGCCTTTCGGTGATTCGATGACCGCGGGCCTGGACCCGTCTGGCCAACCGCCGGGCACGGCGATCTACGAAAGCTACCGTGGCGCACTTTATCGCGCGTTGGCGATCGACGGGCGCGAGGTCGACTTCCTGGGCCGCCACAAACTGCTCGAGCGACTGGGCGGCGATCCGGACCACGAGGGCCATCCGGGCCGCACGATCGGCGACTCGCCGACCGTCGGCGACATCCTGGACGGCGCGCCGACGCTGTTCACGCAGGTACCGGCCATCCTGGCGATCACGCCCGCACCCGACGTGATCGTGATGGCCTTTGGCTGGAACAGCGTGAACTTTCGCCAGACCGGGCCGCAGGACTACCGCCGCATCGTCCGGTACCTGCAACAGCGGCTGCCGGAAACGACCCTGCTGCTGGCGACGCTGTCGCCCGCCTCGGGCATGAGCGAGGCGCAGACGGCCGCCGCCATCCCCTTCTACCAGCCGTTCAACGAGATGGCGCGGGCGCTGGCCGGCGCCGACGCGAAAGACAGGCTGATCCTGGCCGATCTCGCGGCCGGCGGCTTTGACGCCGATGACTACCGGGGGCCGACCAGCGCCGGTTTTGTCGAGGTGCACTGGAGCGCCGTTGGCGCCGAGCGCGCGGCACGCATCCTTCACGATGCGCTTGGCCAGGCCGGACTGGCGCGCTGACCCTCGATAGACGACTTCATTGGCAACGGCCGTTTCGCCCGCCAGGGGCCTGCCTGCTGTCAGCCCCCTGCTACGCCAGGCGCCAGACGCTTTTGCCGCTTGAGGTGCATTTGCCCAAGGCGTACACTCCGATGCGGTCGCGTTGACGCGGGAGTCGCCGCGGCGACGTCGCAACTCGTGAAACCAGCAGGAGTAGACAACATGGGCAGCACTACTAACTCAGCCCCCAAAGACACCACCCCCAGCCGGCGCTCTTTCCTGAAAAAAGGCGCAGTGGTCGGTACCGTGGCAACCGCGGGCATCGTTGCCGCGCCCGCAGTGATCGGCAAGGCACCGATCACCGTCAAAATGCAGACCTCCTGGCCCGCATCCGACATCTGGCAGGACTTTGTCAAGAAGTACGCCCAACGCGTCGAAGCGATGAGTGGCGGCCGTCTGAAGATCGATGTGCTCCCGGCTGGTGCCGTGGTCGGCGCCTTTCAGGTGCTGGACGCGTGCAACGACGGCGTGCTCGATGCCGCGCATTCGGTGCCGGTCTACTGGTATGGCAAGAACAAGGCGGCATCGCTGTTTGGTACCGGCCCGGTTTTTGGCGGCTCGGCCACCACGATGCTCGCCTGGTTCAATGCCGGCGGCGGAGCCGAGTTCTATCGCGAACTCACCCAGGACATCCTGAAGTTCAATGTCGTCGGCTTCATGGGTTTCCCGATGTTTGCCCAGCCCTTCGGTTGGTTCAAGAACGAACTCAAGGGCGTTGACGACATCAAGGGGCTGAAGTACCGCACGGTGGGCCTGGCTGCCGATCTGATGCAGGCCATGGGCATGTCGGTCGCCCAGTTGCCCGGGGGCGAGATCGTGCCGGCCATGGAGCGAGGGGTGATCGATGCGTTCGAATTCAACAACCCCACATCGGATAGCCGCTTTGGCGCCCAGGACGTCGCCAAGAACTACTACCTGTCGTCTTACCACCAGGCCTCGGAGTCATTCGAGTACCTGTTCAACAAGGACTTCTTCAACGACCTGGATCCTGACCTGCAGGCCATTCTGAAGTACGGGGTCGAAGCTGCCTCGACGATCAATACTGCCGACGCGATGGATGCCTATTCTGCCGATCTGCTCAAGCTCGAGAAAGGCGGCGTCAAGGTGCACCGTACGCCACAGGGCATTCTCGATGCCCAGATCAAGGCCTGGGACAAACTGATCCCGGAGCTCGAGAAGGATCCGTTCATGAAGAAAGTGCTCGACAGCCAGCGCGCCTGGGTCGAGCGAGTCACCTACTATGAGCTGATGAATGCCCCGGACTATGCGCTGGCGTACAAGCACTACTTCCCCGGCAAGCTGAAGCTCTAAGGTCATCTGCCCCGGCATCCGACAGGCCAGGCGATGTCCGCATCGCCTGGCCTGTATTCGATTCGACAGGGTGCCTGCCCTTTCCGACCTGCCGTCAGGTCGCCTTCCCGCACTGTACCCCCAGGTTTCCGGCCATGATCGGTTTCATCTCTTTTGCGGACAAGCTATCCGCCTGGTTCGGCAAGGCGTTTGCCTGGCTGATCATCCTCATGACGTTCGGTGTGAGCTACGAGGTGCTGGTGCGCTATGTCTTCAACTCCCCTACCCCCTGGTCGCTGGATGTATCGTTCATCATGTATGGCGCGCTGTTCATGATGGCGGGCGCGTACACCCTGTCGCGCGATGGTCATGTACGGGGTGATTTCCTCTATCGACTTCTCAAACCGGCAACCCAGGCCAAGCTGGATCTGGTGCTGTATTTCCTGTTTTTCTTCCCGGGTGTCACCGCGCTGATTCTCGCCGGCTGGAAGTATTCATCACGCTCGTGGGGGTATGGTGAAGTCAGCGTCAACAGTCCGGCGGGCATTCCGATCTTTCAGTTCAAGACGATCATGGTGGCAGCCGGTGTGCTGTTGTTCATTCAGGGCATTGCCCAGATCTGTCGATGCATCCTCTGCATCCGGGAAGGACAGTGGCGCCATGCCCACGATGATGTGCAGGAAACCGAGGACCTGCTGATCGAGCCAGGCCGAGGCGGGCATGCGGACCCCCGGGAGCGACGCATGAGCAATCCGGAAGTCGCGCTGCTGATGCTGGGCTTGTTCATCGCCCTGGTTTTCTCGGCTTCCCCATCGCTTTCACGCTGATGGCCATGGGAATCGGATTCGGCTATTTCGCCTATTTCGATGAAAGCCGCATGTGCGCGCCTTCAATCGCCTCGGTGACGACGCCGGCACATTCGACTCGGCCCGGCTCTGGGTCGAGGGATTGTTCAACAACCGCATTTTCGATCTGTTCATCAACCAGACCTACACGGTGATGTCCAACGAGGTGCTCACCGCCGTGCCGCTGTTCCTGTTCATGGGCTACGTGGTCGAACGGGCCAACATCGTCAGACCGTCTGTTCACGACCCTCAACATCGCCTCACGGAACATCCCGGCTCGATGGGCGTGGCCGCACTGATCACCTGCGCACTGTTCGCCACGGCGACCGGCATCGTGGGCGCCGTGGTCACGCTGATGGGCCTGCTGGCACTGCCCGCGATGATGAAGGCACGCTATGACCCGAGCTTTGCCACCGGGATCATCTGTGCCGGCGGCACCCTGGGCATCCTGATTCCGCCCTCGATCATGCTGATCGTCTATGCGGCCGCCTCCGGCGTTTCGATCGTGCGCCTGTATGCCGGCGCGATGCTGCCTGGCCTGACGCTGGTGGGGCTGTACCTGTTGTACATCGTGGGCCGGTCCATCCTGCAACCCAGCGTCGCCCCCAAACCGTCTCTGGAAGAAGTTCCCCACGTGCCGCGCGGTCAATTGTTCGTCATGTTGCTGACGTCCTTTCTACCGCTGGCCATGCTGATCCTTGCCGTGCTCGGATCCATCCTGTTCGGCCTGGCCACACCGACCGAGGCGGCCGCCATCGGCGCCCTGGGCGGCATGTTGCTGGCGTTGGTCTATCGGGCGATGACATTCCAGCGGTTGCGTGAATCCGTCTACCTGACCGCCCGTACGACAGCGATGGTGTGCTGGTTGTTCGTCGGCTCTTATACGTTTTCCTCGGTATTTTCTTACCTGGGCGGCGAGAAGCTGATCGCCGAATTCGTGACCGGCATGAACCTGACGCCATTCCAGTTCCTGCTGCTGGCCCAGTTCATCATTTTCCTGCTGGGCTGGCCACTGGAATGGTCAGAGATCATCATCATCTTCGTGCCGATCTTCCTGCCGCTGCTCGCGATCTTCGGTATCGACCCGTTGTTCTTCGGCATCCTGGTCGCGCTCAACCTCCAGACGTCATTCCTGACACCTCCGATGGCCATGTCGGCCTACTATCTGAAAGGCATCGCACCACCGGAGATCCGGCTGACGCAGATCTTCAAAGGTGTGCTGCCCTTCGTGTTTCTCGTTTTCATTTCGATGGCCGTGATGTACACCTTCCCGCAGATCGTCTTCTCGCTGCCCGAGCAGTTCTATGGCCCGCAACGCTGACCCCGGGGCGGTCCCGATGCACGCCCAGGCGCCACGCGCCTGGGCGCTGGCGCAGCGCCTGGCTGGCGGCTCGCTGCGGGCCGAGGAGCTAGCGCAGGCGTACCTGGAACAAATCGAGCGGCGTGAAGGCGAGGTTCGCGCCTGGGCCTGGCTGGATGCCGACCATGTGCTCACGCAGGCCCGTGAATGCGACCGGCGCCGGGAGGCCGGCCTGCCGCTGGGGCCGTTGCACGGCCTGCCCGTGGGGGTGAAGGACATCATCGACACGGCGGACATCCCGACCGAAAATGGCACGATCCTTCATCGTGCCCGTACGCCTGCCAAAGATGCTGCGCTGGTCACCCGCCTCAAGGCGGCCGGGGCGGTCATCATGGGCAAGACGGTGACCGCCGAACTGGCTTTTCTGCAACCGGGCAAGACCTGCAATCCGCTCGATCCGGCGCACACGCCGGGCGGCTCTTCCTCCGGCTCGGCGGCCGCGGTCGCCGCCGGCATGGTGCCGCTGGCGATCGGCACCCAGACCGGCGGTTCGGTGATCCGGCCGGCGGCCTACTGCGGGGTGGTGGGCTTCAAACCGACGTTTGGTGCCATTGCGCGTACCGGGGTGCTGTCGCAATCGCCATCGCTCGATACCGTTGGTGTGTTTGCCCATCACGTGGCCGATGCGGCGCTGCTGGCCGACAGCCTGTTCGGCTTTGACGCCGGCGATCCCGCCACCCGTGCGCGCCCCTTCCCACGGCTGCTCGAGACCGTGAATGCGGGCGCCCCGGTGCAGCCGATGTTTGCCATGGTCCGCACTCCGTTCTGGCACGAGGCTGACGAGGCGATGCAGGCGGCTTTTACCGAACTCGCCGGTTTTCTCGGCGACCAGTGCTTCGAAGTCGAATTGCCCGACGTCTTTCGCCAGGCGCCAGTGATCCGCGAGCAAATCAACTTTGCGGAAATGGCCATGGCTTTTCGCCACCTGCGACAACGCAGCGACGGCCAGTTGTCCGAGCACGTGATGGCCGCGATGACGGCGGGCGATCAGATATCCGCGCCAGACTATCTGGCAGCCCTGGAATGGCCCGCCAGACTCAACAGCGGCCTGGAAGAAATCCTTCAGCGTTGCGATGCGATCATCACGCCTGCGGCTCACGGCCCCGCGCCGCGGCCTGCAAAGCACGGGAAGCTCGCTGTTCGCCGCAACCTGGACCCTCTGCGGCAATCCGGCGGTGACCCTGCCCGTCTTCGAAGCAGACAGCGGCCTGCCCATGGGTCTGCAACTGGTTGGCCGGCGGGGCTACGACGGCCGACTGTTGCGCACCGCCGAATCACTGATGCAGACACTGGCGCAGGCCCACGCCGCCGGTGAGCCTCACCCGGGAGACGAGCAATGATCGACAAGCTGATGGCCCTGATCGCCTTCGCCTTCATGGCGGGATTCGTCGGGATTCTGGTCTGGTATGTGCCCCGTTGGGACCTTGGCGTGGTGGTCGGCCTCACGGTCGCCCTCGCCGCGTACGACTTGTTCGTCCACAAGGGCAGTTTCTAGCGCCTCTGCGGCGCCCCTTTCCGGCCTCAGCCCATCGTCGCCAGGACATCCGCCGTCACCCGGTGTTGCAGCGCCTGACCGGCCCGCCACGCCTCGAACTGCCCGATCGCCAGGTCGGCCAGTCGCACGACCTCGTCGCCGTTGGTGCCACCGATATGGGGGCTGATCACCAGGTTGGGCAATGACCAGAGGATCGACTCCGCCTCGGGCGGCTCGGGCCAGGTCACGTCGACCAGCGCCGTCAGGTCGGGCCGCGCCTGCAACACGGCCACCAGGTCGGCCTCCACCACCTGCGCGCCGCGGCCGGTATTGACGAATGTCGCCCCGTCGCGCATCGCCGAAAAATGCTCGCGCCGCAACATCGCGCGGGTGTCCGGCAGGTCGGGCACGTGGTTGCAAACGATTATCGCGCGCGCGAACACCTCGGCCAGGCGGACCTGCTCGACGCCCAGTTCGGCCGCCCTCTCCTGTGTGAGATACGGATCGTAGGCGATCACCTTGAGCGGGTAGTCGGCCAGCAGCCGGGTCAGCCGGGTGCCTATCTTGCCCATGCCCAGCATGCCGATGGTCTCGCCGTTGACCCCCGGCTTGTAGAACTGCTTGGCGGCATGGGTCTTGAGCAACCGGTACTGCCGCACGCTGCGAAAGTACCCGCGCAACGACAACAAGATCTGCGACAGGCACATCTCGGCGACCGGGATCGCGTTCGCCTCCCAGGCACTGACCAGGATCAAGTCGTGCTCGATCAGCGGCTGGGCAAAGGCCTTGACATTGCCTGCCGCATAGAACACTGCCTCAAGACGCGGCATCGCGGCAAAGTGTTCGGGCTCGAAGCGCATCATGCCCCAGCTGCCGAAAATGACCTCGACATCACGCAGTGCGTCGCGGTGCGTATCGAAATTGCCCGCGTGGATCACCTGCGGGTACAACTCGGTCAGCGCGGCGATCCGCTCGCGACGACCCTGGCCGAAGACATCGCCCTCGATGGGCGAATAATGATGAAAGATGGCTGACTTGGTCATACGCGTCGCTCCCACGGGTGATCGTGACCGATGTTCTCGAAACCAGTCACGATTATGTAACCTGTCCCGAGCAGGGCCGGTCCGGCCGGTTCCATGTCCGGGACGAATCTCAATACAATGGACGGTTCCGGTCGTCATCGCAAACCGCCCCCGTCAACGCCTTGCAGGCCCATCCACGGACACCCCGATGCCACTCACCCCAATCATTCGCGAACAACTCACCGCCGTTTCGACCGCCACTCTCACCACGGTCCTGCTCAAGAAAGGGCTGCGCAACGTGTGGATGCGTGGCACGCGCCCGCTGCGACCTGGCGCGCCCCGCGTGGTCGGCGAGGCCTTCACGCTGCGTTTCGTGCCCGCCCGCGAAGACCTGGCGACCCCCGAGTCCTGGTCTTCGCCGATTTCCACCCGGGCCGCGATCGAGGCCATGCCCGAAGGCTGCATCGCGGTGGTCGATGCGATGGGGGTGACCGACGCCGGCATCTTCGGCGACATCCTGTGCGAGCGCATGAAGCGTCGCGGCGTGGCCGCGCTGGTCAGCGACGGCGTGGTGCGCGACCTGGCCGGTGTGCTGGGCACCGGGCTGCCGGTCTGGTGCCAGGGCGCTGCGGCGCCACCGTCGGTCGCGGGCCTGACCTTCGTGAACTGGCAGGAGCCGATCGCCTGCGGCGGGGTCGCGGTGTTCCCCGGGGACATCGTCGTCGTCGATGCCGATGGCGCGGTGCTCATTCCGATCGCCATGCTCGAGGCGGTCGCCGAGGCCGCGGTGGAGCGGAGCGGCTCGAGAACTGGATCATGACCGAGGTTGCCGGTGGCGCCAGGCTGCCCGGCCTGTACCCGCCCAATGCCCAGAACAAGGCCCGCTACGAGGCGAGCAAGAAGCAAGGCTGACCCCTGCCCGACCGCCCGGGGCGGCCGCTGACCCGAAACACCGATGAACGATACGCTACCGATCTTCCTGCAACCGGATCCCACCACCGAGGCGAACCGCGCGGCGGCCTGGAGCACGCCGCTCGACGAGTTGGATGTGAGCAGCGGCTACCTGTTTCGGGACAACAGCATCGAGGCCTACTTCGAGCGCCTGCGCAGCGAGGCACCGGTTCATTACTGCGCAAACAGCCGGTTTGGCCCCTACTGGTCGGTCACCCGGTACCGGGACATCATCACGGTCGAGATGAACCACCAGGTGTTTTCGTCCGAGGCCGAACTGAAGGGTACTCACGCTCGCGAGCACCCACGATCCGGACAAAACCCCAGCTTCATCGCGATGGATCCGCCCCGCCATGACGAACAGCGCGAAACCGTCAGCCCGATCGCCAGCGGCCTCGAGCGTCGCGCGACTCGAATCGACGATCCGCCGCCGGGTCATCGAGATCCTGGACGGTTTGCCCGAGAACGAACCCTTCGACTGGGTCGGTGGGGTCTCGATCGAACTGACCACGCGCATGCTGGCCACCTTGTTCGATTTTCCGTTCGACGAGCGCCACCTGCTGACCTACTGGTCGGACCTGGCCACCGGGCACCCCAAGGACAGCGGGCCGGTCACCTCGTGGGACATGCGTCGGCGCGAGTTGGACAAGTGCCTGGCGCGCTTTCAGGCGCTCTGGCACGAGCGCGCGGCCGCGATCCCAGCCACGACCTGATCTCGATGATGGCGCACTCGCCGACCACCCGCAACCTGACCCCGCGCGAATTCCTCGGTACGCTGATCCTGTTGATCGTCGGCGGCAACGACACCACCCGCAACTCGATCACCGGCGGTCTGCTGGCCCTGAACCAGTTCCCCGGCCAGTTCGACAAGTTGCGCGCCAATCCTGCGTTGATCGACACGCTGGTGCCCGAGATCATCCGCTGGCAGACGCCGCTCGCGCACATGGCGCGCACCGCGACCCGCGACTTCGAGCTCAATGGCAAGACCATCCGTGCCGGCGACCGGGTCGCGATGTGGTACCTGTCGGGCAACCGCGATGAATCGATGATCGAATCACCGACGCAGGTCATCATCGATCGCAAGGCGGCGCGGCGCCACCTGGCGTTCGGCTTTGGCATCCATCACTGCATGGGCAGCCGACTGGCTGAAATGCAGCTCAAGGTGCTCTGGGAAGAGCTACTGGCCCGGTTTGCCCGGATCGAGGTGGTCGGCAAACCCGAAAGAGCACTGTCCAACTTCGTGCGCGGCTACCTGTCGATGCCGGTACGGGTGCAGCGGTACTGACTGCCGGCAGGCCTGCGTCCGGGCCGGGTTCGCACCCGGGCTCAGGCGGGCTTGAACATCGGCAGCGGTGCCCCGTCGACGCTGGGCTTGAAAACCAATGACACCCGCTGGCCGATCCTGATCGCTTCGGCGTCGCAATCGACCAGGTTGGTGAGCATCGTCACGCCCTCGTCCAGGCGCACATAGGCAATGGTGAACGGCTCGGCAACACGACGGTTCACGCTGTACGAGTAGACCTCCCCCTGGCCTGTGCTGGGCACCCAGCGGGTATTGGCCGACAGGCAGTGCGGGCACAGCGCACGCGGATAGAAGTGCGGCTTGTCGCAGTCGTCGCAATGCTTGATGAGCAGCTGGCCCTTGGTGGCCGCCTCCCAGAAGGCATCGATCTCGGGATTGCTGACAGGCGCTGGAATCTTGCGATCGGACATAGTGTTCACTCCCGCTCGAGGATCAGGGTGGCCGCGCCGTGACGCGTGCCGATGTTGCCGCCGGTGCCATGGGCCAGGGCCAGGTCGCAGTTGGCGACCTGCACCTTCGGATGGGCCTCGCCGCGCAGCTGGCGAACCGCCTCGATCACCTTGGTCATGCCGCCACGGTTGGCCGGGTGGTTGTTGCAAAGCCCGCCGCCGTCGGTGTTGAACGGCAACTTGCCGACACCGGAGATCAGGTTGCCGTCGGCGACGAAGCGCCCGCCCTCGCCCTTCTTGCAAAAGCCCAGGTCTTCCAGTTGCAGCAACACGGTGATCGTGAAGCTGTCGTAGATCGACGCGTACTTGATGTCCGAGGGCTTGACCCCGGCCTCTTCGAAGGCGCGCGGACCGGACCAGGCGGCGGCCGTGTAGGTGAGGTCCACCTGGCCGCCGGCCGGGTTCTTCTGCGCCTCGGCAGCCCCCCGGATGGCCACCAGCGGTCGCTTGAGCGAACGGGCGATCTCGGGCCGGGTGAGGATAAGCGCGCCGCCACCGTCGCTGATGACGCAGCAATCGAGCCGGTGCAACGGGTCGGCAATCATTGGCGAGTTGACGACGTCCTCGACGGTGACGACATCGCGCAGCATCGCCTGCTCGTTCCACTGGGCATGGTGCGAGGCCGCCACCTTGATCCAGGCCAGCTGTTCGGACGTGGTGCCGAACTCGTGCATGTGCCGCATCGCCGACATCGCATAGCCGTTGGCAGTCGTGATGCCGAACGGCAACTCGAACGACACCTCGGGGGCGGCGGCATTGTTCACCCGCGGCGCGGTGCCGGTGGCCTGGCCCTCGGAGCGTGGCCGCCCCGCCAGCGTGATCAACGCGACATCGCACTTGCCAGCGGCGATCGCCATTGCCGCATGGCCGACATGCACCAGGTACGACGATCCGCCGGTTTCGGTGGTATCGACATGGCGCGGCTTCAGGCCCATGTAATCGACCATGCTCATCGGGCCGAAGCTGGGCGCATCGCCGGCACAGAAGTAGCCATCGACATCGTTCTTGGAAAGCCCCGCATCGAGCAACGCGCCCAGCGCGACCTCGGCATGCAGTTGGGCAACCGACTTGTCGGGCGCCTTGCGGGTGGGATGCTCGAAGGCACCGGCGATATAGGCCGTGGCAGAAGGCTTCATGGGCGGATCCTGATCGTTCTCGGAAGCATTCAATCATAGCCTGACCTACAATGCGCCCGGTCCATTCGCTGTTCCCCCGGGTTTTACCCGCCCTTGCCCCCTTTGTTTCCCCCCCGGAGCGTTCCATGTTCGATTCCGCCCTGCTGTCCGCCATCCGCGAGCGCTTCTGTCATGTCGATCACTGCCCGTTCCAGGGGCCGCGGATCTTTTTCGAGAACGCCGGCGGTGCGCTGCACCTGAAGTCGGTGGTGGAACGCTCGGCGCTGCTGGCCGCGATCCCGGACAACCAGGGGCGCGACAATCCGGCCTCGCACGCGCTGGTGGCGATGATCGAACAGGGCAAGCGGGACATGCGCCTGTTCATGGGCGCCAGCCAGGGCCAGGTGTTCATCGGCGAAAGCGGCACCGAGTTGCTGTTTCGGCTGGTGCGCAATGCCGCGCAGGCGGCGCCGGCAGGTGGCCGCATACTGGGCTCGACCCTCGAGCACCCGGCCACGGCCAGCGCCGGTGACCAGTGGGCGCGCGCCACCGGGCGCCCGTACGTGCGCATCGTCCACGATGACGACACCGGCACCGTCACCGCCGACGCCTACCGCGCGCAGGTCACGCCCGACACGCGGGTGGCCACGGTCATCCACACCAGCCCGGTCAGCGGCATGAGCGTCGATGTCGGCGCCGTGGTCAGGGCGATCCGCTCGGTCGCGCCCGACTGCCTGGTCATCCTGGACGGCATTCAGCACGCGGCACACGGCGCGCTGGACATCGACAGCTACGACATCGACGGCTACGCGATCTCTCCGTACAAGGTGTTCTCGCGCCACGGCTACGGCGTGGCCTGGGCATCGGACCGGCTGACCGCGCTGCCGCACGAACGCCTGAACGGCTCGGCGCCCACGCAATGGGACCTGGGCACCCGGGACACCGGCGCCTACGCGACTTTCTCGGATGTCGTCGACTATCTGCGCTGGCTGGGCGGCCAGACCGAAGGGGCCATCGATCCGCGCGAGCAGGTGCTGGCGGCCGGCCGGGCGATCAGTGCCCACGAGGCGGCGCTGATCGCTCTGATGCGCGACGGCGATGCCAGCCAACGCGGCCTGGCGGCCATGACGCGTGTCAAGGTGATCGGGGGCTGGGATAACCCCTCACGCGAGGGCCTGGCGGCCATCACGGTCGATGGGATGCCGTCGGTCGCGGTCGTGAACCGGCTACGCGAAAGCGGCATCCGGGTGCACCTGCGCAAGGCCGACCACTTCTCGGGCAACATCCTCACCCCGCTCGGGCTGGACTCGTGTATCCGGGTCTCGCTGGCGCATTACAACAGCCCGGACGAGGTGAGACGCTTCCTGCGGGTGATGGACGAGATGACGGCCTGATGCCGTTTCAGGGGCGGTCCGCGTCGCCGTCGTCGCGATTGGCCGGACCGGGGTCGCGCATCATGTTGCGGTTGAAGTACCAGATGAAGAAGGTTGCCATCACGCCGATGAACGCGAGCACGATGAACGACAGGATGCCGACCCAGTCCGAGAACAACTCACCCCACAACCCCATGACTTCCTCCACGCGTCATTGACACCGTGCAGACAGTGTCGCGCCGCCGGGCCCGGCGCTCATTGATCTGGCGCAATCGCGATACCGACTCACGGGCCGGGTGTTGCCCGGCGACCCCATGCCAACGCCGCGCGATCAGGGCCGCACCAACTGGGGCAGGATCTCGCTGATCGAGCCGGTGAGCACGGCGTCGGCCAGCTCGTCCATCGCCGTCGGCTCGGCATTGATGATCACCACCCGGGCACCGGCATCGCTGGCGATGGGCACGACGTTGGCCACCGGGAAAACCTGTAGCGTGGTGCCGATCGCCAGCAACAGGTCGGCCTCGCCGGCAACCTGCATCGCCCGGTCGATCACGGCCGGCACAAGGGCCTGCCCGAACGAGATCGTGTCGGCCTTGAGGATGCCGCCGCAATGCAGGCAGGCCGGGTCGGGTTCGCCGGCCTGCACGCGGGCCAGCACGTCCGCCATCGGCTGGCGATCGCGACACGACCAGCAGATCACCTGGCGCACCGTGCCGTGCACCTCGATGACCCGGCCCGGCGAATTGCCCGCCGCCTGGTGAAGTTCGTCGACGTTCTGGGTGATCAGCGCGTGCAGGCGCCGCTGGCGCTCGATCTCGGCCAGCGCCCGGTGGCCGGCATTCGGTTGTGCGTGCGCCGAGAAGTGCGCCAGGCGGTTTCGCCCGGACGCCTGGCGAACGACGGTGTCGGCCAGGTAGTGCTGCAGCGTCGCCTGCTTCTCGGCGGCAGGGTTGCGGGTCCAGACCCCCTGAGGCCCGCGAAAATCGGGAATGCCCGAATCGGTCGAGATGCCGGCGCCGGTCAGCGCGACGAC
>JAWKYE010000029.1:0-103282 GCA_041396665.1 Burkholderiaceae bacterium
CGCCCGCCTGGCCCGTGACATGCTGGGCGGCAACGGCATCAGCGACGAGTACGGGATCATCCGCCACATGGTCAACCTCGAGGTGGTCAACACCTACGAGGGCACCCACGACATCCACGCGCTGATCCTCGGGCGCGCGCAGACGGGCATCCAGGCGTTCTTCTGACCCCGCCGGTGCCCGGACCCCGGCCCCCGACCGGCACCGCGCCGGTGCCGACCGCCGACCAGCCCGCCGCTGGCGGCGGTTTTTTTACGCACGAGCAGATCATGGCCGTGCTGCCGGGGCTGGTGCTGGTGATGTTCCTGGCGGCGCTCGACCAGACGATCGTGGCGATCGCGCTGTACTCGATCGCGCTGGACCTGCGCGGCGAGGCGCTGATGCCGTGGCTGGTCTCCGGCTACCTGGTCGTGGCCACCGTGGCCACGCCGATCTACGGCAAGCTGTCCGACCTATACGGTCGCTGGCCGGTGCTGCGCAGCGCGATCTTCATCTTCCTGGCCGCCTCGCTGCTCAGCACGATCGCCACCAGCATGCCCCAGCTACTGGCCTTCCGGCTGTTGCAGGGGCTGGGGGGTGGCGGCCTGATCGTGCTGGTCCAGACCATCGTCGCCGACATCGTGCCGCGCCAGCAGCGCGGGCGCTACCAGGCCTACCTGTCCGGGGTGTTCGCGGTCGCGGCGGTGGCCGGGCCGGTGGTCGGCGGGCTGCTGACCGAGTACTTCAGCTGGCGCGCGGTGTTCGCCTTCAACCTGCCACTGGGCCTGGCCGCGTGGCTGATCACCCGGCGCAGCCTCATCGGCCTGCCGCGCAGTCCTCGCGCGCCAAGCATCGACTACGCGGGCGCGCTGCTGCTGACGGTCGCGCTGGGCACGCTGATGCTGGCGCTGATGCTGCTCGGCCGGGGGAGTTCGCCGGCCACCCCGGCGGTGGCCGGCCTGCTGGTCGCCGCCGCCGTCGCCTTTGCGGCGCTGGCCGTTTGCGAGCGCCGGGCGAGCGATCCCATCCTGCCGCCCGACCTGTTCGCGAACCGCACCGTGATGATCTGCTGCGCGGTGCTGGGCATCAACTTCCTGGTCCTTTACGGCTGCACGATCCTCGTGCCCTTGTCGATACAGACCGTCGGCGGGCTGAGAGCCGGCTGGCTGGCGCTGTTCATGCTGCCCCTGACCTTGGGCGTGCCGATCGGCTCGTATGTCAGCGGCAAGGCGATGCAGGGAGCGATGCGGCATCGGCTGCTGCTCGGGCTGGGCTCGGCGCTGACCGCCACCGGCGCGCTGCTGCTGGCACTGGATGCCGCCCACGCCGGCTGGGTGACCGCGATCGGCCTGGCGGTCACCGGCTGCGGCATCGGCATGTGCATTCCCTCGACCATCGTGGCCGTGCAGGCCGCGGTGCCCCTGCGCCAGATCGGCATTGCGACCGCCACCTCGGGCGTGTTCCGCACGCTGGGCGGCGCGATCGGCATCGCGGCCATGAGCGCGATGCTGTTCGCCACGCTGGCCACCGCCCCGTCAGGCCTGGCGGGCGGGCTGCGCGGCGGCACCGTCGTCACCGAACTGGCGGCATTGCCCCAGGCACTGCTGGCGAGCGGCTTTCAGCGCGCCTTCCTGCTCGCGGCCGGCGTGGCCACCGTTGCGATCGTGCTGTCGCGGCTGCTGCGACACGACGGTGCCGGCGCCGCGCACTGACGCGCGCGCGGCCGGTGCCGCCATCTGCGGCACAATCGGGCCAGACGACACCGACTGGGAATCCCAAGATGCTGCTGGGTTGCATTGCCGACGACTTCACCGGGGCCACCGACCTGGCCAACAACCTCGTGCGCGCAGGCATGCGCACCGTGCAGACCATCGGGATCCCACCGGCCAGCCTGCCGGTGGACGCCGACGCCGTCGTGGTCGCGCTCAAGTCGCGCACGACGCCGCCCGCCGAGGCGATCCGCGACTCGCTGCAGGCGCTGGACTGGTTGCGTGCGGCCGGCTGCCGGCAGTACTACTTCAAGTACTGCTCGACCTTCGATTCGACCGACGCGGGCAACATCGGCCCCGTGACCGAGGCGCTGATGGCCGCACTCGATACGCCGTTCACGATCGCCTGCCCGGCCTTTCCCGCGGCCGGGCGCACGATCTTTCGGGGCTACCTGTTCGTCGGCGACATGCTGCTGTCCGAGTCGGGCATGCGCGACCATCCTTTGACCCCGATGACCGACGCCAACCTGGTGCGCGTGCTGCAGCGCCAGGTGAAGGGCAAGGTCGGGCTGATCCCCTACACGGTGCTGGCCCAGGGGGTCGACGCGTGCCGGGGCCATATCCGCGAACTGATGGCCGCCGGGTTCACGATGGCCGTCTCCGATGCGCTGCACGATGCCGACCTGGTGACGCTGGGCGCGGCCTGCGCAGACCTGGCGCTGGTGACCGCCGGTTCGGGCGTCGCGATCGGGTTGCCGCAAAATTTTCGGGCCAGCGGCCTGCTCACGGCGCAGCAGCAGGCAGCCAGCCTGCCGCAGATCGACGGCCCGGCCATCGTGCTCTCGGGCAGCTGCTCGCAGGCAACGCTGGCCCAGGTTGCGCAATACCAGGCACAAGGCGGCCCGGCGATGCGCATCGATCCGATGGCACTGGCCGCCGACGAGCCCGTCGTCGAACAGGCGGTGACATTCGCGCTTGCCCAGCAGGCACTGGGCCACGCCCCGCTGCTGTACGCCAGCGCCACCCCCGATGCGGTGCGCGAGGCGCAGCAGGCGCTCGGCCGGCACGAGGCGGGCCAGTTGGTCGAACAGGCGCTGGCCGCCTGCGCCCGGCAATTGCGCGCCGCGGGCACCCGCCGTTTCGTCGTCGCCGGTGGCGAGACCTCCGGCGCCGTCGTGCAGGCGCTCGATGTGCAGGCGCTGCGCATCGGCCCGCAGATCGATCCGGGCGTGCCCTGGACCACGACGATCGGCGAGCCCGAACTGGCGATCACGCTCAAGTCGGGCAACTTTGGCGCTCCCGACTTTTTCGCCAAGGCACTGGCCCTGCTGGACGGAGGGATCAAGTGAGCCAGATCAATGCCGACCAGGCCGAGAACACGCTGCGCGAACGGCTCTGCCGCCTTGGCGCGTCGCTGTTCCAGCGCGGCTACACGCACGGCTCGACCGGCAACCTGAGCGTACGCACCGCCAGCGGTTACCTGATGACCCCGACCGGCTCATCGCTCGGCGAACTCGATCCGGCCCGCCTGTCCCGGCTCGATGCCCGGGGCCGGCACGTCGACGGAGACAAGCCGACCAAGGAGCATTTCCTGCACCAGGCGATGTACGACGAGCGACCCGGATCGGGTGCCGTCATCCACCTGCATGCCACGTATTCCACCGCGGTGTCGGTGCTGGCCGATGTCGATCCGGCCAACGTGCTGCCGCCGCTCACCGCGTACTACGTGATGCGCATCGGCACGCTGCCGCTGGTGCCCTACTTCGCGCCCGGCGACCTGGCGCTGGCCGATGCCGTGCGCGGCTTTGCCGGTCGGCACCACGCGGTGCTGCTGGCCAACCACGGCCCGGTCGTGGCCGGCAGCAGCCTGGCCGCCGCCGGCGATGCGATCGAGGAACTGGAAGCCACCGCGCGGCTGCACCTGAGCCTGCACGGCATGAAGTGCCGCTGCCTGACCGACGAGCAGGTGGATGAGTTGAAGCAGCGGTTCTAGCCAGCACCTGTGTGAACGTTCTCGAACCCCCTCAGACCGGTTCGAACTCGACCTTGGCCGCATAGCCCAACGCCCGGGCGTAAGCCTCAACCGTCGCCAGACGCGGCGAGGCCTCAGAATTCACGTTCTCGAGCCTCGAAATATTGCTCTTTTGCGTACCCAGCATCTGCGCCATCTGCTCCTGGGTCACGCCGGCGGCCAGACGCATCGCGATCATCCGCCGGCGCAACTCGAAGTTGCTGGACAAGGCGTCGTATTCCGCCTTGACCGCCGGATCCTTCAACGCCTTCGCGCGAAACTGCTTGAAGTCGGGCCGCTTAGTCATTTTCCTGTACCTCTTTCATCCGTTGACGCGCCAGATCGATCAGGCGCGTGGGAATCTGTTGGCTCTTCTTTACCACCGTGGCCAAGATCACCACCCTTTGACCTTTCACCGTACAAAAGACCGATCTGGCTATCCCCTCCCGACCCTTGACTCGGATCTCAAACAATCCCTGCCCCAGCGGCGCAGTATGCGGGCGCCCCAGGTCCGGACCGAATTCCTCGATCAATTCGGCGATGCGCAAAAAGCCGGCCAGGATGCCGGCCGGCAAAGCCAGCGTTTGCTGCTCGACCTTGTCGCTATAGAACGTGATTACCCAGGTCATGTCGCATGTTATCCAATATGATAACCTTTGGCAAGGACAATAAGTGAACCCGATCCTGGCAATTCATCGTTACACCCGAGCCTGCACGGCATGAAGTGCCGCTGCCTGACCGACGAGCAGGTGGATGAGTTGAAGCAGCGGTTCTAGGTTTGCCCAGATTGGCCACGGCCGCCAGCTTGTCGCGGTCGATGCGCACCTGGCGGCCACGCGCGTCGATGAAATCGAGCACGCCCTCGGCGCGCAGCGCGGTCATCTGGCGACTGATGGTCTCGAGGGCCACGTCGCCCAGCAGCAGCCCCAGTTCGCGACGGGTGCACAGTGGCGTTGTCTCGTCGGCCTCGGTCGGAAAACGCAGCAGCAGGCGGGCCAGCCTTTCGCGTACCGAGCCCATGCCGATGTCGGTCAGCCAGGCATGGGTGAGCACCAGCGTGCTGTGCCACTTTTCCTGCATCCCCTGCATGAAGCCCGGCGAGCGTCGTTCGAGTTCGCGCAGCAGGCGATCGGCAGCCGGCAGACCATCGCATCGGTGAGCGCGATGACGCGGCCATCGTAGTTGCCCAGCACATAGGCCGACAGGCCGATGAGATCGCCACGCACCATCATCGCCGTGACCCTGCGCTGCCCGGACGCGCCCTCGTGCTCGACCTTGAGGGCGCCGGCCCGGACGGTGAACAGGTAGTCGGCCCGCTCGCCATTGTCGTAGAGCAGCGCACCCGGTCGCAGCCGGATCTCGTCGATCGGGTAATGGATGGCCGCGAAGTCGGCCTCGGACATGTGCGCGAACAACGCGCTCTGGCGCACCGCGCAGGTGTGGCAATCGGAAAACCCGTTCCGGGACACGGAGCGCTCGCCACGGGAGCGCTCGATGCGGATGGATTTCGACGGTCGGGGAGAAGCGTCTATCAACAGCGTGCTCGGTTCGGGTCGGCGCGCGGACCGGCAAAACCGGTCCGCGTCCCGATCAAGCCAGCATGTCGGCCCAGATGTTCTTGGCCCAGGCAATGCCGGCCACGGCCTCGAGCTGGTTGCGGGCCTGCGACAGGCCGCCCGAACCCTCGACCGTGAGGAAGGTTTTCTTCTCGCGGTTGAACTGGTGCACCGAGGCAACATGCACCACTTCGTCGGGACTGACGAAACTGTAGCAGGTATTGGTCACGACCGGCGTCTGGTTGACCTCGCCGCCGGTCAACTGGCTGACGATGGCTGCCGCGGCCACCTTGGCCTGCTGGTTGGCCATGTGACCCGACTTGGGCATGCCCGGCGCCACCTGGATCGAATCGCCCAGCACGTGGACATCCTTGGCGACGATGGACTCGAAAGTGAGGAAGTCGACCTCGCACCAGCGACCGTTGGCCGTGGCCAGGCCGGAGTCGACGGCGATCCGCCCGGCGCGCATCGGCGGAATGACGTTGAGCACATCGGCCTTGACTGGTTCGCTGATCTCGAACTCGAGGGTCTTGCTGGCCGCATCGACATCGATCACCGTGTGATTCGGGCGGTAGTCGATCATGCCGGTGTACAGCGTGTCCCAGGCCTCCTGGAACAGCTTGCCCTTGGAGGTGATCTTCTCGTTGGCATCGAGCACCAGCAGCTTGGCCCGCGGCTTGGCACGCTTGAAGTACGCGGCCACCTGGCAGGCCCGCTCATAGGGGCCGGGCGGGCAGCGGTACGGCGCCCTGGGGATGGACATCGCGAACACGCCGCCGTCGGGCATCGCCTCGAGCTGCTGGCGCAACGTGACGGTTTGCGGGCCGGCCTTCCAGGCATGCATGATCTGGGCCTGGGCCGTCGGGTCGGCAAGCCGGCCCATCGTGTCGTAGGTGAACTCGATACCGGGCGACATCACGAGCTTGTCGTAGGCGAGTTTGGTCCCGTCGCTGAGCGTGACCTGGCGGCTGCCCGCATCGACGGCGGTGACCATCGAGCGCACGATCTTGACGCCGTGGTTGCGCTCGAGGCCGGCATACGACGTGGTGATGTAGTCGATCGAGCGGACCCCGCCGATCACGAGGTTGGAAATCGGGCAGGAAACGAAGTTGGCATTGGGCTCGATCAGCGTGACCTCGGTGCGCCCGTCGCTCCACATGCGGATGTACTTGGCCGCAGTGGCGCCGCCATAGCCGCCGCCGATGATGATCACCTGGCCGCCGCCGCCGATGCCGGCCTTGGCCATGCTGACGCCGGCCGCCTTGTCCGGCGACACCGTCGCACACGCGCCCAGCGCACTGGCTGCCAGGCCGGCGCCGGCGGTACCGAGGAACTTCCTTCGGGATGATTGCATGAGTCTCTCCTTGTCTTGCACGCGACGAGTCACTTCTGGGCCGCGAAATAGTCGGCGATCAGCTGGATCTGCTCGGGGGTGTAGCCCTTGGCGATCTGGTGCATGATCGTGGCGGCCTTCTTGCCCTCGCGGAACTGGGTCATCGCCTGCACGATGCTCGAGGCGGGCAGGCCGGCAAGCCGCGCCGCATCACCGATCGCCTTGCCATCGGTGCCGTGGCAGTTGGCACAGGTGGCGGCGAGGTTGCGGCCCAGTTCGGCCTGGGCCGCCTGGACCGACGACACGGCGCCCAGGCCCAACGCAAGGCCCAGCGCCAGGCCCGTCATCGACCTGTTGCTGCAAAACGAACGAAACATCATGGTTTCCTCCCTGGTTCATTGACGCGGACCGACGCATGGATGGTGATCCCACCCTTCCCCACGCCGACGATCGGTGCCGGGAATACTGACACAGTTTGGTGCTGCCTGTCATATAGCAGCAGGCACATATGGTGCGCGCGCACGGTCGGTCGCGAGATCAGACGGGGTCGCAGACGCCAGCTCGTCGTTTCCCGAATTTCCGGGAAACGACGAGCATCGGGGGTCGCTCCGAACTCATCGGCCCACCGCCGCCACCCCGGGCAACCTAGAGTACCGACGTGGGTGCCGGTCAGCGCGTGGGTTTCTGTTTTCATCAATGACCGTCTCCGGTTCATCCCCCTGCCCTGCGGGCGCCTCGCGCCGTTGACAAGCACGGTGCAGCGGGTCGACTGTCATCAACACGGGAATTGATCCATGACAACGAACGCGATCCGCCATGCACTGGCCCTTTGGGCGTGCCTGCTGCTGCCGGTCCCGACCTTCGCGCAGACCGGCATCACCGACGATGCGATCCGCCTGGGCATGGTCAACGCCCAGAGCGGGCCTGCGAGCGGCCTCGGACAGGGCATGCTGGCCGGCGCCAAGGCGGTCTTCGACGCGGTCAACCTCAACGGTGGCATCCACGGGCGTCGGATCGAACTGCTGGTCGCCGACGATGGCTACGAGCCCGACCAGGCGATCGACCAGACGCTGGCGATGATCGAGGACGAACAGGTGTTCGCACTGTTCGGCTATGTCGGCACCCCCACCGCGAACGCGGTGCTGCCAATCGTTCGCGAGATGCAGGTACCTCTGGTGGGGCTGTTCACCGGCGCCGGCACGCTGCGCTCGCCGGTGACCCGCGAGGTGTTCAACGTACGCGCCAGCTACGACGATGAAGCCGAAGCCATGATCGCGCACTTTCTGTCGCAAGGCGCCGGGACGGTGGGCGTGTTCTACCAGGACGACGGGTTCGGCAAGGCCGTGCTTTCGGGCACCAGGAAGGCGCTGACCAGGCGCGGCATGCAGGTGCACGCCACCGGCACCTTCACCCGCAACACGATGGCCGTCAAGCAGGGACTGGCCGATCTGATCCGCGCGCAGCCCGACGCGATCGTCATGGTCGGCACTTATGCGCCGCTCGCCGGGTTCATCCGCGAGGCACGGGCCAATGGCCTGACCTCGCAACTGGCGACCGTGTCCTTCGTCGGCTCCGAGAATCTGGTGGGTGCCCTCGACGGGGCAGGCGACGGCGTCATCATCTCGCAGGTCGTGCCCTCGCCCGACCGAAAAGACATCGCCGCGGTCAACGAGTGCCGCGATCTCGTGCACCGGCACTCGGGACAGGCACTGGGGTTCGTCAACCTGGAAGGCTGCCTGAGCGCGAAGGTCATGCTGGGCGGCCTGGCGCTTGCCGGTCGTGACCTGAACCGGGAGAAGCTGATCACGGCACTCGAATCGATGAAGGCGTTCGACCTGGGCAACCTGACGATCGGCTTCTCGCGCGACGACCACCAGGCGTTCAAGCAGGTCTTTCTGACCCAGATCGTCGACGGCCGCGTGATCCGAATCGATTGAGCCCGGCGCAACTGCCCCAGACCCACCGGAACCGATACACGTGAAAGTCGCCCAACGCCTCAAGATGATGACCGCGGTGGCCTCGGTCGGTTTGTTGATCGTGTCCGCAGTCGGCATCTATGGCGTGCGCGCAATCCGAACCGACATGCTCCATCTCACGTCGCACGTGACACCGGTGCAGGATGCCGTGACCCGGATGGACGCCGCGACCGAGCGGGTGGTCGTCGATCTGCTAACCCTGCTGCAGACCGACGATCCTGCGCTGATCGAGGTGACAGAGACGCATTCGGCCAAGGAACTGGCGAACCTGAAGGCCCTGGCCGCCGAAGCCAGGCGGCTCGGCGCTGACCTGTCGTTCGACACGGGATCACTGGAAACGCTGCGCGCCCGGGCATCGACGCTTGTCAAGGCGCATCTGCAGGCACTGACAAGTTTCAATGAGCAGTTCGACGGGGTGCAAACGGCCCTCGAACGCTCGAACAACGCGATCGCCGTGTTCCGCGACAGCTTGCAGGCCGTGACCGTGACGGCCAAGGACGACGCACACAGGGCACGCGAGGCGATCACCGGGTTGTACGGGTCGCAGCGCGACGGGATGATGCTGATCGTGGGTCTCAAGAATGTCCAGGCGATCCTGTTCGAACTGGACACCGTCGACAACAAGTTCAGGATCGGACCGCTACGCGAACGACTGGCAGCCGCGCTGCAGGGCATAGAGCGGATCACGGCAGACACGGGCCGCGTCGGGCGTCTGGCCGATGCCGTGCCCGATCATGCGCGGATCCGTGCCGAATTCTTCGCCGAGGGCATCGGCCTGTTCGACCTGAAGGCCAGCCTTGTCGGGGACGATCGCGACTCGCTGCGCCAGTACCGCTCGCAGCTGCGCAAGACGGACAGGCTGCTGGACAAGGCGACGGACGGCCTGACGACACATGTCGACAACCTGGAGATCGAGATCATTCGTGAGAATGCGCGCATCGACCAGGCGCTGGCGGTCACCAATGATCCCCGGAATCTTTCCGGCGGCAGCGACGCGCTCAACAAGGCAGCCGGTGCACTCGCAGCGTCGCTGAACGGCCTGCGCAGCGCAACCGACTCGAACGATGCGGCCGCGATGGCCAACGCGGCGATAGCGGTGATCGCCGGCATGAAGGAGCACGCCCAACGACTCGGCACGGAGATGACGACGATCCACCTGCCCGACGTGCAGGCCACGTTGACCCCCATCGCCGCGGCGCTCAACGGCGTCCGCGCAAGGGTCGACCTGGTGCTCCGGCACCGGCGCGAGTACCTGCAACTGGAGGCCGACCGGGTCCGCCTGCAGCGCCAGATCACCGAGAAAGCCAGCGGACAGCGACAGGCTACCCAGGCGATGGTGTCGCAGATCCGCGCGATGCAGGATCGGACGATCGCCGATGCCAACCAGCGTACCAATACCTCGTTGATGTTGATCCTGCTGATCGCCGGCGTCGCGGTCGCAGCGCTGGTGGTCTTCAGCTTTCGCACCATCCGGTTGATCAGCAGGCGCCTGAACCAGGCGTTGCAGGTGGCCGAGCGGGTGGCCAGCGGCCGCCTGACACCGGTGAAGATGGTGAGCGGCGACGACGAGATCGCCGAGCTGCTGGGGTCACTGTCACGAATGGTGGACATGCTGGGCAAAGCGGTCGGCCGGATCCGCAATACGTCGGAACGACTGCGCCACGGAATTGCGGAAATCTCCAGTGGCAACAATGACCTGAACGCCCGCACGAACCAGCAGGCCGGCAGCCTGCACGAAACCTCGGTGTCGATCGATCACGTGGCCAAGACGGCTGCCCAGGGCGCCCAGGCGGCACGGGAGGCGTCTGAACTATCGGTTGGTACCAGCAACACCGCACGCGCGGGCAGCATCGTGATGAAGAAAGCGGTCGCGACGATGCAGGATGTGCACGCCGGCGCCGAACAGATCAGCCAGATCATCTCGGTGATCGACGGTATCGCGTTTCAGACGAACATCCTGGCCTTGAACGCCGCGGTCGAGGCCGCCCGGGCGGGCGAACAAGGCCGCGGATTCGCCGTCGTCGCCGCCGAGGTGCGCAGCCTGGCGAACAAGAGCGCCGATGCCGCGCGCAAGATCAACCATATCATTTCGACCAATGTCGAGCATGTCCAGTCAGGGTCCGAGTTGGTCAACCAGGCGGGCACCAACATCGAGCGGATCGTCGCCGAGGTGACGCGCACCGGCGAACTGATCCAGCAGCTTTCCGACGGTTCGGACGAGCAATCGGCGGCGGTTGCCCAGGTCAACGAGGCGATCGGCTTCCTGGGAGAGATGACCCAGCAGAACGCTGCGCTCTCCAAGCAGACCTCGGCCGCGTCTCTCAGCCTGGTCGCGCAGGCCGAGGAACTGGACGAGGCGGTCCAGGTCTTCTGGATGGAGGACCAGCCGCACGGCTCGCCGCCGGCATCGGGGGTGACGTAACGCTCCTGGGCCGGGCCGACCGGGCCGGCCTGGTCAGTTCGCCAGCCCGCGCCACTGGCGCAACAGCACGGTGATCGCGTAGCTGGCCAGCAGCAGGCTCAACAGAAGCCCCGACAGGTTGCCCATCATCCCGCTGCCGCTGTTGATGCCGATGGCCGCCAGGTAACCCATGCCCAGGTAGCCGGCACTCCAGATCAGGCGGCCGATCAGCGAGAAGAACAGGAAGTGCCCCGGCCGGTAGCCGATGGAACCGGACAGCAGGTTCACCGCCGAACTCAGGAACGAGACCAGCGAGCGGCTCAGGATGATGGTCAGGCCTCCCCAGGCCTGCAACCAGCGCGATGCCTGTGCCTGGCGCGCGTTGGTGATGCCCAGCCACCTGCCGTGGCGCCGGATCAGGGGCTCACCCAGACGCAGACCCAGCAGGTAGCCCAGCCCGTCGCCGATCACCGAGGCCAGCGTGGCGGCCAGCAACGCGCTGTCCAGGCGCACTTCGCCATGGGCGGCCAGCGAACCGACCAGGATGACGGTAAAGCTCGACGGCAGCGGCACGCCGATCGCGCCCAGGATCAGCGACAAGGCCATCACCGGATACCCGTAGGACAGGATCCAGCTGGCAAAGGCCGCCTCGGTGGCCGATTCGTCGGCATCGCTTGGCGCGGGGACCACCGTCACGACGCGGCTCTCGGGCGGCAGCAGTGCATCCAGGGCGATCTGCACACGGCGCATCACGGCCACCCGGGTTTCGCCAGTGTCCTTGATGATCTCGCGAAACGGCACGCTGACGCGGGCCGGTGCGATGGCCAGCCGCTGCGCAAGGTCGTGTTCGGCAACCTTGTACAGCCCGGCCACATAGCGAACCGACATCCAGGCCCTGACCTGGCCGACATCGGGCCGATCGAGCGAGCGCGCCGTGTCGAGCAGTGACATCGACCGGTAGGTGGCCAGCGAGAAGATCCCGGCCGCCGCGGTGGCGATCACCAGCACCAGCAGGGCCAACCAGGGTCGGCGGTTCATCGTGGCGACGGCCAACCCGGCCCCGCAGTCGCGGCCGCGCCTACTTCACGGCCGAGTACGGGGTGGGTGCCAGGATCGTGTTGACGATGGTCGCGACAATCGCGCCGTCCGCCTCGCTGGCCGCCTTGGCGGCATGCCATTCGGGGTCGGCGGCAAACGCATTCCACTTTTGCTCGCGCTCGGCCAGGCTCTCCCACTCGAGCAGGTAGTAAAGCTCGTGGGTGTTCTCACCGATCAGCACGGTCCAGAATCCCCGCTGGCGGATCCCGTGTTTCTCCCAGATAGGCAGGGTCGCCGTCTCGAAGCGCTTGTGCAGCGCCGGCAGACGGTTCGGTACGCATCGGTAGATACGCAGTTCATGCAGCATGCTTGGACTCCTGGGCGAAGGCACTGTCCAGTGCGTTGAGAAGGGTGTCGACGTGCGCGGCGGTGACGATCAGCGGCGGCGACAGGATGATCGTCGGCCCCGAGATGCGGATCATCACGCCGGCCTTGTAGGCGGCATCGCCGATGCGCCAGGTCACGTCGGTCCCACCGGTGTCTTGAGGTCGCGATCCGACACCAGTTCGAGCGCTGCCATCAGGCCCTTGCCGCGCACGTCGCCAACCAGCTTGTACCGTGCCTTGAGCGCCTGCAGCCCGGTCATCAGTTGCTCGCCGCGCTCGGCCGCGTTCTCGTTGAGCCTGAGGCGCTTGGTCTCGGCCAATGCGGCCAGGCCCGCGGCCATCCGACCGGGTGTCCGGAGTAGGTATAGCCATGGAACACCGAGCCGAAGGAATCCGAGTTGCCCTCGATGGCCTCGGCAACCCGGGCGCTGACCATCGTCGCGCCCAGCGGGAAGTAACCGGTGGTCACTGCTTTGGCGATCGTCATGAAGTCGGGCTTCACCCCCCAGAGGCGCGAGCCGGACCAGGCCCCGGTGCGGCCGAACCCGGTGATCACCTCGTCGGCGATCATCAGCACCTCGTACTTGTCGCAGATCTGGCGCACCATCGGCATGAAGATCTCGGGCGGCACGATCACGCCGCCAGCCCCCAGCACCGGTTCCATGATGAAGGCCGCCACCGTGTCCGGCCCCTGGAAGACGATCTCGTCCTCGAGCGCATTGGCACACAGTCGGGCCAGGCGGACCGGGTCGGGCTCGCCAAACGGATTCCGGTATGACCACGGAGGGGCGATGTGGAAGACCCCGGGCAGCAAGGGTTCGTAGTTGCGACGGAAGTTGGCATTGCCGTTGACCGAGGCAGCCCCGAAATGGGTCCCGTGATAGCCTTTTTTCAGGCCGATGAACTTGGTCCGGTCGCGCTGGCCGCGCACCTTCCAGTACTGGCGACTCAGGCGTAGCGCACTTTCGACCGAATCGGATCCGCCCGAGGTGAAAAAGGCGCGCACCATCCCTTCGGGCTCGAAAAAGCGGGTCAGTTCGTGGGCCAGTTCGATCGCCGTGTCGGTGCTGGTGCCGCGAAAGCCCGAGTAGTAAGGCAGCACGTCCAGTTGCTTGCGGATCGCCTCCTTGACCGGCTGGCAGCTATAACCCAGGTTCACGTTCCAGAGTCCGCCGACGCCGTCGAGCAACCGGTGGCCATCCAGGTCGGTGACATAGACATCTTCGGCGCTGACGATCACGTGCGGGGGATTGGCGTGCATCTCTGCCGGATGCGCCATCGGGTGCCAGATCGGCTTGGCATTTTGCTCGGCCAGAAACTCGGCGGTCTTCATCTCGTTCTCCTGTCTCCGGGCGCCAGGTACCGGCGCCGTTGTGGGTCTGGACCGGGCGGCGGGCCGGGCGGGCCCACCGCGCCGTTCAGGATCAGTCCATCTGGGTGACGAACTTCGTGACCAGGTAGCCGTCGAAGGTCTCGCTACCGCCCTCGGAACCGATCCCGCTGTCCTTGATCCCGCCGAACGGGGTCTCGGGCAGCGCCTGTCCGAAATGGTTGATATTGACCATGCCGGCCTCGATGCCGTTCTGGGCCGCCAGCGCGTTACGCGTGGATGTGGTGAACACGTACGAGGACAGACCGAAGGGCAGCGAGTTGGCCGGCTTGAGCACCTCGTCGATGTCCTTGAAGCGGGCCATCGGCGCGATCGGGCCGAACGGTTCCTGGGTCATCACCATCGAGTGATCGGGCACGTTGGTCAGCACCGTCGGGGCAAAGAAGCTGCCCACCGACCCCATACGCTCGCCACCGGTCTCGATGTTCGCGCCGTGCTTGCGGGCGTCTTCGATGAACTGCTCCATCGCCGGCAACCGGCGCATGTGCGCCAGCGGACCCATGCTCGATTCGGGATCCAGGCCGCTGCCGACCTTGATGTCCTTGGCATGCGCGAGGAAGGCCGCAACGAACTTGTCGTAGACCTTTTCCTGGACGTAGAAGCGGGTCGGCGACACGCAGACCTGGCCGGCATTGCGGAACTTGAACCCGGACAACATCTTGGCCGCCCGATCGATCATCGGCATCGTCGAACACGATGACCGGCGAATGCCCGCCCAATTCCATCGTGACGCGCTTCATCTGCGCACCGGCCAGCGCCGCCAGGTGCTTGCCCACCGGCACCGAGCCGGTGAACGAGACCTTGCGCACGATAGGCGAGGCGATCAGGTACTCGGACACCTCGGCCGGCACGCCCCAGACCAGGTTGAGGACTCCCTTGGGCAGCCCGGCATCGTGGAACATCCGGGCAATGGCCACGACTGCGCTGGGCGCATCCTCGGGACCCTTGATGATGATCGAGCAACCGGCACCGATGGCCGCGGCGATCTTGCGGATCGCCTGGTTGTACGGGAAATTCCACGGCGTGAACGCGGCGCAGACGCCGATCGGCTCGCGCAACACCATCTGGCGCACATTGGGCAGGCGGGCGGGGATCACCCGGCCGTAGATGCAGCGGCACTCCCTCGGCATGCCAGTCGCAGTGATCGGCGCAGCTGATGACCTCGAGCACGGCCTCGCCCACCGGCTTGCCCATGTCCATCGTGATGTTGCGGCCGATCGACTGGGCCCGGTCACGCGACAACTGGGCCACCTTGCGCAGCACCTGCGAGCGCTCGAGCGGCGAGCTGTGGCGCCAGGATTCGAACGCGCGCTGCGCGGCTGCCAGCGCCCGATCGAGGTCGGCCTTGCTGGCATGCGGCAACTTGGCGATCGCCTCGCCGGTCGCCGGGTTGGTGACGTCCTGCTCCTTGCGCCCGTCCCCCTTGAGGAACTCGCCATCGATGTACAGGCAAAGGTCTTCGTAGGCGGCGGTTTCCACGGCGCCCTGCTCTTTCTTGGTGGTGGTTGTCACGGTAGGTCTCCAGTCTGTTGCCGATCGGCAGAATCATCCCCCGATGGTATTACAGCCCGCCCCCCAGCGCCGTCGCATCCCCGGGCAGCCCCCCCGGGGGCACAGACATTGTTTCGCCGGGCCGGCCCTGCAAGGCCGGCACTGGACGGCTTGCCGGGCGACCGAACCGACCCCGAGGGCATGCAATAGGCGAGAAGCACACCGCCGCCCCGGGGGGCAGCGACCGTAGGGAGCGTGGGGGCCAACCCCTACTTCAGGAATCCCTTGAGCTTCTCCGCCGCCTTGCCCGCCGCCTTGTCCAGCAACTCCTGCTTGCGCTCCTCGAGTTGCTCCTTGCGCTCCTCGACCTTGGCTTCGAGTTTCTCGCGCTCGGGGGCGAGCTTTTCCTTGAGCTTGTCGGCCGCCTGCGAGGCAAGCGCCGCCTTGGCGGCCTCGGCCCACTCGATCGTCCAGCCCAGCGACTCGAACGGGCCGCTCAGGCGCACCGGCAGCGTCACGCCGCGCAGTTGCTCGATATCCTTGCCGCCCTGCCCCTTTGCCGTGTTCACCACCGAGGCGCGCGCCACGTAATCGAGGCGCCCGGCGGCGATGTCGACCGAGCCATCGCCGCTGAGGCGGAACAACGGCGACTTGCCATCCAGGTCCTTGTTGGTCGCCACACCGTCGCGAATGTCGAACGAGGCGGTCAGCGCCGTGAAATCGGTTTTCTGGTTGTCGTCGGCCTGTTGCTCGGTATTGCCCCCGCTCAGCAACGACTTGGCCTGGCGGATCTTCTCGCCCAGGTTGATGCCGCGGATCGCCCCGTCGCGCAATTCGAGGGCCGCCTTGCCGGCGAGCGCCTTTTTCATCGCCGAGACAGTGGCGCCGCCGGTGTTGATGTCGACGCTCACGTTGCCGGTGCCCTCGAGCAGGTTGGTATCGGCCACTGCCTGCAGCAGCGGCGCGATGGCGACATTGGTCACGGCGCCCGCGAGGCTCGCACGATTGCCCTTGGCCAGCACGCTCGCCCGCGCATCGACCTTGCCCTGGTATAGGTCGGCCCGCAGCGGCGCCACATCGAGCCGGCCGTTGGCCAGCTTGATCGTCATCGATAGCTTGCCGGCCTCGATGCCGCCGGCCTTGAGCTGACCGACCTTGACCTGGCCATCGACATTGAGGCCGTTGAGTGCCGACAGGTCGATCGGGGCTTCGGGCGCGGCAGCACCGGCAGCCGGCTTGGCCGGGGCGCCGTCGGCCGGCTTGGCGGCTGGTGGCAGGTACTTGTCGACATCGATCCGGTCGGCATCGAGTGCGAAGCGGATCGCCGGCGCGCCGAAGCCCTTGACCGAGGCATCGGCCTTGAGCGCGGTGTCGGGCGCATCGACCGCCAGCTTCACCGTTGCCTGCTCGGCCTTGACATCGACCTGGGCCGACCCCTTGAACGGCAACTGCAGCGGCTTGTCGCCGACCGCCGGGTCATCGATGCCGACCTGGCCGTCCACCGCGGGCAGCGCAAGCTTTGCGCCGGCCAGGTCGTAGGTCAGCGGCGTGGCGAGCGTGACCTGCAGCTTGCGCGCGCCCTGCTCGACATTCGACACGAGCTGCAACGCCTGGATCGCGACACGCGCCGGATCGGCGTTCACGCCATCGAGCTGCAACCGCAGATCGAGCGGCATCGCGTCCACGTTGCCCTTGACCAGCAGGGTCATGGCCTTGGCGCTGACGGCCGAGTCGGCCACCTTCGCGGCGAGATCGCCATTGAGCGAGACCGCCAGCTTGGCCGCCGGTTTGGCCACACCGACCTGCGCATCGAGCGCGATCGTGGTCGGCTGGCCATCGGCCAACGCGCCCGTCTTGAGCGTGAGGCCGGTGACCGAGTACTGGTTCTTGCCCATCTGGTCGTCGAACTGCACGCCGGCATCGATCAACTCGATCCCGCCGATGCGCAAATCGGTGATCGGCGACGATGAGTCCGGCGCCGGCGTCCCGCCAGCCGCCGGCTGGGGCTTGCCGATCAGGTCGTCGATACTCATCGAGCCATCCGCGCGGCGCACGATCCGGGCATTCAGGCCCTTGATCCGCACGACCTCGGCTTGCAGGCTGCCCTTGAACAATGGCAGCAAGGCCACGCCGACCTGCGCCGACTGCAGGCTCATCGCCTGCGCGTCGCCAGCATGCTCGGACAACTTGACTGCCGGCAGCGAGACACCCAGTCGCGGATAGAAGCTCCAGGACAGGTCGCCATCGAAACTCAGTTGGCGCTGGTAGTTGGTTTGAACGAATGATTCGATCTGCGGCTTGAAGCGGTTCACGTCGACGAACATGACGAGCCCGACCGCGGCCAGCACGAGCACGATCACGACGACAAGCAGGCCGAGCAGGAGTTTCTTGAGCATGGGATCAGTTACCAGTGGGAGCGGGCCCGCTCGTTGGCGGGGCCCTGGAGGATTTGTCCGCTATGACGGCACCGGTCGCGCGGACGGCGATCAGGCGTACCGGCGCGACAGCGACTCGGCCACGCAGACCGGCTTGCTGCCGCCCTTGCGCTCGATCGTCACCTCGGTGGTGATCTGGGCCCCGTTGTCGGGGATCTCTTCGTAGGCCAGCAGGCGGATCACCGCGCGCAACTCGCTGCCTGCCGGCACAGGCGCCGGAAAGCGGACCTTGTTCAGGCCGTAGTTCACGCCCATCCGCAACCCGTGGATCTCGGTCGC
Organism: Burkholderiaceae bacterium; assembly: GCA_041396665.1. Classification (GTDB taxonomy): domain Bacteria; phylum Pseudomonadota; class Gammaproteobacteria; order Burkholderiales; family Burkholderiaceae_E; genus JAUIAI01. The sequence goes on from JAWKYE010000029.1 coordinate 17,983, forward strand.
CATCGCCGAAAGCCGGGGCAGCAACGACAGCGTGAGAAAGCCATGCGCGATGGTCGTGCCGAACGGGCCCGCCGCCGCCTTTTCGGGATCGACGTGTATCCACTGGTGATCACCGGTCGCCTCGGCGAACAGGTCGATCATTTCCTGGGTGACGGTCAGCCATTCGCTGGCGCCGATTTCGTTGCCGATCTCGGTTTTGAGATCGGTGAGTTTCTCGAATGTACGCATAATGGGCAATCATACGTCAACCGCCCCTTCCAACCAACGCGCCCCCCACGGAGACTCCTCATGACCCGCCGCATCGTCATCGCCGGAATGCTGCACGAAACCAACACTTTCTCGCCGGTCGCCACGCCGCTCGAGGCCTTTTTTTCCCGTGCGCGGGCCGTGCGCAAAGGGGCGGATCCGATCATCGGCGGAGACGACGCGATCAAGCTCTACGGCAGCGCGAATGTCGGCTTCGCCGGCTTTCTCGCACAGGCCCGCGACGCGGGCGCCGAAGTGGTGGTGCCGATGTTCGCCAACTCGAACCCCAGCGCGCCGTGCAGCGCCCAGACCTACGACACGATGGCCGACACCATCGTGGCCGCCGTGCGCGGCGGTTGCGATGCCGTGATGCTCGATCTGCACGGTGCGATGGTCGCCGAGGGCTACGATGACGGCGAGGCCGAGTTGCTGCGCCGGATACGCGAGATCGCGCCCGACGTGCCGATCGCCGTTGCGCTGGACTTTCACGCCAACATCAGTCCGGCGTTGATCGAACGGGCCAACGTGGTCACCGGCTATCGCACCTACCCGCATGTCGACATGGCCCTGACCGGCGAGCGGGCCGGGCGCACGCTGCTCGCGATGCTCGACGGCAGGGTCGATCCGGTCATGACCCACGGCTGGCTGCCGATGATGACCCACATGAACCAGCACTCGCCGCAGTTCCAGCCGATGAAGGACATCATGGGCCGGGCGATCGCCGCCGAGAGCGGCGGGCAGGTGCTCAATGCCTCGGTGTTCGGCGGTTTTCCGTTGGCCGACATCCCGTTCACCGGCCTGAGCGTCGTCGTGGTCAGCGATGCGCTCAAGCACGGCGGCCGCGAGGCCGCACTCGCAGCCTCGCGCCAGTTCAACGACTCGCTGTGCGACCAGGCCTGGGAGCGGCGTGCCGAGTTCGTGTTCCCGCTCGAACCGCTGGCCGACACCGTCGCGCGGGCCAAGGCGCTGCGCGCCCAGGCGCGCGCCGACAAGCGTGCGCACAAGCCGATCGTGCTGGCCGACCACAGTAACAACACGGCATCGGGCGGATCGGTCGACACGATGGAATCGGTGGCCGAGATCCTCGCGCAAGGCCTGACCAATGTCATCGCCGGCCCGATCTGCGACCCCAGGACGGTCGCGGCCCTGATCGACGCGGGCGTCGGCCAACAGGTCACGCTCGATGTCGGCGGACGGGTCGATGCGCCCAGCATCAAGCGCAAGGCGGTGCCGCTGAACATGACCGGCACCGTGCGCGCGATCACCGATGGCGCGTTCATGGTCACCGGCCCGATGATGACCGGCGTCACCGTGAACTGCGGCCGCACCGTGGTCCTGGATGTCGGCCCGCTCAAGCTCGTGATCGCCGAGAACCGGGTCGAGCCCTACGACCTGGGCGTGTTCCGCCACTGCGGCCTCGAGCCGCTGCACGCCGACTACATCCTGTTGTGGTCGCGCCAGCATTTCCGTGCCGGCTTCGAGGCGATCGCCGAGCAGGTGCTGATGATGGCCGGCCCCGGTGTCTGCAGTTCCGACTACAGCCTGTTCCCTTACAAGCACCTGCACCGGCCGATCTACCCGCTCGATACCGACGCGGTGAGGTAGTTATGCAAGTGGAACCCGGATCAGGGTCCCCCTGTCCGGGTTCAGCCCCCTGCGGGGGGCAGGGAGCGCGGCGACCGTGGGGGCAAACCATTAGTCGGTATTGCCTGCTGCGAGTCCGCAAAGGCCTCGCGTGCGGCGCGCGTGAGCGCCTTGATCAGCCAGCCGTGCGCCGGCCTGGCATCGGCGTGGCGGTGCCAGAAGGCATCGACCTCGGCCATGCCCAGGTTGAACGGCAGCGCCCGGATCGCCAGCCTGTCCTGGTAGCCGGTGGCGGCCAGGAAATGCGCCGGCAGCACGGTCAGAAGGTCCGAATCGAGCACCACCCGCCCGCCGGTGAAAAACTGGTTCACGGTCAGCACGATACGCCGGCTGCGCCCCATTTCGGCGAGCATCTGGTCGGTGAATCCGAACGGTTGTCCCGAGTAGCTCACCAGCAGGTGATGGGCATTGCAGTAGTCGTCCAGCGTCAGTGTGGCCTTGCGGGCCAACGGATGGTCCTGGCGCATCGCACAGACGTAGGGGCCGCGATACAGGTGCTCGATGCGGAACAGATCGGGCATGTCGTCCTGCATCGCGTGTAGCCGGATCGCCGCCGCGGCCACCGGAAAGTAACCGACGGCGACGTCGACGGTTTCCTTCTCCAGGATCTCGCGCGGATCGCGGGTGGTCAGCGGTCGCACCCGCAACGAGAGATTTGGCGCCTCGGTCTCGATGGCGCGCACCAGCGACGGAATCAGTGCGGTGGCCGTCGCATCGGCCATCGCCAACTGAAACGTGCTGCTGTCGGTCTGCGGATCGAACGCCGGCGGCGATATCACGGCCTCCAACAGGCCCAGCGCCTCGCGCACCGCCGGCCACAGGCTGACCGCGCGCGGGGTGGGCTCGACGCCGTAGCCGGCCCGGGTGACCAGATCATCGCCCAGCGCATCCCGCAGCCGCTGGATGGCATTGCTCACCGCCGGCTGGGTCATCGCCAGCTTGCCGGCGGCCCGGGTCAGGCTGCGCTCGAGCATCACCTCGTTGAAGACCCGCAGCAGGTTGAGATCGAGATTGCGAAACGACATGGTGAATTGGCCGGTTGGAGCATGGCGGTCGGCACCGGGAGGCCTGAACCGACACGCAAGAGGACTAAAAGAGGCCGAAAGGCCGACGGATGGTCGATCTATTCACCACAATGATAATAGAGATATGTATTAAAAATTGGACAGATACTTGTTGTGATGCAACAATGTCTTCACATACAGAGCACCCCAGGTGCCGAAAGATCTCCTCCTCGAACTGCTTTACCAAGGATTGCCGTCATGAATACGCACACCGCTACTGTCGAAAACGTTGCATTTGAGAATGCCGCAGCCCAGGCGCAGGCCGCCAAGGCGCAAGCCGGATCGTTCTTCAAGCGCTTGATCAACTCGATCGCCGCGCGTCAGGAGCGCGTTGCTATGGCCCGCCTGGCCGCGATCGACCCGCGCCTGGTCCGGGAAATCCAGGCTGCCCGCGACCGCGCCGACTGGTAAGCGGCTCCGGTTGTCTTGATTGCAAGACCGCCCTGTTGAAGGGGGCGGGAAAAGTCCGGTGCAGCACTTGCCCGCACCGGCACCGAATTCAGGAGTCGCAGGCCCGCAAGGCCTCCTCCGTCCAGTTGTCTCCTCCACTCCTCCTTTGGGTGGATTCAGCCCGCGGCGCAATCCGCGGGCTTTTTCTTTTGTTCGACCGGCGCCGGATCAGTGCTTGGTGCCAAAGATCCGGTCGCCGGCATCGCCCAGGCCGGGCACGATGTAGGCCGACTCGTTCAGATGGCTGTCGAGCGATGCCACATAGACCGGCACATCGGGGAGCGCCTGCTCGAACACCGCCACGCCCTCGGGCGCCGCCACCAGCGCGAGAAAGCGGATCATCGGCGCCGGCACCCCGCGCTTGATCAGCACCTGCACCGCGTGGACCGCGGAATTGCCGGTGGCCAGCATCGGGTCGCAGACGATGAACAGGCGCCCGTCGATCTCGGGCAGTCGCACGTAGTACTCGACAGGCTGGTGGTCATCGCCCCGGTAAAGGCCCACGTGGCCCTGGCGGGCCGAGGGGATCAGTTCCATCAGGCCGTCGGCCATGCCCAGGCCGGCGCGCAGCACCGGGACCACCGCCACTTTCTTGCCGGCGATGACCGGGGCCTGCATCGGCGCCACCGGCGTCTCGATCGCCTCGGTGGTCATCGGCAGGTCGCGCGTGATCTCGTAGCCCATCAGCAAGGTGATCTCGCGCAGCAGGTCGCGAAATGTCCGGGTCGACGTGGTCTTGTCGCGCATCCGTGACAACTTGTGCTGGATCAGCGGGTGCTCGAGGATGCGCAGGTTCTTGAAACGCGGGTCGGTTTTCATCGGCGGCTCAATCGAACTTGATCGCCGCCGGATCGAAACCGTCGGCATCGGGATACTGCGGGTTCATGTCGCGCAGCGTGTTGACCAGGATGTTCATCACCGCGTAGTCGCGGTACCACTTGCGGTTGGCCGGAATGATGAACCACGGCGCCTGGGTGGTCGAGGTCTTGCGGATCACGTCCTCGAAGGCCAGCATGTACTGGTCCCAGTGCTTGCGTTGCTCGAGGTCGTGCTCATCGAACTTCCAGTGCTTGGCCGGATCGTCCAGGCGCGCCTGCAGGCGCTCGCGTTGCTCGTCACGGTCGATGTGCAGGTAGAACTTGATGATCCGCGTGCCCTCGTCGGTCAGCATCTGCTCGAACTGGCGGATATGCTCGAAGCGCCGTCGCCAGACATTGTCGGGCACCAGGTTGTTGACCCGTACGACCAGCACATCCTCGTAGTGCGAGCGGTTGAAGATCGTGATCGCGCCGCGTTCGGGCGCATGCTTGTGGACCCGCCACAGGTAGTCGTGCGCCAGTTCCTCGGCCGAGGGCTTCTGGAAACGCGCAATGGCCACGCCGTTGGGATTGACCCCGGAAAACACCCGCCTGATCGTGCCGTCCTTGCCGCCGGTGTCCATCGCCTGCAAGACCACCAGCAGCGCCTGGCGGCCTTGCGCGAACAGCCGTCGCTGCAGATCGATCAGCTCGGTGCGCAGCGCTTCGGTCTGCTCGAGGGCATCGGACTTGTCGCTGGCAGACCCCGGGTGGCCGAGGCATCCAGTTCGGCCAGGGTGGGCGCATCATTGAGCGTCAGCCAGCATCGGTCCATCTATCACACCGCCGTCGGGAAGCAAACAGGCGCCCATTATGGCGCAAGCGCCACGGCGCACCGCGCGGCCAGCCAGCGGCCCGCGGGCGCGGTGATACGCTCCTGCCGATGACCACCGCGCCCGAACACCTGGAAGTGCGCCGGATCGGCGCGCGCGATCCGCGCCGGCCCTGCCTGGTCTTTCTGCACGAGGGACTGGGCAGCGTGTCGATGTGGCGTGACTTTCCCGACCGGCTGGCCCGGGCCTGCGGCCTGCCGGCGATGATCTACTCACGCCATGGCTATGGCCGCTCGCCGGCGTTCTGCGCCCCGCTGGCACCCGACTTCATGCATCGGGCCGCGCAGTGCGAGTTGCCCGCACTGCTACGCCATTGCGACATCGGCCCGACGATCCTGGTCGGCCACAGCGATGGCGGCTCGATCGCGCTACTGTACGCGGCCACGGCCCGCCCGCCGCCGCTGGGGTCATCGTGCTGGCGCCGCACCTGTTCGTCGAACCGGTCTGTACGGCGGCGATCTCGGCGCTGGCCAGCGGCTATTCACCCGACTCGCGGCTGGGCCGGTCACTGGCGCGGCATCACCGCGATGCGACCCGCAGCTTCGAGACCTGGACCAGCGCATGGCTGGCGCCGGCATTTGCGCAGTGGAACATCGAGCAGGAGATGACGGCACTGACCTGCCCGGTGCTGGCGATACAAGGCCACGAAGATGCCTACGGCACGATGCGTCAGATTCACCGCCTGCGCGAACTCCATGCCGATACCCGGCTGCTCGAACTGGCCGACTGCGGCCACAGTCCGCACCTGGAGCAGCCCGAGGCCGTGTTGCAGGCGGCCGCTGCCTTTGTCGGCGAGCTGCCGGCGCTTGCCGCTGCCCGTTGAACCACGGCCTGGTCATGCTCGCCGGTGCCGTGGGCGCACCGTCGGCGCACGGGCGTCAGGTGACTTCGCCCGAGCCGGTCTGGGCCCGCCGCAGCCGATCGTGGACCGCCGCCCACGCTTCGCCCTGCGGCGGCCTCTGGAGCAGGATGTCGCGGGCACCCAGCGCATCGAGCCGGCGCATCGTCGCGTACAGATCGTGGGCGAACACGACCGGATCGGCGGACTGCGCCTCCCAGTGCAACACCGCGATCGCCGGACGGTGCACCGACCAGACCACCCGGTCGGTGCCCGGCGCCGACGCCAGCGCCTCGGCCAGCGCCGCAGCCGACAACAGGCGCAACGGGGTGCGCGGCGCATAGTGGGCGGCCAACGCGCCCGGCACCCTGGGGGCGTCCGCGCCCGGCGCCGGTTCGGCCCAGTCGGCCGACACCGGCCGGCCCAGCACCTGCTCGATCCGGGCCACGCCGATCGCACCCGGTCGTAGCACCGCCGGCACCGCGCGGCTCAGATCGACGATCGTCGATTCCAGCCCGACCTGGGCCTCGCCGCCATCGAGCACGAAGCCGACCGACGCACCCAGGTCGGCCACGACGTGATCGGCCCGGGTGGGGCTGATCCGGCCGAACCGGTTGGCCGAAGGCGCAGCGACGCCATGGCCGCCAGCCTGCTCGAACGCGCGCAGCACGGCCTGGGCCACCGGATGCGAGGGGCAGCGCGGCCCGATCGTCGCCTCGTGCCCGCAGGCAAAAGAGGCGACCGCCTCGCGCCGGCGCAGGATCAGCGTCAGCGGCCCGGGCCAGAAGGCCGCGATCAGGCGCTCTGCCGCCTCGTCCAGCTCGGCCCACCAGCTGGCGGCGGCGCGGTCACTGACGTGGACGATCAGCGGATGACCGGCGGGCCGGCCTGACTTCGTAGATCTCGCCTACCGCGCAGGCGGATTCCGCATCGCCGGCCAGGCCGTAGACGGTTTCGGTGGGCAGGCCGATCAACTGGCCTGCCCGCAGCAACCGGGCAGCTTCGGCAATCAGTGCCGGCGTCGCGCTTCGCACCCGGCCTGCTTCGTGATTCACGACGCGCCGACTGGCCTGTCGAGATCGGCCTCGATGCGCCTGACCAGACCCTGCGCCTGGTCCAGCGAATCGCCAAGCACCGTCACATGGCCCATCTTGCGGCCCGGCCGGGCTTCGCGCTTGCCGTACAGGTGAAGCTTGGCCCGCGGATGCTTGACGACCTGCAGCCAGTCGGGCTCGCGCGCCACTTGGCTGGCGCCCTCGAACCAGAGATCGCCGAGCAGGTTCAGCATCACGGCCGGCTCGTGCTGCTGCACCCCGCCAAGCGGCCATCCGGCCAGGACCCTCGCCTGCTGTTCGAACTGGCTGGTGACACACGCGTCGATCGTGTAGTGACCCGAGTTGTGCGGCCGCGGCGCCATCTCGTTGACCAGCATCGTGTCGTCGGCCAGGATGAAGAACTCGACGCAGAGCACGCCGACGTACTCGAGCGTGTGGGCCATGCGCACCGTGGCCTCGGTGGCCCGCAGCGCCAGCGCCGGATCGATACGCGCGGGCACCGCGGACACGGCCAGGATGCCGCCCCGGTGAACATTCTCGGCGACCGGGTAGGCGACGGTCTCGCCGGCAAACGCGCGGGCCACGACCACCGACAACTCGTGCTCGAGGTCCATGCGCTTCTCGAGCACGCACGGCACCCCGCCAAACTGCAGGAACGCATCGTGCAACTCGGCCCGGTTGGCAACCGACGCCTGGCCCTTGCCGTCGTAGCCCAGCCGCGCGGCCTTCAGGATGCCCGGGAACAGCGATTCATCGGCCAGGCCGTCGATGTCCGCCCGGCCCAGGATGGGCGCGTAGGGCGCCACCTCGAGACCGCAGCGCTGCGCGAACGCCTTCTCGTCGATGCGGTCCTGGGCGATGGCCACGGCCTCGGGTGCCGGGCTGACGATGCAATGCTCGCGCAGGAAGGCCAGCGACTGGGCCGGCACGTTCTCGAACTCGGTCGTGCAGGCGGCGCAAAGCTGCCCCAGTTCGCGCAGCTTTTCCTTGTCGAGGTAGTCGCCCTGGATGTGCCGATCGGCGACCGAGGCTGCCGGTCCGTCGGCCGCCGGATCGAGTACACAGACCTTGAAGCCCATGCTCTGGGCGGCCATGCAGAACATTCGCCCCAGTTGCCCGCCGCCGAGCAGGCCGAGCCAGGAACCAGGGGCGAGCGGGTGGGCATCGTGTTTCATGTCAGGCTCCGTTGAGGGTCATGGCGCGGGCCGCCTCGGTCTGGCGCTCGCGAAAGCGCGCCAGTCTTGCCAGCAGCGCGGCATCATCGGTGGCCAGCATCGCGGCGGCGAACAAGGCCGCATTGGCGGCACCGGCCGCGCCGATCGCAAACGTGGCCACCGGAATGCCGCGCGGCATCTGCACGATCGACAACAGCGAATCCTGGCCCTGCAGGTAGCGCGATGGCACCGGCACACCGAGGACCGGCACCAGCGTCTTGGCGGCCAGCATGCCCGGCAGGTGCGCCGCCCCGCCCGCGCCGGCAATGATCGCGCGCAGGCCGCGACCGGCGGCCTGTTCGGCATAAGCGAACATGTCATCGGGCATCCGGTGCGCGGACACGACGCTGCACTCGTGTGGCACTTCCAGTTCGCGCAACAGGTCGGCAGCCGGCTTCATGACGTCCCAGTCGCTGCTCGAGCCCATCACGATGCCCACCCGCGGTTCGGTCATGTCAGGCTCCTGCAATGTCGGATCCGGTCAGCAGCCGCAGCGCCTCGCGGTACTTGTCCGCGGTACGCGCGATGACCTCGGCGGGCAGCGCCGGCGGTGGCGGCTGCTTGTTCCAGCCCGACACCGACTCGAGGTAGTCGCGTACGAACTGCTTGTCGAACGACGGCGGCGAGAGGCCGACCTCGTAGGTATCGGCCGGCCAGAAGCGCGAGGAGTCGGCGGTGAGGATCTCGTCCATCAGCGTGAGCTGGCCATTGGCATCGAGGCCGAACTCGAACTTGGTATCGGCAATGATGATGCCGCGCACCGCCGCGATGTCGCGCGCCCGCTCGTACAGCGTGACACTGACCTCGCGCACCTGGTCGGCGAGCGCCACGCCGATGGTATCGGCCATCTGCGCGAACGTGATGTTCTCGTCATGCTCGCCCGCGGCCGCCTTGCGCCGGCGTGAACAGGATCTCGGGCAACGCCTCGGCCTGGCGCAGGCCGGGGGCAGCTGGATGCCGCAAATGCCGCCGCTTTGCTGGTAATCCTTCCAGCCCGAGCCGATCAGGTAGCCGCGCACGACCGCCTCGATGGGCAACGGGTTCAGGCGCTTGACCAGCATCGAGCGGTGGCGCACCTGCTCGCGCTCGTCGGGGGCGACGACCGATTCGGGATCGAGCCCGGTCAGGTGGTTGGGGATGACATCGGCCAGCTGCGCGAACCAGAACAGCGCCATCCGCGTCAGCGCCTCGCCCTTGCCCGGAATGGGCTCGTTCATGACCACGTCGAACGCCGACAGCCGGTCGGTGGTGACCATGAGCATGCGGTCACTGCCGACCGCGTAGTTGTCGCGCACCTTGCCGCGGCCGATCAGGGGCAGGGACTTCAGGTCACTCGTTCGCAGCGGCTGGCTGCGCGACGGTGTTTTGGAGGTCGGATTCATGGCGGCAAAACCCGTATTGTGCCTGAACGAGGCGAGATCGCACCGCGCGGGCGCGGCGCCGACAGGCTGCTCAGGCGCGCCAGCGCGCAAACCATCCGAGGCCGTCCCGGGTCGCCGCCGCGGGCCGGTACTCGCAACCGATCCAGCCGTCGAAACCGAGCGAATCGATCAGCTCGAACAGGTACGGGTAGTGGATCTCGCCCAGGTCAGGCTCGTGGCGCTCGGGTACGCCGGCGATCTGGAAGTGCCCCACCAAGGGCAGGTACTCGCGGATCTTCATCGCCAGGTCGCCTTCGACGATCTGGCAGTGGTACAGGTCCATCTGGATCCGCAGGTTGGGCTCGCCCACCGCCTCGATCACCGCGCGTGCCTGGTCCTGCCGGTTGAGGAAGAAACCGGGAATGTCACGGGTATTGATCGGCTCGATCAGGCCGGTGAGCCCCTCGGCGGCCAGGCGGCGCGCACCGGCACGCAGGTTGGCGATGTAGGCGGCCTGGTGGGCCGCCCGATCGGCGCCGGCCGGGAACAGCCCGGCCATCAGGTGGATGCACGGGCACTCGAGCGCCTTTGCATACTCGATCGCCTGCTCGAGCCCCTGCAGGAACTCTTTTTCGCGCCCGGGCAGGCTGGCGATGCCCCGCTCGCCGGTGCTCCACTGGCCAGGGGGCGCATTGAACAACACCTGTGACAGCCCGGCTGCGTTGAGTGCGGCCCGGACCTCGGCCGGCTTGAAATCGTAGGGGAACAGGAACTCGACCCCTTTGAAGCCGTCTTGGGCTGCCGCCTCGAACCGCTCGAGAAAAGGCAGTTCGTTGTACATCATCGACAGGTTGGCAGCGAGCTTGGGCACAGGGTTTCCTTGACGGTGGCAGGCCGTCGCGGTGCGCGATCGCCGTGCCTGGTGGGCATCGTCTTATGATAGTGCGACGCCCGAACAAATCACAAGGAGACCCCGATGAGCTGGCAACCTGAACTCGATGACCTGGCCAGACGACGTGAGCTGGCCGCGCGCCTGGGCGGCGAGGAGCGGGTTGCCCGTCATCGGGCGAACGGCCGCCAGACCGTGCGCGAGCGCATCGCCACCCTGTCCGATCCGGGCTCGTTCCAGGAGTTCGGCTCGATCACCGGCGTGCCCGAGTATGACGAGGCCGGTTTCCTGCTGGACCTGTTACCGACCAACGTCGTGTGCGGCATGGCACGCATCGAGGGCCGGCGGGTGTTCATCACCGGCGATGACTTCACGGTGCGCGGTGGCGCCAACGACGGTGGCCTGCGCAACAAGTTCGAGTTTGCCGAGATGTTCGCCAAGCGCTGGAAGATCCCGCTGATCCGCCTGGTCGATGGCACCGGCGGCGGCGGATCGGTCAAGCACCTCGAAACGGTCGGGCGCACCTTCGTGCCCGATGCACCGCAATTCACGCAGATGGCCGACGCGCTGTCCGAAGTGCCGGTCGTGGCCCTGGGGCTGGGGTCGGTGGCAGGCATGGGGGCGGCCAGGGTCTGTGCGAGCCACTACTCGATGATGGTCAGGGGCAGCTCGCAGCTGTTCGCGGCCGGCCCACCGGTGGTGGCCAGGGCCGGCGAGGACATCGACAAGGAAGCACTGGGTGGATCGGCGATCCATGCGGCCAATGGCACGATCGACGACCAGGTGGACGACGAGGCGCAGGCCTGCCTGCGCGCCCGACGCTTTCTGTCCTACCTGCCGGGTTCGGTGCACGGGACGCCCCCGCGGGGCGAGCGCGAGTCGGCCACCGCGCGTCGGGACGACAGCCTGGTCGCGGCGATTCCGCGCGAGGCCCGGCGGGTGTACAAGATGCGCCCCATCCTGCAAAAGATCGTCGACACCGACAGCTTTTTCGAGATCGGCAAAGGCTGGGGCAAATCGGTGATCACCGGGCTGGCCAGGCTCGATGGCTGGCCGGTGGCGATCCTGGCCAGCGACCCTTATCACTACGGCGGCGCCTGGACGTCCGACGCCTGTCGCAAGGCCGTGCGCCTGACCGACCTGGCCGAGACCTTCCACCTGCCGGTGGTGCACTTCGTGGACATCCCCGGATTCCTGATCGGTTCGGTCGCCGAGCGCAGCGGCATCATGCGTGCGGGCAGCCAGGCGCTGGTGGCGATCCGCCAGAGCACGGTGCCCTGGTGCGCGATCATGGTGCGCAAGGCCTTCGGCATGGCGGGTCTGACCCAGCTGAACGGCTCCGCGCAATCGATGCGCTACGCATGGCCGTCCGCCCAGTGGGGATCGCTGCCGATCGCCGGCGGGGTCGAGGCCGCTTACCGGCGGGTGATCGAGGCCGCCGATGATCCCGACGCGATGCGCGCGCAGATCGAGGCCGATCTCGAGAAATACCAGTCGCCGCTGCGCACCGCCGAGGCCTTTGGCATCGAGGAAATCATCGATCCGCGCGATACCCGCCGGCTGCTTTGCGAGTTTGCCGAGATGGCGGCGCCGATGCGCGCCGCCGGGCGTCGCGGTGCCGGCTACCGCCCGTGACGCGCGAGGGCGCACGCAAGCGCCGGACTCCGTCGCTGTCCCGCCTGGCGACACGGGCAGGTGCCGGCCGCGCCCCGGGCACCGTTGTCGCCTCACCCGATGCCAGCCAGTCGACGATCCGCATCATCCGCTACGACGCCGAACGATTCGAGGAGATTCAGATCGAGCGGCTCGATGACAAGGCCCTCGAGCGGCACCCGGGCCAGGTGCTCTGGGTCGACATGACCGGGCTTGGCGACATCGACGGCATCGAGATGCTCGGCCGGGCATTCGGGCTGCATCGGCTGGCGCTCGAGGATGTGGTCAACGTCCACCAGCGACCCAAGACCGAGGACTTTGGCGACTACCTGTTCATCGTGGCCAGAATGCTGCTGCGCGACCGTCACGATTCTGAGCAGCTGGCGCTTTTTCTCGGGGACGGCTTCCTGCTGACCTTCCAGCAGCGGCACGGCGATTGCTTCGAGCCGGTGCGCGAACGATTGCGGCACAACAAGGGCCGGATACGCGCGGCCGGCGCCGACTACCTGGCCTACACGCTGATCGACAAGCTGATCGACGAGTACTACCCGCTACTCGAGGGTTACGGCGAAAGACTCGAGGCGCTAGAAGATGAACTGATCGAGCGCCCGCATGGCCGCCAGGTCGACATGCTGCACGCGATGAAGCGCGAGCTGATGGGCATCCGCCGGGTCATCTGGCCGATGCGCGAAATGGTCAACAGCCTGGTGCGCGATGAATCGGCGCTGGTCGGTGCGCCGGCGCGACTCTACCTGCGCGACTGCTACGACCACACGATCCAGTTGATGGACATCGTCGAGACCTATCGCGAAACGGCGTCCAGCCTGCTGGACGTGTACCTGTCGAGCATGAGCACGCGGATGAACGAGATCATGAAGGTCCTGACGATCATCTCGACGATCTTCATTCCGCTGAGCTTCATCACCGGTCTGTATGGCATGAACTTCGACCGCCAGGCATCGCCGTGGAACATGCCCGAACTGGGCTGGGTCTTCGGCTACCCGATGGCCCTGACGCTCATGGTGGTGCTGGGCGCCTCGCTGCTGTTCTGGTTCCGGCACAGAGGCTGGATCGGCCGACGCGATCGCTGACCCCCGGCACCGATGCGATGTCAGCCGGTACCGCCCCGGTACCAGCCCGTGTTGGCCTGCCAGTGGACGAGCGCGGTGCGCGCTTCTTCGTGCTGGTCCAAATGCCACGGGCGCGGCTCGTCGATGTCGTAAAAGCCCGGCTCCGTGGTCTCGATCGATTCGGCCAGTTCCCCGCCGATGCGCCGACAGGCGTACAACAGGTGAAAACTCGTGTGCGGCGATGCGAACTCGCCCGGCAGCCGGGTGCGGATACGGATCAGCGGACCGACCTCGACCTGCAGGCCGGATTCCTCGACGACCTCCTTGGCGCAGGATTGCTCGGGGGTCATGCGCACCTCGGCCCAGCCGCCGGGCAGGCACCAGGTCTGGTCCTGTACCCGGTTGACCAGCAACAGCCGACCCTGTTCGTCGAACACCGCCGCCGAGACCCCGACCTTGGGCGTGGCATACCCCAGTTCGGCGCGCAGGCGTTCACTGACCTGCTCGGCCGACAAATCGGTGAGCGCCGCGTATTCGCGGCTCACCACCTGCATCAGGTGCTCGTAGCGCACCCGGTCGAACGGATGGCGGGAGAATCCCAGCCCGGTCTGGGCGATCGCCCGCAACTCCTCGAGCAGATCGAGCAAGTGGGCGGGTCGGTCGGTTCCGCTCATGCCGGCGGCCCGGGCGGGATGCGCGCCGCCATCGCCGCATGGCCTTCGCGGGCGAGCCCTTCGCGCAGCGACGCCCGGTTGGCCGGCGGCTGATTCTGGCCCAGCTTGGACTTGGCCTCGATGCGCTCGATGCGGATCTCGATGCCGACGATCGCCTTCATCATCATGTCCAGGTAATCGGCGGGTGCATCGTCGACGGCCCACGGTTTGTCGCGCGTGCGCTCGAAATTGTCGGTCAGGCGGGTGACCAGTGAGCCCACCCACGCGCGATCGTCGATCGCGCGCGCGGTGCCGTGCACGTGCACGACCTCGTAGTTCCAGGTGGGCACGACCTTGCCATGCTCGGCCTTGCCCGCGTACCACGACGGGGTGATGTACTGTTGCTCGCCGTGGAACACCGCCAGCACCGGAGCCCCGTTCCCCAGCTGTTTCCAGGCCCCGTTGGCGCGAGCCAGATGCCCCTGCAGCAACGCTGGCGAACCGGCGCCGCCCGCTCCGGCCACCTGCAGCAGCGGCAGATGATTGACTTCGAGACCGGCCGGCGTTTGCATGATCAGCGTGGCGAAAGGGTGCCGGGCGATCAGGCCGTCGATGATCGCTCGATCGGCTTGCACATAGTGGGCGGGCTGGTACATCGGGAGCCTCCGTCAGGCCTGTTCACGATCAAGCGGGCAGTATCGCACGCATCAGTGCGACGCTTGCCATGCCGATCGCCATCACGATCACCAGGTTCACCCGGCGGGTGGCAACCAGCAGCGTGACCGCGGCCGCGACCAGTTGCGCGGCTTCACCGTGCAGGAAGGCGGGCAGCGCGATCGCCACCAGCAGCGTCGATGGGAGCTGCTGCAAGAAACGCTGCCAGAAAGGCGTACTCGGCAGGAAGCGCCCGAGGTAGACCCCGCCCACCCGCGTGGCGAGCGTGACCAGGCCGAGCAGGCCGATGGCCACCCAGCCCAAGGTCTCAGCCGTCATGGCGCCACGCCCCGACCAACGCACCGCTCAGGCCACCGATGATCATCGCCAGGCTGATGGGGAGCACGGTGGTCGCGGCCAGCATCACGACGATCGTCACCGCCCAGGGCAGCAGGCTGACCCGGCCGGCGAACTGCGCGCCGGCCATGCCGACCAGTGCGGCCGACACCGCGAAGTCCAGCCCGAACACCTTGGACTGCTCGATCGGCAACGGAATGAAGCAACCGATGACGGTGCCGAGCACCCACCCGCTGTAGACGGTGACCGCCGCACCCAGCAGATAGCCCGAGCCGACCTGCCCGTTGCGCAGCCGTGGCAGGCTCAGCGCCCAACTCATGTCGGTGAGGAAAACAAGGTGCCGACCTGGCCGGCCTGTGCTGGCCGGCCAGGTAGGGCTGCAGCGTCATGCCCTGCAACAGGTAGCGTGCGTTCACGGCAAAGACGGCCAGCAGCATGGGGAGCAGCGGCGTGCCGGCCTGCCACCGGTCGATCGCCACGAACTGCGCGGTGCCCGAGAAGATCCAGGCGCTCATCATGACGGTCTTGGCCATGCCGAACAGCGGCTGGGCGATCAGCCCGAACACCAGACCCCAGGGCAGCGAGCTGAACGCCAGCGCGACCGAGTCGCGCGCGCCGGCCAGTGCATCGGCACGATAGTCATGCGCCGCGGTCAGCCGCTTCGTCGGATTTTCCGGCACGGGTCAGGATCGCCCTGCCGGGGCGTCGAGCAGGTACTCGCTCCACCAGTAGTAGGCAGTTCCATGCCAGCGAAATGCGCTCGCCCGATCGCCGAGCAGGCGCTGCAACTGATCCGGGGCCGGAAAGTTCTTGAGCACCCGGTGGGTGCTGCCATCGTCGAGCCGGCGCGTCTGGTAGGTGTTGCCGGCAGCATCGGTCTCGCTGATCGGCGTGCTGCTGCCGGGCACCAGGCGGTTGTCCAGGAACACCACCAGCGCACCCGGCTCGAGGCAGGGGACATCGCGTCCAGGAAGGCGGCCAGGCGCTCGCGCGGCACGTGCGAGAGCCAGAACCCGGCAAACAAGGCATCGAAGCGCTGGCCATCGAGCCCTTTCGCCGGCGCATAGGCATCGCCCTGCGTTAACGTGGCCCGCCCCTGCAAGGCCGGCTTGGCCGCGGCGATCGCCAGTGTTTGCGGGGCCATGTCGAGCGCGCGGATCGAGATCGCCCGTGATGCGAGGACCGCGGTCCAATAGCCGGTGCCACAGGCCAGTTCGAGGATCCGTCGCCCGGCCAGGCGCTGCGCGAGGTCGGTGCGCAGGCGCGCCAGGTCCTGCTGGCGCTCGGGCTTGTCGTAGATCCGTTCGTACTCGCGCGCCCGGGCCTGATAGTAGGCGACCATGTCCTCGCCCGCGGGCTCGCCCGATGGTGGCAGGTTCATCGCATGTTGCCGGTGTGACCGAGCGAAAAACGGCCGGGCTGCGGCCAGACCGTGAGCCCGTGCGGTTCATCGCCCACCGCGATCTTGGTCACCGCCCCACTGGCGGTGTCGAACAGGTAGACCTCGTCGTCGAAACGCCCCGACAGCCAGAGCTGGCTGCCGTCGGCACTGACATTGCCCATGTCCGGGCTGCCGCCGCCGGGAATGGGCCAGTGCGTCACCACCGCCGCCGTGGCAAAGTCGAGCACCGTGACGCTGCCTGGTGAATCGGGCGGTGCCTTGCGGGCCATTTGCTGGGTGCCCCGGTTCGCGACATACAGCCACCGGGCATCACGACTCGGGTACAGGCCGTGCGCGCCGATGCCGGTCGGCACGAAGCCGCGCACCTTGAAGGTCTGGGCATCGATCAGGTGCACCCCATCGGAGCGCATGTCGGCAACGAAATAGGTCTTGCCGTCGGGCGAGATCCGGATGTCCTGCGGCATCGCGTCGGCCCGCAACTCGAGCATGGCCACGACCTTGCGGGCGGCCAGGTCGACGCGGGCCAGCCGGCCCGAGAACTCGCAGGTGAAGACGGCGGTCGTGCCGTCGGCCGAGAAGTCGCCATGGTTGATCCCGCGACACTCGGGGGTGGGGATGCTGAACCGCAGGCGCATCGTTTTCGGGTCGCGGAAATCGAGCCTGCGCAGCGCCTCGGCGACGATAGACCGCGTAGCGGCCATCCGGGGTGAAGTACATGTTGTACGGATCATCGACCCCGACCGCCTGGCCGGGCCTGCCGGTGCGGGGATCGACAGGCGTCAGGCTGCCGCCCTTGCCGCGATGACCGTTGTTGTTGACCCAGAGCGTGCGCAGGTCCCACGAGGGCACCACGTGCTGGGGCGAGAGCCCCACGGCAAAGCGGTCGATCACCTGCAGTGTGCGCGGATCGATCACCGACACGTCGTTCGAGCCGCGGTTGGGCACGTAGACGCGCACCAGGTGGTCGGTCACGACCGGGCTCAGATCCGCTGCCGACGCGTGCCGGTAAAGACCCGCAGGCCCCGCCGCCGCAGCCGCCTGGGCAACGGTGGCCGGGCCCGGTGCCTGCCGTCTGCGCGAGCGCGGCGGGCGCGACGGGCGCGCCGGACAACGCCCCGACGATTGCCAGCGCCGCGATCACCCGGCGACCCGCGATACGGATGATCCTGCGTCCCGCGGCAGTCAGTGGCTAAGAGGTCTGCATGGCGGGGCTCCCGGGCGATGAAGAGGACGCGGGCGCGCGCTGCGGCGTCCCGGCCGGCATCTTACCCGACACGCCGCGTTGTCTGCCGGGGAGCGTTTGCCGCTATGATCGGCCTTCGGAGGAGCCCGCCATGATCGATCCGTTCCAAAGCGCGACCCGGATGCTGTCTGCGTTGCGCATCCGCGAAATCTCGGCAACCGAGTTGCTCGGAAGTGCACCTGGCCAGGGTCAGCAAGCTGGATGAGCGCGTCGGCGCCGTCGTGATCCGCGACTTCGAGCACGCGCGCCAGACGGCGCTGCAGGCCGACAACCAGATCAATGCCGGACATGCCGGGCCACTGGCCGGTCTGCCCATGACGGTCAAGGAATCGATGAATGTCGCCCGCCTGCCCACGACCTGCGGCATGGAGGCCTCGCGCAGGTTTGTCTCGGCGCACGATGGCCGCAATGTCGAGCGGCTGCGCCAGGCCGGCGCGATCCTGTTCGGCAAGACCAACGTGCCCATCGAACTGTCCGACTGGCAATCGGACAATCCGATCTACGGGCGAACCTCGAACCCCTACGACCGCTCGCTGACCCCGGTGGCAGCTCGGGCGGATCGGCCGCGGCGCTGGCCGCCGGGTTCACCCTCGAACTGGGTAGCGATATCGCCGGCTCGATCCGCGTACCGGCGGCGTTTTGCGGTGTCTACGGTCACCGCCCGTCCGAGAACGGCGCTCGCAAAGAGCGGCCAGTGGCCGATGGCGCCGGCGGCCAACCCGCTGGCCCTGATGGGGGTGCAGGGTCCGATGGCACGCAGCGCCGCAGACCTTCACCTGGCGATGCAGGTGCTCGCAGGCCCGGACATCGGCGAGGAGACCGCCTGGCATCTGCAGTTGCCCGCCTGCCGGCACGAGCGCCTGAACCAGTTCCGGGTGGCCACGATGCCGATTCCCGAATCGGTCATCATCGATCCGTCGATCCGCGCAGCCCTTGCGCGCATCACCGACGGGCTGCAACACCTGGGGGTCACGGTGACCCAGGCAACCCCCTGCAGATGGACGACTGGCAGGAGCACTTCACGCTGTACCTGAAGATCCTGGGCGCGATGCTGTGTTCGCAGTCACCAAAAGCCGTGCGCGAGGCGCGGCTCGCGTTGCTCGTGCGCACCGGCGACCCGATCAGCCTGGCCATGGCCGAGGGCGTGCGCGCCGGCCTGCCCGAGTTGTCCGGCTGGCTGGCCGAGCGCGAGCAGGTCCGCGGGCGCTGGCGCGAATTCTTCGCCGCCCACGACCTGCTGCTGGCCCCTGCCTGTCAGGGCAATGCCTTTGCGCACCATTCATTCGATTCGTCAGCCCTGTTTGCCGGCTGCACCGAGACACTGACCATCGCCGGACAAACGGTGCCCTACCTGATGAACGCCTTTTTTGCGTCGGTCTCGACGCTGTCCGGCCTGCCGGCCACCGCGTTTCCGGCGGACCAGACGGTCAGGGGCCTGCCGGTCGGCCTGCAGGTCATCGGCCCCTACCTGAACGACCTGACGCCGATCGGTTTTCTGGGCATGCTCGAGGAATCGGGCCTGATCGGTTTTCGGGCACCGCCCGACCTGCCGGCGGGCGCGCTGGACACGCCGCAGGAGCGTCGACCCGGGTGATGGTCGCTTGAAGTCGCCGCACGCCGACCCGGCGCGGCACCTGTCTTTCCGGCTTCTTTACCTGCTGGGGGCGGCGGTCGTGTTTCCGGCCGCCGCCCTGAGCCTGCTGGCCTTGCTTGCCGAGCGCTGGTGGCTGGCCGACCTGTTCGTGCATTTCCGTCTCCAGTACCTGGTGATCGGGCTGCTGGGCATCCTGATGATGGCCGCGCTGCGCCAGCCGGGAGCCATGGTGGCCGGCCTGGTGGCATTCGCGCTGAACCTGGGGCCCGCCGTCGCCTACTTCGCGCCGGCCCCGGCGCCGGCGGGACCGGCGCCGGGGGCGCGTATCGATTCATTCCGGATTGCCGCGGTCAACATCTTCTATCGCAACACCAACTACCAGGCGGTGATCGACTGGATCCGCCGCGAGTCGCCCGACGTGGTCGTGCTGGTCGAGGCGACGCCGCGCTGGCGCGAGGCGCTGCGCGACAAACTGCCCGACTACCCGTTCGCGCACCTGGTGGCCAAGTCGGGCCGCAGTGGCAAGCTGGTGCTGTCACGCATCGAACCGGACAGCCTGCTGGCCGTCGATCCGAAAGCCGAGCGCTCCCCGGTGCCGATCGTCACCGTCCGCAAGAACGGCGTGGCCCTGGGCATTGCCGGCGTGCACACCGAGTGGCCGATGGGCGAGGAGCGCACTGCCCGTCGAGACCGCGAGATCCGCGACCTGGCCCGGTACATGCGGGCCGTCAAGATCCCGATGCTGGCCGTTGGCGACCTGAATCTCACCCCGTTCTCACCGCGGCTGCAATCGACGCTGGACGCCGCCGGCCTGTACCGCGCCGCGGCCGGCCGCGGTTGGCTGCCGACCTGGCCCGTGTTCTTTCAACCGGCCGGCATCCAGATCGACCACGCGCTGTTTACCGACGGCATCCGCATCGACGACCTGCGCATGGGCGCCGGGCTGGGCTCGGACCACCGCTGGCAGGTCATCGACCTGCACGCCTGGCAACGCTAAAAAAAAACCCGGAGCCTGCGGTCTTTGCCGAGGTGTCCGGATTTGCAATGGGCCGGGATTTGCCGGCCGTTGGCTGGTTTGCCCCGGGGAAGACCCCCGGGCCTGGATTGCCCTTTGCGGGCGGTACTGCTTGATCGTTGATCGGCCCGTTGCCGGGAAGGCCCTGATGTGCCCTTACGCGACGACCTGGGCCAGTTCGCCCTTCGCGTAGCGCTTGATCATCACGTCCAGTGGTGTCGCCTGGATCTTGCCACCCTGCCCCTCGCACCCGAATTCGCGATAGCGCTTCAGGCAGATCTGCCTGGCCGCCTCGCGTGCCGGCTTGAGATAATCGCGCGGATCGAATTTGTCCGGATGCTCGGCAAAAAAGCGGCGGATCGCCCCCGTCATCGCCAGGCGGATATCGGTGTCGATGTTGATCTTGCGCACGCCGAACTTGATCGCCTTCTGGATCTCTTCGACCGGCACGCCGTAGGTTTCCTTCATGTCGCCGCCGAACTGGCGGATCTCGGCCAGCAGTTCCTGCGGCACGCTGGACGAGCCATGCATCACCAGGTGGGTATTGGGCAGGCGCTTGTTGATCTCCTGGATTCGCGAGATCGCCAGGATGTCGCCGGTGGGCTTGCGCGTGAACTTGTAAGCGCCGTGGCTGGTACCGATTGCGATCGCCAGCGCGTCGACCTGCGTCTGACGCACGAAGTCGGCCGCCTGCTCGGGGTCGGTCAGCAACTGCTCGCGGGTCATCGTGGCATCGGTGCCGTGACCATCCTCCTTGTCGCCCTTCATCGTCTCGAGCGAGCCAAGGCAGCCGAGCTCGCCTTCGACAGTGACCCCGACCGCGTGAGCCATCTCGACCACCTTGCGGGTCACGTCGACGTTGTACTCGTAGCTGGCGATCGTCTTGCCGTCGCTTTCCAGCGAACCGTCCATCATCACCGACGAGAAGCCCAGATCGATCGCGCCCCTGCACACGTCCGGCGACTGGCCGTGATCCTGGTGCATGACGATCGGCACCTTCGGGTAGGACTCGATCGCGGCCTGGATCAGGTGCTTGAGGAAGGCCTCGCCGGCGTACTTGCGGGCCCCGGCCGACGCCTGCATGATCACCGGCGCATCCAGCTCGCTGGCCGCCGACATGATCGCCTGCACTTGCTCGAGGTTGTTGACATTGAACGCGGGGATCCCGTAACCGTTCTCGGCGGCGTGATCCAGTAGCTGTCGCATGGAAACGAGGGGCATCGATGACTCCTGAGGACTTGATCCTTGTTAGAGGCCCATTATCGCCAAATTGGGCGATGCCTGCCTCAAATAAGTCGCACAGTGTGACAGGCACCCGCGGCAACGGTCGAAATCCGCCGCTGACCGGTGGGAAATGGGCTCGGCTACGCTAGCTGGATGCCGGACCGCCGGCCCATTTGTGAGCAAATGTGACCAGTCGATGCAGCGATCACTTGTTCAGCCGTGCTCGCCCACGCGCAGCAGCGTCAGCGAGTTGGTGCCGCCCGACTTGCCGATCGGATCGCCGATCGTGATCACCAGCAAATCGCCTTTTTCGACGACGCCGGCGGCCAGCAGCCGGTGCTCGGCCTCGGCCAGCATCTCGGCGCGCGATGTCGATTGATAGTCCATCAGGATGGGCTGGACCTCGCGGTACAGCGTGAGCCGGCGCCGGGTGCCTTCCTCGGGGGTCAGCGCGTAGATGGGCACGCCCGAATCGAGCCGCGACATCCAGAGCGCGGTGGCGCCCGACTGGGTCAGCGCGACGATCGCCTTGACCCCCATGTGGTGCGCGATGAACAGCGCGCTCATCGCGATCGACTGGTCGATCCGGGTGAACTTGCGGTTCAGGAACTCGGTATCGAGCGGCACGTTCTGCGACTTGTCCGCCTCCTGGCAGACGCGCGCCATCGCCTCGACCGCCTCGACCGGGTAGCGGCCGGCGGCCGATTCGGCCGACAACATCACGGCATCGGTGCCATCGAGCACCGCGTTGGCCACGTCGGACACCTCGGCGCGGGTCGGCACCGGGGATTCGATCATCGACTCCATCATCTGGGTCGCGGTGATCGTGAGCTTGTTCATCTCGCGGGCCATGCGGATCATCCGCTTTTGCAGCGCCGGCACCGCGGCATCGCCGACCTCGACCGCCAGGTCGCCTCGCGCCACCATGATGCCGTTGCTCGACTCGAGGATCTCCTCGAGGTTGTCGATCGCCTCGAAGCGTTCGATCTTGGCGATCATCCGCGGGGTGCCGCCGGCGGCACGCGTCAGTTCGCGGGCCATGTACATATCGGCAGCATTCTTGGGAAACGACACGGCGATGAAGTCGGCCTCGAAGGCGACCGCGGTGCGGATGTCGTCCATGTCCTTGGAGGTCAGCGCCGGCGCGCTCAGGCCACCACCCTGGCGGTTGATGCCCTTGCGATCGGACAGGTCGCCGCGCATCGTCACCGTGCACTCGATCGTGGTGGCCGTCATCGAGTCGATGCGCATCATCACCCGGCCGTCGTTGAGCAGCAACGTGTCGCCGGGCTTCACGTCATTGATCAGGTCCCGGTAATCGAGCCCGACGCGGGTCTGGTCACCCTGCTCGCAGTTCAGATCGAAAGTGAACTTGTCGCCGATCTCGAGATGGATGGGCCCGTTGGCGAAGCGCCCGATGCGGATCTTGGGGCCCTGCAGGTCGGCGAGTACGCCGATGTCGCGGCCCAGCCGGGCGGCTGTTTCGCGCACCAAGCGGACAGTATCGGTGTGTTGTTGGGCGGAACCGTGCGAGAAGTTGACCCGCACGACATTGACACCGGCCAGGATCAGTCGCTCGAGGACCTCGGGCGAATCGGACGCGGGGCCCAGGGTGGCAACGATCTTGGTGGCACGCGGAACGGTCGGGGACATGGGGCGGACCTGCGGTTGGCGTTCGGGAAACCCGTCTGACGGGCGGATCAGGTCGACCTATTGTGCCCCAGGCCCGTCAGCCAAATCAGGTCAGAAGCGCCGCCGACCCGGTGCAGATCGCGTGCTTTCCCGATTCCCGCAACAATCGGGTCCTCACCGGGCGGCCCGGATCAGGCGCGCGCCTCGAGCGCCTGCACCGCCGGCAGGGGTTTCCCCTCGAGAAACTCGAGAAACGCGCCGCCGCCGGTCGAGATGTAGTCGACCCGGTCGGTGATGCCGAACTTGGCGATCGCGGCCAGCGTATCGCCGCCGCCGGCGATCGAGAAACCGCAAGACTCGGCGATGGCCAGCGCCAGCGCCTTGGTGCCGCCGGCAAAGGCCTCGAACTCGAACACGCCCACCGGGCCGTTCCAGACGATGGTGCCGGCATCGCGCAACAGACCGGCCAGCGAGGCCGCCGTTTTCGGACCGATATCGAGGATCAGGTCGTCGGCGGCAACGTCGGCCGCCGCCTTGACCGTGGCCGTGGCATCGGCGGCAAAGCGCTCGGCGCAGACGACGTCGACCGGGATAGGCACCTGGGCGCCGCGCTTTTCCATCAGGGCGATGATCGCGCGGGCCTCGTCGACCAGGTCAGGCTCGGCCAGCGACTTGCCGATCGGCAGGCCCTTGGCCAGCATGAAGGTGTTGGCAATGCCCCCGCCGACGATCAGCCGGTCGACCCGTTCGGCCAGCGTGCGCAGGATGGTCAGCTTGGTCGAAACCTTGGACCCACTGCCGATCGCCACCAGTGGCGGGCGCGGCGACAA
Organism: Burkholderiaceae bacterium; assembly: GCA_041396665.1. Taxonomy (GTDB): domain Bacteria; phylum Pseudomonadota; class Gammaproteobacteria; order Burkholderiales; family Burkholderiaceae_E; genus JAUIAI01. Next base: position 41,761 of record JAWKYE010000029.1, read on the forward strand.
CAAGGCCTTGCCCAGCGCATCGAGTTCGGCCGCCAGCAACGGGCCGGCACAGGCCACCGGCGCGAACTGCGCGATGCCGTGGGTCGTGGCCTCGGCCCGGTGCGCGGTGCCAAAGGCATCGTTCACGTAGATGTCGCAAAGCGCCGCCATCTTGCGGGCCAGCGCCTCGTCGTTCTTTTTCTCACCACGGTTGCCGCGACAGTTCTCAAACAGCACGACCGACCCGGGCGCCACCGTGACCCCTTCTTCGACCCAGCGTTTCACCAACGCGACCGGCTTGCCGAGCAGTTGCTGCATCCGCTGCGCCACCGGCGCCAGCGAGTCGGCGTCGGTGAGCTGGCCCTCGGTGGGCCGACCCAGGTGCGAGGTGACCATGACGGCCGCGCCGGCCTTCAGGCAGTGCTCGATCGCCGGCATCGAGGCGCGGATGCGCGTGTCGTCGGTGATCGAGCCGTCGTCACCCTGGGGCACGTTGAGGTCGGCGCGGATGAACACCCGCTTGCCCTGCAATGCCAGGTCGGTCAGTCGCTTGAATTTCATCGCGTGCCGTCCCGTTTACTTGGCGTTGACCAAAGCCATCGTTGTGTCGAGCATCCGGTTCGAGAAACCCCACTCGTTGTCGTACCAGCTCGACGCCTTTCACGAGGCGGCCGTTCACCTTGGTCAGCGTCGAGTCGTAAGAGCTGGACGCCGGGTTGTGGTTGAAGTCGATCGACACCAGCAGCGCCTCGTTGTAATCGAGAATGCCCTTGAGCGGACCGTCGGCCGCCTTTTTAAGGATGCTGTTCACCTCGTCGACCGACGTGTCGCGCGCGGCGATGTACGACAGATCGACCAGCGACACATTGATCGTCGGGACGCGGATCGCGTAGCCGTCGAGCTTGCCGTTCAACTCGGGCAGCACCAGACCCACGGCTGCCGCGGCACCGGTCTTGGTGGGGATCATCGAACTGGTGGCCGAGCGGGCACGGCGCAGGTCGGTGTGATACACGTCGGTCAGGACCTGGTCATTCGTATACGAATGAACGGTGGTCATCAGGCCGGACACGACGCCCATCGCGTCGTGCAGCGGCCTGACCAGCGGCGCCAGGCAGTTCGTGGTGCACGAGGCGTTGGAGATCACGGTGTCCGATGCCTTGAGCACCTGGTGGTTCACGCCGTACACGATCGTCGCATCGACATCCTTGCCACCGGGCGCCGAGATGATGACCTTCTTGGCGCCGCCCTTCAGGTGGGCCGACGCCTGCTCCTTGGTGGTGAAGAAACCGGTGCACTCGAGTACCACGTCGACCTTCAGGTCGCCCCAGGGCAGCTTGGAGGGATCGCGCTGCGCGAGCACCTTGATCTTGTCGCCGTTGACCACCAGGTGATCACCCTCGACGCCGACGGTGCCGCTGAACTTGCCGTGCGCGGTGTCGTACTGGGTCAGGTGGGCATTGATGCTCGCATCGCCCAGGTCGTTGATCGCGACGATCTCGATCGGGTGCTTCTTGCCACCCTCGTAGTGGGCGCGAAGGATGTTGCGGCCGATACGGCCATAGCCATTGATGGCAACACGAATGGTCATCGTTAGTCCTCTTGGAGTGAATCAGTCTTGGGTTGTGCGTCGCAGGGCCTCTAGTACCGTATCGACCAGGTTTTCCGGAGTAAAGCCGAACAGCTTGAACAACTGCCCGGCCGGGGCCGATTCACCGAACCGGTCCAGGCCCACCACAGCGGCGCAACCGTATTTCCACCAGAAGTCGGACACGCCCGACTCGATTGCGATACGCGGCAGATTGTCGGGCAGCACGTTCGACTTGTATGTGACATCCTGCCGGTCGAACAGGTTGGTGCACGGCATGGAGACCACCCGCACCGCCACGTCGTGCCGTTCGGCCAGCAGCTCGCGCGCCGCCATTGCGATCCCCACCTCGGAACCGGTCGCGATGATCACGGCCTTCGCCTCGTGGGCATCACGCAACACGTAACCACCTTTGTGGATCGCATCGACCTGCGCGTCCGAGCGGCTGAGCGCATCGACATTCTGGCGGGTCAGCAGCAGCGCGCCGGGGCCGTCCTGGCGGGACAGCACGTTGAACCAGGCCACCGCCGTCTCGACCGCGTCGCCGGGGCGCCAGACATCGAGGCCGGGAATCAGGCGCAGCGTCGCCGCGTGCTCGATTGCCTGGTGGGTCGGGCCGTCCTCGCCCAGGCCGATCGAATCGTGGGTGAACACGTGGATCACCCGCAGATTCATCAGGGCCGCCATGCGCAACGCGTTGCGCGAGTAGTCGGAGAAGGTCAGGAAGGTGCCGACGTAGGGAATGAGCCCGCCGTGCAGCGCCATGCCGTTTGCAATGGCGGCCATGCCGAATTCGCGCACGCCGAAGTTGATGTGCCGGCCCAGCTGCAACTGACCGTTCTCGCCGGCCCGCAGGGCGCCGCTGCCGGCGAAGTTCGTCAGATTCGAGCCGGTCAGGTCGGCCGAACCGCCGACCAGTTCGGGCAGGCGGGGCCCGAACTGGTTGAGCGCGTTGAGCGACGCCTTGCGCGTGGCGATATTGTCGGCTTGAGCAGTGGCAAACGCGATCGCCGCATCCAGTGCGTCGTCGATGTCGCCGCCAAGGCGGCCCTGCAGGCGCCGCTCGAGCTCGGCCGCCAGCTCGGGATAGGCGCGCCGGTAGGCGTCCAGGCGCTCGTTCCAGGCGCTTTGCAACTGGCCGCCGCGGCGGGTGCCGTCCCATAGCTGGCGCACTGCGACCGGCACCTCGAACGGCGGATGCGGCCAGTCGATGGCCTCGCGGGTCAGCGCGATCTCCTCATCGCCCAGCGGTTCGCCATGCGCCTTGGCGGTGCCGGCCCGGTTCGGCGAACCACGGCCGATCTGTGTGCGGCACATGATCAGCGTCGGGGCGAAGACACCGTCGCGGCCCGAGCGGGCCCACTCCCGCGCCATCGCGATCGCCTGGTCCACCGCCCAAACATCGTGGCCGTCGACATCGGGGATCACGTGCCAGCCGTAGGCCTGGAAACGGGCCGCGGTGTCGTCGGCAAACCAGTGACGGGTCTCCCCGTCGATCGAGATGCCGTTGTCGTCGTACAGCGCCACCAGCCGCGAAAGGTGCCAGGTCCCGGCCAGCGAACAGACCTCGTGCGAGATGCCCTCCATCAGGCAGCCGTCACCCAGGAACACGTAGGTCAGGTGATCGATGACGTCGTGGCCCTCGCGATTGAACTGCCCGGCCAGCATGCGCTCTGCCAGGGCCATGCCGACGGCATTGGCCAGCCCCTGCCCCAGCGGCCCGGTCGTGGTCTCGACACCGGGCGTGACACCGACCTCGGGATGGCCGGGTGTCTTCGAGTGCAACTGTCGAAAACGCTTGAGTTCATCGATCGGCAGGTTGTAGCCCGTTAGATGGAGCAGCCCGTACAGCAGCATCGAGCCATGTCCGTTCGAGAGCACGAAGCGGTCTCGGTTGGGCCAGGCGGGGTCGGTGGGATTGTGGTCCAGGTGTCGGCCCCAGAGGGCGACGGCGATGTCGGCCATGCCCATCGGCATCCCCGGGTGCCCCGAGCGCGCCTGCTGGACCGCATCGAAACTCAGCGCGCGCAGGGCGCCGGCCATCTGGCGGTGATGCTGCGCGGCAGAATCGGGATCGGCCGTCATCAGGGCGGACGGGTAAAGTTGTGCCTCTGGCATCGATGGCCTCACCGGTGAATTCGTGGTTGCCCGGACGAGGATCCGCCGGAACCCGGAATTTTAACAAACTCGGGACGCTGCTATATACTTGAGGGTTTCGTGCATCCGCATGTGTCTAGACACGCCCCCAGTCTGACCCGGTAGCTGGATTCACCCGGTAGCTGAAGAAAGGTTGACAACGGCACGCGGCTCGCATATTCCACACAGCCCAAGCAACCATTTGCAAACCCCGCCGATCCCGCAAACCCTGCGGCCAATACCGCCCCGACAGGAGATACTGTAACGATGCTCGCCGCGACCGGTGCCAGCCTCGTCCCGGACCACCGGGCCTGCCGGCTTGCCTCGCGGCTCGACGCGCGGCAGGCGGCCGTCAGAATCGATGGCAACGCCAGGCGCATCCGCCTGCGGGCCAACCGTGCCACCGGATCGGGCACGCCCCAGACGACCCGTCTCAAACTTTGCGGCCAACCCCGCATCCAGGCCGCTCTGAGTGGATCGGGGTCCAAGCCGGAAGGCTGACCCAGCGGACGGTTCCGGGCCGCCAGCCCATCTGCCTGACTGGCAGTGGGCGCGACCCCTGGCTTGGCGCCAGCCCGCTTGTCGGGCTGGAGGTTCTGACCGATGCTTTCCCTTTTTTTGGTTCCGGGCATCGGCATTTCTGGGTGGGAAATCATGCAAGGACTGCACCTGACCGCAGACCTTTACACCTGCGGTTGCGACATCTCCCTGATGACCGTGGCGGACGAGTTGTCCGGCCTCTGTCGACGACTGATCGACAAGTCGGGGCTGACGATCGTCGACGAGAAGTTTTTCACCTTCCCGGACTACGAAGGCGAACCCGGCGGGGTCACCGGCGCCGTGCTGCTCGCCGAATCGCACCTGGCCCTGCACACCTGGCCCGAGCGCATGGGCGTGACGCTGGACGTCTACGTGTGCAACTTCACCACCGACAACTCGATGAAGGCCGAGCGACTGCTCGATGAACTGATCATCGCGTTCGCCCCCGGCTCGTCCAATACCAACAGGATCCTGCGCGGCTCCGCCGACCAGGAGAGCCGGGCTGACGAGTTGCTGCTCGAGTGGCTCAACCCTTACTCGGCCTACGGCTACCGTGCGCTCAAGCGACTCGAGACCCGCCAGACGCCCTACCAGACGCTGGAGGTGTTCGATACCGCGCAGTTCGGCAAGTTGTTCCGGCTCGATGGTTGCTACATGACATCCGAGCGGGATGAGTTTTTCTATCACGAGCCGATGATCCATACCGCGGCGATCAGTCATCCTGCGCCGCGTCGGGCGCTGGTCGTCGGCGGCGGTGATGGCGGTTCGGCCGAGGAGTTGCTCAAGCACCCGGGCATGGAGCGGGTCGTGGTCGCCGAACTTGATCCGGATGTCGTGGCCGTGGCCAGGCGGCATCTGCAAAAAGTGCATCGCGGCGCGTTGGACGATCCGCGCGTAGAGGTACGGATCGGCGATGGCTGGAGCTACGTCGAGCGCACCGAGGAGCGGTTCGATCTGGTCGTGCTCGATCTCACCGATCCGGATACCCCGGCGCACAAGTTGTACACCCAGGCATTCTTCGCGTTGCTCAAGCGCGTGATGAACGAGGGCGCCTACCTGACGCTGCACATCGGCTCACCGATCTTCAAGCCCGAGGTCGTGGCCCGCCACGTGACCTCGCTGCGCCAGGTGTTCTCGTGCGTGCGCCCGATGGGGGTCTACATTCCGCTGTACGGCACTTACTGGGGCCTGGCCTGCGCCACCGACGCCCAGGATCCGCTCGCCCTGAGCGCCGGGCAGATCGATGCCCGGATCGCCGAACGCGCGCTGCCCGATCTGCAGTACTACAACGGCGACACGCATCACGGCTTGTTTGCGTTGCCCAATTACTATCGCAAGATCGTCGATCCGGACTGAGCCTGCAGGCGCCGATGATTCCGCGAATCTACCTGCCAGCCCCCGTCCCGGTTGGCGAGGCCCTGCCGCTGGCGGCGGATGCGGCCCACTACCTGCGCGACGTGCTGCGACTGCGGGTCGGCGATCCGGTCCAGGTATTCGACGGCGTCGGCGGGCGATTCACCAGCGCCGTGCACCACCTGGACAAACGCGCTGTGACCCTGGCACCAGCTACCCATTCGGGTCAGGCTGCGGTCGCGCCGTGTCGTCTGACCCTCGTGCAGGCACTGGCGACCGGCGACAAGCTCGACTGGGTCATCGAGAAGGCCACCGAAACCGGGGTGCAGGCGATCTGCCTGCTGGCCGCCGAGCGATCGACGCTGCGCCTGGCCGGCGAGCGGCTCACGCGCCGGCTCGAACACTGGCGGCGACTGGCCGAAGCCGCCTGCCGACAATGCGGTCGGGACGACCTGCCCGGGTTGTCGACAGCCCCTTCGCTGGCTGCCTGGCTGGCGACACGCGCGCCGGGACCCACGGCGGACTCGCCACTGCTGGTGCTCGATCCGCTGGCGACGACCAGCCTTGGCCAATGGGCCGCCGGCGAGGCGGCCGCCAAACCGCCCCCCCGCCCTCGCGACCTCGCCTTGTTGGTCGGCCCCGAGTCGGGCCTCGGCCCGGCCGAGAGCGCGCTGGCCGCCTCGCACGGCGCGATCGCGGTCCATCTGGGCCCGCGTGTGCTGCGCACCGAAACCGCCGGCCTGGTCGCCATCAGCATCCTGCAGTCGCGATTTGGCGATTTGCAATAGTTTGGCGCGAGACCCGCTCGCCGACCCTTCGCCGCCCGGTCGCCTTGCGGCGAACACCCGCCGTTGCGGGCGTTGCGGGGCAGGGCCTGCCAGACACGGCGCATACGCGGGGTCGCCGCCCACGTCGATTCGGGCCGCGCGGGCGCGCACCGGGCGATTGCCGCTTTGCCAGCCGAACGATCAAGCCCTAAGCTTGGCGTTGGCAAGCACTGACAAGGAGGAATCACATGAGCATTCTGAACACGGTACTGGGCGCGCTGGGCGGCAGCGGCGGTGGCAACGACAACCCGCTGATGGGCATCCTGACCAACATGTTGTCCAGCAACAGCGGCGAAGGCAGCGGCCTGGGACCCTTGCTCGAGCAGCTTCAACAGGGCGGTCTGGGTGACGCGGTGCAGTCCTGGGTCGGTACCGGTCAGAACCTGCCGGTCTCGGCCGACCAGCTGATGCAGGCGTTCGGCGCGGACAAGATCGGCGCCATGGCCCAGCAGGCCGGCGTGTCGACCGGTGAGGCGTCGGGCCAGCTGGCGCAAATGCTGCCCCAGCTGATCGACAAGCTCACCCCCGGTGGACAGATCCCGACCGGCAACCTGGACATGGGATCGATCGCCTCGGTGCTGGGCAGCATGCTCAAGCGCTGACCCCCTGCCCTCTGCCGGCCGCTGGCTATGCCTTGCCGGTGCCGGCGGCGCGCACGGCCACGTCGCCTTTGACGGCCTTGGGTGCCTTGACGGTCGCCGCAGCGCCGGGCGCCGCGCGGTTGATCGAGTAGAACACGCGAAAAGCGGTGTCGTGATCGTCGAAGTAATCGGCCGCGTCGCGAAACACGTCGAGCAGCGCGTTGCGGTCTGTCTTGCCAAAGTCGGCGGTATCGGGCAGCCCTTCGAGGACCACGACGAACCCGGGCTTGTCGGCGCGCTGCAGTGCCTTCAGGTCGGTGATGCAGTCGAACAAGGCATCGAGGTTGTGGCCGAAGTAGTCAGGCAGTCCGAACCCGTCGGCAATCGCGGCCAGCACGCTTTCCTTGTCGGTGCTGCGACTGCAATCGGCGTACAGGTAGACCTGATCGAACCGGGAGGCCGCGCGCCGAAGGTCTTCACGATCGTAGGCGCTCAGGGGCAGCACCGCCTGCGGCGGAATGTTGGACAACGCACTCATTCAGTGCTCCTCCCGAATCCGGCGAAACGAGCGATAGTGGTCGCTGGTGTAGTACATGACGACCGGTTTCCTCGCTGGCCCGCCGGTGACGATGCGACGCGCACCCCGCGTCGACTCTCCCGGCGTTTCTACTGTGTATTCCCGATAGTACCCGCGTTCGGCAGCCGGGAGTAGCCGCTCGCGGTTGCCAAAGGTCGTGCCGTCTTTCTCGTACTTGAACGGGCCGCCGTCGCGGATCAGCCGGACCACCTCGCGGGCTTGTGCGGGCAACTCGCCAAAGGCGATCTCGGTGATGGCCGATCCCCCTGCCCCACCGGCCTGTCCCGAAGCGGGCGCCTGCAGTGGCGGCGCCTCGGCGGCAGGACCGCTGTTGGTCCCTGGTAGCGGAACACCGAGCCAGTTCAGGACGATGACGGCCAGCAAGGCCGTGATCGCGGCGGTCAGGGATTGGCGTTTCTTCATGGTGCACATGCTAATGCAGAAACGCCGGCAGGCGACCCAGACGCTGCCAGGGGTGCCGATTCGGGCGCAGGCCCCGCCCGTGCGCGGAGCCGGGGTGTCAGACCGGAACGTGGATTCCCGTGTCCATCTCGATCAGGCTGCCCTCGGGATCATTGAAGAACCTGGTCTCCGGGAAGCCCTCGCCGTTGCACTGGACGGCCTTGATCGCCCGGTCCACGGTGGCCTCGGGTTCGACCAGCACGAGTCGACCGCAGGACAGCGACATCAGCATCTCCTTGCGCGACAACGAACGCGCAAAGTCCGGAAAGCGCGAGATCGCGAACAGCGTGCGGGCGGGGCTGACCCAGGCCAGCTTGACCCGCAGCGACGGCTTGTCGGCCTGACGCACCTCGATCAACTGGCCCCGCTTGAGGCTGTCCAGCATCGCCTCCTCGGGATTGACCGCGACCGTCTGTTGCGACTTATCCGCTTCGGGTACCGGCAGCGGTTGCGCCGCCTCGAGTGCGTCGGTTGGCGCCTGCGAGGGCGTGGCATGGCGCGGTATCGGCGGGGGAACGCGCCGGGCCGGCTCGAGCGCCGGGACCGGCGAACGCGAGGCGGCCGCCTGGCGCGCCTGCGTGATCGAGCGCGTATGCCATTTCATCAACTCGTTGAAGAACGCGTCGGTGCGATCATGTTCGATGTCGGCGCCATCCAGGCCGTTCATCAGGCCCCGCACCATCGAGGGCAGCAGCGCCGCCATCTCGGCAATGTCGGGGCCCTTCTTGGGTTCGACGGACCAGATGAGTTGCTCGGCGAAACGCAGGTGTTCGGCCAGCGCCGCCTCGCCTGGCGGACCCTGCAGCCGGTCGGCCGCGCAGACATGGGCCCACTGGTCGGTGAGAAAGGCGCGCACGAATTCGGGAGTCAGGTCGTTGATCCGCGACTTCAGTTCGCGGCGCGCCTCGTCGTGGGCGATGCGCTCGGTCTCGACCTTCTCGGCACGTTCGGTAAACGCACGCAACTGCGCGCCACGACGCTCGGCTTCGGCTTGTTCCAGTGCCTCGAGCTTGGCGGTCGCCGCCTCGAACACGTCCAGATCACGATCGAAGGTCTCGAGGACCTCGTCGATCAGGCCGCGCACGCCGATGAGGAACGGCGACTCTTCTGCCGCGTTGGTATCGGGATCGCAGCTGATCTCGGTGGTGCGATCGATCAGCCGGCGCATCGGATGCTGACGGCTGGCAAAAAAACTGCGGTCCAGTAGCGCGGCCTTGACTGCGACCACCTGCAGGCGCAGCAACTGGTGCTTGATCGATTCGGGAATGCGCGGATCGTTGTACAGGAAGTCGAAGATCAGCGACACGATCTCGACCGTCAGTTGATCGAGCGCGTTGCCCGCTTCCTGGATGGGCCCGGCCAGCCCCCGCATCGATTCGCTTGGCAGGCCGCCGCCGTTGTGCCGGTGTCCATTGGCCTGCAGATTGTTGAGCGCCTCGATCAGTTGGTCGTCGGGCGCGGTCATCTGAACGCCCTCGCCCACGAAGTTCGCGGGCTCGGCCAGCATCGTCGCTGCCGAGCGACGGGCCTCGCGGCCGCCCTCGGACAACTGGCGCGCGAGAATGGTCAGGATCGCATCGCGGTCCGGGCCCGGCGGGGGCAGCACCACGCGGTCCGTGAGCAATTGCTCGGGCACCAGCTCGTGTTCGCCCGGCGTGCTGTCGCGCAGGTCCTTGTCGGGCCGCGGCCGTTGTCTCGCCCGCCCGGTATCGGCGGTGATCGCCACCCGCGGCTTGATCCGCGGGAGCACACCGGCCTCGCGCATCAGGGTGTTGGCGGCGACGTAAACCTCGTTCAGGTTGGTCGTGACATAGGGCTCGAGCGCCTCGAGGATCGCCTGTCTTGGCGCATCATCCTCGACCAGGCCGTCGAGCGCCTCGCCCAGGGCCTCGAAGACTGCTTCCGGCGCGAGCGGATGGCGGGTCTCGTCGAACCAGTCCCGGTCCATCAGTTCGCCCAGCCGGGCCCGCACGCCCAGCACCTCGTCCGAATCAAGCTTGCCGCGGGTGCGATGCACCAGCCGCGACAGCTTGAGCGAATCGCGCATGTCGACATCGTCGACCAGCGACAGCTCATCCGGCGACGGCTGGGTCGCCGCGGCCGCATTGGCCGGTGGTCGGTCGCCCTGCAGACGCACCGCGTACAGGCGCCCGTAGGCATCCCTGAAGCTGCCCGGCAGCCTGGCCCCACCGTTGTCGATGGCCGCCGCCGCGTCGTGCAACGCCCGTTGCTGGGCATACTGGAAGGTGCGCGACGCCTGCTCGGACAGATCGTCGCCAATCCGCGAGGTCGCCTCGGTCACCAGGCTGGTCAACTGCTCGAGCGCAAGCTGACGGACCCGGGCCAGCACCTGCTCCCGGCCACTGTCAGTGAGCGGCATCGCCGCCGCGGCAGGCGCGGTGAAGTCGGTATCGGGGGTCAGGTCCTTAAACATCGGTCGCAGCAGTAGGCATTGGTCTGTTCACCGGCCTAGACTAGGTAAGCGCGGCGCGCCGGTCAACCGGAAGCCGGGATCGATCCGCCAGCCTGCACCTAGAGCCGACAAACGGGGTTCAGCCTGCAGCGGGCGGCCTGCAAAACAAGGATTGACGGGTTTTGCGGCGCAATTGCGCCGTTGCGCTGATCCGCGGACCAGGCGCCCGGCTAGCGTTCGCTGTTCGCGTCTATGACGGCCCAGGCCGTCATGTTGACGATCCGGCGGACCGTGGCCGACGGGGTCAGGATATGGGCCGGCCGGGCGGCGCCCAGCAGGACCGGCCCGATCGCCACGTTGTGGCCGGCCGCAACCTTGAGCAGGTTGTAGGCGATGTTCGCCGAATCGAGATCGGGCAGCACCAGCAGGTTGGCTTCGCCGTTCAAGGTCGAGCGCGGCATCAGGCGCGCCCTTAACGTGGCGTCCAGCGCAATGTCGCCGTGCATCTCGCCGTCAATCTCCAGCTCGGGCGAGCGCGCGCGGATCAGCGCCAGCGCATCGCGCATCTTCTGCGCCGACGGCTCGCGGGACGAGCCGAAATTGGAATGGGACAACAGCGCGGCGCGCGGCTGCAGGCCCGATCGGCGCAGTTCATCCGCAGCCTGGATGGTCAGGTCGGCCAGTTCCTCGGCGCTCGGATCGATGTTGACGTGGGTATCGATCAGCGTCACCTGCCGGCCCGGCAGCATCAGCGTGTTCATCGCGCCGTAGGCGAGCGCACCCGGCCGGCGACCGATCACCTGGTCGATGTAGTTCAGGTGCTCCTGGAAGGTCCCGACCAGCCCGCAGATCATGCCATCGGCCTCGCCCTTGGCGATCATCATCGCCCCGATCAGCGTCAGGCGCCGCCGCATCTCCAGGCGCGCCACCGCCTCTGTGACCCCGCGCCGCTCGGCCATCTCGTGGTAGGTCTGCCAGTAGTCGCGGTAACGCTCATCCTGCTCCGGGTTGACCAGTTCGAAATGCTCGCCGGCACGGATGCGCATGCCCTGGCGCTCGATCAGCAGGTCGACCACCGACGGCCGGCCGATCAGCACCGGCGTGGCGATGCCCTCGTCCAGCAACACCTGGACCGCGCGCAGCACACGTTCGTCCTCACCCTCGCAGAACACGATCCGCTTGCGCTCGGCCTGGCGGGCCGACGCGAAGATGGGTTTCATGAACGTGCCCGAGTGATAGACGAACTGCTCGAGTTGCTCGCGGTACGCACGAAAATCGGCGATCGGGCGCGTCGCCACGCCCGATTCCATTGCAGCCCGGGCCACGGCGGGCGCGATGCGCGCGATCAGGCGCGGATCGAACGGACGCGGAATCAGGTACTCGGGCCCGAACGGGGTGTCGCCTCCACCGTAGGCAAAGCTGGCCACGTCGGATTGCTCGACCCGGGCCAGTTCGGCCACCGCGTGCACCGCGGCGATCTCCATCTCGCGGTTGATCGTCGTCGCGCCCACGTCCAGCGCCCCCCGGAAGATGAACGGAAAGCACAGCACATTGTTCACCTGGTTCGGGTAGTCGGTGCGACCGGTGGCGATGATCGCATCGTCTCTTACCGCCTTGACATCCTCGGGCAGGATTTCAGGATTCGGATTGGCCAGCGCGAAGATCAACGGCCGCGCGGCCATGGTCGCGACCATCGCCGGCTTGAGCACGCCACCGGCCGACAGGCCCAGGAACACGTCGGCACCGGCGATCACCTCGGCAAGCGTGCGCTGCGGCGTGTCCTGCGCGAACACCGCCTTGTCCGGGTCCATCAGTTCGGTGCGGCCCTGCCAGACCACCCCGGCGAGATCGGTGACCCAGACGTTTTCGCGCGGCATGCCCAGACCGAGCAACAGGTCGAGGCAGGCGAGCGCGGCCGCGCCGGCGCCGCTGACCACCAGCTTGACCGACTCGATCGACTTGCCGACGACCCGCAGGCCGTTGATCAGCGCGGCGGCCACGACGATCGCCGTGCCATGCTGGTCATCGTGAAACACCGGCACCTTCATCCGGTCGCGCAACTTGCGCTCGACGTAAAAGCAGTCGGGCGCCTTGATGTCCTCGAGGTTGATGCCCCCGAACGTGGGTTCGAGCGCGGCGATGATCTCGACCAGCAGGTCCAGATCGGTCGTGTCCAGTTCCAGGTCGAACACGTCGATGCCGGCGAACTTCTTGAACAACACCGCCTTGCCTTCCATCACCGGCTTGGAGGCCAGCGGCCCGATGTGCCAGCCCCAGAACCGCCGAGCCGTTGGTGACCACCGCCACCAGGTTGCCGCGCGCGGTGTACCGAAACGCATTCGCCGGATCCTTGACGATCTCCTCGCAGGCGGCGGCCACCCGGGCGAGTAGGCGAGCGCCAGGTCGCGCTGGTTGGTCAGGCTCTTGGTGGGCGCGATGGAGATCTTGCCCGGGCTCCCCATCTGGTGATAGTCGAGGGCAGACTGGCGGAACTGGGAATCCATCGGGGTTATCCTTGGCGCAGGGCGATCGGGGACCGGCATTATCAGGCATCGGTCGTCGACTGGCGAGCGGCCTGCCGGGCAGGCCGTTACTGTAACCCGCTGCGACATGAGTCCCTACCCCTATCCCTTTGAACGCGCCTGCCGACAACCCCGGTCCCGAACGCCGGATCGCCCACCTGGACATGGATGCCTTCTATGCCTCGGTCGAATTGCTGCGCCGGCCCGATCTACGCGGCCAGCCGGTGGCGATCGGCGGGCGCGGTGACCCGAACAGCCGTGGGGTGGTCACCACCGCGACCTACGAGGCACGGGCATTCGGGATCGGCTCGGGCATGGCGCTGCACCGGGCTGCCCAGCTGTGTCCGCACTGCGTCTTCCTGCCGGTCGACTTTGACGAGTACCGGCGCTATTCGCGGCTGTTCAAGGCCGCGGTCGCCACCGTGGCGCCGCGGATCGAGGACCGCGGGATCGACGAGATCTACCTGGACCTGACCGGACAGCAGGCCGATGGTGCCGACCGCGGCCAACGGGTGGCCGACGCGCTGCGCGCCCGGGTGAACGAGGCCACCGGCGGCCGGCCTGCTCGATCGGCATTGCCGGCAACAAGCTGCTGGCCAAGATCGCCTCGGACATGAACAAGCCGGACGGGGTGACGATCCTCGAAGCCACCGAAATCCCGGCGCGGCTCTGGCCGCTGCCGGCGCGGCGCATCAACGGGGTCGGCCCCAAGGCCGAGCAACGGCTACAGGACATGGGCATCCAGACGATAGGCGAGCTGGCCGCGGCCGACCCCGGCTGCTGGTGCGCCGCTTCGGTGACAGCTACGGTCGCTGGTTGCACGAGGCGGCCCACGGGCGCGATCCGCGCCCTGTGGTCACGCACAGCGAGCCGGTGTCGCGCAGCCGCGAGACCACGTTCGAGCGCGATCTGCATCCGTTGCGTGATCGCGCGGCGCTGCAGGAGATCCTGGTGCGGCTGGCCGGCCAACTGGCCCGCGATTTGTCCGGCCGCGGCTACCGGGGCCGCACGATAGGCATCAAGGTGCGCTACGACGACTTCACGATCCTGACCCGGGACATCAGCGTCAGCCAGCCCACGGCCGATCCCGACCTGATCGGCCGGGTGGCCGGCAGCTGCCTGGACCGGGTGCCGGCCCGACGCCGGTTGCGCCTGCTCGGGGTGCGGGTGGGCAACCTGAGCCGTCGCGATGGGGCCGCCAACAACACCCTGGTGGCCCGCGATACGGCGAGCGATCAGACTAGAGGCCGGGCCAGCGCCGTCCCCTACACCCCCGATCTGTTCGACCCGGACTGATCCGGAGGGCGCCAGCGCACCCGCAGCCCCCGAAACGGATGACGCATGACCGCTGACCAACAAGATGAACTCCCGGCACTTACGACCTGGTTTTTTCGGAGGAACCGGCGACCTGTGCTGGCGCAAGCTGATGCCGGCGCTGTACCAGGCCTTCCGCCACGGCGCGCTGCCCGGTGGCTACCGGGTGCTGGCGGTCGCGCGCAGCGAGCATGACGCGGCCAGCTACCGCCAATGGCTGCGCGGCCAGTTCGATGCGCTGCACTGGGACGAGGGCTTCGACGAGGCCGTGTACGAGGCATTCTCCGGGCACATCGACTACCTCGGTGCCGACCTCGCCGACAGCGCCACCTACGCCGCGGTCGCGGCCTGGGTGGCCCAGACCGATGCGCAGGCGGTCGTGCTGTACCTGGCGACCGCGCCCAGCCTGTTCGAGACCGCGTCGCGCGGGCTGGCCGCGGCCGGCCTCAATGATTCGCGGGCCCGGCTCGTGCTCGAAAAGCCGCTGGGCCGCGACCTGGCCAGCGCCACCCGGATCAATGCCGCGGTGCTTGAGGACTTCGCCGAATCCCAGATCTACCGGATCGATCACTACCTGGGCAAGCAGTCGGTGCAGAACCTGATGGCACTGCGCTTTGGCAACGCGTTCTTCGAGCCGATCTGGCGGCGCGAGTTCATCGAGTCGGTGCAGATCACGCTCGCCGAGGACCTCGGGGTCGAGCAGCGCGGCGGCTACTACGACACGAGCGGTGCGCTGCGCGACATGGTGCAGAACCACCTGCTGCAATTGCTGTGCATGGTGGCGATGGAGCCACCGGTCAGCAGCCATGCCGACGACATCCGTGACGAGAAGCTCAAGGTGTTGCGCAGCCTCAAGCCTTTCGGGCCCGGCGACGTGGCCCGCCACGTGGTGCGCGGGCAGTATCGCGAAGGCAACATCGGCGGCAAGGTGGTGCCCGGCTACCTGGCCGAGAAAGGCGTGCCCGCCAACAGCCCGACCGAAACCTTCGTCGCGCTGCGCTGCGAACTCGATGGCTGGCGCTGGGCCGGCGTGCCGTTCTACCTGCGCACCGGCAAGCGCCTGGCCGCGCGCTGCGCCGAGATCTCGGTGAACTTTCGCGATGTGCCGCACGCGATCTTCGAGCGGCCGCCCGGCCGGCTGCACAACCGCATCGTCATCAGCCTGCAACCCAAGGACACGATCGAGATGCACCTGCTGGCCAAGGCGTCCAACCGCGATCGCGCCGAACAGGGGCGGCTCGCGCCGGCGGTGCTCGATCTGGATTTTCGCGAAACCTTCGGCGCGCAGTCGATCGAGGGCTATGAGCGCCTGTTGCGCAAGCTGATCGCCGGCCGGCTCGACCTGTTCGTGCGCCTGGACGAGCAACTGGCGGCCTGGCGCTGGGTGATGCCCATCCTGGAGTCCTGGCAGGCCGACAGCACCGGGCCGCGCCCGTACAACGCCGGCACCTGGGGGCCGACCGCCGCCGGCGCGCTGCTGGCCCGCGACAACACGGTCTGGCCCGAAGACGTCTGAACCGGCCCAGGCCGGCGGACCGCGCCGGTCACGCCAGGAACGGTGCCACCCCGAACGGCTGCACCGGCAACCCCGGCACATCGACCTCGACACGGAACACGGTGCCGGCCAGCGGCGAGGACGGCATCCCCCGCGCATCGGGCGATCCGCGGGCAGTGGTGATGAACAGCGTGCGCAGCCCCGGCCCGCCGAACGCGGGCATCGTCGGCGCCGGCACGGGCAACGCGATCTCGCGCGCGATCCGTCCATCGGGCAGGATGCGCAACACCCGCGAGCCCTCGTACATCGCCACCCAGTACGCACCTTCCACATCGACCGCAGCACCGTCGGGGCGACCGCCGTAGCGCTGCCCGCCGCTTTGCTCGCGGGTGTCGAATCGAAGCCACTCGGTTGGCGCACCCAGCGCGCCACTGACCGGATCGCGATCGAAGACCTCGATCCGGTGACCGCGGGTGTCGGCCCAGTACAGCCGCCGCCCGTCGGGCGAGAACGCCAGGCCGTTGGCCACGACCCGGTCGCCGGCCAGCACCGTCCACTGCGCCGGGCCACCGCCGCGCGCCGGCGGATCCAACTGGTACAGGCGGCCCGCGGCCGGCGTACGGGCATCGACCAGCGTGCCCACGTGCAGCCGGCCCTGCGCATCGCAACGACCGTCGTTGAAGCGCTGCAGCGCAGGATCGTACGGTGGCCCGGCGACCCGGACCAGCGCCGAGGTGCGCGCATCGAACAGCGCCAGGCCGTCGCGCATCGCGACCACCAGCCGGCCGTCGTCGGTCGGTGCGATGCACCCGGGCTGCGACGGCAGCGGCCAGCGCCGGATGGCGCCCTGGGGATCGAGCCGCAGGATCGCCATGCCGTCGATGTCACACCAGTACAGCGCCTGCTCGTCGGGCCACCAGAAAGGCGATTCGCCCAGGATTGACCCGCTTCCCGCTATCGATTGAACTGTCATATCCGCCCCGCGCATCTCAGTGTGGTGACGATCCGTCGACCTGCCCGAAGGCAGGGCTTTGCTCGAAGCGCTCCGGTACCATTGAACGGTGCCGCCCCGGCAAGCGCCTGCCCGATCCCGAACACCGTGCCTCCCGGCGCCGGCGCCAACGGCCGTCCAACCCCAATCTACAGGAATCGGCATGATGGATCCCCGGATCGCCTCGGTCACCGACCGGATTCGCGAGCGCAGCCGTGCCCACCGCGCCGACTATCTCGCCGGTGTGCAGGCGATGCTCGACCAACCGGATTCGCGCGACCGTTACGGCTGCGCGAATCTGGCCCACGCCTGGGCCGCGCTGCCCACCGACGACCGGTTGCGCATCCGCACCGAACGCGCACCCAACCTGGCGGTCGTCACCGCCTACAACGACATGTTGTCGGCCCACCAGCCGTATGCCGGCTACCCCGGGTTGCTGCGCGAGCAGGCGCGCCGACTCGGCGCGACGCTGCAGGTGGCCGGCGGCGTGCCGGCGATGTGCGACGGCGTCACCCAGGGCATGCCCGGGATGGAGCTGAGCCTGTTCTCGCGCGACGTGATCGCGCAGGGCACGGCGGTCGCGTTGTCCCACCAGATGTTCAACGGCGCCCTGCTGCTGGGCATCTGCGACAAGATCGTGCCGGGCCTGCTGATCGGCGCGCTGCATTTCGGGCACCTGCCCTGCGTGTTCGTGCCGGCCGGGCCGATGCCCTCGGGCCTGTCCAACACCGAAAAATCGGCGGTGCGGGTGGCCCATGCCAAGGGCGAGGCCAGCCGCGACGAACTGCTCGACGCCGAGCTGGCCGCCTATCATTCACCGGGTACCTGCACGTTCTACGGCACCGCCAACAGCAACCAGATGTTGCTCGAGGCGATGGGCCTGCAGTTGCCCAATGCCTCGTTCGTCGCGCCGGGCACGCCCGAACGGGATGCGCTCAGCCGCGAGGCGGTCGCCCGCCTGCTGGCGATCTGCGATCCGGCGGCCAGGGTGCCGATCGGCCAGCTGGTCGACGAGCGCTGCATCGTCAATGCGATGGTGGCGTTGCTGGCCACCGGCGGCTCGACCAACCACCTGATCCACTGGGTGGCGGTTGCGCGCGCGGGGGCATGCTGATCGACTGGTCCGATTTCGACGAGCTGTCACAGGCGGTGCCGCTGCTGGCCCGTGTCTATCCGAATGGCAAGGCCGACGTCAACGACTTTCAACAGGCCGGCGGACCGGCGTTCGTGATCCGCGAGCTGATCGATGCCGGGCTGATGCACGACGACGTGCAGACCATCCACGCCAACGGCCTGCGCGAGGCCTGCGCGATCGCGCCCCCGCACTCGGGCGATCTGCAGGTGTTGCGCCCGGTTGCCGAACCCTTCGATCCGCAGGGCGGGCTGCGCCTGCTCGATGGCAACCTGGGCCGCGCGGTGATCAAGATCTCGGCGGTGCCAAAGGCCCATCACCGCGTCGAGGCCCCGGCCCGCGTGTTCGACTCGCAAGAGGCGGTACTCGCGGCATTCGAGCGCGGCGAGCTGACCGAGCCGATGGTGGCGGTCGTGCGCTTCCAGGGGCCGGCCGCCAACGGCATGCCGGAGTTGCACAAGCTCACGCCGGTGCTCACCGCGATGCAGGACGCCGGCCTGGCGGTGGCGCTGCTCACCGATGGGCGCATGAGCGGCGCCTCGGGCCGCGTGCCTGCGGCAATCCACCTGACCCCCGAGACCGTCAATGGCGGCGCGCTGGGCCGGCTGCGCGACGGCGACCCGATCTGCCTGGACGCGGCCGCCGGCAGCCTGAACGTCTTGCTGGACCCCGAACAGTGGCAGGCCCGCGAGCCGGCCGCGCTGCCGACCGACCCGGTGGCCGCCCGGATGGCCGGCCGCGCGCTGTTCTCGGGGCTACGGGCGCGGGCGCTGGGTGCCGAACAAGGAGCATGCACATGGCTTTGACGACCGACCAGCTGGTCGATGACGGACCGGTGATCCCGGTGATCCTGCTCGATCGGGCCACCGATGCCGTACCGCTCGCCCGCGCCTTGCTCGCCGGCGGCGTGCGGGTGCTCGAGATCACGCTGCGCACCGCGGCCGCGCTCGAGGCCATCGGCCTGGTGCGCGAGCAGTGCCCGGAAGCGATCGTCGGCGCCGGCACCGTGCGCTCACCCGCCGAGTTGGCCGCCGCGCACGCGGCGGGCGCGCAGTTCATCGTCAGCCCCGGGTTGACCGCGGCGGTCAGCCGGGCGGCGGCCGAGGCCGGCCTGCCGTTGCTGCCGGGCGCAGTCACCGCCAGCGAGATCATGCAGGCGATGGACCTGGGCCACCGGCTGTTGAAGTTCTTCCCGGCCAGCGCGGTCGGCGGCCCGGCGGCACTGCGGGCGCTGGCCAGCCCGTTCGCCGACGTGAACTTCTGCCCGACCGGCGGCATCGATCCGGCCAATGCCGCCGACTACCTGGGGCTGCCCAACGTGCGCTGCGTCGGCGGCTCGTGGCTGACCCCGCGCAAGCTGATCGATGCCGGCGCCTGGGACCAGATCACCGCGCTGGCCCGCGCCAGCCGCGGCCTGTGTCAGACTTAGCGGATCCATCCACCATCGGGTCAAACGAGATCACGCATGCTTGACATCAGCCGCCTGCACACCCTGTTCGAACCGCTTTTCCCGGGCCTGATCGGCATCCGCCTGCTCGAAGCGAAAGAAGACCGGGTGCGCGCCACCCTGAAGGTTCGCAAGAACCTGTGCACCGGCCGGGACACGCTGCACTGGGGCGTGATGGTCGGCATGGCCCAGACCATGGGCACCGTCGGCTCGGTGCTCAGCCTGCCCGAGGGCAGCCGCACCCGGACCGAATCGTCGCACACCGATTTTCATGCCGACGCGCCGCTCGACACCGAGGTGACCGCCGAGTGCGTGGCCCTCGAGAAAACCGAGGCCAGGATGGTCTGGCAGACGACGATCCACAATGCCGACGAGCAGGTCTGCGCCGTCATCACCCAGACCCAGTCGATCCTGCCCGACGAGTGAGCCGCTTGCGCGCCTGTACTGGCGCCACCGGCGGGCGTCTCAGGCGTCTTGATCGAAGACCGGGTCCACGGGAATCTGCAAACCGTTGAGCAGGTGGTTTGTTCGCCCCGCCAGCGACACGATGCGCAGCAACTCGGCGTGCTGCTCGTCGGTCATGCCGCGCGCCTTCGCTGCCGCGGTGTGCGAGTGGATGCAGTAGCTGCAGCTGTTGGCGATCGACACCGCGACGTACAGCATCTCCTTGACCATCGGGTCCAGCGACGACGGCGTCGCCATCACCGCCTTCACATCGCGCCAGGTCTGCTCGAGCATCGCCGGATCGACGGCCAGGTAACGCCACAGGTTGTTGATGAAGTCGCTGCCCCGCGTCTGGCGGATGTCGTCGAACACCGCCTTGACACGCGGATCGCGCTCGGGGTCGGCCGGGGCCTTGAGGGTGGACATCGGGTGCTCCGTTGGCTTGTGGGTCGGCTGGCTACTATACTGGAGCGAACCATAAGCGACGACCCGCCCCGGAGACATCGATGACGGCCACGGCCCCCCCGACCCAAGCGACTCAAGCGACCGAGATCGACTGGCATCGCTATGACGCGGGCGACGTCGAACTACAGTCCGGGCGCACGTTTCGCAGGCTGTTCATCGCCTACAAGACGTTTGGCACGCTCAATGCCGACAAGTCGAACGTCATCGTCTACCCGACCTCTTACAGCGCCCAGCACCACGACACGCAGTTCATGGTCTCGCCCGGCGGCGCGTCGACCCGGACAAGTACTTCATCATCATCCCCAACCTGTTCGGCAACGGCCTGTCCAGTTCGCCGTCGAACACGCCGTGGCCCGATGTCGGCGACCGCCACCCGCAGATGGACTTACTTCGACGCGGTGCAGGTGCAGCGACGGATGCTGCGCGAGCTCCTGGGGCATCGAGCGGTGGCGCTGGTCTACGGCTGGTCGATGGGCGCGATGCAGGCTACCACTGGGCGGCGCTGTTTCGCAGGCGGTCGAGCGCATCGCGGTCGTGTGCGGCGCGGCGCGCTGCGCGCCGCACAACCAGGTGTTCATCGAGGGCGTACGCTGTGCGCTGACCGCCGACCCCGCGTACCGCGACGGGGTGTTCACTGAACGGCCGGTGCGCGCTGGGCGATGGGCCGCGTGTATGCGGGCTGGGCGATGTCCCAGACCTTCTACCGGCGCGAGATGTGGCGCGAGCCGGGCGCGTCGTCGCTCGAGGACTATCTGGTCACCTACTGGGAGACCAACTCGCGCGCCGCGACCCGGCCGACCTGCTGGCCCAGATGCACACCTGGCAGCATGGCGACATCAGCGCCAACCTGCCGTATGAAGGTGATCTGGCGCGCGCGCTGAAAAGCATCGAGGCGAGGGTGCTGCTGATGCCCGGCGATCACGACCTGTACTTCCAGGTCGAGGGACAACCGGCTCGAGCTGGCGCACCTGAAACGCGCCGAGCTCGCCGATCCCGTCGGTCTGGGGTCACCGGCGGGCAACCCGGTGACGCAGCCCGCAGACCGCGCGTTCATCGAATCGAACGTGAAGGCGCTGCTGGCCTCATGAGGTTCACGCGATGAAGACCGTCTCCCCCACCCGGCTCGATGCCGCCACGCTCAAGGCGCTGGCGGTGCGCTCCGATGCCCGCGGCGCGTGGCGCGCGGCGGGACACCTGGGCGCGATCCTGCTCACGGGTGCGGTGCTGCTGACGATCGACGATTGGGCCTGGCGCCTGCCGCTGATGGTGCTGCTGGGCTACCTGCTGGCCTTTCTGTTCACCGCCGAGCACGAAACCGCCCACCAGACCGCGTTCCGGCGGCGTGGCCTGAATCTCGCACTGGGGCACCTGGCGGGGTTCGTGATCCTGCTGCCCTACGAGTACTACCGCGCCTACCACTGGGACCATCATCGTCACACCCAGGACCCGGCACGCGATCCCGAGCTTGCCGTGCCGCTGCCGCACAGCTGGCCGGGGCTGCTGTGGCTCTGGAGCGGTCTGCCGGGCTGGATCAGCCGGGTCCGGATGCTGCTGATGCATGCCGCGGGGCGCGTGCCCGAACCCTGGATCCCCGCGGACAAGCGATCGTTGATCGTGGGCGAGGCGCGCGCCTACCTGGCGGGCTACGCGATCCTTGCAGGCGGCTCGGTGCTGGCGGGCAGCACGGCGCTGCTGTGGCTGTGGCTGGGACCGTTGATGATCGGCTACCTGTTCCTGCGGCCCTATCTGCTGTCGGAACACACCGGCCAGCGAGGCGTCGCGCGACATGCTGCGCAACAGCCGCACGACCCACACCAACGCGTTCGTGCGTTTCTTTGCCTGGAACATGCCGTTCCACGCCGAGCACCATGCGTATCCGGCCGTGCCGTTTCACGCACTGCCCCGGCTGCATGTCCATCTGGCCGGGCAGATCCTGCACCAGGCGCCCGGCTACCGGGCAGCGACCCGCTCGGTGATCGCCCACCTGCTGGATCGACCGGCCATCCAACCCCTTCCTTCCCCGGAGCCTGACGATGGCCACCATCCAGTACCTGACGACGATCGAGTTCGGCGCCGGGGTCGTGCAACAACCGCCGCAGGTGCTGACTTCGCTGGGCATCCGCCGACCGATGCTGGTCACCGGACCCGGGCCTGGCGCGCGCCGGCGTGCTGGCCAGGATCGAGGCCCTGCTGGCGCCGGAATTCTCGCCGGTGGTCTTGCCGACACCCCGGCCAACACGACCGAGGCCGCGGTGATGCAGGCGGCCGGCCTGTTTCGCGACGGCAGCTGCGACGGGGTGGTGGGCATAGGCGGCGGCTCGCCGCTGGACCTGGCCAAGGGGTCGCGCTGATGGGCACGCACCCGGGCACGATGGCCGACTATGCGGGCGTGGCCAACGTCCCCGGATCGGTGCGCAGGCCGCGCCGGTGATCACGATCCCGACCACGTCGGGCACCGGCAGCGAGGTCGGGCGTGGCGCGCTGCTGTGCCTGGCCGACGGCCGCCGGTCTTTGCCAGCCCCACCTGATGCCGCGCCGCGCGTTGTGCGACCCCGAACTCACCTACGGTCTGCCCGCGCTGCTGACCGCGGGCACCGGCATGGACGCGCTGACCCACTGCATCGAGACCTTCCTGTCACCGCGCATCAACCCGACCGCCGATGCGATCGCGCTGGACGGCGCGGCGCGCGCCTGGCGCTGGATCGAGACCGCGGTGCGAACGCCCGATCACGCGCAGGCCCGCGAGGAGATGATGATCGCCAGCATCCACGGCGGCCTGGCTTTCCAAAAGGGCCTGGGCGCGGTGCACGCGCTGTCGCATCCGCTGGGCGGGCTGACCGACCCGCTGCTGCATCACGGCACGCTCAACGCCGTCATCCTGCCGGCCGTGTTGCGATTCAATGCCAGCCATGTCGGCGACAAGTACGCGCGCCTTGGCGCCGTGCTGGGTCTGCCGGCAGGCGCCGACCTGGCCGCGGCCGTGACCGACCTGAACCGACGGCTCGGCCTGCCGGGCAACCTGCACGCGATGGGGGTGCGGGCGGCCCTCGCCGACACCATCGTCACCGGCGCGCTCGCCGACCACAGCATTCCGACCAATCCGCGCCCGCTCGATGAGCGCTCGTTGCACGGGTTGTTTCATGAGGCGCTTGGCTGACGGCCTGGAAGTGACGGCCCCGATGGCTGTCGAGCCTGAGAGGCAGCCACGCTGCCGTTCATCGTCAGGCATCGGCCAATAGGCCTGCGCACGCCCCGCGCGCTCCCAGGGCGGCGACATCGAGACTCGTCTGATCGATCGATCTGGCTGCCGCGTTGATCGCGCGCCCCGGCTTGATCCGGCGGGACGGTCAGGCTGCGGCGCGCAAGGCAACCCGGCACCGGAGCCCCTGCCCCCGCCTATGCCGATCTCCATGATCCACCTGAGGAGCCTTAAAAAGCGGGAATCTCGTACGTTGGCAGCACTGCACAATCGCCGGCGCTTTCCTTGATTCGTTGCGCGAGGCGGCTGGCGATCGGGAAGTCCCGCTGTCATGGCTGTGATGCGATTCTATACAAATATATGTATAATCCGGCATGCCTGCCATCAAGCCAGTCGTTTTCGAAGGTCGTTCGTTAGAGGATCTTCGAGAATTTCCCGGAGGCCGCGCGGCGTGATGCGGGTTTTCAGCTTGATCGGGTGCAGCGGGGTCTGGAGCCGGATGATTGGAAACCGATACATCAGGTGGGTTCCGGCGTACGCGAGATCCGTATTCGTGAGTCTTCAGGAGCCTTTCGCGTGATGTATGTGGCCAAACTGGCTGACGCGATTTATGTGTTGCATTGCTTTCAGAAGCAGACTCAGAAGACTTCGCCGGCCGATCTGGCGATGGCGACCCGGCGCTACCGGGATCTGCTCAAAACCTTGCAGGAGCGTGGTTCATGAGTGAGCAACGATTTGCCAGTGTCTGGGATGCGATCGAAGACAGCCCGGAGCAGGCGCTGAATATGCGGTTGCGCTCGACACTGATGATCGCACTCAAGGCGCGCATCGAGCGGGCAGGCCTGAATCAAACCGAGGCGGCGGCTCTGCTCGGTGTCACGCAGCCCCGGATATCGGATCTGGTGCGTGGCAAGATCAGTGTGTTCGGGCTGGAGTCTCTGCTCAGCATGGCCAGTGCTGCTGGCTTGGAAGTTGCGATTCAGGTCAACGTACCGGCGGCGGTTTAGCGTCACAAAAGGACCGCTGGATTTTTCATCCATTGGTCTTGATGCCTGAAAAGTACCTCGTGTTCGGTGTTGGCCTGACCCGACCTCGGGATTCAGCATGCACAAGTACGCGCCTTGGCGCCGTGCCGGGTCTGCCGGCAGGCACCGACCTGGCAGCGGCCGTGACCGAGCTGAACCGGCGGCTCGGCTCTGCCGGGCAATCTTCAAGACATGGGGTGCGGTCGGCTATCGCCGACAGCATCGTTTCCGGCGCACTCGCCGACCACAGCATCCCGACCAATCCGCGCCCGCTCGATGCGCGCGCGCTGCGCGGGTTGTTCGACGAGGCGCTGGGCTGAGCGGCTCCACGGCTGTCGCGGGCCCGATACGGCCCCGCCGCCGTTCATCGTCAGGCATCGGCCAATAGGCATGCGCGCAGCCCGCCCTGGACGGCGCGATCGAGATCAGCTTCATCGATCGGCCCGCTGCCGCGTTGATCGCACGCCCCGGCTTGATACGGCGGGACGGCCAGATTGCGGCGCGAAGACGTCAACCCGGCCCCGGAGTCCCGGCCCATGATCCACCTGCGTCCGATGAAGGTCGAGGACATCGCGCCCGTCGTCGAGGTGATCGGCCGTCATGACGAGGATGATGGGGAATCGGCGCAGGCGGTCTTTGCCGACGCCGACCTGGCGGACTACCTCGTGCTCGAGCACCGGGGCCGCGTCGCCGGCGTCACCGGCTGCGTCGGGATTCCCGTGTCCGACGGTGCGTTCTGGCTAAGCTGGACTTATCTGGACAAGGCATTGCAGGGCAAGGGCCTGGGGCGCGAGTTGATCGCCCGGGCGATCGGGCAGGCGCGCGAACGGGGCGGCCGCAAGCTCTTTCTGAAGATCTCCGACTACCAAGACCCGCAGGACGGCGACGTCTACGGCGCGGCCCGCCGATGCTACGTGGCCGCGGGCTTTCGTGAGGAATTGACCATCCGGGACTACTACGACCACGACGAGAACCTGATCGTCATGGGTCTGGCGCTTCGTCCGCCGCCGGCCCTGCGGGCGCCTGGCGAGATCGTGCCGGAACGCCCGGCGATCGAGCTCGATCGGTGGTTCGAGATCGCCGATACCGACAACGCCTATACCTGCTCGTGGCGGGTGCGCCGCGCCGCCAGCGCGCTGGGCGCAGCCGTCGCCCGCAAAGGCGACGCGGCCTTCTCTGCGGCCAACCTCGAGAAGGGCCTGGCGGCGATGCGCGAACGCGGTGCCCGACTGGTCGTGATGAGCTTTCCATCGAACCTGCCGCTGGTGCTCGCGCCGTTGCAGGCTGCCGGGTTCGAACGCCTCGGGCAACTGAACGACTACTACGGGCAGGGTCTGCACGAGATGCACTTTGCCCATTATCTGGACCGACCTTGAACCAACCCCTGAAGGAGCCATGTTGATCGCATTTTCCGCCTCCCCTGCCCACAAGCCCAGTGGGCTCGGCAAAAAGCTGCGCGCCACGCTGTTGCTCGCCGCGCTGGCCCTGTCCATCGGCTGTGCCGACAAGCCGCCACGCGCCGATCTGGACCGTGTTCTGGATGTGACCATCGCCACATTGACCGCACTCGAGCGTCGCGCGTCCAAACTCAGTGACGACCAGGTGATGTACCTGCTGGCCGAGGACATGACCCTGAACATGAACCGGGCCAATCCGCCGGTGCATCCGGGCCCGATCGGCGTCGTTCTCGCCGCCGATGGGTCGCTGCTCGGCTTTCAGGACAAGAACGGCAACGGCACGCAACAAAGCGATGATCCGAAACTGTTCACGGTCGAGATCGATGCCGAGAGCGCCGCCTGATCGCCACGGACGCGGTCAATACCGTGCGCGACCACCCCATCCACACCGGCGCTGCTGGCCGGCTATGTGCTGGCAACCTGCTCAACCGGCAGAATGCGGCCGGCGTCAGCCCGGCCAGCCTGAGCAGCAAGGCGGCCGTCGCCAGGACCGATTACGCCAGCGCCCGCACGCGCGCCGGTTCGGGCAGCCATTCGAGCGGCAAGTAAAAACCAAGAACCCGCCCCACACGCCCTCATGCAGGTATCCGCATCCATGCAAGCAACGCAGCGAATCGACTTCGCCGAACTGGACAGCCGGCAGATCGTCATCCTGCTGTCGTCCATCCTGATCGTCGCCCTGTGCGGCATCGCCTATGAACTGATCATCGGCACTGTGTCCAGCTACCTATTGGGCAACAGCGTCTACCAGTTCTCGCTGACGATAGGCGTGTTCATGTTCGCGATGGGAGTCGGCTCGCTGCTCTCGAAATTTCTCGATGGGCGCATGGTGCGCAACTTCATCCTGGTCGAGATGGCGATCTCACTGATCGGGGGCGTGTGCAGCATATTGCTGTTCATGGTCTTTCCCAGCGCGCGGGCCTTGTACGAACTGGTGATGTACGGGCTGATCCTGAGCATCGGCGCGCTGGTGGGCATGGAGATCCCCATCCTCACGACGATGCTCTCGCACAAGGCCAGTATTCGCAAATCGATTGCCAACGTGATGTCGCTGGACTACGTTGGCGCACTGATTGGCTCGGTGGCGTTTCCGCTCCTGTTGCTGCCCACGCTGGGACTGGTGCAGGCATCGTTCGCCGTCGGACTGTTGAACATCCTGACGGCACTGGTCAACGTCGTCGTCTTTCGCCGCCAGCTACCGTACTACAGGTGGATGCTCGGCATCTGCCTGGCAATCCTGGCCGCTCTGATCGGGTTCATCGTCTTTGGCTCGCAAGTGACCCGCTACGCCGAGAAGCATCTGTACTTCGACCAGGTCATCTACGACCAGCAGACCCCGTACCAGAAGCTGGTGGTCACCCGCTCGGCCGTCCATGACGAGCATAGACTCTACATCGACGGGCATATCCAGTTCTCGACCCGAGACGAGTTCCGCTACCACGAGTCGCTGGTGCACCCGGCGATGGCGGTGACCGGGCCTCGCGCCAGGGTGTTGATCCTGGGCGGTGGCGACGGGCTCGCGGCCCGCGAGGTGCTCAAGTACCGGGACGTCACGACGATCGACCTGGTCGACATCGACTCCGAGATGACGCGGATCTCGGCCGAGTTGCCGATGCTGGCCAAGCTCAACGAGGGCAGCCTCGAATCAAGCCGCCTGACCATCCACCATGAGGACGCGTTCTCGTTCATCAATGCGCCCGGCGCACTGTACGACCGGGTGATCATCGACATGCCCGATCCGCACAACGAGGCCTTGAACAAGCTCTACTCGAAGGAGTTCTACACGATGATCAAGCGCCGGATGGCGCCCGGTGCCGTGCTGGTAACGCAGAGCTCTTCACCGTTCTTCACCCGGCGCACGTTCTGGTGCATCGAGGCGACACTGAACCACACGTTCGGCAACACCCGCCCCTATCACACGAGCCTTCCCTCGTTCGGTATCTGGGGATTCAACCTGGCCCGCAACGAGCTGGCGCTGCCCGACCGGTTCCGCATCGATGTGCCCACCCGCTCGCTGACCACGGACACGATCAACGCGGCGATGATCTTTTCCAAGGACATGGACCGGATCGAATCGCCGGTCAACTCGATCATGGTGCCCAAGCTCTACCAGTTGTACGTCGAGGATCTGGCTAACTAACTGTTCCGGGGACCAGGCCGCGCGACACCCAGTCATCGAACACCGCGAGCGCGGTCTCCGCAAACGCCGCATCGTTGATGTGCGCGGCCAGGTCCACCAGCATCGTGTTGGCCGGGCAGGCGTGGCGCATCTGGTCGCAAAACGCCGCCAGCCCCTCGGGATCGTGCAGCGCGGCACCCTCCCTGTCCCACTCACCGCATCCGCCGCCCGGCAGGATCAACGTGGTCGGCCCGACCGCCTGGGCCAGTTGCCGACCATGGGCATCGGCCACCACGCGACGCTCGGGTGCATCGAGCACGAGCGAGGTGATCAGGCGGTTGTGTTCATGCCGCGGGCTGTCGGCCCACTTGGGCGGAATCGGCTGCCAGCCCGGCAGGTCGACCAGGTCGTGGCAACCCGGCGCAACGATCTGCGGGATGCCCCGCCGCCCGGCGGCGGTCAGCCGGCCCGGCCCGGCCGACACGGTCGAGCCGTGCACGTGGTTGCCCAGTTCCTGGGTGCACAAGTCGAACACGCAGGCGAAAAGGCCGCGCGCCGCCAGCGATTCGAACGCCCGCCCGCCCATGCCGGTGGCGTGGAACACCGCGACCTCGTACCCGCGTGATTCGAGCGCCGGTTTGAGCGGCAACATGTAGCGCAGCGCCGATGAGCCCAGACTGGTCATGCCGATCAACGGGCGCTCGCCAGCGGGCGGCACCGCCGCCCGGGCAGCGCCCAGCACCGCGCCGGCCGCCTGCGACAGCGACGATCGACAGAGATCGTTCAGGCCGTAGAGGCCGCCAGCCCAGAGGATCATCTGCAGATCGGGTGCCAGGCGCTCGGGAGGAATCAACGGCGAGAACGCGATCGTCGAGACGATGACCTTGGGCAGGCCCAGCGGCAGTGCCGCGCAGACATCGAGGGCCAGGTCGGTGCCCATCGAGCCGCCCAGCAGCACCACGCCATCGAACCGGCGCTGGTCGAACAAGCGCAGCGCCAGCGCGGTGGCCCCACGCGCCATGATCTGCATCGCCGCATTCTCGTGGTCACTGGCCATCGCCTGCTCGATCGACGCGCCACCGGCGCCGGCCACGTCGTGGCGGCTGAAGTCGACCGGCCGGGCGGGGTCGCGCATCACCCCCACGTCCATCGTCAACACGCTGCCCTGCTGGTCGATGATGCATTGGGCCAGGTAGCCCAGTTCATCCTGCTTGGTGTCGAACGTGCCGATCACCAGAATCGTGCGCGCGGGCATCTCGTCTCTCCGTTTTCCTGGCGGCGATGCCCTCCATTATCATGCGGTTTTTCCGATGCTCCCCGAGCCCGACGATGACCGCTGCCCGTGCGATGATCCTGGATTTTGGCGGCGTCATTTCGCGCACCCTGTTCGAAACCCATCCGCTGACCGAGGCGGCGCTGGGCCTCGCACCGGGCACCCTGAGCTGGCGCGGGCCGTTCGATCCCGAGAGCGATGCGCTCTGGCGCGCAATGCAGGCCGACCAGATCAGCGAGCGCGACTACTGGCAGCAGCGTACCCGCGAAGTGGCCGCGCTGGTCGGCGCCGATTGGACCGGGATGGCCGACTTCGTGCGCGCGGCCCGCGGCGCCTCACCCGAGCAGGTGATCCGGCCCGAGTTTCTCGAAACGCTCGCGCTGGCCCGCCTGGGCGGCATCCGGCTGGCCGTGCTGTCCAATGAACTCGATTTGTTCTATGGCGCGCAATTTCGCACCCGGCTGCCTTTTCTGGCCGGGTTCGAGTGCATCCACGACGCCACCCACACCGGCATCCTCAAGCCGGATGCGCGCGCCTACCAGGCCTGCCTGGACGAGCTTGGCCTGCCGGCGCAGCAATGCGTGTTCGTCGACGACCAGGCGCGCAACATCCGGGGCGCGATCGGGCTTGGCCTGCAGACCGTGCATTTCGATGTCACGCAGCCGGCGCGCAGCTACCGGCAAGTCCGACAACGGCTGGGTCTGCCCGGCACCTGAAAAATGCGAAGACAGATGAAAACGAATTCGATGCTGGCCGGGTCCGTCGTTGCCCTGGCGTTGGCAGGCGGTTGTGCGTCCTACGTGCCGCACCCGGACGAAGACGCGGCGCGATTGCGGATCTCGCAGCTCAGCTTCATGATGCTGGTCCCGTTTCTGCAACGGGTGGAGCCGGACGGCAGGTGCGGGGAGCGGTTCTCGACGAATTCGCTATACCCGGCACCGGTCACGTCGGGGAACGTGCTGGCCACCACCGCCGGGCCGCAGAAAGCGCCGACCCAGCCGCGCGAGCGGATGTTCGAGTCGCCGCCCCCGGAACAGACCCATACTACCGAGCTGCGACTCAGGCCGGGCCGCTACATCCTGAACGCGTCGGGTACCCCGCAATCGGGCAAGATGTGCAACTTCGCGATGAACCTGCAGATGGAGCCGCGCGAGCAGTACTGGCTGCAAGCCAGCAGCGACGGCAAGCTTTGTCGGGCGACACTGCGCCGCGTGGCCACCGAAAGCGCGGCTTCGCGCTGGGTGCCGGAAAAACTCGAGAAGCCCACCAGCGGCTGCACCAGGTAGCGGGCACGTCGCCGATCAATTCGTCGCGGGCCTGACCCCCTCGGTCTTCCCGAGAACACCCGCCGCAGTTGTGTCGGCGGCATCCGCGACGCGTGACTCCCACCGGCGGCCAGGCATCGGGCGGGAACGGCAATTGCTGCCGCTTGTCCGGAGTACGAGCTTGGCGTCATCCATCGGACTTCGTTCCCGACCCTCCTGCGCGAGCCAGCGCGCGGTACGCGTTGATGGCCCATACGCAGGGACGCCGTGAACGCCAGGCCCGCCACCAACCGGCCGACGCGGCATCGCGGCCTGCCCAGGGAGACTCTGTGATGTCGAAACCATACACGCTGCACGCGCCCCCGGCGGCTGAGCCTCGGCCGTCCGTGCACGGCTCGTTCCACCGACTGGCCTGCCTGCCCGTCCTGGCGGTCGCCATCGTCTTGGCCGCCTGCGGCAGTAACGCTTCGTTGCCGATCGAGGCCGGCTATGGCCCCGATCCGGCGCTACCCGAACCCAGGCAATCGCTGATCCCCACGGTGCACATCGCCGACGCCCACGGCTGGCCCGCGGGTCAGACACCGCGGGTGGCGGGCGACTTGCGGATTCAGGCGTTTGCCAATGGCCTGGATCATCCGCGCTGGGTCTATACGCTACCCAACGGCGACGTGTTGGTCGCCGAGAGCGACGCCCCGCCGAAACCGGAAGACGGGAACGGGCTGCGTGGCTGGATCATGGGCCTGGTGATGAACAAGGCCGGGTCGGGCCGGCCCAGCGCCAACCGCATCACCTTGCTGCGCGACACCGATGCCGACGGGGTCGCCGACCTGCGCACCGTGTTCATCGACCAGGTGAATTCGCCTTTCGGCATGGTGCTGGTGGGGCAGAACCTGTATGTCGCGGCGACCGACGCCGTGCTGGTCTTTCCCTACGATGAGGGTGCGACGCGCATCGACACCGCGCCACGGCAGCTGGTGGCCTTGCCCGCCGGGCCGATCAACCATCACTGGACCAAGAACATCATCGCCAACGAGGACGGCTCCAAGCTGTATGTCACCGTAGGCTCGAACAGCAACGTCGGTGAAAACGGCCTGACGGCGGAACGGGGCCGGGCAGCGATTTGGGAGATCGACCCCGACGGCGGCAATCACCGTGAGTTCGCCACCGGTCTGCGCAATCCGAACGGTCTGGCCTGGGAGCCTGGTTCGGGCGTGTTGTGGACCGTGGTCAACGAACGTGATGAGCTGGGGGGCGACCTGGTCCCCGATTACCTGACCTCGGTGCGCGACGGCGGATTCTATGGGTGGCCTTTCAGCTACTTTGGCCAGCATATCGATCATCGCGTTCAGCCGCAGCAACCGGCGTTGGTCGCCAGCGCGCTGGTCCCGGATTACGCGCTGGGCTCGCACACCGCGTCGCTGGGTCTGGCGGCCTCCGATGGGCAGGCGTTGGCACCTCGCTTCGGGCACGGCATGTTCATCGGCCAGCATGGATCGTGGAATCGCAAGCCGCGCAGCGGCTACAAGGTGGTCTTCGTGCCGTTCGACGGTGCCAGGCCATCGGGGCCGCCGATCGAGGTGGTCGGAGGGTTCCTGCGCGATGACGACGCCTATGGCCGTCCGGTGGGGGTGACGCTGGACAAGGCCGGCGCGCTGCTGGTGGCGGACGACGTGGGCAACACGGTCTGGCGGGTCAGTGCGGCTGGACGGTAGCAGCTGGCGGTGCGCAGGCACCCGGATTCACGGGGCCTGCCCCGGCCCCATCAGAACCGCCTGCGTTACTGCGGACCCTTCCTGGAGCGCAGGCAATCGGCGACCGCGTTGAACGCGTTGCGCATGCTTTGCGCATCGGCATCGTCGCGCCAGTCGGCCTGCGCGGCCCAGTCGTTGAACGCCTGGCGGACCACCGGCATCCACTGCCGGTCCGCCGATGAGAACCTGGGCCAGTGCCCGATCAGGTCCTCGAGCCGTTCGATGCCCGGGTACACGGTGGGCAGCGAGCGTTTGTACACGGTGAACAAGAAGAAAAGCACCTCGCGCGCAATGGCCTCGTCCTGCACGAGCCGAGGTGGTATCTGCTCGGCCACACCCAGCAGGAACTGGCGAGCCGGCCCCTCCACCCGGTGATTGGCCCAGATCAGCGCGCCGATCGTGCCCAGGCGGTCGGCCCGTTCGCGGGCCGCCTGCACACGCGCGGACTTGCGCGACAGCGGTGGCAATGTCGACGGTGCCGCAGGACGCGGGAGGTCGTCGCTCATCGGCGCCTCCGGGGGAACGGGCCCATGGTCATAGCGCCATCGCCAGCACCTGTGCCACGTGCAACGCCTGTCTGTGCGCACCGTCGTGCACCTGGTGCCGGCAACTGGTGCCATCGGCGACGACCATCGCATCGGGCGCCGCGCGCAACGCGGGCAGCAAGGTCTGCTCGGCCATCGCCATCGAGGTCTTGACGGTCTCGGCCTGAAAGCCGAAGGCGCCGGCCATCCCGCAACAGCTTCCCCCAGTTCCTGCACGGTCAGCTCGGGCACCGTGGCCAACAGCCGCACCGCCGGGCGAAACGCATCGAACGCTTTCTGGTGGCGGTGGCCGTGCACGACGGCCTGCGCGCGAACAGGCCCGGAACCTGATCGCCAGCCGGCCCGCATCGATCTCGCGCACCAGGAACTCCTCGAACAGGAACGCCTGGTCGGCCAGTCGTTGCGCCTCGTCTCCCAGACCCATCACCAGGAACTCGTCGCGCAGCGTCAGCTGGCAGGAGGGCTCCAGGCCCACGACCGGCACGCCCTGGGCCACCGATGGCGCCAGCGCGCGCAGCGTGCGCTGCGCCTCGGCCTGGCCTGCTCGACCAGGCCGGCGGCCAGGAACGTGCGGCCGCAGCAAAGCGGGCGGCCCGGGTCGTCCCCGGCCGTGGCACGTCCCAGCACCACCTCGTAACCGGCCGCCCGCAACACCTGGCGCGCGGCCGCCAGGACCGCGGGCTCGAAGTGGTTGTTGAACGTGTCGGCCCACAGCAGCACCCGGCCCGACGGGGCAGCGCAGGACGACTCGTCGCCAGGCGCCGCCACGTCGAGCGGCTCGCTCGCCGGCTGCCCGCGCAGGAAGCTCTGGCGATGCCAGGTCGGTAGCGAGCGCTCGCGCGCGATGCCCAGCAACTTCTCGCCCAGCCACGGCAGGCCGGGCAGGCGGTTGCGCAGATTGAGCAGCGGCGCCAGGCGCCCCGCCCGGTCGGCATAGTGGGGCAGCCAGGCGACCAGCTTCTCGCGCCATTTCAGGCCGTGCTCGCGCGCCACCACCGCCGCGTGCTCGATCTTCATCTTGGCCATGTCGACCCCGGTGGGACACTCGCGCCGGCAGCCGCGCAGCCGACGCACAAGGCCATCGCCTCGGCCACGCGTCGCCGCCGAGCCCGCCCGGCACCTGGCCGGACAACGCGAAGCGCAACGTGTTGGCGCGCCCGCGGGTCAGGTGACGCTCGTCGCGCGTGACCCGGTAGCTGGAAGCACATCACGTCGGCATCGAACTTGCGGCAGTGGCCGTTGTTGTTGCATCTCGACCGCCTTGGCCGGGCCCAGCGCCGGGTCCCCTGTACCGGGGGCACTGGCCTGTTCGGTCACCGGGTCGCTTTGCACGTTCCAGGCCGACCAGTCGAGTGTCGGCTGCTGCCTGCGCACCTTGTAGCCGGGCGCGAAACGGAACAGGCGGGCATCGTCCATCCGCGTCGGGCGCACGATCTTGCCCGGGTTCATCAGCCCCTTGGGATCGAACAAGTCCTTCACTTCCTCGAATGCGCGTGTGAGCCGCTCGCCGAACTGCCAGCCGACCCACTCGCTGCGCACCAGTCCGTCACCGTGCTCGCCGGAGAACGCGCCCTTGTAGCGGCGCACGAGCACCGACGCTTCCTGCGCGATCGCGCGCATCCCTGGCCGCGCCGCCCTCGGGCCGGCGCGCCGCATGTCCAGGATGGGGCGCACGTGCAGCGTGCCGACCGACGCGTGCGCATACCAGGTGCCGCGCGTGCCGTGGCGCGCGAACACCTCGGTCAGCTGGTCGGTGTACTCGGCCAGGTGCTCCAGCGGCACCGCGCAGTCCTCGATGAAGCTCACCGGCTTGCCGTCGCCACGCAACGACATCATGATGTTCAGGCCGGCCTTGCGCACCTCCCACAACGCCTTCTGGCTGGCCGCGTTTTCCATCGGCACCACGGTGCCCAGCAGGCCAGGTCGGCCATCAGCTCGACCAGCTGGCGCAGACCGGCCTGCAGCGGGGCCATGGCCTCCCGGCGAATTCAACCAGCAACACGGCCTCAGGCGTCGGTGCCGCCGGATCGACCAGTGCGGTGTCCATCACCGCGCGAAACGCCAGGTTCTGGCGGGCCAGGTCGATCATCGTGCGATCGACCAGCTCGACCGCGCACGAGCCCAGCTTCACGATGTGTTGCGCGCTGTCCATCGCCCGGTGAAAACTGGCGAAGTTCACCACCCCAGCACCTTGTGCACCGGCAGCGGCGCCAGCCAGGCCTGAGCTGGTTGAACGTGGCCAGCGTGCCCTCGGAGCCCACCAGCAGGTGGGCCAGGTTGACCGAGCCGTCGGCCGTGTAGGGGCGCTCGGAGCGTGGATGAAACACGTCCAGGTTGTAGCCGCCGACGCGGCGCAATACCGTGGGCCAGCGGGCCTCGATCTGGGCCCGTTCGCGCTCGGCGATCTCGAACAGGCGCGACACCAGCTTGCCGATACAGCCGCTGTTCAGGTTGATGGCCGAGTCGGCACCGAAGGGCCCGAAGTGCTGGGTGGTACCGTCCATCAGCGTGGCATCGATGCCCAGCACGTTGTGCACCATGTTGCCGTAGGCAATCGAGCGCGAGCCACAGGAATTGTTGCCGGCCATGCCGCCCAGCGTCGCCTGCGCGGCAGTGGAGACGTCGACCGGGAACCAGAGGCCGTGCGGCTTGAGAAACGCGTTCAGGTGATCGAGCACCAGTCCGGGCTGCACCTCGATCGTGGCCTTGTCGCGATCGAAGGCACCGATCTCGTTCAGATGCACGCTGTGATCGATGACCAACGCCTCGCCGACCGTCTGGCCGCATTGGCTGGTGCCCGCACCGCGCGACAACACCGGCACCTGCATCTCGCTGGCCAGTTCCAGCGCGGCCCCGACATCGGCCATGTCGCGCGGGATCAGCACCGCCACGGGGTCGACCTGGTAGATCGACGCATCGGTGGCGTAGCGCCCGCGCGAGGCGGCGTCGCTGAGCACCTGGCCGCGCACGATCCGCGACAGGCGGCGCGCGAAGCGGTTTCGCTCGAGTGCCGGCGACGAGACGGTGGACACGGGAAGCGGGGCATTCATCGGTCGGACTCCGGGTAGGGAACGGCAGTGCCCGCGGTTCCGGTCACGGCCGGGCCGCCGTCTGCCAGGCCGGCGAGCACCGCGTCGCGCTTGGTGCGCAGGTGGGTCTCGAGCAGCGCGCGCAGGCGCGTCGCGTCGCCCGCCGCCAGCGCGGCGATCATCTGCTCGTGTTCCAGCACCGCCGCATCCCACTTGAGGCGATCGAAGTTCGAGCGAAAGCGCAGGTTGTGCAGGCGGCCATTGACCGAATCGTAGGTATCGGCCAGCGCCGGGTTGCGCGCCGCGAGCTTGAGCGCGTCGTGGATCGCACGGTTGAGCCGGTAGTAGGCCGGCAGGTCGCGGCGCGCGTGCGCGGCCAGCATCTCGAAGTGCAGCGCGCGAATCTCGGCCAGCTCGGTGTCGGTGCGCCGCTGTGCCGCCAACTCGCCGACCAGTCCCTCGAGGCTGCCCATCAGTTCGAACAGGTGCCAGACATCGTCCCGGTCCAGTGCGATCACCATCGCACCGCGGTTCGGGCTAAGCTCGATCAGGCGCTCGCCGGCCAACACCTTGAACGCTTCGCGCAGCGGGGTGCGCGACACCTGCAACTGTTCGGACAACACCCGCTCGTTGAGCCGGCTGCCGGCCGCCAGCCGGCCCTCGATGATCATTTCGCGCAGGCGCCAGGCGGCCTCCTCGTGCAGCGGGCGACGGACAGGATCGGCCAGCGGGGCGGGCGGTGCGCGCAGCCGCGCCGGGTCGGGATCCTTGATCGCGCCGGCGGATCTCGGGGATGACAGGTTTTGCATACGATTCTCGGGAAATGACCAGTGTTGCGGCTTCGCCAGGGCCTCTTTGGCCAGATTATCCGGGTTTTTTGGCGGTTGCGGCTGAACGGTTTTGCATACAAAATCGCGGCTTCCCATCTCAGTCTGCGGAGACGCGCCTTGAAACTGCCCAGCGGCATCAATCTGAATCCCCATCCGAGCGGCCGTCACTTCCTGCAGATTCCGGGGCCCACCAATGTGCCCGACCGCATCCTGCGGGCGATGGATTACGCGACCATCGATCACCGCGGACCGGCGTTTGCCGAACTGGGCCACGCGGTGCTGGGCGGCATCCGCAAGATCTTCAAGACCAGCGGACCGGTCATCATCTACCCGGCCTCGGGCACCGGCGCCTGGGAGGCGGCGCTGGTCAACACGCTGTCCGCCAGCGACCGGGTGCTGATGTTCGAGACCGGACACTTCGCCTCTTTGTGGAACAAGCTGGCGCAGCGCCTGGGGCTGCGTCCCGAGTTCCTGGCCGGCGACTGGCGCCACGGGGTCGACGCCGCGCAGATCCGTGATGCGCTGAAGGCCGACACCGCGCACGAGATTCGCGCGGTCTGCGTCGTGCACAACGAAACCTCGACCGGTGTCGTCGAACATCGCCGCGGTGCGCGCGGCGATCGATCCGCCGCCCACCCGGCGCTGCTGATGGTCGACACGATCTCCGGATTGGGTTCGATCGACTACCGTCACGAGGCCTGGGGCGTGGACGTCACCGTGGCCGGTTCGCAAAAAGGCCTGATGCTGCCCCCCGGCCTGTCGTTCAATGCGATCAGCGAGAAGGCGCTGGCTGCCGCCAAGACCGCCGGGCTGCCACGCGCCTACTGGGCCTGGGACGACATCCTGGCAGCCAACGAGAAGGGTTTCTGGCACTCGACCCCGGCCACCAACCTGCTGTACGGGTTGGCCGAGGCCATCGACATGTTGCTGGACGAGGGGCTGGACAACGTGTTTGCCCGCCACGACCGCCATGCCGAGGCGACCCGGCGCGCGGTTCGGGCCTGGGGCCTGGAGGTGCTGTGCCTCGATGACGCGCAGGCGAGCTCGGCGCTCACCGCAGTGCTCACGCCCGAAAAGGAAGGCGGCGGCCACCACGATGCCGACGCCTTGCGCGCACTGATCCTCAAGCACTTCAACATGTCGCTGGGCACGGGCCTGGGCCGACTGGCCGGCAAGGTGTTCCGGATCGGGCACCTGGGCGACTTCAACGACCTGACGCTGGTCGGGGCGCTGGGCGGCGTGGAAATGGGCCTGACGCTTGCCGACATCCCGCACCAGGCCGGTGGCACCCAGGCCGCAACCGACTATCTGGCTGCTACCCTTATGGATTGATACCCTCCGCCGCCACCGCCCATGAGCCGCGCTTTGACCTTGCCCGCCTTTGCCCGCCGCACCGACCATGTCGATCCGTTTTTTGTCATGGAACTGGCCAAGCAGGCGGTGGCACTCGAGCAAAGCGGCAAGCCGATCATCCACCTGAGTATCGGCGAGCCCGACTTCACCGCCCCGCCCGGGGTGCAGAAGGCCTTGCAGGCGGCTGCCGAGTCGGGCCGCACCCAGTACACCGAGGCGCTGGGCCTGGCCGCACTGCGCGAGGCGATTGCCGGCGACTACCAGCGCCGCCACGGCCTGGCCATCGACCCGGGCCGCATCCTCGTCACCGCCGGCGCCTCGGGCGCGCTGACCCTGGCGTGTGCGGCGATGGTCAATCCCGGCGACCGCGTGTTGCTCGCCGACCCGGGCTACCCGTGCAACCGCCACTTCGTGGCCGCATTCGACGGCGTGCCCCAGATGGTGCCGACCGGGGTCGCGCAGCGCTTCCAACTGACCCCGTCGCTGCTCCAGGCGCACTGGCAGGCCGACACCCGCGGCATGCTGCTCTCGAGTCCGGCCAATCCCACCGGCACCTCGGTGCCCGAAGCCGACCTGCGCCAGATGCTCGACCAGGTGCGCGAGCGCGGCGGGTTTTCGTTGGTGGACGAGATCTACCAGGGCCTCAGCTACGGTGAGCCTGCGCTGACCGCGCTGGCGATGGCCGACGACGTGATCGTCACCAACAGTTTCTCCAAGTACTTCCACATGACCGGGTGGCGCCTTGGCTGGCTGGTGTTGCCCGCCAAGGCCGTGCCCACGTTCGAAAAACTCGCGCAGAACCTGTTCATCTGCGCCTCGACGCTGGCGCAGCGCGCCGTGCTGGCCTGCTTCGAGCCCGAGAACCTGGCCATCTACGAGGCGCGCCATGCCGAGTTCCATCGGCGGCGCGACTACCTGGTGCCCGCGCTGCGCAGGATCGGCATCGATGTGCCGGTGACACCCGATGGCGCGTTCTACGTGTATGCCGACATCAGCCGGTTCTCGAATGACAGCACCCGGTTCGCGTTCGAGTTGCTCGAGCATGCGCACGTGGCCGTGGTGCCCGGCAAGGATTTCGGCTTCGCCGAGCCCGAGCGCTACATCCGCATCAGCTATGCCAGTTCGATGGAGAACCTGGAGATGGCGGTGGCGCGCATCGGCGCCT
The DNA here is from genome assembly GCA_041396665.1 of Burkholderiaceae bacterium. GTDB lineage: Bacteria > Pseudomonadota > Gammaproteobacteria > Burkholderiales > Burkholderiaceae_E > JAUIAI01. The sequence goes on from JAWKYE010000029.1 coordinate 81,035, forward strand.
ACCTGGCGCAACGCGCCGATGCCGCCTGAGCCCCCACGTCCGGGCAACCTTGATCGCACCGAGGAGACACCGATGACCGACATGCTCACCGAACCCTACCGGGGACCGTCCGCCTGGCGGCGGGCGGACATGCAGGCCGACCCGCAATGGATCCGGTCGCTCGATGCGCACGCGGTGGCCGAACTCAGGGACGCGGTCGCCGCGGTATACCGCCAGGGGGCGGATCTGTCCGGGCTGACCCGCGACGACTTCGCCCTGCCAAGGCTCGGGCCGCGGATCGTGCAATTGCGCGACACCCTCGAGACCGGCCGCGGGTTCGAACTTTGGCGCGGCCTGCCGGTGAACGAGTGGAACGACGACGAGCGGCGCATCGCCTTCTGGGGCCTGGGGCTGCACCTGGGCGCCCCGGTCGTGCAGAACGCACGCGGCGAGTTGCTGGGCAGCGTGATCAATACCTCGAGCACCGACCCGCAGACCAACGCCAACTCGCGCTTCTATCACACCAACCGCGCCGCGCCCTTCCACGTCGACGGCGCCGATACCGTCGGCCTGCTGTGCGTGCGCACCGCGATGAGCGGTGGTGCCAGCCTGATCGTCAGTTCGACCAGCATCTACAACGCGGTCCTGCGCGAGGCGCCCGACCTGCTCGAGTTGCTGTACCAGCCGCTCTGGTTCGATCATCGCGGCGAGCGCAATGCCGTGACCGGCGAACCGTACTGGGTCACGTCGATCTGCGGCTGGGCCAACGGCAAATTGTCGATGATGTACCTGCGCGCGTTTCTCGAATCGGCCCAGCGCTACGAAAACGCCCCGCCGCTGACCGACCGGCACTACCGATTGTTCGACCTGGTCGACAGGCTGGCAGCCTCGGACGAACTGTGCCTGTCGATGGACTTCCGGCCGGGCGACATCCAGTGGCTGAACAACCACGTGATCCTGCATTCGCGCACCCGCTTCGACGACTACACCCGGACGCGCAGCGGCGGCGCGCAACTGCTCAGGCTCTGGCTCAGCTTCGACCAGCGCGACCGGTTCTCGTCGACCTACGGGTTTTATGGGATCGCGCGCGACGACCAGCAGGCGGCGCACGGGTGATGAACCAGGGAGCACCTCATGACACTGTCCGGCAAGGCTTTTCTGGCGATCTGGCACGACGTCGCTCCGCAATCCTGGGAACGAGTACATGGAATGGCACGCGCGAGCACATGCCCGAGCGTTTGTCGGTGCCCGGCTTCACGGTCGGCAAGCGCCTGGTCAATCCCCGGGTCGCGCGCTATCGCTACGGCACCGTCTACGGCGGGGATACCGTTGACGTCTTCCATTCGCCAAGCTACCTCGAGCGATTGAACAATCCCACCGAGTGGAGCAAGCGGGTGCAACCGGCTTTTTCACCATTTCCTGAGGATGGCTTGCGAGCGGATTGCCTCGAGCGGCGCGTTGGCGAGGGCGGCGCGGTCGCGACGTTCGGCTGGACTGGCAACCGCAGGGGCCGCGGCGGATGCGCTGCAGGCCGGCGCGCGAGCGCTGGCTGATCGCCTGCTGACCGTGAACGCCGTCTGCGGCGTGCATGTCGGCCTCGCCCGACCGGCAGTGTCGGGCGTTCGGACCCACCCGGACCGACCTGCGCCCGGACACGACCGAACCGGGATTCGATGCCGTCGTCCTGGTCGAAGGCAGTGAACTGCCGGCCCTCGAGGCCTCGATGCCCGCGCTGGAAGCGGCGATTGCCGATAGCGGTTGCGGGCTGGTCAACCCGGCGACCATCGTCTATCACCTCGCTTACCAACTCAGCGCCCGCGACATGGCCGCCGCGCGGAGCGCCGCATGACCGTCCTCATCACCGGTGGTGGCGGCTTCCTGGGCGCCTGGGTCGTGCGCCGCCTCGCGGCCCGCGGGACGGACCTGCGCATTTTCGATCGGCATGACAACCGGCGGCTCGTGCGCGCGATCGCCGGCGAGGTCGCCGCGACTCGATTGACCCGGCGCACCGGCGATGTGACCTCGGCCGAATCGGTGCGCGAGGCGGCGCACGGATGCGACTTCATCGTGCACCTGGCGCGCTGCTGACCACCGATTGCGCGGCAAACCCGGTGCTGGGTGCGCAGGTGAACCTGGTCGGCACGCTCAACGTGTTCGAGGCCGCCAGGTCAGCGGGCATCACCCGCATCGCCTACGCGAGCAGCGCCGGCGTGTTCGCGCCTGGCGATGGCGGCCAGCAGCCGATCACCCATTACGGCGCCTTCAAGCTGGCCTGCGAGCGCGCGCGCCACGGAGTGGGCCGGCATCAACGGCAGCATCGGCTCTCGGCGCGCTGATCGTCTACGGCCCCGGCCGCGAGAGCGGCCTGACCGCCGGCCCGTCGATCGCCTGCCGCGAGGCGGCGGCCGGCCGTCCGTACACCATCGGCTACCGGGGCAGATCCGACATGATCTTCGTCGACGATGTGGCCGCCGCATTCGAGGCGGCGGTGATCAAGCCGTTCGAGGGGGCGCATGCGTTCACGCTTTGCGGGGAACAAGCCGACGTGCCCGAGATCGTCGCGGGCATCCGCCAACAGGCGCCCGGCGCGGCGATCGACTGGGCGGGGCCGGCGCTGCCGATGGCCGAGGCAATCACGCCGGGCGATACCGAGCCGGTGCTGGGCGCGCTGCCGCGCACCTCGTTGGCCGAGGGCCTGGCGCGCACCATCGCGCACTATCGCTAGCGCTTGTTTCACCGTGTAGCGCCTATTTCACCGGCTTGAACGCGCTTGCTGAATCGATGCGTTGGCAATGCGTTGGCAGTTGGAGCACGCCGAGCCGCCGGGTCACGATCAGGTGCGGGGCTGCTCAGTTGACCGCGACCAGCGCACCGCCCGATCGGCCCGCGGTACGCACGCTGGCCACTGCCGCCACGCACATGGGCCTCGTTGGCCCGCCTGATTGCGCCGGCCAATTCGACCTTGGACGGCACCTTGCGGCCGAGGCAGTCAGATGCGTTCGCGCATGCTGATCACCTTGGCGCCGTAACCGCCGTCGTGGCGCAGGTTGGCGGCGCCGACATAGTGCTTGAGTGCCCCCTGGACCGAACCGGTGCGCTCCTATCATGCCGGCCAGGATACCGGCGCCGACCTTGACGTTGACCTCGGGATCATGAGCCTTGGACACTCCCCGTAGGGCGAAGCGATCCTCGTGTACCGCCACGAGCACCTGCATCAGGCCCTTGGCGCCCTTGTGGCTGCGCGCCTTGGGATTCAGGCTGGATTCGATCGACATGATCGCGGTGAGCAGGTACGGGTCGAGCCCGGCCTCGGTGGCGGTGTCGAACGCGTGCGCCCGACATACACCGCCACCTTGTCGGCAGGGCGGCGATAGTAACGGGCGAGGAAACTGGCGGTGTTTTTCTCGGCCAGCACGCGATCGAACAGGCTGGCCTCACCGGGCAGCGGCCTGAGCACCCCGGCGCGGGCGGTGGCCGGCGCATGGCCTGGAGCGGCGGGCTTGGCGCCCTGGGCGAGGCGCGCCGGGTGCGGCCGAACCGAGGCGAAGGCCTGCCGAGGCCACCGGCCTGGGCGCGGGCACCGAGGCGGGCATCGCGCTGCGTCGGCTCGCTTCCCAGGCCTGGGCACGCAGGCGGGCCGTGCGGTTGTTCTGGTGGTTGGCGAGGACCTCGAGGGCCGAGGGAACGGTCGGTGGCGCCAGCACGGCGGCGCGGCGGCCGAATCGACGTCGAGTCGGTAAGGAGCGCAGGCGATCGGCCAGCGCCACTTCGCCCATGCCGGTGAGCGTGGCCGGCATACCGCCGAACAGTGACGCATCGGGCAGGCGACGCACCGGAGCCGCGGCCTCGGGGGCCAGGCCGAGCACCGTGGGGCTGGCCATCGACTCGATCGGCGCGGTGGCGAGGTCGGAAATGACGCCACTGACCTGTCGACCCCCCGAATAGGCAGACGGTTCGCCGGACAGCGCCATCACGAGGCCGCCGCTGAGCAGCACCACCAGCAACGGGGTGTGCGCCAGCCATCCACGGCGGGCCACGGGGGCGCGCCTGATCATCGCCGCCTCATGGGATTCATGGGATCCACGGGGCTCGGGGGACTTGGGGAAATCGGATGGTCCATCGCGGCTCACTCCTTCCGGGTTTCCGGATCGTTCTACTGCTCGAGAGGACGAGCTTGTTAGTATCTGCCCGCCTGTCGCATCTGCCCATGGGCCGGGGCTGGCGACGATAGGGATTCCTCACATCCGGCGCCTTGACCCCTGGTGTCGGGCGCCCGCTCTTCTTGGCCCGATTCTATTGACCCCCCTGCCCCAGGTCAAACCGGGTCGGTGCGACAATCCGGGCCCCGGAAGGGACTTCCGAGGGCTGAAACAGCACCCGAACCGACGAGGAACTGCCTTGCAATACGACGATTTGCGCGATTTCATCGAGTTGCTCCGGTCGCGCGGCCAGCTGAAACAAATCGATACAAAAGTATCGATGCACCTGGAAGTGACAGAGATTTGCGATCGGGTGCTGCAAAAGGCCGGCCCGGCGCTGCTCTTCACGCAGGCCCAAACCGCGACCGGCCCGGCCACGATGCCGGTGCTGGCGAACCTGTTCGGCACGACGGAACGGGTGGCGCTGGGCATGGGTGCCGACAAGCCCGAGGCGCTGCGCGAGATCGGCAAGCTGCTGGCCTACCTGAAAGAGCCCGAGCCGCCCCGCGGCCTGCGCGATGCCTGGGACAAGCTGCCGGTGCTGCGCCAGGTGCTCAACATGGCGCCGCGCGAGGTGTCGCGCCCGCCCTGCCAGGCGATCGTGCGCGAGGGCGCCCAGGTCGATCTGGCGCAGATCCCGGTGCAGCACTGCTGGCCCGGCGATGCGGCACCTTTGATCACCTGGGGACTGGTGGTGACGCGCGGGCCGCAGCGCTCGCGCCAGAACCTGGGCATCTACCGGCAGCAGGTGATCGCGCCGAACCAGACGATCATGCGCTGGCTGTCGCACCGCGGCGGCGCGCTGGATTTTCGGGACCACGCCCAGGCGGCGCGCGACAGCGGCCAGGCGCCGGCGCCGTTTCCGATCGCGGTGGCGTTGGGGGCCGATCCGGCCACCCTCCTGGGCGCAGTGACCCCGGTGCCCGACTCGCTGAGCGAGTACCAGTTCGCCGGCCTGCTGCGCGGACGCAAGACCGAGCTGGCGCGCTGCCTGGGCCGCACGCTGCAGGTGCCGGCGCGCGCCGAGATCGTGCTCGAGGGGCACATCCGCCCCGATCCCGACGGGCGGCTGACGCAGGCGCACCGCGACCGCGCGCTGGCGCTGCTGCCGGCCGGTGGCCAGTTGCCCGCCCCGCCTGCCAATGGCTGGGAGATGGCGCTCGAGGGCCCGTACGGCGACCACACCGGTTACTACAACGAGCAGGACTGGTTTCCGGTGTTCACGATCGAACGCATCACGATGCGCGAGAACCCGGTTTATCACACGACCTACACGGGTAAGCCGCCCGATGAGCCGGCCATTCTCGGGGTGGCGCTGAACGAGGTGTTCGTGCCCATCCTGCAAAAGCAGTTTCCCGAGATCGTCGACTTCTACCTGCCGCCCGAGGGCTGCTCGTACCGGCTGGCCGTGGTGTCGATTCGCAAGCAGTACCCAGGCCACGCGAAGCGGGTGATGTTCGGGATCTGGAGTTTCCTGCGCCAGTTCATGTACACGAAGTTCATCATCGTCACCGACGACGATGTCGACATCCGCCAGTGGCGCGAGGTGATCTGGGCGATGACGACACGGATCGACCCGGCGCGCGACACGACTCTGGTCGAGAACACGCCGATCGACTACCTGGACTTCGCGTCGCCGGTGTCGGGCCTGGGCTCGAAGATGGGCCTGGATGCCACCAACAAGTGGCCCGGCGAGACGAGCCGCGAGTGGGGCACGCCGATCACGATGCCGCGCGCGGTCCGCGACCGGGTCGACGCACTGATGAGCGGGCTCGACCTGGGCTGAGCCGGAGTAGAGACGAGCAAGACGCCGCCCGGCGCTGCCCAAGCGTGCTGGCGTTGCAAGGCCGGCACTGGACGGCTTGCCAGGCGACCGTGGAGGTCCACCACGCTAGCCATTCTCGTACAGCCAGCGCAGCAGCTCGTCCTGTACCTCGGTGGCCCGGCGCACGATCGGACCGTTGATGATCAGGGTCAGCGCGTAGCGCTCGCCCGAGCGCGCGTCCAGGTAACCGGCGATCGAACGCACGTCGGCCAGTGAACCGGTCTTGAGCCAGGCGCGGCCGGCGACCGGCTCGTCGGCCAGCCGCCAGCGCAATGTGCCGTCGCGCCCGAGAACGGGCAGCGATTCGCGCAACAGGTCGGCATACGGCCCCTTGCCCATCGCCACCAGCAGCCCGGTGAGGCCGCCGGCATCGAGCCGCGCCTGGCGCGACAGGCCGGCACCGTTGTCCAGCACCAGGCCCGGAAACGGCAACTGGTTCAACTTGAGCCAGCCCTCGACCTGGTGGCGCCCCAGCGCCTCGGTCGCGGGCACGGCGCCGGCATGCGAGGCCAGTTGCATCAGCAGCATCCGGGTCATCACGTTGTTGCTGAACTTGTTGACATCGCCGATCACCTCGGCCAGCGTGCGCGGCGAGGTCCAGACCTGCCAGGGGGCGCGGTTGAGCCGCGCGGCGGCACCGCTGGCCATCCGCGCATGACCCTTCCAGCTCCCGCCACCGGCCTCCCAGGCGCCGCGAAAAAAGGCCTCGATGAACTGGCGGTGATCGAGCACCGCAAAGTACGACCAGCGCTCGCGGCAGGCGCGCGAGTAGCGGCCGCTTACGCGCAGCGTCGGCCGGGCCTGGTCGCCACGTTGGTCGATCGACAGGCTGTTGGCCGCATAGCGGCAGGGGCCGCCGACCAGCTTGACGCGGTTCTCGATCGGCACGCCGGCCAGTGGCGGATCGAGCACGATCTGCGCCTGCTTTTTGCCGGGCGAGACGACGAACTTGGTCGACTTGAAGTTCATCAGCGTCGCGATCGGCTCGACGTTGTAGGGTTCGCTGACCAGGCCATCGATGGTGCCGCCCGACGGGGTGGGCGCGAACAACGCATCGTCGACCAGCAGGTCGCCATCGATCTGCTGCAGACCGGCGCCGCGCAACAGCGCAACCACCTCGACCAGGTCCTCGATGACGAACTTCCGGGTCGCCCCCGCCCTTGACGATCAGGTTGCCCCTGAGCCGGCCGTCGATGAGGCGTCCGTCGAGGTAGAAACCGGTCTGCCAGCGAAAGTCCGGCCCCAGCAGATCGAGCGCCGCGCTGACCGTGATCAGCTTCATCACCGAGGCCGGATTGAGCAGCGAATCCGGTGCGCGGGCCGCGACCACCTGGCCATCGCGCTGGCGGCGCAGCTGGAAGCCGACCTGCGCATCGGACAGGCCGGCGCGGGCCAGCCAGTCGGTGAGCGGCACCGGTGGCAGCGCCCAGGCCGGCGCGGCGATCGCGAGCAGGCAGGCGAGCACGAGGGCCGGTGCCAGGCCGAACGGCGTCCGGCGGCGTGGCGCGGCCTGCGGACCCGGCTCGCGGCGTGGTGAGGCACTGCGCGCAAGCTCGGGACGCTGCCCCGGCAATCGGGACGGAACGGGCGGCCGGGTTGCTATCATGAACACATTCCAACGATCATTCGGGTCGAGCCGGTATGTTAGGCGTTTGTCCGCCGCCGACCCCGGGAGCACGACATGACACAAGCACTGCAAGGCAAAACGGCATTGGTGACCGGCGCCGCCGCCGGCATCGGCGAGGCGATCGCCCGCGAGTACGTGTCCCAGGGCGCGCGCGTGCTGATGGTCGACCTGAACGAGGCGGCCGGCAAGGCGCTGGCTGCCGAGCTGGGCGACGCGGTGCGCTTCGTTGCGGCCGACGTTGCAGCCCGTGACAGCGCCGCGCGCTGCGTCGCCGACTGCGTACAGGCGTTCGGCCGGCTGGACATCCTGGTCAACAACGCCGGCATCATCCTCACCCGCGACGTCCTCGAACTGACGGTCGACGAGTTCGAGAAGGTGTTGTCGGTCAATCTCACCGCGGGCTTTGCGTTCGCGCAGGCGGCCGCACGCCAGATGAAGGCGCAGGGGCCCGGTGGCGTGATCATCAACATGTCCAGCGTCAACGCGTTGCTGGCCATCCCCGACCAGCTGCCCTACGCGGTCAGCAAGGGCGGGGTCGCGCAACTGACCCGGGTGCTGTCGGTCGCCCTGGTGCCCTACGGCATCCGCGTCAACGCGATCGGCCCCGGCACGATAGGCACCGAACTGGCACGCAACGCGGTACTCAGTTCGCCCGCGGCCCGCCAGAAGGTGATGTCGCGCACGCCGATGGGCCGGCTGGGCGAGCCGTCCGAGGTCGCCACCGTGGCCACCTTCCTGGCCTCGGATGCCGCGTCGTACATCAGCGGGCAGACCCTCTACGTCGATGGCGGCCGCCTGCCGCTGAACACACGATTGCCGGTGGCCGACTGAGCGCCCGGCCAGCCCTGCACACGACATCACACGACGCGCCGCCATGTCCCCGCGCCCCGCCCCCAGACGCTGGCCCAGAAGATCCTGGCGCGGGCCGCCGGTCGCGCCTCGGTCGATGTCGGCGAGATCGTCACCTGCGCGGTCGATCTGGCGATGTTTCACGATTCGAGCGGGCCGCGCCGGCTCGCGCCGATGCTCGAGCGATTGGGCGCCAGGCTGGAACCCCGACCGGGTCGTGCTGGCGCTCGATCACTACGTACACGCCGACGACGTCGAAGCCGGCGCATCGTGCGCATCACCCGCGACTGGGCGGCCGAGACCGGCCTGAAGCACTTTTACGACTCGCAGGGCATCTGCCACGTGGTACTGCCCGAGCGTGGCCACCTGCGACCGGGCATGTTCTGCATCGGCGGCGACTCGCACTCGCCGACCGGCGGGGCGTTCGGTGCGTACATGTTCGGCGTGGGCTCGACCGAGATGCTCGGCGCGGTGGTCACCGGCGAGATCTGGGTGCGGGTGCCGCGCACGATCCGCTACCGGTTCGACAACCGGCTGCCCGACGGGGTCACCGCCAAGGACATGATGCTGATGCTGATCGGGCGCTTCGGCATGGCCGGCGCCGACTACCAGGCGATCGAGTACGCGGGTACCGCGGTCGAGCACCTGCCGATGGCCGAGCGGATGACGCTGTCGAACATGGGCGCCGAGATCGGCGCGCAGGCGGCGATGGTCGCCGCCGATGCCACGACCCACGCGTGGCTGCCAGAGTCGAGGTGCCCGAGACCCGAGATCAACCTGGCCGCCGGCCACGGCGACGACGGGGCCGAACTGACCGAAGCACGGCTTCGATGCCCGCCCGTTGTCGCCGCGGTGGCCTGGCCACACAGCCCGGCCAACGCGCGCACGATAGAGGACTGCGAGTCGCAACGGATAGACGTGGCCTATCTGGGTGCCTGCACCGGCGCCAAGCTGGTCGATTTGCGCGCCGCGGCCCAGGTGCTGCGCCATCGCAGGGCCGATCCGTCGGTGGCCCTGCTGGTGGCGCCGGCCAGCGTGCGCGAACTCGATACCGCGCGCTCCGAGGGGACGCTGCAGGTTCTGCTCGATGCCGGCGCCACGCTGCTGCCCAGCGCCTGCGGTGCCTGCGCCGGCTATGGACGCAGCATTCCGGCCGGCGCCCGGGTGGTGTCGAGCACCGCGCGCAACTTCCAGGGCCGGATGGGCGCCGACGATGCCCGCGTCTGGCTGGCCTCGCCGTACACGGTGGCGGCCAGCGCGGTGGCCGGCCATCTGGCCGACCCGCGACCGATGTTGGCCGGGAGGCCCGCATGAGTTCGCCTGACGACCCATCGCCCGGCGGACGCGTCTGGGTGCTGCCCGCCGACGTCACCACCGACGCGCTGGCGCCGGGCCGCTACATGAGCCTGGGACTGGACGGCATTGCCGGGCACTGCCTCGAGGCAGTGCTGCCCGACTTTGCCGCCCAGGTACGCCCGGGCGACCTGCTGGCCGCCGGCCCCAATTTCGGCACCGGCTCGTCGCGCGAGCAGGCGGCCGGTGTGCTGCGCCATCTGGGCATTGCCGCGGTGCTGGCCCCCTCTTTTGCCGGGCTGTTCTATCGCAACGCGATCAACCTGGGCCTGACGGTGCTGGTGTGCCCGCGGGCCGGCGAATTCATCGACGGCGAGCACGCCCGACTGCAACGCGATCCGGCGCTGGTGCAACGCGGCGAAGGCCGCGCACCAATCGCCTACGAACCGGCGGCGCCGTTCCTGCAGCGGATGCTCGATGCCGGCGGCCTGCTGCCCTTGCTCGAACGACGGCTGCTGCGAGGCGAGATCGCCGCGCAGCAACGGCCTGCAAGCTGAGCTTGCCCGAGCCTTTCCTTATCCCAACCGGAATCAATCCCCGATGCTGGACCCTGTCAGACTCGCCGTGCTCAAGGGCCGGCTCGAGCAGATCGCCGACGAGATGGATGCCACGCTCTATCGCAGCGCATTCAACCCGATCATTGCCGAGGCGCACGATGCCTCGCACGGTTTGTACGATGCGGCCAACGGCGACACGCTGGTGCAGGGCAAGTCGGGCCTGCCCGTGTTCGTGGCAGCGATGGCCTTCGCCGTGCGCACCGCGATAGACGCAGCCTCCGCACAAGACGGCCTGCGCGACGGCGACGTGTGGATCTTCAATGACCCGTATGACGGCGGCACCCACCTGAACGACTTCAAGCTGGTGCGCCCCTACTACTTCGAGGGCGAGCTTTTCTGCTGCCTGGCCTCGGTGGCCCACTGGCACGACGTGGGCGGCGCGGTGCCGGGCAACTACAACCCGGCGGCCACCGAGTGCTGGCAGGAAGGCATGTTGATCCCGCCGGTGCGGCTGGTGCGCGAAGGCGTGTTCCAGGACGACATCATGCGCATCCTGCAGTCGAACTCGCGCCTGCCCAACAGCCTGTACGGCGACCTGAACGGGCAACTGGCGGCGCTGGACATCGGCGTGCAGCGGCTGGACAGCCTGCTCGCGCAGTACGGCACCGCCACGGTGCGCGGGCGCTGGGCGCGTTGCGCGAGCGCGGTGATGCTGATGCAGGCCAACATCCGCGCGCACTGCCGGCGGAAGAATACCTGCCACGAGGATCATCTGGACAACGACGGCATCACCGACACGCCGCTGACGATCGCGGTGCGCATCGTCGTCGAGCACCACGGGGCCGATGGCCAGCCCCGGCTGACGCTCGACTTCAGCGGCACCTCACCGGCCTGTGCAGGTCCGGTGAATATCACCCGCTCGACCGCGATCGCGGCCTGTTACGTCGCGCTCAAGCACCTGTTTCCCGAGGTGCCGGCCAATGCCGGGGTCCTCGATCCGATCGACTTCGTCATCGACGAGCAGTCACTGATCGCCGCCCGGCAGCCGCGGCCGGTGGGCGGCTACACCGAGACCATCCTGCGGATGATCGACGTGATCTTCGGCGCGATGGCCAAGGCCGACCCCGCGCACGCGAACGGGATGGCCTACGGCACCATCAATGCGCTGTCGATCGCCGGCGCCCGCAGCAGCGGGCCCGATGCCGGCAAGCCGTGGGTGATGTTCAGTTTCTTTGGCGGCGGCCACGGCGGCCATCCGCAAGGCGACGGGCTCTCACACGGCAATGCGCCGATCTCGATGGCCACGATCCCGCCGCTCGAGATCCTCGAGCCGGACCGGTGGCGTTCACGCAGTGGAAGCGCTGCCCCGACTCCGGTGGCGATGGCGAGCACCGCGGCGGCCTGGGAGCGATCTACGAGTCGAAGTTGTTGAACAGGCGCCAGCGCGTTCGTCTTTGGCGAAGCGCGGCAAGTTCGCCGCAGGGCGTGGCCGGTGGCGGCCGTACCGCGACCAACGAGATCAGCTATTGTCAGCAGGGCCAGTGGTCCACACCGCCGATGGTCTCCAGCAGGTCGGCATACGCCTGGTACGGGGCGACCGGATCACATCGCCACCCCGGGTGGTGGCGGATGCAGCCAGCCGGCGGGCGCAGCCGCCAGGCACGCGAGCGCGACCTGGCGCTGGGCCTGGTCACGCAGGCCCGCCGGGGAGGCGGAGCGATCGACAGTCGCGCATCACCTGCGGCGTCGATATCGGCGGCACCTTCACCGATGTGTTTGCGATCGACGAGGCGGCCGGGGCCATCCACATCACCAAGGTGCCCTCGACCCCGGCCGATCCGTCGGGCGGTTTCCTGAACACGGCCTGGGCCAGGGCCTGGCGGCCCACGGCGAGGGCTTTGCCCGGCTGGCGACGATCGTGCACGGCACGACCGTCGGCACCAATGCGTTGCTCGAGCGCAAGCTCGCCTAACGCTGAAGTCATCACCACCGCCGGGTTTCGTGATGTGCTTTCGACATGCGCCGTCGCGACCGGCCGACCACCTGGGGCCTGTGGGGCCAGTTCACCGCGGTGTCGCGCCGATCGGCGCCTCGAGTCAGCCGAGCGCACGCTGGCCGACGGCACCGTGCGCACACCGGTCGACGAGGCCGAATTGCGTGCCGCGGCACGGCAACTGCGACGCGGGCTGCGAATCGCTGTGTATCTTCTTCATCAACAGCTACGCCAACCCGGCCAGCGAGGCGGCGGCGTTGGCCTGCCTGGAGCGGGACTGGCCCAATGCGCACATCACGGCCTCGCACCAGATCCTGCCCAGTGCGCGAATTCGAGCGGGCCGCGAGCCGCATCACTCAATGCCGCGCGCAACCGGTGGTCGGGGCGCTACGTGGGCCGGCTCGAGGCGGCACTGGCCGAACAGGGCAGCCCGGCGTCGCTGCTGATCGTGCAGAGCAACGGCGGGCTGATGTCGGTGGACAGCACCCGGCGCTTCCCGGTGCGCACCGCGCTGTCCGGGCCGGCGGCGGGGTCATCGCCTGTGCGCACATCGCGGCGGCGGCCGGCTGCCAACGTGATCACCGGCGACGTCGGCGGCACCAGTTTCGACGTGTCGCTGATCAGCGCGGGGCGCATCGCCCAGGCGGCGCAGCAGGCGATCGGCTTTGGCATGGTGATCCGCACGCCGATGATCGAGATCCAGACGATAGGCGCCGGCGGCGGCTCGATCGCCGCGGTCGATGCCTCCGGCCTGCTGCGCATGGGGCCCGAGTCGGCCGGCTCGAACCCGGGGCCGGTCTGCTACGGCCTGCGGGGCGCCGACGACGAGCTCGGCCCGACCGTCACCGATGCCAACGTCGTGCTGGGTCGCATCAATGCCGCGCGGCCGATCGGCGCGCTGACCGCGTTGGATGTGGCGGCGGCGCGGGCGGCGATCGATGCGCATGTCGGCCAGGCGCTGGGCCTGTCCACCGAGCAGGCCGCCGAGGCCATGCTCACGGTGGCCAATGCGAACATGGCCGGCGCGATTCGCCTGGTGTCGATCGAGCGCGGTCACGATCCGGGCCAGTTCGCCTACATGCCGTTTGGCGGCGGTGGCGCGCTGCACGTGTGCGCGATGATGCGCGAGGTCGGCGTGGCCACCGGGCTGGTGCCGCGCTACCCGGGCGTGAGTTCGGCGCTGGGCTGCGCGATCGCCGACATGCGGCACGACTTCGTGCAGACGCTGAACCAGCCGCTGGCCCGGCTCGATGGCGCCGCATTGCAGCAGCGTATCCACGCGTTGCAGGCCGACGGGCGCGCGGCGCTGGCCACGGCCGGCATCAGCTTCGAGGGCGAGCGCACGCTGGTGGAACTGGACATGCTCTACCAGGGACAGACCCACACGGTGGCCACGCCGCTGGACGAAACCGACTGGGCCGGCGACGCGGCCGCACTGCCCGCCGGCATCCACCGCGCGTTCGAAGCGGCCTACCGGCTGGCGTTTGGCAAGGCGCTGGTCAACGTGCCGATCCGGGTGCTGAACCTGCGCCTGGCGGTGATCGGCCTGCGCCGCAAGTTCGATCTGCAATTGCTGGCGCCCGTCCCGGGCCTGGCGGCGGCGCAACCGCGTGAGCACCGGCAGGTGCATCATCTCGACACCTGGCACGAGACACCGGTGTACGAGCGCCTGCAGATGCCGGTGGGCACGACGGTCCGCGGCCCGGCGATGTTCGAGCAGTCGGACACGACGATCTGGCTCGAGCCAGGGTTCATGGCCAGCGTCGATGCGCTGGGTAACCTGCTGGTGACACCCGAGCCGGCAACCGCGGACGGACACCCCTGATGAACGATGCCACCACGCCAGACCAGCCCCGCGGCCCGTACGCGCTGCTGATCATCGATCTGCAGAACGACTTTCTGCACCCCGACGGCGCCTATGCCCGTGGCGGCCAGTCCGACGCCACGATGGCGGCGCTGCCGGCGAAGCTGGCGCCGCTGGCCCGCCGGCTCAGGGCCGCGGGCGGCCTGGTCGTGGCCAGCCGCTTCACGCTGTGGCCGCGCGCCGGCGGGCAACCGATGATCGCCGGGCATCTGCACAAGCTGCGCCCGTTCCTGCGCGCCGGCGACTTCGCACCGGCCAGCTGGGGGCAGGCAGTGGTCGACGAGTTGCTTCCACTGGTCGACGTGTGCGTCGACAAGGTGGCCTACTCGGCGTTTTTCTCCACGCAGTTGCACTGGGTGCTGGGCCATGCCGGCATCGACACGGTGGCCGTGGCCGGCATCGTCACCCAGGGGGGCGTGGCCAGCACGGTGCGCGATGCCCACGTACGCGAGTTTCACCCGGTGGTGCTCGCAGACGGCTGCGCGGCGTTTCGCCAGACGGTCCACGACACCGCGCTGGCCGACCTGGCGAGCATCGCGCAGGTGATGTCCTGCGACGACTTTGGATCGGGATTGCCGTGAGCGCGACGCCGGCACCAGGCGTCGAACGGATTACCGGCCAGAGCCGGGTCGGTGACGAGCCGCCGGTCGGCCTGCTGATCATCGGCGCCGGCGCCTGCGGCCTGGTGGCCGGGCTGCGGGCGCTGGACCTTGGCCTGGACTGCGCCGTGCTCGAGCGCGATGCCCGGGCGAGCGGCTCGACTGCGCTGTCCTCGGGCTTCATTCCGGCGGCCGGATCAAAGGTGCAACGGGCGGCCGGTATCGACGATTCGGCGCAGGCGTTTGCCAGCGACATCCGGCGCAAGGCCAAGGGCCGGGCCGACGCGGCGCTGGCCGCCGCCTATGCCGGGCAATCGGGCAGGGCGATCGACTGGCTGATCGCGGACCACGGCCTGCACTTCGAGGTGCTGGACGGCTTTCTGTACCCGGGCCACTCGGTGCGGCGCATGCACGCGGTGCCCGAGAAGACCGGGCGTGGCCTGATGAACCGGCTGAGCCGCGCCGCCGACACCGCCGGTCTGGATGTGCTGTTGCGGGCCCGCGCGTTGACGCTGCTGGTCGATGCCGACGACCGGGTGCGCGCGGTCCGCGTGCTGCGCCCCGACGGGCGGCTCGACACCATTGGCTGCGAGCGCCTGCTGCTGGCCTGCAACGGCTACGGCGGCAATGTCGAGCGCATCGGCCGGCACCTGCCGGCGATGCGCGACGCGGTGTTTGCCGGCCACACCGGCAACGACGGCTCGGCGCTGGCCTGGGGCGAGGCGCTGGGCGCCGGCCTGGCCGACCTGGGCGGCTACCAGGGCCACGGCTCGTGGGCGGTGCCGCAGGGCCAGCTGATCACCTGGGCGTTGATGACCGAGGGCGGCGTGCAGGTGAACACGCTGGGGCAGCGCTTTCATGATGAATCGGCCGGTTACTCGGAGGCCGCGGTGCAGGTGCTCGGGCAGCCGGGGTCGGTGGCATTCGATGTGTTCGATGCGCCGTTGCTGGCGCTGGCCCGGGGGTTTCCCGATTTCGTCCAAGCCTGCGAGGCCGGCGCGCTGCGCCAGGCGGCATCGGTAGACGAACTGGCCACCGTGCTCGGTTGCGACCGCGCGACGCTGCAGCGGACGCTGGACGAGATCGCCGGGTGCGCGCAATCGGGCCGACCCGACCGGTTCGGCCGCCGGCATTCGCGCGCCCTGCAACCGCCCTATTTCGCCGTCCGCGTCACCGGCGCGTTGTTCCACACCCAGGGCGGGCTGGATGTCGACGAGCACTGCCGGGTGCGTCGCGCCGATGGCTCGCCGCTGCCCAACCTGTACGCGGCCGGCGGCGCGGCGCGCGGCGTGTCGGGCAACGAGGTCTGGGGTTACCTGTCGGGCAACGGCCTGCTCAGCGCGGTCGCTGGCGGCTACATCGCGGCATCGACCGCAGCCGCAGATGCCAGGTCCGGGATCCGGCAGACAACGAACCCGCCGTTGCCGAACCGCAATCGCCAGTCCCCATGAATGCCCGGCCACACTATCTCGCGTGCCAGGCCGGGCCGCCGGCCGGGGATGCTCATGCTCCATTCCTGGTGGGGCCTGAACGGGTTCTTCAAGGGCTTTGCAATCGGTTTGCGAAAGCCGGGTATGTCGCGCTGGCGCCCGACCTGTACCAGGGGCGCACGCCTCGTCCCCGGATCAGGCCAAGCGGCTTCGGGCACAGGCCGGCGCTCGCGTCATCGAGCCGGCCTACAAGGTGCTGATGGCGGCGGTTCACACGCTGTCGGCGCAGGCCGTGACGACGCCCGAGGTGGCCGTCGTCGGGTTTTCGATGGGCGGGCACTGGGCGCTCTGGCTGGCCAACAAGCGACACTGCCGATCAACGCGACGACGGTTTTCTACGCGGCCCGCAACAGCGTTATTCACGGCCAGCCCATTCCACTCTCCAGTTTCATTTCCATTCAAGACGATCCGTGGGTCTCGGCAGCCGGCGTGAACAAACTCAGGAAAAGCCTCGAGCGGTGTGCCAGGCCGGCCAGCTACCACGAGTACCCCGACACCGGTCATTGGTTTCTTCGGCGAGATCGCGCGCCGAGGCGTTCCATCCGAAGGCCGCCGCGCTGGCTGGCGACACGCTCGCGTTCCTGGACGAGCGCCGCCGCTGGCGCCCGGCGCGCCATCCGGCCCGGCCCCTGCTCGGCAGGATCACCTTGGCGTGCCCAACTGCGTGACGAAAAAAGCGGCAATGTTGCGATGAGCCGCGTTCAAGGTGGCCGTGTCCGGCGGTGGCGAGCCCGGTATTGCCCAGACCGACCTGCGCGGCCAGTTCCGCCGGCCACGGCGACAGCATCATCATGTCCGCCGGCCAGCGTCCCCAGCACGCACAGGCGGTCGGCGCATGCAGCAGCACGCGGTCGGTGTGGAACACCGGCCGCAGGATGATAATCGGCCGGCACCGACCAGGCCCAGCGCAATGTCGATCGCGGCCAGGCTTGCCATCGAAGGCGCCACCGACCGCACCGCCGCCACCACCGCCCGCACCCGCGGATCGCGGGCCGTGGCCACGACCCCTCGGGCCAATCGGCGGCGAGGCTCAGCGGCCTGACTGCCGACCCGCTCGCAACGAAACTCGCAGAAACCGGCATCGGCGGCGCCGTTGTCGCGGCGGTAATCGAGCAGCCGGTTGGCCGACCAGGCGCCCGGCCAGTGTCAGCACGGTGAGCCGCCGGCCGACATGCCATAGGCGCCGATGCGCGCCGGATCGACACTGGCCGCCCACGCGGCGTCGCCAAGCAGCCAGTCGATGACGGCCGACATCTCGCGCAGGCGCGAGCGCCAGCTTTCTGCGGACCGATACCCGACATGTCCTGCCAGTTGTCGTGCGCATGGGTGGGCGCCGCCACGGTCGACCACTGCGTTGACGAACGCCACAGGCCAGTTCGTGCTGCACGATGGTCGAGCCGCCGAGCCGTGCGACGTCACGATCAGCAGGTAGCGACCCGGCGCGATGGCGGCGCCGGGCGCGGCAATATCGAACGGGCCGATCGCCTGGTGCGCCTCGTCGTCGGCGTTCGTCGGGCACCAGACGGTGACCGGGGGCCGCGCGCCCTGCATGCGGCAGTGGCCAAGCCCGGCGCCATCCTGCCAGGGCGCCACCGTGGTTCAGCTCTTTCGCGTCGGCTTCAGGCCGGCGACGGCGGCTGGCGCAGCCGCCAACGTCAGCGCCGGTCACCACGATCACGCCGAGGCCGAGCAGCGCCAGGGGCGCGACAGTGGTTCGCCGGCGAGGGCGTGGTTCACCGGGTCGTGCATGGCCATTACCCTGTTCGGTGATCGATGGACGGCATCATGGGACGCAGCTGCCCGGCGCCGTAACCTGATGCAGCCGAAACCATCGCCGGCAGCACCGCAGAAACGCGGATCCGGGCGCGAACCCGCCGCTTTCAGCTGGGAACTCGCGCATCCAGCGCTCGTAGTCATCGCCCCGGGTGCTGATCCCCGTCAGCTGGTCACCCGCCAGCTGCGGCTTGAGCAATGCCGGATCCCCCCCGTCGCGCAGGTGTTTCATCGTGTCGTGCAAGGCCTTGGTCGCCGCGGCGAACGGCTGGTGGCCTTGCAGGCAGACACGCACGCCGCGCGACGCCAGGTACTCGCGGTCCATCAGCTCGGAGGCGCGCTGCCCAGCATGATCGGCAGGCGGATCTCGGCGGCCACCGCGTCCAGATCGCTGCGCGACTTGAGGCCGACGAGGAAGATGAAGTCCACCCCGGTTTTCCTCGTAGAGCTGGGCGCGGGCGACGGTGTCGGTGAGCCCGCTGATCGCCAGCACCTGAACGCCGGCGATCGGCGCAACAGTGTCGGCGCGTGCGCGGCCACTGCGGCGCGCATCACCTTGCCCCCTCTTCGATGGACAACAGCCTTGCCTTGCCCTTGGACCGCGGGCCGGGCAAGATCGGTATCCTCGATGGACAGGCCGGCGACCCTGCCATCTCGAGTTCCTCGACCGTGCGCATCCGCGTTCCAGCGCATTGCCATAGCCATGATCGGCATCGGTCATCGGCGGCACAGGTCGGCCGCGCGCGGAATACGTTGCGCCTGGTCGGCGGCTCCGATGAGCGTCGAGCACGATCAGGTCAGACGCCAGGCGGCTTCAGCGAGCCTGACCAGCGAACATCCCATCTCGAAGCCCAGGTGTTGGGCAATGCGCACCGACACCGGATCGTGCACCGACGCGGGATGCACGCACTGCGTACCCTGCAAGGTCTTTGCCGGCTGCTCCGCGCGCTTGCCAGCGACTCATGGATCTCTCCTGGAACGACGGATGTAGGACAGGAATTGTACCCGGCGTCAATGCGCAGGCTGACGCACCCGGTGATCTTGCCGAACAGCGTGACGACAGCGACGACCAGGCCGCCCGCGACGATGCCGATCGTGCCGTTGATCGGCGTAGACAGGACAGACCCAAGCTCCCTGCCAGGCCGTCGCTCATCGTGCGCTCCAGCGCGATCAGCCAGTCGTGGATCAGCGGCTCGACCCCCGGAATGCCATGTGCGAGGATGCCACCGCCGACCAGGAACATCGCCGCGGTGCCGGCCACCGACAGGCCCTTCATCCAGCCAGGGCGGCGCGCAGGATGCCGCGCCCGATCATGGCGGCCAGCCGCTGTGCCCTCACCCTGCTTTGCGACAGGTGCAGGCCCAGGTCGTCGAGCTTGACGATCGCCGCGACGACGATGCCGTAGACGCCGACGGTCATCAGCGCCGCGATGACCGACGGAGCGACCATCTGGGTCCAACCTGGCAGGGCGCTGGCCGCCCCGACGGATCACGATGATCTCGGCCGACAGAATGAAGTCGGTTGCGCGCCTTGATCCTGTTTTTCTCGAAAACTGGACGATATCGACGTTCTCGTCGGCCACCGCCTTGACCAGCGAGTCGTGATCGGCGGCATCCTCGGCGGCATCGTGCCAGCAGCTTGTGGGCCACCTTCTCGAAGCCCTCGAAGCACAGGAACAGGCCGCGAGCATCAGCAACAAGGGTGATCAGGCCAAGAGCAGAACATGCATCGGCGCAGCCAGCACCAGGATCCGTCTGTTTCAGCGCCGAACCCTTGAACACGGCCCAGACGACGGGCGAGCTCGGTCGGGCCGCACCCAATCACCTGCTCGGCATTGAGCGCCAAGAGTCATCCACCAGCACGCCGGCTGTTCTTGGCCGCCACCACCAGCAGGTCAGCCACGGCCCGTCGCGTCGGCAATTGGCGATGTCATCGATCAGTGCAGTAGGCTGGAACCGGCCATCGCCAGGTTTCTCCACAATTGCAAGTCACCAGGCGCGGCGGTTCCGTGCGCTGTGTTTGTTCTATCGGAGCGGCCCGATTCAGTCGCCGATACCACATGACCTGGTGGGTGGACGCGACCCAGCATCTCGCCCATGCCTGGGCCTCGGCATCGAAAAGCCTCGTCAAGCCGTCCCTGCCCCAGCAACCAGCCATCGCCTATCGTCGCCAGCTGTGCCCAGGTCGATGTCGTGGCCATTCATCGACACGTGGCGATCGGCATCACGGACTTGCGGTGCTGCGAAGATCGCCGGAAGAAGGTGTCGCAGATCACCGCCAGTGCCGGAATGATCGACAGGCGTGGCGGGTGTCGCGCATCCAGTGCGCCAGCACTGTTGCGGATCGTCGACCTTCATCGGGTGGCGGGTGAAGCGCAGGTCATACCGGTCAGGAACAGGCCGAAAGCTGTCCGTCCGCGCCGACAGGCCAGGCCCTCGGTGGTGGCACCGCGGGCGGACTCACCGCTGATCATCCAAAGATCGACGCGCCCATCGGCCAGCGCCTGCATCGCACCCCGGCAACCGCTGCCGGGTCGACTAACGCATCTCCATGCCGCCAGTGCTGGGTGCTGCGCCCGGTCCGCCGAAGCGCGACGTCGATCTCGAGCAATCCCTTCGCGCACAGGGAGCGACGAAATTGGTGGTCAGCGACGGCGGATCGCTGACAGTCGAGCTGCAACAGCACCGATTGCAGCATCTCTCCAGGCGGCGGTGATCCCATAGTAGGGACCGACCATGTTCCAGTAGTGCGTGGCGGCCAGCCCTTTGAAAGCGCGGCCCAACGGCGGTCCATGCAGGGATTCGTCGAATGGGTGCATCGTCACGGATTGAGGCATCGCAGGAGAACAGGCAAAGGCCGCAGTTTATACACGGTCGCCGACACCGGGCCGGTTGGAAGATCGAGCAGCCGGTTCGACACGCCGCCGATCGATGCAGGCAATCCGCATGCCCGGGCAGGCGGCCCCGACAACGGCGGGGCCTGCGCGGCTTTTCGGGCAGAATGCAGGCTCGATCCCGCTGCAACCCCCTGGTGTGATGGCCTGATGCCCGGCCGCACACCGGCGGTCCGTCGAATGACAGGAGACCCTCCCGGATGAATTTTCAGTTTCCGATCTTCGCGCTGCCCCCGGCAGCCGAAGCGCTGCGCACCGAGGTGCGCGACTTCCTGGCCGATGAGCAACGGGCCGGCCTCTGGAAACGCCGCGGCGACTTTGCCAGTGCCTACGACCCCGGGTTCTCCCGGCGCATCGGCGCCAAGGGCTGGCTGGGCATGACCTGGCCCAAGGCCTACGGGGGGCAGGAGCGCTCGATGCTCGAGCGGCTGGTGCTCACCGAGGAACTGGTGGCGGCCAACGCGCCGGTCTCGGCGCACTGGATCGCCGACCGGCAAAGCGGTCCGCTGCTGCTGCGCTATGGCAGCGAGGCACAGCGCAAGCAGTTCCTGCCGGCGATCATCGCCGGTGAGGCCTTCTACTCGATCGGCATGAGCGAGCCCGACTCGGGCTCCGACCTGGCCTCGGTGCGCACCCGCGCCGTCAAGGTCGATGGCGGCTGGGCGCTCACCGGGCGCAAGGTGTGGACGACCTTCGCCCACCTGAACCACTTCGCCATCGTGCTGGCACGCACCGGTGAGGCCGGCGCCTCGCGGCATGAAGGTCTGAGCCAGTTCATCGTCGACCTGAAGGCGCAGGATCTGCAGGTGCGCCCGATCGTCAACATGGCAGGCGAGGAGGAGTTCAACGAGGTGTTGTTCGACAACACCTTCGTGCCCGACGGCCACCTGGTCGGTGAGCCGGGCAACGGCTGGCACCAGGTGACCAGCGAACTGGCCTATGAGCGCAGCGGGCCGGAGCGCTACCTGAGCAGCATCCGCATCGTCGAGGCCGCCGCGGCACTGGCGCGGCAACAGGCCGGCCCGCGGGTGCGCGAGGCGCTCGGGCGCATGGCTGCCAAGCTGATGGCGCTGCGCTCCATGTCGATCGCGGTGGCCGCCAAGCTGCAAAAGGGCGAACTCCCCAACCTGGAGGCGGCACTGATCAAGGACCTGGGCAATGCCTTCGAGCGTGAGCAGGTCCACGTGTTCCGCAAGCTGCAATCCGAACTGCCGCCCGACGCCGAGCTTTCCCAGGCATTGGCCGAGGCACTGAGTTACGCGCCGTCATGGACCCTGCGCGGCGGCACACGGGAAATCCTGCGCGGC
>JAWKYE010000030.1:0-99005 GCA_041396665.1 Burkholderiaceae bacterium
CAACGCGCCCATTCCCCAGAACCAGGATGGCTGGACCCCGGACATCGGGCAGGCCTACGAGATTCAGAAAGGCGTCGTGGCCCTGCGGCTGAGCCGTGGCGAAACACTCGCCGGTGCCAAGATGGCCCTGACCAACCCGGCCGCGCGAACGGCGCTGGGCATCACCGAATCGCCAATGGGCTGGCTGACCGACGTGATGGCCGTGCCCGACGGCGCCGACTGGCCGCTGGCGCCACGCAATTTTCCGCGGCTGGAAGCCGAGGTGGCGTTCCGCCTGAAGCGCCCGCTGTCCGGCGAGGTCACGCTCGGGCAGGCCGCCGCCGCGGTCGACCAGGTGATGCCGGCGATCGAACTGGTCGACGGCCGGTACTCGACCAAGGACCTGGTGGTCGCCGACCTGGTGGCCGACAATGCGTCGGCCTGCGGCTACGTGCTGGGTCCGGCGTCGGCATTGCCCGACAACCTGGACGCGCTCGCCGTGACGGTGACCGTGCAGGGCAAGGAGATCTTCCGCGGCGACACGAAGTCGATCAACGGGCACCCGCTGCAATCGCTGTGCGATGCCGCAAGACTGGCCGCCCGGGCAGGACGACAGCTCGAGGCGGGATGGATCGTGCTGGCCGGATCGGCCTGCCCGCCAACCCCGATCGAGGGACCGGGAAAGATCACCGTGACGGTGCAAGGCCTGGGCGACGTGAGCGTGTTCGCCCGCTGAACGGCCAGGTCAGGAATTCCTTGCAACCGGGAAACCCCGATGAGACCCATGGCATCGTGTCCGGCGCCCTGCATCAGCGCCACGTTGGGCAACATCGATTGACGGCCGCCCAATCGAGGAAATGTCCAGGCTCAGTCGCGCCAGGGTGGCGCCTCGATACGGTCGGTCTCGCCCGGAATGGGGGCGAAGCGATGCTGCGACCAGTCATCCGCGGCCCGGGCAATGCGCTCGCGCTGCGTGGACACGAAGTTCCACCAGATGCGCACGGGCCGCTCCAACGGCGCGCCGCCGATGACGACCAGCCGCGTACCATCGGGTCCGGCGCCTAGCTGGGCGCCCCGGCCTGAGACCAGCACCACCATCTGCGCCGCGTCGACGGCCTGGCCGTCCAGCGCGTAGTCTTGGCCGACGCCATAGACCGCCAGCTCAGGCGCCAACGGGGGCAAGCTGAAGCGGGCGTTCGCGGCCATTGTGACGTCGAGGTACAGGGTTTCGGACGCGGTGGGCTCCGCAGCGAGCGTCGCGGGGCCGAACTCGTCGAAGAACACGAAAGGTCCTACGGTTCTGCGCTCCAGCGCAGGCAGCATGCGGCGCACGCGAAGTCCCGGCGCGATGTGGGTCATGCGGCCGTGCAGGCGAAGTGGTTCGTTCATGGTGGGTTGCGCTTTCAGTCAAGTCGGATGCTGCGCGATGACTCACCGTCGCGCTCTCGGTGGCTCGGTTGCCCGTCCCTCTCTCGCCCAGTGCGGCCAGCACATCCAGGGCCCGCTTGGGGATCAGCCCGGAAGGATTGATGTGCTTGTGCGAACCGTAGTAGTGGTGCCGCACATGGTCCAGATCCAGCGTGGCGGCCACGCCAGGCAGGCGATGGATGTCGGCCATGTAGCGCGTCAGCGCCCGGGACTGGAGCACCGTCCTGCGGTTGCACTTGAAATGCGTGTGGTACACCGAATCCGAAGCGGATCAAGGTGACGAACAATCGGATGTCGGCCTCGGTCAGGACATCACCGCAAAGAAAATCCTGACGCATCAGGATGGCCTCGGCGCGATCCAGTGCAGCGAAGAGCCGCTCCACGGCGGCCTCGTGGGCCTGTTGACTGCGGGCGAACCCACTGCGGTAGACGCCGTTGTTGATGTCCGCATAGACCCAGGCATTGGTCTCGTCGATTGCCGTGCGCAACCGCAAGGGATAAAGGTCAAGCTCCGGATGGCGCGCCCAGGCCTGGAAGCCGCTGTTGAGCATGCGGATGATCTCGGCCGATTCGTTGTTCACAATCGTTCCCAGCCGCTTGTCCCAGAGCACCGGCACCGTCACGACGCCCTTGAAAAGCGGATCGGCTGCCGGGTAGGCCTCGCGCAGCAACTGCCGGGCAGCGACCGTGTCGCCGGTGGCGCCGTGAAATCCGGTGTCGAAAGACCAGCCTTGGTCGGTCAGGTGGGGATGCACGACATCGACGCTGATCACCTGCTCAAGGCCCTTGAGGGCGCGCACGATCAGGGTTCGGTGTGCCCATGGACAGGCCAGCGACACATAGAGGTGGTAGCGCCCAGGCTCGGCCGCGTGCAGCGCATCGGGCGAGGGTCGATCTCGGCTCGAAAGCCGGTCGGCTGGCGCGCAAACGCACCGTCGGCGGTGATCTGTCGCGTCCAGGTGTTGCCCTTGGACTGTTCATCTGCCATTTTCAACTCCGTTGGATCGCCACCGACCCATCTGCCGGATCGGGCGTTCGGGTGGCGACATCGATGTTTCCCCTGCGGGTGCCCAGGGACGGTCAAGGTGCGAGGTCGAAGACCAGCACCTCGGCGTCGTGCCCGTCGTGAAGGCGTATCTGCGCTTCACCTTCGATCTTCAGGGCGTCGCCAGTCATTGAAGCCGCTGACCATTGACGCTGAGTTCGCCACGCACCAGATGCACATAGGCCTTGCAGCGCGGATCCATCGCAAGCGTCGCCTGCTCGGCGCCATCGAACAGCCCGGCATACAGGGAAGCGTCGGCGTGGATCTGCACCGCATCGTTGCCGCCCGCAGGTGGGGCAACCAATGCCAGGCGACCCCGCTTGGACCCGATCCCGGAACGGTCTTCTGCTCAGCCAGCCGGGCGCGATGCCCTTCTGATCGGGCGTGATCCAGATCTGCAGGAAATGCGTCGTTCGGTCAGGGCGTGATTGAACTCGCTGTGCACGACACCGGTGCCCGCCGACATGCGCTGGACGTCGCCGGGCGAATGCCCTTCGTTGCCCTTGTTGCCGCGGTGGGCCAATTCCCCCTCCAGCACGTAACTGATGATCTCCATGTCGCGGTGGCCGTGCGAGCCGAAGCCACCGCCGGGCGCCACGCGGTCCTCATTGATCACGCGCAGATTGCCCCAGCCCATGTGGGCGGGATCGTGGTACCAGCAAACGAGAAGCTGTGGGCGGACTGCAGCCAGCCGTGGTTGGCCTGTCCGCGGTCTTGCGATGGTCTGAGGTCATCATGTCGGAGATCCTTTCTGGGAGGGTTGTCTTGCGCTGCACGGCAGCCGATCACCATCTACGAAAATGTGGCCGCAGCAGTGATTGTTGGCGAGGCGAGGCCGCTTGGCCTTGACCCTTTCGACACAGTTGTTCGAATTTTCCGAAATCGATTCGGATCCCAAACGATGCTTCAGTAATCGGCCACCCCAGGCCGCCGCGACGCGCGATTCAAAAAATTCGGCACCACATCCGCGGCGGTCAGCGCATCGCGCCACCACTTCAACGCCCCGTCCGGCTCGCCGGTACGCCCGAGCCAGCAACACATGATCGTCCGGTTTGGGCTCTTCGACCTGCTTCTCGATGAGCAGCCGGCGCTTCTGTCTGAACTTGACGAACAGTTGGGGCGAAAGCCCGCCAGCCCGGCCTGCAACGCATACTTGGTCCGCATGTCGGGCGCAGCCTGTCTAACGCCTCTGAGCGGCCCCACCGGTCCTGGTGGGCAGGTGCCGTGCCGAGTCGGAGGCGACGATCATCCGGTGATTGCGCACCTCGTCGCTGGGGATCACGCCATCCCAGGCGGCCAGCGGGTGTCGCGGCGCCACGCAGAAGACGAACCGAAGATCCGCCACCTTCTTTGTGCGAAAGCCCCACCCGACGGGCCCTGGCCCACCGCCAGAATGATGTCCGCCCGCCCATCCAGCAGCGACTCCCAAACGCCGGTCATGGCTTCGCCGATCAGCTTGACCCGCGTGCCCGCGTCGGCGCAAAAACGCTCCAGCAGCGCGCCAAACATGATGGAGGGATCAGGGTGTCCGACACAATGCGGATTTCGCTTTCCCAACCGTCGGCGACGCGTTTGACCCGGCACTCCAGGTCGTCAGCGGCCAGCAGAGCGCACGCCCGGCGCTCGGCGAAGTTCCTTGCCGGCGGGCGTGATCTGTACGCGGGGGCCGTGGCGATGGAACAAGGACCACGCCCGGAGTCATCCTCCAGTTTCCCCAACGGCATAGGACACGGTGGAATACTTTGTTCAGCAACAGGCCGGCGCCCGAAAACGACCCCGCCCGGTCGATCGCGGCCATCAGCTCGATGCCGTCGAGGTCGGCTTTTCGCATCTGCTGTAGGAAGAGATGAAAACCCGGCGTTCGATGAAATCGAACAACGGATTCAGAATTATCAGCCATGAGGCAGATAGCGACGGTCGATACTCCGTTCGAGAACGTTCCGTCACCCGGAACGAACCATGACCACCGCGACATCTCGCCTGCCAGAACACCGCTGCCATCGCCGGGCGACTGCTGCTTGCGGCCGCCTGCTGCCAGCCGGCCTCGGCAAGCTCGCCGGCTTCGAGGGCACGGTGGGCTACATCCTTTCCGTGGGCCTGCCGATGCCCCACGGTGGCAACGGCAATCGCCCTTGTGCTGGAGATCGGAGCCGGTCTGGCCTTGATAGCGGGTGCCGGAACACGCATTGCGGCGCTTGCCCTGGCGATCTTCACACTGGTCGCCTCCTTCGGCTTCCATGCGTACTGGACCTTCCCGGCCGAGCAGCAGATGGTTCAGCAACTGATGTTCTTCAAAAACATCGCCGTGATCGGCGGCCTGCTGACGCTGGCGGCCTGGGGCCCCGGCAATGGAGCCTGGATGCCTCTCTCGCCGCGCGAGCTACGAAGCCCTTTCCATCAACTACCACGCTTGTCGGAGCACATCATGTCCAAAGTCCTTGTCCTGTATTACTCGTCCTACGGCCACCTGGAAACCATGGCCCAGGCCGTCGCCGAAGGCGCACGCGCCAGTGGCGCGTCGGTGGATGTGAAACGCGTCTGAAACCGTACCGCTCGAGGTGGCCAAGTCCGGCAAACTTCAAGCTGGACCAGGCCGCACCGATCGCCACGATCGAGGAACTGGTTGACTACGACGCCATCATCATAGGCGCCCCGACCCGGTTCGGACGCATGCCGGCCCAGATGGGGGCGTTTCTGGACCGGGCCGGTGGCTTGTGGGCCCGCGGCGCCCTGCATGGCAAGGTCGGCGCCGCATTCACCTCCACGGCCACCCAGCACGGAGGCCAGGAAACGACACTCTTCTCGATCATCACCAACCTGCTGCACTTTGGCATGGTCATCGTCGGCCTGCCCTACAGTCACCAGGGGCAGATGACGCTGGACGAAGTGGTCGGTGGCAGCCCCTATGGCGCGACCACCATTGCCGGCGGCCAGGGCCAACGCCAACCCAGCGCGATCGATCTGGAAGGCGCCCAGCATCAAGGCCGGCTTGTCGCGCAAACGGCCGGCAAGCTGTTCGGCTGACCGGCACGCACGGTTGGCCCGGCGGATCCGTCAGCACTTCGATTCGCCTGGTCGGTTCGAACGGTGCGCCGCGAGTCAAGTCCCTCTTCCCAGTCGCCAACCACTGTCGTCGCAGTCTGTCCTCGGCTCTTGGCCGACCGGGATCGACTGATCACCGGGCCTGGCCGCGGCTCCATCGATGTCAACGGCGGTGTTATTGGAAAACCGTTCGCCGCGCCGAGGGCCTTTCAGCCGGTATGGCGCCTGTCCGCGAAGACTCAGCCGCGGTCGCGCGCCGGCACCACGGCCGGCGCGCGCGGCTCCGGCCGCCAGGCGAACAGCAACACGAGCCCCAGCGTGACGACCCCGCTGCCGACCCACTCGATCGCCACCGGCCTTTCCCCCAGTGTCACCAACGCCAGCAGCGAGGCACTGGCCGGCACTGCGGCCGCGACCCCGGCCATCGGCGTGGGACCCAGGTTGGTGGTCGCCACAGCGAATAAAATCACCGCCAGGAAACCCGGCCCCAGCCCCTGGAACGAGGCCTGCAGCAGAATGGCCGACCCACTCGCCTCGGCGATGCCGGTGGGCAGCCAGAAATACCAGGCCGGCAGGAACAACGCCGCGTTGGGCAGCGTGATCAGGGCCAATGCCTGACGCGGGGTCAGCGACCACTGTCGGATCCCCAGCAGGTAGACCGACAGGATCGCCGATGCCGACAGGAACAGCAGCACCCCCGACAGCACGTGCCCGCCACCGGCGCGCAGGCCCGGCAGCCCGACGAGCACCGCGCCGGTCACCAGAACCGCGATGGCGACCGCCTGCTGGACCCTGGGCCGCTCGCGCGTCGCCAGGTAGGCCATCAGCATCGTGAACAACGGGATCGAGCCATTGGCAAAGACGCTGCCATAGGCTGCCGATGCGTGGCTCAGGCCCAGGTAGATCAACACAGAGTAGATCGCCCCGGGGCCGCACATCGACATCAACAACGTGGCCCGCCACGGCAGGTGGCGCGGCCACCATCGCCACGCCATCGGCAGCACCAGCAGGCTGGCGACCATGAAACGCAGCGCCGTGACATCGAACGCGGTCAGGCTGGTCTGCACGCCGGCGCGCGAGATCACGTAGAAACTCGACCAGATACAGATGACCCCGAAGGCACTGAGCAGGCCAAGGACCCTTTTCCTGCGTTGCTGCATCTGTCCTGCCCGTGCTGCGTGGAGGGTGCGCCGATATTTGGGCGTTATAGGCCGATCGTCTTGAGCTGGCCGGCCGGGTAACGCGTGCCGACCACCTGGGCATCGTCGATCGCCGACGCCAGCGCGGCGGCCTCGGGGGCGGTCAGCGCGACCTCGATCGCGGCGAGGTTTTCCAGCAGGTGTGCGCGTCGCTTGGTCCCGGGGATAGGCACGATGTCCTCGCCCTGCGCCAGCAACCAGGCCAGTGCCAGCTGTCCCGGCGTACACCCCTTGGCGGCAGCCGCCTCGACCAGTGGCTGCACCAGCGCCGCGTTGCGCTCCAGGTTGCCCTGCTCGAAGCGCGGATGCTCACGGCGCCTGTCATTGGCCGCCAGGTCGTCCTGCGAGCGGATGGCCCCGGTCAACATGCCCCGCCCCAGCGGCGAGTAAGGCACGAAGCCGATGCCCAGTTCGCGACAGGTGGGCAGGATGTCCTGCTCGACGAAACGGCACCACAGCGAGTACTCGGTCTGCAGCGCGGCAATCGGATGCACCGCGTGCGCGGCCCGCACCGTGCGAACGCCTGCCTCGGAAAGTCCCAGGTAGCGCACCTTGCCCTGCTCGACTAGCCGCTTCATCGCGCCCACCGTGTCCTCGATCGGCACCGCGGGGTCGACCCTGTGCTGGTAATAGAGATCGATGGTCTCGATGCCCAGGCGGGCCAGGCTGCGCTCGCAGGCCTCGATCACGTACTCGGGCCGCCCGTTTGCCGCCGGCCTGCCCTGCGCATCGCGCACATTGCCGAACTTGCTGGCCACGATCGCCTTGTCGCGGTATCCGTCGCGTAACGCCCTGCCGATCAGTTCCTCGTTCTTGCCACCCCCGTAGGCATCGGCGGTATCGATGAAGTCGGCGCCGGCATCGAGCGCGGCCCGCACCGTGGCGATCGACTCGGTGTCATCGGCCTGGCCATACAGATCGGTCATCGCCATGCCGCCAAGGCCCAGCGCGGATACCTTCAGTTCGGTGCCCAATCGTCGGTATCGCATCTGTCGCCTCGCTGGTCCTTGTCGTCAGTGCCCGATTCTAGCGGTCGCGGCGTAGATCAGCATTGGCCCTCACGATGGGCCGGCGAACACGGGACGCGGGTCACAACAACGGAAACGCCCCCAGGACGCCGGTCGGCAGTACCGACTGCGGATCACGGCCGACGTGCGAGGGGTTCAGCTCTGCGAGGCAGGTGGCCCCGAGCAAGGCCATGTCGGCGACGATCTCCTCTTCGAGGATCTCCAGCATTCGCACCGCGCCGGGCGCCCCGGCCGCGGCCAGCGCGTAGCAGTAAAGGCGGGCAATGCCCACGGCATCGGCGCCCAGCGCAATGGCCTTGACGATGTCGGTGCCGCGACAGAAACCGCCATCGACGAAAACCTGGCAGCGCCCCGCCACCGCCTGCACGACCTCGGGCAACACGTCGATCGCGCCAACGCAGTGATCGAGCTGGCGGCCCCCGTGGTTCGAGACGTAGACGACATCCACCCCCAGGTCGGCCGCCTTGGCCGCGTCTTCCCCGGTGGCGATCCCCTTGAGGATCAGCGGAATCTCGTACGCCTTGCGCACCCGCTCGATGTCGCCCCAGTTGAGCGCGGCCTGCCAGTGCCGGGCCTCGCCTTGCGAACCGGCCCGCCAAGGCTTGTCGAAGCGCTTGATGATGTCGCGCTCGCGTCGGCTGTAGACGGCCGAATCGACAGTCAGGCAGAACGCCTCGAGTCCGAGCTCGATCGCCTGCTCGATATGCTCCTCGATGTAGCGGCCACCGCCGCGAACGTACAACTGGTAGATCATCGAATGGTCGGTGGCGGCCCGGACGTCGGCCACCGGGCAACCCGACACCGAACTGAGCATCAGCGGAATGCCGAACCGGCCGGCGGCGCGGGCCGCTGCCACGGCGCCGGCCGGGTCGAAGGTCTCGAGCCCGCCCACCGGCGCCAGCAATACCGGCAGCCGGCCTTCGCGGCCGAACAGCGTACTGCGGGCACTGACCGAGCTGACATCGTTGAGCACCCGCGGGCGCAGCGTCAGCCGGTCGATCGCCAGCCGGTTGCGATTGACCGTGGACTCTGTCTCGGTGCCGCCGGTCAGGTAGTCCCAGCCAAACGCCGTGAGACGCAGGCGGCCCCGGCGACGAATTCATGCAGGGTCAGATAGCGATTCTTCAGTTCCTCGGTCATCGGGTCATCCGCAAGGTCGGGGCATTGGCAGGTTCGGAATTGGCAGGTTCGCCATCGTAGCGCGGGCGCGGGCCCGGGGGGCCGGACACAAAGACCCCGGTCGCGGTTCGGTCGGGGCGAAGGGTCTAAGATTCGCTCTCGCCTGCCTGGGACACCATTCGAATGACTGATGCCGCTTCGCCCGCCGTGACCCCGTCGCCCCTGCCTGGCGAGGACATCGGGCGTGGGCTGGCGCAGGCGCTGCGATTCCCGGCGATCCGGGTCCGCGGCGCGCGCCAGAACAACCTGAAGAACCTGTCGCTGGATATCCCGACCGGCAAGATGGTGGTGGTCACCGGGGTCTCGGGTTCGGGCAAGTCGTCGCTGGTCTTCGATACCGTCTATGCCGAAGGGCAGCGCCGCTACGTGGAGACGTTCTCGGCCTACGCGCGGCAGTTCCTCGACCG
Organism: Burkholderiaceae bacterium; assembly: GCA_041396665.1. Taxonomy (GTDB): domain Bacteria; phylum Pseudomonadota; class Gammaproteobacteria; order Burkholderiales; family Burkholderiaceae_E; genus JAUIAI01. Next base: position 9,308 of record JAWKYE010000030.1, read on the forward strand.
GATGGACAAACCCCAGGTCGACCGTATCGAAGGCGTGCCCCCGGCGATCGCGATCGACCAGACCAACCCGGTACGCACCTCGCGCTCGACCGTGGGCACGATGACCGAGATCAACGACCACCTGAAGCTGTTGTTCGCGCGGCTGGCCAGCCTTACTGCCGCCAGTGCGGCCAGCGGGTGGGCCGGGACAGCCCCGGCGCGGTGATCGAGCAGGTGCTGGCGCTGGCGGCACGGCACGGCGATCCACGCCTGGCGATCTGCTTTCCGGTGACCGTGCCGGCCAACTTCACCGAGGACGAGGTCCAGACCCACCTGCAGGCGCAGGGCTACACCCGGGTGCACTCGCGCCAGCCGCGGGCCGATGGCACGGTGCAGCTGCAGATCGTCCAGGACCGCCTGCGCGCGGGCTCGGCCGACCGGGCGCGGGTTGCCGAGGCGATCGAACTGGCGATGACGCGCGGCCACGGCCGCTGCACGGTGTTCAGCCTGGAAGAGATGCCGGCCGACGGCGTACCCGCCACCGGCTGGTCGTTCAGCGCCGACCTGCATTGCGCGAACTGCGACATCGGCTATGCCGACCCGCTGCCGAGCACGTTCTCGTTCAATTCGCCGATCGGCGCCTGCGAAACCTGTCGTGGCTTCGGGCGGGTGATCGGCGTGGACCTGGGGCTGGTGATTCCCGACGAGGCCAAGACCCTGCGCGAGGGCGCGGTCAAGCCCTGGCAGACGGCCAGCTTCAAGGAATGCCAGCGCGACCTGGTCCTACACGCGAAAACCGCCGGCATAGACCTGGACACGCCTTGGTCGTCATTGTCGGCGCGCGAACGCGGCTGGGTGCTCGATGGCTCGCCGGACTGGACCGGCAAGTGGCAAAAGCAGTGGTACGGCGTGCATCGCTTCTTTGCCTGGCTGGAGAGCAAGGCCTACAAGATGCACATCCGCGTGCTGCTGTCCAAGTACCGCGCGTACACGCCGTGCACCGCCTGCCACGGCGCACGCCTCAAGCCCGATGCGCTGCTCTGGCGCATCGGCGACGCGGCGGCCGTGCAGGCGGCGCTGCAGGGACTGCCCCCGCCCGCGCCCGGCACGCCACCCGGCTTCACCGTGCACGACCTGATGCTGCTGCCGATCCGCCGGCTCGCACGCTTTGTCGACAAGCTGGCGCTGGCCCCGGCAGCCGGACAGTCCAATGCCCAGGCCGGCGAGCGCGAGGCGCTGGACATGCTGCTGACCGAGTTGCGCACCCGGCTGGCGTTCCTGCACGAGGTCGGCCTGTCCTACCTGACGCTGGACAGGCAGTCGCGCACCTTGTCGGGCGGCGAAGTGCAGCGGATCAACCTGACCACGGCGCTGGGCACGTCGCTGGTGAACACGCTGTTCGTGCTGGACGAGCCCAGCATCGGCCTGCATCCGCGTGACATGAACCGGATCATCGCGGTGATGCACCGGCTGCGCGACGCCGGCAATTCGCTGCTGGTCGTCGAGCATGATCCGCAGGTGATGCTGGCGGCCGACCGGATCATCGACATCGGCCCGGGCCCGGGCGAGCACGGCGGCAACATCGTCTTCGAGGGCACGCCCAGCGAGTTGCGCGCCGCGGACACGCTGACGGCCGACTACCTGGCCGGTCGCCGGCAGGCACCGCAGGCCCGGCGCCAGCCGGTCAGGGCCAACACCCCCAGGCTGATCATCGAGGGCGCACGCGAGAACAACCTGCGCGACCTGAACGTGCAGATCCCGTTGTCGCGCTTCGTCTGCGTGACCGGCGTGTCGGGCAGCGGCAAGTCGACGCTGGTGCAAAACGTGCTGCTGCCGGCGCTGCTCAAGCGCAAGGGCAGGAGCACCGAGGCGCCGGGCGAGCACGACCGGCTGCTGGGCGACGACTGGATCGACGACATCGCCTTCGTCGACCAGTCGCCGATCGGCAAGACCGCGCGCAGCAACCCAGTCAGCTACGTCGGTGCGTTCGATCCGATCCGCCAGCGTTTTGCCAAGGCGCCCGCCGCGCGCGAGCGCGGCTACACGCCCGGCACCTTCAGTTTCAACTCGGGCACCGGGCGCTGCCCGACCTGCCGGGGCAACGGCTTCGAGCATGTGGAGATGCAGTTCCTGTCCGACGTCTACCTGCGCTGCCCCGACTGCAACGGCTCGCGCTTTCGCAGCGAGACGCTGGAGGTCACGCTGGAGCCGGCACCGGGACGCCGGCAGGCGGACGGCCGGCCGTTCGCGCCGCTGTCGATCGCCGACGTGCTCGCGCTGACGGTGTCGCAGGCGCTGCTGTTCTTTGCCGACGATGCCGACGTGCGCAACCGCCTGCGTCCGCTGTCCGATGTCGGGCTCGACTACCTGCGCCTCGGCCAGCCGGTGCCGACGCTGTCCGGTGGCGAGGCGCAGCGGCTCAAGCTGGCCGGCTTCCTGGCCGAAGCGCAGGCCGGCGGCGGGCGCAAGGCGCGCGCGGCAAGGCCCGCTGCGGCACCCTGTTCGTGTTCGACGAGCCGACCACCGGCCTGCATTTCGAGGACGTGGCACGGCTGCTGGGGGCTTTTCGCAAGCTGCTCGATGCCGGGCATTCGCTGGTCGTGATCGAGCACAACCTGGACGTGATGTGGGCCGCCGACTGGCTGATCGACCTGGGCCCGGAGGGCGGCGAAGGTGGCGGCCTGCTGGTGGCCGAGGGCACACCGGAAGACTTGTCACTGCGCGACGATTCGCACACCGGCACGGCGCTCGCGGCCTACCGGTATGCGCTGGCGCACGGTGGCGAGGCCGGGATCGGCGCGCTGATCGCCTCTGACGTGCCCGCGCTGCCGATGGCCGGCTCGCAGATGCGCGAGCGGGCCCGCCACGCGATCTGCGTGCACAACGCGCGCGAGAACAACCTGCGCAGCATCGATGTCGAGATCCCGCGCAACGCGCTGTCGGTGATCACCGGCGTGTCGGGTTCGGGCAAGAGCACGCTGGCCTTCGACGTGATCTTCGGCGAGGGCCAGCGCCGCTACCTGGAGAGCCTCAATGCCTATGCCCGCCAGTTCGTCCAACCGGCCAGCCGGCCCGACGTGGACGGGGTGTACGGCATTCCGCCGACGGTGTCGATCGAGCAACGCACCAGCCGCGGTGGTCGCAAGTCGACGGTCGCCACGCTGACCGAGATCTACCATTTCCTGCGCCTGCTCTACATGAAGCTGGGCACCCAGCACTGCCCGGACTGCCAGGTGCCGATCGAACCGCAGACCTTCGATGCGATCGTCGCCCGGATCATGCGCGAGCATCGCGGCCAGCACATCGGCCTGCTGGCACCGTTGGTGGTGGCCCGCAAGGGCCTGCACACCGACCTGGCCAAGTGGGCGCGCAACAAGGGCCACACCCACCTGCGCGTCGACGGCGAGTTCCTGCCCACCCGCGGCTTTCCACGGCTCGATCGATACGTCGAACACCATATCGAGTTACCGGTGGCCGACCTGGTCGTCGACCCCAGGGACGAGGCTGCGCTGCGTCGGGCGCTGACCGACACGCTGGCCCACGGCAAGGGCGTGGCGATGGTCGCCACCGGGCTGGCCGCGCTGCGCGAAGCGATCGATGCTGGCGATGCGACTGGCAAGGGCGCACCGCTGGCGGTGACCTTGTTCTCCACCACCCGCGCCTGCCCGTCCTGCGGCACCAGCTTCGCCGAGCCCGACCCCCGTCTGTTCTCGTTCAACTCGCGGCTGGGCTGGTGCGGCGACTGCCTGGGCACCGGCGTGCGCCTGCCCTTCGTGCCCAAGGCCGAGAAGATGCTGCGCAACAGCGAGGACACCACCAGCGGCGCGATCGGCGACATTGCCGAGAAGATGGCCAACCAACTGGACGATGCGCGCGGCGAGGACGGCCAGGACCTGCCCGCCGGCACGGTCGTGGCCGTCTGCGGCAGTTGTGCCGGCCAGCGGCTCAATCCGCTGGCCCTGGCCGTGCGCCTGCGCGACGAGTCGATCGGGCAGGCCACCGCGCGGCCCGTCAGCGAGGCCCGCCAGTGGTTGGCCGACCTGGTGCTCGATGGGCGCGAGGCCGCGATCGGCCGCGACCTGCTGACCGAGATCGACTACCGGCTGCGCTTTCTCGAGCAGGTCGGCCTGGGCTACCTGTCGCTGGATCGCGCGGCGCCCACGCTGTCGGGCGGCGAGGCGCAACGGATCCGGCTGGCCGGGCAGCTGGGCTCGAACCTGCAAGGGGTCTGCTACGTGCTGGACGAACCGAGCATCGGCCTGCATCCGCAGGACAACGGTGCTGCTCGATACCTTGCTGGCGTTGCGTGACAAGGGCAATACGCTGATCGTCGTCGAGCACGACGAGGACACGATGCGCGAGGCTGATCACCTGATCGACATCGGCCCGGGCGCCGGCAGGCTGGGCGGCGACATCATCGCCAGTGGCAGCCTGGACGACCTGATGCAGGCCGGCGACAGCGTCACCGGCCGCTACCTCGCGCACCCGTTGGCCCATCCGCTCGATGCGCAGCGGGTGCCGCCCACGACCGATCGTTTCCTCCAGGTCCGGGATGCCCATCTGCACAACCTGCGCCACCTCGACGTGTCCCTCCCGATCGGCCAGCTGACGGTGATCACCGGGGTGTCCGGTTCGGGCAAGTCGACACTCGCCCGCGACCTGTTGCTGGACAACGTGCGGGCATTGGTGGCCAGCACCCGGCGGCGCAACCAGCCACTGCCCCCGATTGCGGGTGCGGCCGCGATCAGCGGCTGGGAGGCCTTCGACCGGGTGCTGGAGGTCGACCAGACACCGATCGGCAAGACCCCGCGTTCCTGCCCGGCCACCTATGTCGGCTTCTGGGACAAGATCCGCAAGATATTCGCCGACGCCGCCGAGGCCCGGCTGCGCGGCTACACCGCCGGCCGCTTCTCGTTCAACACGGCGGGCGGGCGCTGCACCGCCTGCGACGGCCAGGGACAGCAGACGATAGAGATGAGCTTCCTGCCCGACGTCAAGGTGTTGTGCGACGTCTGCGGCGGGCGCCGCTTCAATCGCGAGACACTCGAGATCACGCTGCGCGATCGCAGCATCGGCGACGTGCTGCGGATGGATGTCGACGAGGCACTCGACTATTTCGCGGCCCACCCGACGGTGCAGCGGCCGCTGCAGTTGCTGCGCGACGTCGGGCTCGGCTACCTGACGCTGGGCCAGCCCAGCCCGACCTTGTCCGGTGGCGAAGCCCAGCGCATCAAGCTGGTGACCGAGCTGGCCCGGCTGGGCGACTGGCGGATGCCCGACGACCCGCGCGCGCGCAGGGCACTGCCGCAGGCACTCTACGTGCTGGACGAACCCACGGTCGGCCTGCACATGGCCGATGTCGAGAAACTGATCCGCGTGCTGCACCGGCTGGTCGACGCCGGCAACACGGTGGTGGTGGTGGAACACAACCTGGATATCTGGGCCGAGGCGGACTGGATCATCGACCTGGGCCCGGGTGGCGGCACCGCCGGCGGGCGGATCGTCGGCGCGGCACCCCGGCGCAGCTGGCGCGCAAGACATCGACACCGACGGGCCGGGCGCTGGCCGGGTTCATGGCGCGCCAGGCGCGGCGCTGATACCGGCCCCCGGTGTCAGCGGGAATCAGGCCACCGGCGCCCTGGCCGGCGGCTCGATGCCGGCCTGCAGGTCGGGTAACAGCCTGCGGATCGCCGCATCGAGCGCCTCGACATGCGCCTGCAGCTCGGGCAGCGCAGCATCGGCATGCTGCTCGACCTCGCGGGCCAGCCTGACGATGTCCGGCTGGCCGACCGCCTGGAGCGTGTTGACCAGGCTGTGCGCATGGCGCCGGACCCAGACCACGTCGTTGCCGGCGACCGCCTCGCCCAGGCTGTTCATCCGGCTCGGCAACTCCTTGACCGCCAGCTTCAGAATGCGTTGCATCAACGCCGAGTTGCCGTCACTGGGCGCCTGCCACAGGCTGCTCGCCGCTCCGGGCGCCGGTGCTTCGCTGGGCATCCGGGGCGGCGGGCCCATCGCCGGCGTGGGGCCTGTGATGGCCGGGCCGGCGCCCGGTGCGGGCCCGGCTTGGCGCGAGTCGATCAGCGCGGCGACCCGTCGCAGCAACAGGCCCGGCTCGAGCGGCTTGGGCAGGTAGTCGTCCATGCCCTTGCCCAGGCAGGCCTGGGCAGTGCCGGCGTCGGCGCTGGCGCTCAGTCCGACGATGATCGCCGGCGTGCGCCCCGGCACCTGCGATTCGATGAGGCGGATCTTCTCGGTCAGTTCCAGGCCGCTCAGACCCGGCATCGACAGATCGGTGATCACCAGATCCGGCCGTTGGCGTATCCAGGCGGCCATCGCCGCCTCGCCGTCATTGGCCGCGATGACCTCGCAACCCTGGTCACGCAACAACTCGACCAGCGGTTCGCGGCTGTCGGCGCTGTCCTCGGCCACCAGCACCCGCAGCGCGCCGAAGCGCTCGGCCAGTTGTCGCTCGTCGGTCCCGACGTCGGTCCCGGCCGGCGCGCGCCGGATGGCCAGTGCCTCTTCGTGCGTCATCGCCAGGCACGGGATACTCGCGTGGAAGGTGCTGCCCTTGCCCGGCCGGCTCTCGACCCAGAGCAGGCCGCCCATCAGCTGCACCAGCCGGCGCGACAACGACAAGCCCAGCCCCGACCCGCCAAAACGGCGGGACGTGTCGCTGTCCGCCTGCGTGAACGCCTCGAAGATCGCCTCCTGGCGGTTCGCGGCGATGCCCACGCCCGAATCCGACACCGAGAACACCAGTTCCATCGGCTGGCGGCCGGCCTGTTCGCCCGGCGCAACGTCGATGACGCCGCCCGACTTGCCGGCCACGACCCCGCAGCTGACGATCACGCCGCCCTGCTCGGTGAACTTGAACGCGTTGACCAGCAGGTGGTCCAGCACCTGGCGGATCCGCACGACGTCGCCCAACACCGCCGCCGGCATGTTCTCGGCCTCGACCAGCTCGAAGCGCAGCCGCTTGTGTCGTGCAATCGGCATGTAGACCGCGCGGATCTCCTCGAGCAGCGCCGCCGGCTCGAACGGGCCGACATCGAGCCTGAGCCGCCCGGCATCCAGGCGTGACACATCGAGCACGTCGTCGATGACCGCCGACATCTGCCGGCCACAGGTGCGGATGGTGTTCAGGTAGTCGCGCATCACCGGGTCCGGCCGGGCCGCCATCGCCAGGTCGGTCATGCCGATGATGCCGTTCATCGGCGTGCGCAACTCGTGGCTGACCGTCGCGACGAACTGGTTGCGGGCCCGCGAAGCCGCTTCGGCGGCGGCCAGCGCCGCGCTCAGCCGCGTCTGGTCGGCGATCAGGTGGGTGACATCGCGATAGGTGATGGCGAACTCGGTCGACCCGCCCGACTTGATCGGCGCCAGCGTGAGCTCGGCGTCGAATTCCTTGCGGTTGCGCCGGATCGCCCGGATCCGCTCGGGCTCGTCGGCCGACGGCACGACGCCGGTGGTCCAGTAGTTCTGCCACCAGTCGCGGTAGCGCGGCATCGAGCTGTCGGCCACCAGGTGATCGGCATGCATGCCGGCGAACTCGTCCTCACTGTAACCGAACATCTGCGCGGCGACCGGATTGGCTTCGAGGATCTGGCCGTGCTCGTCGATGATCAGCGCCGCGCCGTCGTGGGCCCGGAACAACTGCTCGTGGCGCAGCGCCGCCAGAGCCGCCTGCTGCTGCAGGCGCTTGACCTCGCGCAAGGCGTCGAGCAGGCCGGTGGCGAACCGGCTCGTCTGCAGCGGTGTCGGCAGATCGTCAAAGCCTGCGAACGCCCGCTGGCCACGGTCGCCCAGGTAATCGAGCAGGCGCTGGAGCGAAACGCCATGCCAGCGCCCGAAACCGCCGGCCAGCAACACGGTCAGCAGCACCAACAGCACGGCACTGGTCGCCAACAGGCGGACGACGGCCATGCGCAGGTCGCGCAGGTGCTGGACGTCCCGATCGATGACCAGCCAGCCATTGAAGCCCTGCCAGCCGATCGGGAACCAGTACTCGGTGTGGCGTGGTCCGAGCAGCCAGGCATCGAGCGACCCCTGCTCGGTCGGTACCAGTCGGGCCTCCCGCACCTCGGGCGCGCGCACGGGATCGAAGCCGGCGACCGGTGTGCCATCGCCACTGAAACCGGTGACCGTCTGCAGCCGGGCATCGAGCACCATCATCCGCCTCGTACCCGGGATGACCTGGTACTGGGCCAGCAGGCCGCGCATCTGCTCGGCGGTGTTGCTGGTGCCCGCGCGGCTCAGCGAGGCAGCCAGTGAACGGGTGGCCATCCGGGCCGAATCCTCGGCCACCTCGTTCGCGGTCCGGCCGACGACGAACAGCGAGACCAGGGTCAGCAGGACGAAGAAGCCCAATGCCGCGATGCCATAGGCAACGGACAACTGACCAAACAGGCCCAATCGGTTCCAACGCTTGAGAAAGCGGGTCTTCACGCAACCTTCGCGATGAGGGGATCAAGCCCTCATTGAGGCACAACGGCTGCAAAAGGCGGCAAACAGGGCGACCAACGGCCTTGTCGGGACATTGCCCGGTCGGCCACCCGGACCTCGGCTAAAATCATATGATGGAAAACACCGATGCCACCGCCCTTCTCCGCCGACTGGTTGCTTTCGACACCGTCAGCAGCCGCCCCAACCTGCCCCTGATCGAATGGTCGGCCGATCTGCTGGACCAGGCGGGCTTTCGCACGAGCATCCACCGGGCGGCCGACGGCGAGCACGGCAACCTGTTTGCAACGATCGGGCCCGAAGACGTCGCCGGCGTCATGCTGTCCGGGCACTCGGACGTCGTGCCGGTCGAGGGCCAGCCCTGGACCAGCGATCCATTCGTGCTCACCGACAACGGCGATCGCCTGGTCGGGCGCGGCTCCGCCGACATGAAGGGCTTCATCGCCTGCATGCTCGCCAGCGCGCCGATGCTGGCCGCCAGCAAATTGCGCCAACCGGTGCACATCGCGCTGTCGTACAACGAGGAAACCGACATGGCGGGCATGCGCGAGATGGCCGGCCAGTTGGCGCAGGCGCCGGTGCGCCCGGCCGCCTGCGTGATCGGCGAACCGACGCTGATGCAGGTCATCGTTGCCAACAAGGGCGCGGCGATCTTCCGCTGTCGGATCGAGGGCTTTCCTGCCCATTCCTCGCTGCGCGACCAGGGCGTGTCGGCGGTCGAGATCGCCGCGGAGATGATCGCCTGGCTGAACCGGCGCCAGCAGCAGCTGAACCAGGCCGAGCGCCACGACGGCTTCGAGTACCCGTTCTCCAGCATTCATGCCGGCATGATCCGTGGCGGCACCGCGCACAACATCACCGCCCAGCACTGCGAGTTCGTGTTCGAGGTGCGGGCGCTGCCCGGTGTGTCGGCGCAGGCGGTCGTCGACCAGTTGCAGGCCTTCTGCAACGAGAGCCTGCTGCCGGGCATGAAGGCGATCAGCGCCGATTGCGCGATCGCGATCGAACCGATCGTCAATGCGCCCGGCCTGGATGAACGTGGCAATACCCACCTGGCCCGCGCCATCATGCCGCTCTGCCTCTGCCATTCCCCTGGCCGGGTCAGCTTCGGGACCGAGGCGGGTTTCCTGACCGAGGTCGGGGTGCCGACCGTCGTCTGCGGCCCGGGCAGCATCCTGGTCGCCCACCAGCCGGATGAATATGTCGAGCGGGACCAGTTGGACCAGTGCATGCGCTTCATCGGCGCATTGGGCCGCCGGCTCACCGATGGTGCCCTGCTCTGACCCCGCCAGCCACGACGCGCATTCCCGACCATGATTCTCTATCTGCTGCTGGGCGCATTGACGCTCCTCACGGCCGGCTGGCTGGTCTCGCCCCTATGGCGTGCCCAGTTCCAGCAGTCGACCGAACGCCAGGCCAGGCTGGCGGTCCTGCGCGACCGCCGGGCCGAGATCGACCATGAGCAAGCCCAGGGCCGGCTCAGCGACGCCGCTGCGGACGAGGCGCGCGCCGAACTCGTTGCGACACTCGCCAGTGAGAACCCCGACGACGATCCGGCCGCGGTCGGGCGGACCGGACCGCGGCCCTGGCTGGCCGCCGGCATCGCGCTGTTCGTGATCGCGGTGGCCGGCGGGGTGTACCTGGAGGTCGGGAACCCCGGATCGACAGCCGGCTCGCCGCCGCGACCCAGCCCGCCCGCGCCGGGACGCCGACCGGACAGGATGCCGCCGCCGATCTGGCCGGCATGCTGGCCGACCTGCAGCAACGGGTCAGGGTCGACCCGACCGATGGCGAGGCGCACGCGATGCTGGCCCAGCTCTACGGCTACCAGAACCAGCTGGGTCCGGCCCTGCAGGCCTACGAGAAAGCGATCGGCCTGCTGCCGCCCAATGCCCGGCTGCTCGCCGATTACGCCGAAGTGGTCGCGCTGAGCAACGACACCGACTTCTCCGGACGGCCGACGGCGTTGTTGCGCCAGGCGTTGGCCGTCGATCCCGACGACCCCAAGGCCAACGCCCTGATGGGCGCGGCGCTGATGCGGGCCGGCCAGCCGGCCGAGGCACTGCCCCACCTCGAGAAGATCCTCGCGCTGGTCGATCCGGCGTCCGACCAGGGCCGCCAGATCGCGACCGTCGTCGCCGACCTGCGCGCCAGGGCCGGCCTGGCGCCGGCGCCCGCAGCGGCCGAGGCGCCGGCTGCACCGCCCGCCACGGCCGCCGCCCCGCCCGGCGCCGCCCCGTTGCTGCAGGGCCTGATCACGCTGGATGGCGCCCCCGCGCCCGAGGGCGCGAGCCTGTTCGTGCTGGCCCGGCCGGCGCAGGGTCCGCGCATGCCCTACGCGGCGCGCCGGATCCCGGTTCCCGCTTTCCCTTTCGCCTTCGAACTGGGGCCTGGCGACCTGATGAGCCCGCAACGGCCGTTCGATCCCGAGCTGCCCGTCGTCGTCGAGGCGCGGATCAGCCTGAGCGGCCAGGCGATGCGCCAGCCCGGCGATCGATTCGGCACCAGCGAGGCGGTCCGGGCCGGCGCCGAGGGCATCCGCCTGGTGATAGACCAGGTCGTGCAGTGAACACGGCGGCGGCGCTTGCGCCGCGCACCGCGATCGCCTGGGGGCCGGCCGGGCTGGCCTGCGATGCCGGCGACCGGCCGCTGTTCGCCGGCGTCGGCTGGCAGCTGCAACCCGGGCAGTGGATCAGCCTGACCGGCCGCAACGGTGTCGGCAAGACCACGCTTTTGCGCGCACTCGCCGGCCTGGTGCGGCCGGTGGCCGGCCAGGTGCAGGCCGGGGGTCGGACGATCGATCCGCGCGCACCCCGCTGGCGGGCCGGCCTGCTGTACCTGGGCCACGCGGCGGCACTCAAGGGCAGCCTGGACACCACCGAGAACCTGGCCACCTGGCTGGACCTGGATCTGGCCCCGGCGGCCACGCCGCCGCTGGCGCCGCTGCTCGATCGGGCCGGCCTGGCCAGGCGCGGCCGGGTGAGTGCCGACCGACTGTCGGCCGGCCAGAAAAAGCGCGTGCAGCTGGCGCGGCTGGCGGTCAGCGTCGCACCGATCTGGCTGCTGGACGAGCCGACCAACGCGCTCGACCGGGACGGCATCGTCTTGCTCGAAGACCTGCTCCAGGCCCATCTGCAGGCCGGTGGCAGCGCCGTGATCGCGTCGCACCAGCCGGTCGGTGGCGCGACGCCCACCCGGCAGTTCGACCTGGGCGAGTTCGCGATACGGCGGTCGCGCCGATGAACCCGTCCGCGGCCTCGGCGCCCGTCTCGCCAGACTCGCCCGCGCTGCCCGGTGCCGGCTTCGCGTTGCGCTGGAGCCTGCGCCGCGACCTGCGGCTGGCCCTGCGCTCGCGGGCCGAACTGGCGGTGGTGCTGGTGTTCTTCCTGCTGGTGTGCAGCCTGTTCCCGCTGGCGGTGTCGCCCGAACCGCGGCTGCTGGTGCAGATCGCGGCCGGCATCGCCTGGATCGCCGCGCTGCTGTCGGGCCTGCTGGCGCTGCCGCACCTGTTTGCCGGCGACCACCAGGACGGCTCCCTCGAGCAGATCCTGTTGTCGGCAGCGCCGCTGCCGGCACTGGTCACCGGCAAGGTGGCCGCCTACTGGCTGAGCACCTCGCTGCCGGTGATCCTGCTGTCACCGCTGATGGCGCTGCAGTTCGGGCTGGGCGGCGAGCAGATCCTCGTGCTGATGGCCTCGCTGCTGCTGGGCACGCCGGTGCTGGCCTGGTTCGGCGCGATCGCCGCCGCGCTGACGCTGGGGGCGCGCGGTGGCGCCAGCCTGCTCGCGCTGCTGATCCTGCCGCTCGCGGTGCCGGTGCTCGTGTTCGGTGCCGGTGCCGTCGAGGCCAGCCGAACCGGCCTGGGCGCCGAGGCCTACCTGTCGCTGCTCGGCGCCGGCCTGATCCTGGCCTGTCTGGGCGGGCCCTTCGCCACCGCGCTGGCCGTTAGAATCGCCTATGAATAGGCCACAGGGAATAGGCCGCAGGGGCCCGTCTATCCCCTGCGCCGCGCACCGAGACCCATGAGACTTTTTCGCTATGCCGCCCCGTCGGCCTTCTATCCGATCGCCGGCCGGCTCATCCCGCTGTTCGCGCTGCTGGCGGTCGCGCTGACGGCCTGGGGCCTTTACCTCGGTTTCCTGGTCGCGCCTACCGACTACCAGCAGGGCGAGTCGTACCGGATCATCTTCATCCACGTGCCGGCCGCGTGGATGGGCATGTTCCTGTATCTGGTGATGGCCGGCTGGTCGGCCGCATCGCTGATCTGGCAGACCCGGCTGTCCTCGATGATGGCGCAGGCGATCGCGCCCACCGGGGCGATGTTCACCTTCGTCGCCCTCTGGACCGGCGCGTTCTGGGGCCGCCCGACCTGGGGCACCTACTGGGTCTGGGATGCGCGGCTGACCTCGACGCTGGTCTTGTTGTTCATGTACTTCGGCTACCTGGCCTTGCGCGCCCCCATCGACGATCCGCCGCGCGCCGACCGGGCGAGCGCGCTGCTCGCGCTGGTGGGCGCGATCAATGTGCCGATCATCTATTTTTCGGTGCGCTGGTGGAACACGCTGCACCAGGGGGCCAGCGTGTCGCTCACCGCGGCCCCGAGAATGGCCGAGATCATGCTCAATGCGATGCTCATCATGACCTTCGCCTGCTGGGCTTACGCGATCGCCGTGATCCTCTGGCGGTTGCGCAGCATCATCATCGAACGCGAGGCACACACCGAGTGGGTGCAGTCGCTGATCCAGGTCAATCCACGATGAATCCATCGACCCATACTTTCTTCATCGTGAGTGCCTACGGCATGGTGGCCCTGGCCATCGCCATCGAACTCTGGGCCACCGCCCGGCGTCGCTCGGCCGCATTGCGCCGGGCACGTGAACTCCCCGAAGAGGACTGATCATGAAATCCAGACACAGGAGAGCGCTTTGGATCGTCGGCGGACTGGCCGCGCTCGGCATCGCCGTCGGCCTCGTGCTCAACGCGTTCCAGAGCAACCTGGTGTTTTTCTTCACCCCGACCCAGATCGCGGCCGGCGAGGCGCCGGTCAACCGTAACTTCCGGGTAGGCGGCCTGGTCGTGGCCGACAGCGTCAAACGCGAGGGGACCCGGGTGAGCTTTCGCGTGACCGACGGCGCCAAGACCATCGACGTCAGCTACGAAGGCATCCTGCCCGACCTGTTCAAGGAAGGACGCGGCATGGTCGCGCAGGGACGCCTGGGTGGCGATGGTGGTTTCCAGGCATCCGAGGTGCTCGCCAAGCACGACGAGAACTACATGCCGCCCGAGGCGGCCGAGGCCCTCAAGCAGGCCGGCCACCCGGTGGGCGCACCGCAGGAGTTCCTGCCCAAACCCGGCACGGGCACCGCGGTGCCGGCCCGTGATCGGCACTGACCCGGATGCGTCTGCTCAAGTTCCTGGTCCCGCTGGCGCTGTTCGCCGCGATTTCGGTGTTTCTCTACAAGGGCCTGTCCAACGACCCGCGCCTGATCCCCTCGCCGCTGGTCGGCAAGCCGGTGCCCTCGTTCGAGCTGCCCCGGCTGGGCGCCGAGGGCAACTGGGGCCCGCAGGCACTGCGTGGCAAGGTGTGGCTGCTCAACGTATGGGGCTCGTGGTGCGCCGCCTGCGTGGTCGAGCATCCGCTGTTCATCGAACTCGCCAGAAACAAGCAGCTGACGCTCGTGGGCCTGGCCTGGAAGGACAAGCCGCAGGCGTCGCTCGCCTGGCTGCGCCGCTACGACAATCCCTACGACATCGTCGTCAGCGACCTGCCCGGCACCGTGGCCATCGACCTTGGGGTCTACGGCGCCCCCGAGAGCTTCCTGATCGACAAGGCCGGCAACATCCGCTTCAAGCAGGTGGGGCCGTTCACCCCCGAGATCGTCGCGCAAACGCTGTTGCCGCTGGTCGCGCAACTGGAAAAGGAGTGACCGATGGCCGGCCCCGCACGCGTCGCCGTCGACCTGCCGCCACTGAGTCCGCAGCAGCAGGCCCAGATGAAGGCGCTCGAGACCGAGCTGCGCTGCCTGGTCTGCCAGAACCAGACGCTGGCCGATTCGGGTGCCGAACTGGCCGGCGACCTGCGCAACCAGGTACACAAGCTGATCGCGCAGGGCATGACCGATGCGCAGGTCAAGCAATACCTGGTCGATCGCTACGGCGACTTCGTGCTGTACCGGCCTCCGGTGCAGTCCAATACGCTGGCGCTGTGGGCCGGACCGTTCGCGATGCTGGCTGTCGGCGGCGTGGCGTTCGCGTTCATCCAGCGCCGGCAGCGGTTGCGCCGGGCGCAAGCGGCCGACGCGCCGGCCGAGGCGGCCTCGCAGGCGTCGCTGGACAAGGCCCGCCAGTTGCTCGATCCATGATCGCTGGCCGGCGCCCGGGTCAGTTTGCCTGTCGAGTGCCGACCCATCCGGGGCAGGACCGGCGCCGGCCCTGCCAACTCCCCTTCGACTGACAAAGGCTTTGCAACATGCAGGCAACGGAACAACCGGTCCTTCGGGACATCGTGCTCGTGGGCGGGGGTCACAGCCATGTCGGCGTGATCAAGCGCTTTGGCATGAAGCCGATTCCGGGCGTGCGCCTCACCGTCATCTGTCGCGACACCCACACCCCGTACTCGGGCATGCTGCCCGGCTACATTGCCGGCCACTATAGCTACGATGACGTGCACATCGACCTGCGCCGGCTGGCCGAGTTCGCCGGCGCGCGCTTTTATTCATCCGAGGTCAGCGCGATCGACCGGGCCAACCGCAAGGTGATCTGCCGCGATCGCCCACCGGTTGCGTATGACGTCGTGTCGATCAACATAGGCTCCTCGCCGCAGGTCGACGAAGTCCCCGGGGCCGCGCAGTTTGCCGTGCCGGTCAAGCCGATCAACCGTTTCAACGACCGCTGGCTGGCGCTGCTCGAGCGCGTGCGCGAGCGCACCGAGCGGATGACGATCGCCATCGTCGGCGCGGGCGCCGGCGGCGTCGAGATGACGCTGGCCATGCAGTTCCGCCTGCGCAACGAACTGGTCGCGCTGTCGCGCGACCCGGACCTGCTCGACTTTCACCTGTTCTCGGCCAGCGACACCATCCTGCCCACCCACAATGCGCGTGTGCGGGCCAGCTACGAGGGCATCCTGCGCCGTCGGGGCGTGACGCTGCACCTGGGCGAGGCGGTTTCACGGGTCGAGGACAACCGGCTGCTCACCGAGCCGGGCAACGCGTTGCCGGTCGACGAGGCGATATGGGTCACGCAGGCGGGCGGCGCCGCCTGGCTGCGCGACACCGGCCTGGCGCTGGATGACGACGGCTTCATCCGCGTCACCGACACGTTGCAGACCGAGACCGATCCCCTTGTCTATGCGGCCGGCGACATCGCCAGCATGATCAACCATCCGCTCGAGAAGGCCGGCGTGTTCGCCGTGCGCCAGGGTCGTCCGCTGGCGGACAACCTGCGCCGGATGGTGCTCGGCCAGGCTCCCCGCCCCTATCGTCCGCAACGTCACTGGCTGGCGCTGATCAGCACCGGTGACAAGTACGCAGTGGCTTCGCGCGGGCCGCTGTCGTTCGAAGGGGCGTGGGTCTGGCGCTGGAAAGACTGGATTGACCGGCGCTTCATGGACAAGTTCACGACCCTGCCGGCGATGGATCCGCAGGCGCCCAGGGGCGCGGCCGGCCCCTCGCCGGTGCGGCTCGATGCCGATGAATCGGCGCAGGCGCTGTCGGCGATCGCGATGCGCTGCGGCGGCTGCGGCGCCAAGGTCGGCGCGACCGTGTTGTCGCGTGCGCTCGGGGCGTTGCAGCCGGTCGATCGCGACGACGTGCTGGTCGGCCTGCATGCGCCCGACGACGCGGCGATCGTGCGCGTCCCGCCCGGTAAGGCGATGGTCCACACCGTCGACTTCTTTCGCGCCTTCGTCGACGATCCCTACGTGTTCGGCCAGGTCGCGGCCAACCACGCGCTGGGTGACATCTACGCGATGGGGGGCGAGCCGCAGTCGGCCACCGCCGTCGTCACCGTGCCCTCGGGGCTGGAGTCCAAGGTCGAGGACGTGTTGTTCCAGATGATGTCGGGCGCGCTGCAGGTGCTGAACGAGGCCGGGTGCGCGCTGGTCGGCGGCCATACCGGCGAAGGCCGCGAACTGGCGCTGGGTTTCGCGATCAACGGCCTGATCGACGAGGACCTGCACTCGGTGATGCGCAAGGGCGGCCTGCAGGCCGGCGATGCCCTGGTGCTGACCAAGCCGATCGGCACCGGCACCTTGTTCGCCGCCCACGCGCAGCTCGAGGCGCGCGGCCGCTGGATCGATGCCGCGTTGCGCTCGATGGTGGTCTCCAACCGCGATGGCGCGCAGGTGCTGGCCCGCCACGGCGCCACCGCCTGCACCGACCTCACCGGCTTCGGGCTGCTCGGCCACCTGGTCGAGATGACCCGCCCCTCGGGGTCGATGCCGAACTCATTTGCGACTGGCCGCACTGCCGGTGCTGGAGGGCGCCGAGGAGACGGCCGCCGCCGGCATCCTCAGTTCCCTGCAGCCGGCCAACGTGCGCCTGCGCCGCGCGCTGCAGCCAGCAGCAAATGGTGGATCACCCGCGCTACCGGCTGATCTTCGATCCACCAGACCGCCGAGTGGCCTGCTGGCCAGTGTGCCGGCCGCCCGGGTGCAGGACTGCGTGCGCGAACTGCGCGAGGCCGGCTACGAGGACACGGCCGTCATCGGCCGCATCCTGCCCGCCGGCGATGCGCTCGAACCGATCGTTTTGCGCGCCTGACGCTCCCCGCCGGCGCAGCTCGTCCCGCGAACGTCAGGACGGCGCAACCCGCGGCGCGCCCCCGGCAGGCTCGCGGACCAGGCGTTTGTCGTGAGCGGCAATGGCAAAGGCCAGAAAGATCGCCGCGGCCGCGAACGCGCCGGTGGCCATCCAGGTGTTGTGCCAGCCGCCCGAGATCGTCGCCACCCAGGCCACCAGCGGCGGTAGGATGATCTGCCCGACCCCTGAGCCCTGCTGCATCAGGCCCACGGTCGTCGAGACCGTCTGCGCACCCGGTGCAAAGCGCGGGGCCAGCACGAACAGCGCGCCCGGGATCAGGCCGGCCAGCAGCGAGGTGACGCAGATCACGCCGTAGCGGATTGCAAACGACAGGTCGGTGCCGAACACCACCCAGGCGCCGATCAGCAACGCACTGGCCGCGACGATGATCAGCGTGCTCGCGCGCACGCCGCGATGGATCAACTGTCCGGACGCGATGTTGCCAAAGAGGTTGATGCCGGCGACCCCGGCCGACAGCGCGCCCGCCTGCTCGAGCGCGATACCCCCTTGCAGATAGACGCTGGGCAGAAACGACACGATCGCCAGGTACTGACCCGCGTAGGCGCCAAAGCACAGCGCCAACAGCCACGGACCACGCGCCCCCAATGTCGCACCCAGCAGCGGCAGGTAGCGTCGCTGATCGGCGGCCGACGGCGGGTCGGGCGGCACCAGACGGCGCAACGCCGGCAGGCAGGCGATGGCCAGCGCCGCGTGCGCCAGCCACACCCCCTGCCAGCCGCCCTGCGCGCTGATCCACGGCGAGACCAGCAACGCCAGCGCGAAACCCACCGGCATGTAGGCCCCCCACAGGCCCAGCCACCGACCCATGTGATCGGGACTGACCAGTCGGCGCAACAGCGCCGCCGCCGGCAGCACGGTCAGGATGAACCCGAGGCTTTCGAGTGCGCGGCTGGCCAGCAGCGGGATCGGCGAGGCGACCAGCGCGCCCAGCGCACTGCCCAGCGCCAGCACCGCCAGGCCCACCTGCATGATGCGCCGGTGCCCGAAGCGGTCGGCCAGTGCACCGCCGAACAGGCCCATCAGCGCTCCCGACAACTGGAACATCGCGACCAGGAAGCCCGCCTGCATCAGGCTCATGTCCAGCTCCTGGCGGATCAAGGGCAGTTCGGCCGGCAATTTGCCCGCGCCAACAGCCGCGATGACGCCGACGATCAACACCATGATCGAACCGGCCTGCGCAGATCGGTGACTCAACGGCGGGGCGGATGATTTTTCCATCGATATGCGGTATGTTGGTTCGTCTCACACTTTACACAGAATCCCCGGTCATCCCGGATCACGCCGCCAGCTGGCGCGGCGTGCCGGCCAATGTCCCGGCAAGTCCCTTTTGGAGATCCCGCATGACCCCGATCCGCGTTGCCCTGCTGCTGACTTCGGCCGCCGCCCTGAGCGGCTGCCTTGCCTCGAATACGGTGATGGGCGACTCCTCCGCCAAGACCGTGGCCACCGGCTCGGCCGGCGGATCCAGTTCGTCCAATGCCAATGCCCAGCTGCGCCATTGCGACGAGACCCTGGGCACGATGGCGATCATCGAGAACCAGTCGCAATGGCGTAGTTCGTTGTCCCGCTACGGCCTCGACTCCCCGGTCCCGGTGCTGCGCCTGCTGGTCCAGCAATCGAACTGCTTCGTGGTCGTCGAGCGCGGCCGGGCACTCAACCAGATGCAGCAGGAGCGCAACATCGACCGCTCGGGCGAGATGCGTGCGGGTAGCAACTTCGGCCAGGGCCAGATGGTCGCGGCCGACTACAGCATGACCCCGAGCGTGACCGTGAGCGCCAGTGACACCGGCGGGATCGGCGGCACGCTGAGCCGCTTCAGCGGCTCGCTGGGCATGCTGGGCAATCTGGCCGGTGGCCTGAAGTTCAGCGAGGCCTCCACCGTCCTGACCATGATCGACAACCGCTCGGGCGTGCAACTGGCCGCGGCCGAGGGCAGCTCCAAGACCACCGACTACAACCTCTGGGGCGGCCTGTTCGGCAGCCGCGGCGGTGGCACGCTGGGCGGCTACACCAAGACGCCCGAGGGCAAGGTGATCGCGGCCGCGTTTGCCGACGCCTACAACCAGATGGTCGATGCGGCGCGCAACTACAAGGCCCAGCAGGTGCGCGGCGGGCTGGGCACCGGCGGGCGGCTGGGCGTGTCCGGCGGCAGCACCCCGGCCTCGCAGGGCAAGTAAGCCGATGACCCGACCCGAGCGGCTGTACCTGCAGGATGTCGCCGTCCGCGACGGCTTCCAGATCGAACCGGTGTTCATCCCCACCGAGCGCAAGATCGACCTGATCGACCGTCTGAGCCGCACCGGCCTGGCCAAGATCGAAGTCACCTCGTTCACATCGCCGCGCGCCATCCCGGCGCTCGCCGATGCCGAGCAGGTGATGCAGGGCATCACCCGCCAGCCGGGGGTCGAGTACACCGCGCTGGTGCCCAACCTGCGCGGGGCCGAGCGCGCCCTCGCCTGCCGGGCCGACGAGCTCAACCTCGTGATGTCGGTCAGCGAGACCCACAACCTCACCAACCTGCGCATGACGCGCGGCCAATCGGCGCGCCAGCTGGCCGAGGTGATCCGATTCGCCGAGGGTTCGGGGGTGGCCATCAACGTGTCGTTGTCGTGCAGCTTCGGCTGCCCGATGGAAGGCGCGGTCGAGGCGGCCGACGTGCTCGACTGGTCGGCCCGTTTCCTCGACCAGGGGGTGCGCGGCATCACGCTGTGCGACACCACCGGCATGGCCTGGCCCAGCCAGGTCGCCGACCTCGTCGACGGGTGGCGCCGGCGCTGGTCCGAGGCGCAGCTGACGCTGCACTTTCACAACACCCGGGGCATGGGCCTGGCCAATGTCCTGATCGCCGTGCAGCACGGTGTCGATCGCTTCGATGCCTCGCTGGGCGGCCTGGGCGGCTGCCCGTATGCGCCCGGCGCGACCGGCAACATCAGCACCGAGGACACGGTGCACATGCTTGAACTGATGGGCTACGACACCGGGGTCGACCTGCCGGCACTGCTCGCCTGCGCGCACCTGCTGCCGGCCATCGTCGGCCACGACATCCCCGGCCAGGTCGCCAAGGCCGGGCGCTCGTTCGACCTGCACCCGGTGCCGGCCGACCTGGGCGAGATCGCGGCGCGCGCGCTGGCGCGCGAGGCATCCGCCGGCTGATCCACGGCCCGCAGACCTTCTAGCCAGGCGCCTGCCCGGCCCTGAAAGCACCGGAACCGCGCACTGCCGCCCTTCAGCGGCGGTTTACTGCCGCTAATCGCGCGATGCCTTCGGCGATCACACCTCATTATGGGTCTGCCTGCCCGGTCCCAAGCTCACGCGACCGCCAGGCGCCGTCGTTCCAGTCATCGCCCCACCGAGAGGTACCCGGATCATGCGTATCGACCCGAAAATGTTCAAAACGCCGCTCACGCTGGTGGCCGTCTTCACCTTGTTGCTCGCCCTGAGCGTCGTCGGCCTGTTGCGGGCCGACGCCCAGCTGGCGAGCGCCCAGGCCAGTCATCGCGACAGTTATCTGCTGGCCGACGAATTGCGCCAGAGCTCGGACGACCTGACCCGTCTCGCCCGCACCTATGTCGCCACCGGCGAGCCGAAATGGGAGGCCCAGTACCTCGAGGTCCTGGACATCCGCAACGGCCGCCGGGCCCGGCCGGCCGAGTACCACCGGATCTACTGGGATCTGCGCGCGGCCGACATCGAACCGGCCGGCGGAGTCGCCCCGGCAGTGGCGCTGATCGAGCTGATGAAACAGGCCGATTTCGATGCCGGTGAACTGGCCAAGCTCAAGGAGGCTCAGGACAACTCCAACGACCTGGTCCGCACCGAGACCCTGGCGATGAACCTGGTCAAGGGGCTCTATCCCGACCAGCAGGGGGCGTTCACCGTGCGTGGCCAGCCGGACCCTGCGCGCGCGCTGAAGCTGATGCACGACGCCGATTACCATCGGTACAAGGCCAACATCATGCAGCCGGTGAACGAATTCCTCGCGATGTTGGAAACCCGCACCTCGTCACGCGTGGCCCAGGCGATGACAGCCGCCACGATCTGGGAATACCTGATCGTCCTGATGACGCTGCTGGTCGCCGCTTGCACCGTCTGGTCGTTGCGCCAGTGGTGGTGGATCAATGACCGGCTCGGCGGCACGCCCGACGAGGTGGTCGGCCTGGTCAGGGAACTCTCCGCCGGCGACCTGTCGGGCACGCCGACCCGCGCCGGCCTGCACGAGCACAGCGTGCTGGGCGGCCTGTTCCAGATGCGCGAGCAGTTGTCGGGCATCTTCAGCACGGTGCGCATGAATGCCGAGAGCGTCGCCACCGCCAGCGCCGAGATCGCCTCGGGCACCCAGGATCTGTCGGACCGCACCGAGATGCAGGCCAGTTCGCTGCAGCAGACCGCGGCCACGATGGATGAACTGGGTATCACGGTGCGCAACAATGCCGACAATGCGCAACAGGCCAACGAGCTGGCCAAGGGCGCCTCGACCATCGCCAGCCAGGGCGGCGAGGTCGTCAGCGAGGTCGTGCAGACCATGCGCGGCATCGACGAGTCGTCCAAAAAGATCACCGACATCATCACCGTCATCGACGGCATCGCGTTCCAGACCAACATCCTGGCGCTGAATGCCGCGGTCGAAGCGGCGCGGGCCGGCGAGCAAGGTCGTGGCTTTGCGGTGGTGGCGGGCGAGGTGCGCAGCCTGGCGCGCCGCTCTGCCGACGCCGCCAAGGAGATCGCAAGCCTGATCTCGGACAGTGAGAAACGGGTGTCGCAAGGCACCGAACTGGTCAATCAGGCCGGCCAGACGATGGAGGAGATCGTCGGCTCGATCCGCCGGGTCAGCGATATCGTCAGCGAGATCTCGCTGGCCAGCCAGGAACAGAGCTCGGGAGTGCAACAGGTGGGTGAGGCCGTGATGCACATGGACCAGAACACCCAGCAGAACGCCGCGCTCGTCGAAGAATCGACGGCTGCCGCCGAAAGCCTGCGCCAGCAGGCCGACGACCTGGTGCAGGCGGTCGCGGTCTTCCGGTTGCCGCCCGGCTCGACCTCGGCCCGCGGCTGAGGCGCCCGGGCACCAGCCCGTCAGCCTTCGCCACCCCGGCGCCGGCGACAGGCATCGGAACAATAGCGAACCTCGTCCCAGCGCCCGGCCCACGCCCGGCGCCAGGTCATCGGCCGGCCACAACGGGCACAGGGCTTGGTCGGTCGCGCCTGCTTGTTGCCGCGGTGGGTGCGTCGCGGCTCACCCATCGAAGGGGCCCGCCCGCTGCACCGCCCGCCACCATGCCGAAAACGACGCCTGCAATCCGGCGGGCTCGGCAAACGGCGTGCGCCGCGCGACCTCGATCAGCATCGGCAGGCGGACCGAAGCCCGCGGCCAGCTGTCGGCCAGATGCTCATCGGTCGGCCAGAATACCGGCGCGCGCCGGCCGGCAAGCCAATGCGTCCATTGCGCCCGGCTCGCCATCACGATGGGCTGGCCCCCGCGGGCCAGGCTTTGCAGCACGAACCGCCACCGCCGCGGCGACCAGCGATGCTGCCGGTGCCACTCGGTCACCAGCACACCCACCGCTGCCGCAGACTCGTCCGCGCGCCAACCGATCGCGAACGGGTGGCGGCAGAGCAGCGGCTGATCATCGAAGGCGGCCAGCGAGGCGATGTCCAGCAGCGGATATTCGGCCAGCAGCGCCGCAGGCGGTGCGTCGGCGACCCCGGGCTCGTCAACCCCGGCGCAACGACCGACGGGAGCGGGCAAGCCACCCAGTGCGCCGTGCGCCGCCCGCCGCGCCATCTCCTCGTAAGACCGGTCCAGCACCGAGCCCGGCTGCGCCAGAGGCGGCGCGAAGCGCGCCACGTTCTCGTCGTTGAATAAGTAGGGCTTGCCGGTCCAGGTGCCGGCCACCCACTGCCAGGACAAGGTGTTCGACGCCAGGTCACCATCGAGCAGGTGGCCGATCATCCAATCGGCACCGGCGCGCCAGTCGACGCGACGCTGGTGCACCAGATAGGACGCCAGCCACATCCGCGCGTGGTTGTGAACATAGCCGGTGTCGTACAGCATGCGCACCGACGCATCGATCACCGTCAGCCCGGTGCGCGCCTCGCGCACATCGGCCGGCACCCGCTCGGCATAAGTGCTCGCCGGGGCCGGTGGCGGCTGCCGGGGCACGCGGATGCCGTCGGCGTGCAGGTGACGGAACACATGCTGCCAATAGGCCCGCCAGCCGAACTCGTTGATCAACTTGTGCCGGCCCTCCAGGGCAAGCACCATACGGGCATGCGCCACCGCTTCGTCCAGCCCGAGCAAGCCGTGGGTGAGGTATGGCGACAACCCGGTGACCTGCCCGTCCAGGTAGTTGCGGGTTCGGGCGTAGTCGTCGGCCGCCACCCCCGCCAACCGGGCCAGCGCCGCGGCCCGGCCCGGCGGGAAGTCGGGATGACCGGGTTGGAACGCTGCATTCATCCGGCCTCCTGCGTAGAACAACAAAGCCCGCGCTAGGCGGGCCTTCTTGCAAAAAAGGATGGTGGCAAAGTTTAACACCCCGCCACACGCTCATCCCATGGAAAACGACCTGACCAGCGCACCTGAACGTGCTTGGGCGTACCCACTCACCCCGTCCTGCAAGTTCGCTCTACCACTCGCATTTCCCGACAGCAGTCCGACGGTGCCCGCAGACTTGGTTATCTGCGGAAACTCGACCTAAGCGAGGGTCGTGGCCCCAGGTACTTCAAGCTCTCGAAGCGAGTCTGCCACCCCTTCGACCAGATCTTGGCTTTTGAGAACGGGGCGCTCGACGAGTCGACCTCGTAACGGTGCACCGCCCGCGATTCTCTCGATGCGAAACAGGTGTCGGCAAGAGAGGCTGCTGCGTCCATCAACTTGCCGATGTACCTGCTCGCGCATCCCAAGATTCGTCAGTCTATGGGAGTGCCTTTCGTCTATGTTGGGAAGTTGGTGCGTTTCAACCTCGACGAGGTGACGGCGTGGGCGCGCCGCTGCGCCAGTGAAGTGGATGATCAAGGACTCGACGCAGCGCAGAACTTCCAGACAGGCAGCGGGACGCACGTTCAGACGATCGCCAAGTTGCCGGCCTAGGCTTGGCGCCGGCGCGCTGGGCAAGGGCTGAAGCGGCAAGGCTCTTGGCAACCTGGGACGCGCTGCTGCTTTGCAGCGTCTCGGACGCCAGTCGGCCGATTCGCGAGGACGTCTGCTTCGTGTTCTTGGACATCACGGTTCCTTTCACATCAGGATTGGATACGGGTCGAAACTGCACCACCTCGTTGCCTTGACCCGGACGGTCATCGGTTGGCTTCTGGACTGCCTTCAGACGCACGAACTCCACGACCTTGGTCTTGCCCTGGAAGTAGCCTTCGGGCAGCCCGGCAAGCGCCTCGATGTCCCCGGCCGCCAATCCGATGTGTCTCGGAATGGCATCCAGCGGCATGACCTTCTCTTCAACCAGTAGGTCAATGGTTCGACGAAGCAGGCGCGGCTGCTCGGGCCTGCGATCATCGTCGCCAGGTTCCGATTTCGCACCCCAGCGGGCAGAGCGGCGCTTGAACAGCATCAGAGCACCATCATCATCCAGCGTCGGCGGCACGCGAACCTCCGGCGCGAAGGTCTCAGCCGGAAGCAAGAATGCACCTGCGAAGCGGTGCGCCTGCTGCTCCATCAGCTTGTGCCGAGCGCTATCAGTCGTGCGCTGAATGTGACGATGCAAAACGACATGCGCAATTTCATGCGCAAGATCGAATCGACTGCGGTACCCATTGTCCTTATCGGCCGACAGAAGGATGAGCGGGCGGCCCAAAACCTCACTCCAAGCTGAAAGCCCCTCGATCTGCGCGATGCCGGTTTCCTCGCGGACGAGGATGATCCCGGCGCCTTCCACGACAAGCGCCAGGTCCTGAATGGCCGAACGCCCGAGACGCCACATGTCACGGCATTCTCAGGCGGCCTTCTCGATGTCCTCGGCCGTGATCTCTTCTGGGTCGGTGTAACCGCGAGTCGGCACGTTGACATCGGGGTAATCGACATACTCCATCAATGCCACAGCCACGTCCTGGGCCCACTCGAGACGAGCCTCAAGCATTGCCCGCGCCGTGACGTGTGCAGACGCGTTGCTGCGAAAAAGCGGCAACGACACCTTCGCCGACGGCACGCGCGTAAACCACTCCGGCGTGACATTGACTACTCCAGCCAGGCGTTCGAGCGCATCGCTCTCAGGGCCTGAGTCCCCGCGCGCCACTTGCTGATGGTCGCGGGCGACACCTCTACCATCGAGGCCAGCTGAACTTGGGTCAGACGCCGGGCGGCAAGGATCTGGCTTAGCCGATCCTTCTGAAATCCTCTTACACTGCGCCGGCTCATGATCCTGTTCCGTCTTTGTCTTGTTGTTTGCCAATGCTCTTTTTCAGCTTCGGCACTGCCAAGTCGTCTTGGCCCGCTGTCGGTTGCTGGTCGTAGGGTTTGACGAATGCGTCAACCGGCTCACGGAAAAGCCAGCCTTGCATGTGGCGATCTGGGACAGCGATCTCGATGGAGACGGGTGTATCCGGCTGGCTGTGCAGCGATCCTGCAAAGCAGGCCACGATGAACCCTGGGTGATCTGTGGCAGCCGCATCCGGGTGCTTCAGCCCCCGTGCCTGCGGCCGGGTCATGACGGGAATGTTCCAATATTTCTTCGATAACGAGAGTCTGGTCACCGTCGCCACCAAGGTGCCACAAGCCGTGTTCTACCTGCTCACTGCGCTGCAGTTCCACGAGCTGACCACCCAACTGCCGCGCCAGGTCTGATTGCCATGCCGCGCGGCAGCCATGCCCCACGGTTCGACTACCCACCGATCAAGTTGGTGCAGTTCACCGGTGAAGCCTACACGGCCGGCGTCGAGGAAGTTCAACGCGATGGCGTCAAGCTCCGGTTCTACGGCGTGGCCAAGACCGTGGCGGACTGCTTCAAGCACCGCAACAAGATCGGCCTGGACGTGGCGCTGGAGGCCCTGAAGGACGCCAGGGCCCGCAACAAGGCATCGGTCGATGACATCTGGCGCAACGCCCAGGTCTGCCGCGTGGCCAACGTGATGCGGCCTTACCTGGAAAGCGTCGGATGAACCCCGCCAATCCAAACGTCGCCGCGTCCGTCCGTGCGCGCCTGCTCAACGTTGCCAAAGCGCAGGGTGTCGATTTCAATCAGGTGCTGGTGCGGTTCGCGCTGGAGCGCATCCTCTACCGCATGACCCAGTCGCAGCACGCGGACCGCTTTCTGCTCAAGGGCGCGCTGCTGTTCACGCTCTGGTACGACACGCCCCACCGGGCCACGCGCGATGCCGACCTGCTCGGCTTCGGTGCGAGCGATCTGGCATCGGTGGCCGAGACCTTTCGCGACATCGCCGCCGTGGCTGTGGACGACGGCATTGCATTTGACCCCGCATCGGTCACGGTCGAGGAAATCCGCGAGGAAGCCGGCTACGGCGGCGTCCGCGTGATCATCGCGGGCGAACTGGCCAAGGCGCGCTGCAAGACGCAGATCGATGTCGGCTTCGGCGATGCCGTCACACCGGCGCCGGTGGATTCGGTCTATCCGGTCCTGCTGGACGATCAGCCCGCGCCCCTGCCTGCCATCGTGGATCGGTTGCGATCGGCCCTGGCACCCGCGTTGGACCGAGCCGCTCTCTGAACACCGCCTTGTAGGGCAGCAGCTTCGCGTCCATCGCCACGGTCAGTGGCGGTTTCCATACGGACACTGCATGGAGACCCCGAAGATGACCAAACGCTGCGCGTGCTGCGGCCAGCCCTTCGAACCCCGTCCGCAGGTTCCTGGCCAAGCCTTCTGCTCTTCGCCAGATGGCCAGCGCGCCCTCAGGCGCCAGTGGCAGCGGGACAAGCTCAAGTCCGATCCCGACTACCGGAGCAATCAACAGGATCCGCAGCGGGCGTGGACTCAACGCAATCAAGACTACTGGCGCACCCGCCGCGAGATCAGCATCAGCTCCGGGCAATGTGACCCCATGCAGCCCGAGCAGCCAGATGCGCGGCAACCGCTGGTTGCAAAGAAATTAGTGATGGTCGTTTCACGACGGCACTGCCCGCACCAGACGTTGGACAGCAGCCGTTGGTGGATGTCGGCGGGAATCGACTCCCAGCGCTGGCGGGCGGGTTTGGTGAAAGTAGGCAGGGATTCGATGGTCATGGTTCAGCGTACCCAGCGACGGGCATCCTTCAAGAGCAGCAGCAATTGCTGCTCGCGCAACGGTGACGCGATGAACCCGAACCGGGTGTAGAACCGCGCCGCTTCTTCATCGATGGGGTGGGTCAGCATGGCACGGACGCCGGCCTGCCCGGCAATCAGCATCGTGCGGCGAATCGCGTCCTGCAGCAGGCCAAAGCCGATGCCTCGCCCCTGATCGAGAATGGATACCGCCAGCCTCGCCAGGATCACGACGGGCAAAGGGTACTGCCCCATCCCCTTGCGGATGCGCTCCGGCGCTTCCAGCGTATCGACCTGCCCGACGGTCAGGCTGAAGTAGCCCGTTACGCGGTCATCCCTCTCGGCAACGACAAAGGTCTTGGCCGAACCACCGCTCTGTGCCTGGCGGGCGTGGCGCAACAGCCAGTCAGTCAGCGCGGGCTTGCCGCAATCAAAACCCTCCAGTCGATGCTGCGCGGCCAAAGGCTCCGGAGCGCGCAACGTCACTTGGTGTCCCAGGGCGCCTTGCGAGCAAAGAGATCACGCAAGCCGTCGTTGGCCTGCTCAGGGGGATCCAGCAGATCCATCAGGGCCTGGTACTGGCTGCCCGAGACCATGAACAGGCGCTGATCGAGCAGGGTCTGCTCGGCGGCCAGGCAAGCACTGTCGAGAATGAAGTCGGTCAGCGACTTATGAGCCACCTCGGCGGCACGGCGCAGCACCACCTCCTGCTCAGGAGTGGCGCGTAGCCAAGTCGAGCAGAGCGGGCGGAAGGCGACGATGCAGCGGCAGTCATGCCAGCACCTCTTTTGTTAGATCAATTGCCGCAACGTTAGTACAAGTGACGCACATTGTCTAGTTGCACTGGTGACCGCTGGCCGTGGTTGACGCTGAACAGCCGCGCGTAACTGGTTGATTCGTATAAAGACGAAACTGCGCCTACCCGCAGGCCAGACGGAGAATAAAGACAGACTTGGAGCAGGAATCGCTGAAAACCGGGCAGGTCGGCACCCGCAGCACGGAAGGCGGGAACCCCGCGTGGCGCGGGGATTTCAGGCAAGAAAAAGGGCCCGGAGACGAGTCCGAGCCCTTGGATGGCCTTGGTGGAGCGGAAGGGGATCGAACCCTCGACCTTCGCATTGCGAACGCGACGCTCTCCCATCTGAGCTACCGCCCCACGCGACGCGCAGTATAGCAGCCGCGCTGCCCGCCGGGCCGGCACACAGGCGCCGATCATCGCCGGATCCGCCCACGCGCCTGTCGGGACGCTTTACCGATTGCCCCTACTGCCCGGGCACCCATTGGCAAGCGGTTGATAACGCAGGACTATATTTTCCGGCACGCGGCTTGCTTTATTCCTGCCAAGGAGGCGTTCGCATGTCGTTCAGCAAGGGAGTGGTCCTGGTTCTCGTGTCTGCCGTGTTGGTGGCCGGCAGCCTGCTGGTGATCGCCCGGCTGCCCGGTGGCGACCCGGTGGCGATCAGCCTGTCCCAGGCCGCGCACCGTTGGTCGGGGCAGGATTTCGAGAAGGCGCTGCGCCGCGAGGTGGCCAGCCTGCAGGACCCGCGCACCGAGCCGTTGCTGCGCCAACTGGTCATCCTGCAGATCGTCGAGAACGCCCGACGTCAACGGGTCGAACTGCTGCGCGACCCCTTCTACCGGGGTTGGCAGGTGCCGCTGCCGGCGGTTGCCGCGGACAACTCCGAGCCAGCCACGCCGGTGCCCGGGTTATAACCTGCCGCTGGTCACCGGCACCGCCGACGACCGGGGTCGCGCCGGGAACGGCCGCGAAACCCTGCTGGGGGCGCTGTTGTTGCTGTTGCTGTCGCTCGGCCTGATGATCATCCGTCAACCGTAACGCGACGGCGCCGCGCCGGCCGCTGTCGCGCAGGCTCGGTTACACTCGCCGCTCGATAAGAACCGGAGTGAGCCGATGGAGTCGCAGGCCGATTTTTACAATCGCGAGTACAACCCGCGCGAAACCATCTCGAACTATCCGCAGATCTTCGGCCGATGGGCGGCGCAGCGCAGCCACCGCGAGCGTCGCCCAGCAAGGCGATCGATCTGCCCTACGGCGAACACCCGACCGAGCGCCTGGACCTGTTCCGTGCCGCACGCCCGACGCGCCGCTGCTGGTCTTCATCCACGGCGGCTACTGGCCGGGCGCTCGACAAGCGCGACTTCTCCTGGGTGGCGGCGCCCTACGTGGCCAAGGGTGTGGCCGTGGCCATCGTCAACTACGCGTTGCTGCCGGCGGTCACGCTGGAGCACATCGTGCGCCAGAATGTCGCGGCACTTGCCTGGCTCTGGCTGGAAGGCCCGAAGCTGGGCTTCGATCGCAATCGCATCGTCGTCAGCGGACACTCGGCCGGCGGCCACCTGACCGCGATGATGCTGGCCGCGCGCTGGCGTCGCTGGGACAGGCGCCTGCCGGCCGACCTGGTCAGGGCCGGCGTGTCGATCAGCGGCGTGTTCGACATCCGGCCGCTCACCCAGGCGGCCTTCCTGAACCAGGACCTGCAACTGGACCAGCGTAGCGCGCGTCGTCTGAGCCCGGGCCTGATGAGCGATGTGCAAGCGCTGCCACTGCTCGCCTCGGTCGGCGAGCGCGAGAGCAGCGAGTTCCACCGCCAGGGGCGCCTGATCAAGGCGGCGCGGGCGCCGCGCACCGTGACCTTGCTCTCGCTCAAGGGGCGCGACCACATGTCGGCCTGCGATGCGTTGGCCGAGCCGCGCCACGAGCTCTTTCGCCGCACCCTGCGAATCTGCCACGCGACCTGAAACCGCCGCGACGCCCGGCGTCAGGCCGGTGCGCCGTCAGAGGTTGAGCAGGCGGGGCAGGTAGAGGCTGAGCGCCGGGAACGCGATCAGCACCGCCATGCGCAGGACATCGGCGGCCACGAAGGGCAGCACGCCGCGCCAGATCACCTCGGTCTTGACATGGGGCAGCACGCTCGAGAGCACGAAGATGTTCATGCCCACCGGCGGCGTGATCAGACTGATCTCGATCACGCAGACGATGATGATGCCGAACCAGATCGGATCGAAGCCCAGGCCGGTGATCAGCGGAAAGAAGATCGGCACCGTCAGCAGCATCATCGACAGGCTTTCCATCGCCATGCCCAGCACCACGTAGACCAGGCAGATCGCGATCACGACGACGATCGGATTGAGTTCGAACTGCAACACGAAGTCGCGCAGCTCGGTCGGCAGGCTGGTGAAGTTGAGGAAGTTGGCGAACAGTGCGGCGCCGATGACGATCGTGAACAGCATCGCGGTGGTGCGGGCCGATTCGACCAGCACTTCGCGCAGCACATCGAACGACAGCGAGCCGCGCGCCAGCGCGAACAGAAAGCCCCCGGTGGCCCCCACCCCGGCGGCCTCGGTCGGTGTGAAAATGCCACCGTACATGCCGCCCATGACGATGGCGAACAACAGCAGCACACCCCAGATACTGCGGAGCGCCTGCAGCCGCTCGGCGCTCGTTGCGCGCTCGCCGGGCGGGCCGTATTCCGGGCGCCGGGCGGTGATGAACATCGATGCGCCCAGGTAGAACAACGAGGCCAGGATGCCCGGGATGATGCCCGCGGCGAACAGCGCGCCGATGCTCTGCTCGGTCATGATGCCGTAGATCACCAGGATCACCGACGGCGGGATCAGGATGCCCAGCGTGCCGCCGGCGCAGATCGAGCCGGCGGCGAACGCGGTCGAGTAGTTGAATCGCTGCATCTGGGGCATCGCGACGCGGGCCATGGTCGCCGTCGTGGCGATCGACGAGCCGCAGATGGCCCCGAAGCCGGCGCAGGCGACGATCGTCGACATCGCCAGCCCGCCACGCCGATGACCGATGATCGTGTAGGCGGCCTGGTACAGGTCGCGTGACATCCCGGCGCGGGTGACGAAATTACCCATCAGCACAAAGAGCGGCACGACCGACAGCGTGTAGGCGGCGATGTCGATGATCTCGGTCCCTGTCGAGGACATCGCGGCGGGCCACGAGCGCACCAGGCCCATGCCCACGAGCCCGACGACTGCCATGCTCAGGGCGATCGGGATCCGCAGGCTCATCAACACGAACATGGCGGCAAAGCCGAGCAAGCCTTCGGTCATGATCGTGCTCCGGTCGAGCCGTCATCCGCGCCGCGCAGGCACAGCCAGCCATGGACCAGCGCGGTGATCATCAGCAACACGGCGATCAGGAACTGAAACGGCGCGAGCTTGATCATCAACTGGGCGGTCTCGTCGCCGTACTCGAGCGTGCGCGCCGCGCGCTCGTAGACGATCCAGGCGGCGCCGGCAAACACCAGCGCGGAAAAGCCCTGGGCGATCCGGTATTGCCAATGGGCGATCGAATCGGGCAGCACGCGGTCGAACAGGTCGAACACGATGTGCTCCCCGGCCAGCGACGTCAGCGGCATGGCCACGAAGATCGTGATCATCATCAGCAACTCGGTGAGTTCGACACTGCCAACGATCGAGTTGTCGAAGAACTTGCGGCCCACGACATCAAAGAACGTGAGCCACATCATCAGGAACAGTGCCAGGCCGGCGACCGCGCCGAGCAGGTTTTGGATACGCGACATAGGTGGGACGCCGACTGCGCCGAAGTGATTCAGGTGGAACGGTGCCGGGAGCACCGGAAAGAACCTGCGAACACGGCATGACCTGCCGGAACGGGCGGGCGCTGCGGCCCGCCGGGCAATCGCTGGCCGGGCGCCCGGTTATCCGCGCGCCCGGGCGGGGCTTACTCGAGCTTGCCGATCTCGTCGCGGAAGGCCTTGAGCACGGCTTCCGGGTTCTTCAGCCCGCGCTCCTTGGCTTCCTTGAACCAGGCAGCCTCCAGACCGGCGGTACGCTTTTTCACATCGGCGACGAACGCGGGGCTCGCCTCGACGGCGGCCACGCCCACCGTCTGTTGCACGGCCTTGCTCTTGGTGTCTTCTGCTTCCCAGAACTTGCCGAACAGGCGCGCCGCGTGCTCACCCGAGAGCTTCTCGATCGCGGCCTGGTCGGCCTTGTCGATCCGCGCCCAGGTGGCCGGGTTCATCACCAGCGCGAAACTGGTGTTGTACAGGCCGCCCGGGAACGTCGTGCGATGCGAGATCAGCTTCTCGAGCTTGAACGAGGTGATCGACTCGTGGGGAAAGAACACGCCGTCCATGACACCCGCGGACAGCAGTTCGTACGACTGCGGCGCCGGTTTGAGCGTCGCATTGGCGCCGATCGCCTGGGCCATCGTGTTGACCATGCCGCCACCCACTCGGAACTTGAGGCCGGACAGGTCCTCGAGCGAGGTGACCGGCTTCTTGCCATTGAAGATCACGCCGGGGCCGTGGGTGAACACGGTGATGACCTTCAGGCCGCGATGTTCGTCGAACGAGGCCAGGTATTTCTCGTAGATACGCTGGTAGGCAACGCTGGTGGCGATCGGCGAATCACCCAGAAACGGAAATTCTGCCATCTGGGTCAGCACATAGCGGCCCGGCGTGTAGCCATGGACGCTGAACGACAGGTCGGCAAGGCCGTCGCGGACCGCATCGAAGGTCTTGGGCGGCGGCGCCACGGCCTTGGGCAGCAGGTTGCAGCTGACGCGGCTGTCGGTGGCCTTGGCGACCTCGTCGCACCAGGCCGACTGGGCCCGGGTGAGCAGGTGGCTGGGCGGCACCCAGCTGGACGTGGTCAGGACGACCTTGGCACTGGCGGCGCCCGACAAGGCGAGCAGGCTGCCGACAGCCAGGGTCTTCAGTACGGTGTGCTTCATGGAGTCTCCCATCGATTCAATATCAGTCGCGCGGTGGTGCTGGCACCGACGCGTGTCTTGTAATTAACCGACCGATCGGACGGCTAACTGATCTGCTGCAGTGTAACAAGCAATCGCATCGGGGGGAAACGCGCGGAGCGGTCGTGCCCTGCGATCCGCCAGGGACAGCGGCGCAGCGATAGGCAAAGAAAAAGGGCAAAGAAAAAGGCGCACCGTAGTGCGCCCCAAAATGGCAGCAATGCTGCCTCTCCTCCTCCTCGATTCCTGACTCAGGCAAGCGCCGTGAATCAGGACACCCGAATCGTAATGAAGTTGAAAAACTAAGTAAATGAAAATTTTTGTTGTCATGGCAGGCATTTCCCGGCCCCGTGATGACTGCGGTATCCGTCAACCCGATGTTGCATTGCAATAACTTACAGGCCGGTCAACGAGCACCGCCCACGCGATAAAGCATGAACAGTGCAATGAGCAGTGCCGCAATGCTGGGAATACTGACGGATACCCAGGGCGCCCAGGTATTGAGCAGACCAAGATGTGAAAACAAACCATTCAAAAAATGGAACGCGACCCCGAGCATGATGCCGGCGAACACCTTGTACCCGATGCTGCCGGCACGGGCATGCAGATAGGCGAACGGCAGCGCGAGTGCCATCATCACCAGCACGGCCAGTGGGTAGACGATCTTCTTCCACATCGCGATCTCGTAGCGGGTCGGGTCCTGCTGGTTGGCCCGCAGGTGCCCGATGTAGGCATACAGCCCCCAGGCCGACATGCTCTCGGGCGACACCGCGAGCACGTTGAGGATCTCGGGGGTGAGCCGCGTCTGCCATGCCATCTGGCCGCGGGCCTCGCGCTGCACCCGGATCGCGTTACTGCCACGCACTTCGACATCGGCATGGATCGCCAGCTCGGTCGCCTCTTCCAACTGCCAGAGATCGGTGCCGACGAACCCCGCCGAGGGCGCGTGCAGGACGCGTTGCAGACGCAGCTGGTCGTCGAATTCGAAGACCCGCACATCGGCGAACTCGCCGCTGGCCCGGATACGGCCGATATTGACGAACCGCTGCAGTTTCACCTCACCGGCATCGTCGCGCACGGTGTCCTTGATCCAGATACCCGAGCGGAACTGCCCGGTGAACTCGCCGCCGATCGCCTGCAGCCGCACGGTTCTGCGCCAGTTTCTCGGCCGGGGGCAAAGCACCTCGCCCACGAGACCGGTGAGGATCGCGAGCATCAGTCCGACCCGCAGCAACAGGCGCAGCGCGGTGAGCCGGCCCAGCCCCGCGGCCCGCATCGCGGTGAACTCGGAGTTGGAGGCAAACTGGGCCAACGCGTAGATCGTGCCGATCAGCGCGGCGATCGGCATCAGCTCGTAGACATGGCCGGGCAGGCTGAGCAACACATAGGCGATCGCGTGGTGCAGCTGATAGCGCCCCCGGCCGATGTCCTCGAGCTCGGCAATGAAGTCGAAAAACGAGAACAGCGCGAGAAAGCCCAGCAGCACGAAGCCGACCGAACCGACGGTCTGGCGGGCGAAGTAGGCGCGCAGGACATGCATCGGCGCGCCCTTCAGTGTGCGGTGGCGGCTGGTGCGCGTGCCCGCCAGCGCGGCAGCAAGCGTCCCAGCGTGAGACGACGCCAGAACATGAAGATCACGACGGCCCCGGCCAGCGCATGCACGATCCAGACACCCACACCGAAGGACAGACGCTGCTGCGCGATCCAGGTGTTGGTGATCGACAGCAGGTTCGAATACACCATGAACATCAACAGGGCCACGAGCAGGTTGATCGAGCGCCCTACCCGCGGGTTCGACGATGACAACGGGATCGCCAGCAGCGCCAACAGGGCCGCCGACAGCGGCACGCCGAGCCGCTTGGCGAATTCACCCTGGTCGGCCGGGGTCCAGTCTTGCAACAGTTCCACCGTGGTCTTGGACTTGACGCTGCCCTCGCTGACGACGACCGGCTTGGGATCGAGCGCAACCCGTAGCGCTCGAACCCCATCACCCGTAACTCGGCGTTGTCCAGGTTGCCGTCGTATCGGCGCCCCTGCTCCAACACCAGGTAGCGTTCGCCGTCAGGGCGCGACTCGATGGCCCCGCTGCTGGAGACGACGATGACCAGCCGGTCGCCCGATTGCTGGGTGACGAAGACATTGCGCACCTCGGTCTCGTCGGCATTGAGCGACTCGACGAAGAACACCCGGTTCGCACTGGCCGATTCGCGAAACTGGCCGGCGGCGATCATCGAGACATCCTCGCGCTGCTCGAAGCGGCGCTGGTACTCGATGATCTGCTGGTTCGCCCAGGGCGACAGGTAAAACGAGATCGACCCACAGAGCAGGATGAAGACCAGTGCGAACCCCATGACCGGCCGGATCCAGGCGGTCAGGCTCTGGCCACTGGCCTGCCAGATCACCATCTCGGAATCGCGCCAGGCACGGGTCAGCGTCATGAGCACGGCCACGAACAGCGTGAGCACCAGCAACTGGCCGAGGATATTGATCGACGAGAAGGCGATCAGCGGCAGCACGCTTGCCGAATCGACCCTGCCGCCGGCGGCCCGCCCCAGGAAACGCACGAGGCTGGTCGTCACCATGATCGTGAAGACGGTGGCGAAAACGATGCCCGCGATGCTTCTCAGCTCGCGCCTGAGCGACTTGGTGAACAGCATCAGCGGGATGAAGCGATTGGACCGGTGGCTATAATGACCAGCGAGTTGGCCGGCGCATGACTTGGAGGCGCAGCCATCGCCAGACCAGGTTTTCGGCGGATACAGGACGCAGACATCAAACGCAAACGTCAACAACCGACGAAAACAATCAACAACCTGGGCGGCAACCTGCCGTCGAGCCGACCTGCTGGAGTGGTGCGATGCAATTTAGCATAAAGCCCTTACCCGTCGAGAAACTCAAGACGGATTGCCTGATCATTCCCGTGCTGGACCAGGCGCGGGCAGACGGCGCCGCGCTGGACAAGGCCACCGATGCCGGATCAGCGCCGCGCTCAAGGCCGGCGATCTGCCCGAGAAGGTCGGCGCCGACCTGTTGTTGCACACCGACGGCGCCGCCAGGCGGGTGCTGCTGATCTCGATGGGGATGGGCAGCAAGGTGCCGGCGGACAAGTTCGCCGAGGCCTGCCGGGCTGCCTACAAGCGGCTGTCCACGCTGGGCGCCGGCGAGGTGGTCAGCTTGCTGGGCCAGACCCCGGTCACCGACCGCGAGCCGGAGTGGCTGCTCGAGCAGGAAGTGCTCGCCGCCCGCCTCGTCAACTACCAGTTCGATCGCTTCAAGTCGGAAAAACCGCCCCGCAGGGCACGCCTTGCCCGGGTCGCCCTGGCCTGTGCCGGTGCCCGCATCAAGAGCCTGCGCCCGGTGCTGGTGCGGGCCTTGGCCACGGCCAACGGCAGCGACCTCACCCGTGACCTGGGCAACCTGCCCGGCAATGTCTGCACCCCGACCTACCTGGCCAATGCCGCCAAGGAAATGGCCCGCAAGTTCAAGCTCAAGGTGCAGGTACTCGAGGAAAAGCAGATGCGCCAGCTCAAGATGGGCGCGCTGCTCGCGGTGGCGCAGGGCTCGGAAGAGCCGCCCAAGCTGATCATCCTGCAATACCAGGGCGCGGCGGCCTCGAAGAAGCCGGTCGTGCTCGTGGGCAAGGGCATCACCTTCGATACCGGCGGCATCTCGATCAAACCGGCCGCCGGCATGGACGAGATGAAATACGACATGGGCGGTGCGGCAGCGGTGCTGGGCACGATGCGCGCGGTGGCCGAGATGAAGCTCAAGATCAACCTGGTCGTGGTCGTGCCGACCTGCGAGAACATGCCCAGCGGCAAGGCCACCCGGCCCGGCGACATCGTCACCAGCATGTCGGGCCAGACCATCGAGATCCTCAACACCGATGCCGAGGGCCGGCTGATCCTGTGCGATGCCCTCACCTATGTCGAGCGCTTCAAGCCCGACGCGGTGATCGACCTGGCCACGCTCACCGGCGCGTGCGTGGTGGCGCTGGGCCATCATCACACCGGCCTGTTCGCCCGCAACGACCCGCTGGCCGACCAGTTGCTCAATGCCGGGCGCGACGCGCTGGACACCTGCTGGCGCATGCCGATGGACGAGGCCTACCAGCGCCAGATCAAGTCGCCGTTTGCCGACATGGCCAATGTCGGCGGGCGCGATGCCGGCGCCGTCACGGCGGCCTGCTTTCTCGAGCGCTACACCCGCGCCTACGACTGGGCCCACCTGGACATCGCCGGGACCGCCTGGCATTCGGGCAACAACAAGGGCTCGAGCGGACGCCCGGTGGCGATGCTGGTGCGCTTCCTGTCGGTTCGCGCCGGCCAGGCATGACCCGGATCGATTTTCATTTCAACACCGCGGACAAGCTCGGCTACGGCTGCCGGCTGGTCCGCAAGATCTACCGCAACGGTCTGCGCTGCCAGGTGTACTGCGACGACAAGGCCACGCTGAAGCGCTTTGACGAGATGCTCTGGGTGTTCGCCCGCGGCGAGTTCATCCCGCATGTGCTGGCCGACGACCCGCTGGCCGCCGATACGCCGGTGGTCCTGGCCGACCAGGCGGCCGATTCCGACCACCTGGACGTGATGGTCAACCTGGGCCGCACGACCCCGCCCCACTTCAGCCGCTTCGAGCGCCTGATCGAACTGGTCAGCACCGAGCAGGCCGACCGCGAAGCGGCGCGCGAACGCTGGCGCCTGTACCGCGATCGCGGCTACCCGATGCATCGCCACGATCTTGGCCATGCCTGAGGTGGTGCGGCTACACTGGGGGCCTCTCTCCCGCCCGGCGGTGCCGGGTTCCGCTCCTTTATCCGGTTGACACGATGGCTACGCAGGACAACACCCCAGACGATGCCCGCGGCGGTGACACGGTCTCGCCGGCGGGGCCGGCGCGTCAACAGACGTCCGCCTCCTCAGCCGAGGACGACATCCCGATGCTCACCGACATCCTGCCGGTGGCCGTCCGGCCGCGGCTGGTCGAAGACCCGGTGGCGTTCGACGAGCCGGCCTGGAACCGCATGGCGCTGAAGATCGAGGCCAACGTGATGCAGCGGATGCTGCGCCACTCGGACCGGCTGGTCGACGGCCCGCTGGTCGAGCGGCTGGACGAGTTGCTCGAGCGCAGCGCCCAGCGGCTGATCGAGGACATCCGCAGCACGATGCGCGAGACGGTCCGGGAGGCCGTGTCCCGCGCGATTGCCGAGGAACTGGGCAAGGCCAGGGCCAGCTACAAGCGCGATGCCCGCTGACCCCGACGCCGCTCCCGGCTCACCCGACTTTCCGATCACCCGCCGTTCACTGAATCCAAGCCGATCCCGCGCATGACCCATCCCACTCCCCCCGCCCCGGACGCCGGCGGCGACAGTTCGCTCGCCAAGAGCTTCGAGCCGGCCGGCATCGAAGCCGATTGGTATGCCCGCTGGCAGGACCGCGGCTACTTCGCGGCCGGCCGCACACCGGGTCGCGAGTCGTTCTCGATCCAGTTGCCACCGCCGAACGTGACCGGCACGCTGCATATGGGCCACGCGTTCAACCAGACGCTGATGGACTCGCTGACCCGCTACTACCGTATGCGCGGTCACAACACCTTGTGGCTGCCCGGCACCGACCATGCGGGCATCGCCACCCAGATCGTCGTCGAGCGCCAGCTCGAGGCGCAGGGCAAGAGCCGCCACGACCTGGGCCGCGAGGCGTTCATCGAGCGCGTCTGGGCATGGAAGCAGGAGTCGGGCTCGACGATCACCAACCAGATGCGCCGCCTGGGCGCCTCGACCGACTGGGCGCTCGAGTACTTCACGATGGACGACACCTTGTCCGAAGTGGTGCGCCATGTGTTCGTCGGGCTGTACGAGCGCGGGCTGGTCTACCGTGGCAAGCGACTGGTCAACTGGGATCCCAAGCTGCTCACCGCGGTGTCCGACCTCGAAGTGGTGAGCGAGGAGGAAAACGGCTCGCTCTGGCACATCCGCTACCCGCTGACCGATGGCAGCGGGCACCTGACGGTGGCCACCACGCGCCCGGAAACGATGCTGGGCGACACGGCGGTGATGGTGCATCCCGATGACGACCGCTATGCCCACCTGATCGGCAAGACCATCCGCCTGCCGCTGTCGGCTGCTGCCGACCAGCTCGACCAGGATCCGGCGATCGCCGGCGGTGAAAGTCACTGGCGCGAGATCCCGGTCATCGCCGATGACTACGTCGATCGTGAGTTCGGCACCGGCGTGGTCAAGGTGACCCCGGCGCACGACTTCAACGACTTCGCGGTCGGCCAGCGCCACGGCCTGCCGATGATCGCGGTACTCGCGCTGGACGCGAGCGTGAACGACCAGGCACCGGCGCGCTACCAGGGCCTGGACCGGTTTGTGGCGCGTAAGAAGATCGTCGCCGACCTCGAGGCGCTCGGCCTGCTCGAATCGGTGCAGGCGCACAAGCTGATGGTGCCGCGTTGCGAGCGCACGAACCAGGTGGTCGAGCCGATGCTCACCGACCAGTGGTTCGTCGCGATGAGCAAGCCCGGCCCGGCCGAGTCGCCGCTGGCCGGCCAGTCGATCGCCGAGAAGTCGCTGCAGGTGGTGGCCGACGGGCGCATTCGCTTCGTGCCCGAGAACTGGACTGCCACCTACAACCACTGGCTCGAGAACATCCAGGACTGGTGCATCTCGCGCCAGCTGTGGTGGGGCCACCAGATCCCGGCCTGGTACAAGGCCGATGACGCCGGCGAGGCCATCCACGACGGCACGGTATTCGTCGCGCTGGACGAGGCGGCGGCCACGGCGCAGGCGAATGCAGCGGGCTGGAGCGGCCCGCTGGTGCGTGAATCGGACGTGCTGGACACCTGGTTCTCATCGGCGCTGGTGCCCTTCTCGACGCTGGCCGACCCGGCCGAGCCCTTCCGGGACGGGCGCCCGAACCTGCAGCCGGACCTGGCCCGCTACCTGCCTTCGTCGGTGCTCGTCACCGGCTTCGACATCATCTTTTTCTGGGTCGCTCGGATGGTGATGATGACCTGCGCATTCACCGACGACGTGCCGTTCGAGCACGTGTACGTGCACGCGCTGGTGCGCGATGGCGAAGGGCAGAAGATGTCCAAGTCCAAGGGCAACACGCTCGACCCGCTCGATCTGATCGACGGGGTCGACCTGGACACGCTGATCGCCAAGCGCACCACAGGCCTGATGAATCCGAAGCAGGCCGAATCGATCGCCAGGCGGACCCGCAAGGAATTCCCCAAGGGCATCGCCGCCCATGGGGCCGATGCGCTGCGCTTCACCTTCGCGTCACTGGCGACGCCGGGGCGCAACATCAACTTCGACCTCAACCGCGCCGAGGGCTATCGCAACTTCTGCAACAAGCTCTGGAATGCCACCCGCTTCGTGCTGATGAACTGCGAGGGGCAGGACTGCGGCCTCGAGCCCCATACCGCCGAGCAGTGCGTGCCAGGCGGCTACATGTCGTTCTCTGCGCTCGACCGCTGGATGAGTTCGCAACTGCAGCGCACTGCGGCCGACGTGGAAAAGCACTTTGCCGACTACCGGTTCGATCTGGCCGCCCGCGCGATCTACGAACTGGTCTGGAACGAGTACTGCGACTGGTACCTGGAACTGGCCAAGGTGCAGATCGCCGATGGCGACGAGGCGGCCCGGCGCGGCACCCGGCGCACGCTGATCCGCACGCTCGAGGCCATCCTGCGCATGGCGCATCCGGTCATCCCGTTCGTGACCGAGGCGCTGTGGCAGGAGGTCGCGCCGCTGGCAAAGCGCTACGGCGAACACGGCGAGCAGACGCTGGCCGGCGAGGCGCTGGCCCAGGCCCGGCGCGACAAGCGTTTCTCGATCATGACGCAGCGTTATCCGACCCCCGAGCTGGGCAAGGTGGACGAAGCAGCCGATGCCGTGGTGTCGCAGGTGAAGGCGCTGGTCGATGCCTGCCGGGCGTTGCGCGGCGAGATGAACGTGTCGCCGGCACAGCGCGTGCCGCTGCTGCTCACCGGCGACGCGGCCCGCATTGCCGAGTACGCCCCTTACCTGAAGGCGCTCGGTCGGCTCGAATCGGTGACGGCCGTGGCCGAACTGCCCACTGATTCAATCGCCCCGGTGCAACTGGTCGGCGACTACCGGCTGATGCTGATGGTCGAGATCGACCGGGCGGCCGAACGCGAGCGCCTGGGTAAGGAGTCGGCCCGGATCGAGGGCGAGATCGCCAAGGCGCGGGCCAAACTGGGCAACGCCAGCTTCGTCGACCGGGCGCCGGCGGCGGTCGTGACGCAGGAGCGGGAACGCCTGGCGCAGTTCGAAGCGACGTTGGAAGGCCTGGGCGAGCAGTTGCGCAAGCTGGCCGATTAGGACCGACCAGGACCGGCTCAGTCAAGCGGTCGCGACCGGCGGGACTTGATCTCGCTGCGTCGCGACTTGTCCTCGAGCCGGCGCTTGCGCGACCCCAGCGTGGGGCGGGTCGGCACCCGGGTCACCGGCGGCGTGGCGGCCGCGTCGACCATCGCCTGCAGGCGCTCGATCGCCGCCTGCCGGTTGCGCTCCTGGGTCCGGTATTGCTGCGACTTGATCACGATCACCCCCTCCGAGGTGATGCGCCGGTCTTTCGATTCGAGCAGCCGGTCCTTGACCGGCCCGGGCAGGCTGGCGGCGCGGATGTCGTAGCGCAGGTGGATGGCGCTGGCCACCTTGTTCACATTCTGGCCGCCTGCACCCTGCGAGCGCACCGCGGTGAACTCGATTTCCTCGATCAACACCGCGGGCGGCGCACGGCTCACCTGCCCGCCCCCCGGTTCGATCCCCGCGTCAAGACCTGCTGCGCTCTCATGGGCGGCACTCTAGCAGGGTCCGGGATGGCAAGGCGCGGCGAAGTCGTTAAACTGGCGCGGCACGTTCGCTTCCCCCCTGACCTTGGAGCATCGCCTTGAACCCAGCCTTGTACGACATGACCGTTCCCGTCACCCGCCAGATGCTCGGCGGCCTGCGCCAGGTGCTTCTCAAGTCCGAGGCCCATGCCAAGGCGGTTGGCTACGATGCCGGCATCCTGGTGGGCGCCCGGCTCTTTCCCGATATGTTCGCGCTGGCCCGCCAGGTGCAGGTGGCCTGTGATTCGGCCAAGCTGGGCATCGCCCGCCTGACCGCGTCCGAAGCGCCCAAATTCGACGACAGCGAGACCACGCTGGGCGAACTGGTGGCCCGGATCGACAAGACGCTCGCGTTCATCGACACCGTCAAACCGGAGAAGTTCGCCGGCCGCGAAACCGCCAGCATCGAGGTGCCGCTGCGCGACCGCAAACTGACGTTCACCGGTCTCAATCTGGTCACGCGTTGGATGCTGCCCAACTTTTACTTTCACGTGACCACGGCCTACAACCTGATGCGCCACTGGGGCGTGCCGCTGGGCAAGAACGACTACCTTGGCAACTACCAGGACTGAGGCGCTTCCCATGGGCCAACCGTCGCGCCCGGGCCGTCGGGCCTTTATCGGCGCCTGCTCCGGGGCGGCCCTGGCCTGCAGTCCGCTGACCGCCCTGGGCGCGACCGGCGTGCACAGGTCCTACGCGCCCGCCACCCTCACCAACGCGCAGGGGGTACCGCTGCGCTGCAGCGACCTGGCACCGAATACCGAATATGTCTTTGCCTACCCGTTCAGGTCGACCCCGTGCTTCCTGATCAACCTGCCGGTCGATGCCAACCTGCCTTCGGAACTGAACACCGTCGATGGCAAGGCCTACCACTGGCCCGGCGGCATCGGCGCCGAGCGCCGGGTGGTCGCCTACTCGGCGATCTGCGCGCACAAGTTGTCGCACCCGACGGCGGCGGTCAGCTTCATCGGGTACCGGGAGTACCCGGTGGGTTTTCTGAACCGCGAGAGCGGCCAGATCGAGCAGCGTAGTGCCGTCATCCAGTGCTGCTCGGAGCACAGCCTGTAGCCGACCCGGCGCACGGTGCCGCCGTCCTGTCCGGCCCCGCGCCGCAACCGCTGGCCGCGATCGACCTGGCCGAGCTGGACGGTGTGCTGGTGGCCCGCGGCGTCTATGGCGGCCTGCTGTTCGACCAGTACTTCGAGCGATTCGGCGAGCGCCTGATGCTCGAGTACAAGGGCGACGATTTCGCGCGCCGGTGGGGCCGAGCAGCACCGTGCTGACCGGCGCTGAGTACACGCAGCACCGGATCCGCTGCACGTGAACGAACCGGGCGGGTCTGCAGACCTGCCGGTTCGCTTGCGAAGACCGCCCGGCAGGGTCAGCGCAAGACCACCCCATCCTCGATTCGCGGCGCCGCCTCGTGAACCGGCTTGGCCCCGATGTATTCCCGCAGCAGTCGGATCGCTCGGATCGAGCAGACCGCTCGCTGGCGGCAGCTCACCGACGTCGCCCACGACCAGGCCGGCACACGCGTCGCCAGCCACCGCCGCCAACCGTACCTCCCGATTGAGCCACTTCACCAGGTACCGACGGCTTGCGCCCTCTTCGGTGACCGAGCCGATGACCTCGTCCATCGGGATGGAGAACTGTGGCACCCAGCGCGCACCCGGCGACTGGCAATCGGTGACCGCGTTCGTCCCGGATTGACGCAGGCCCCCGGAATGCCGTGCAGGTCGCCAAAGCCCGGGTACTGCAACACGACGTCGCGGGCCCGCAGATCTCCATACACGGGCGCATCGGGCACCGACCAGGTCACCCTGAGCGGCGGCGTGAACGCGACCAGGTTGCCCCGGGCATCGCGGGCCCCGGCGTACTCGTTCCACGGATTCGGCCCGGTTTCCCAGGTGTAGAACACGGTCAACGCTTCGGCCTTGTTCGCGCAGTAGGTAGCACTGCCCGGCGAGCACTCGAGCGGTGCCAGGTCCGCGACCAGGCGACCCGTGCGAAAGCCCCCCTGCCAAGCGCTGCCGGCCAGTGACTCGGCGTTCCCGCTGAACACGACCGGGGTACCGGCATGCGTCAGCACGCCATCAGCCCCGACCTGGTAGACCAGCACGTCGACAGCGGCCACATCGTCGTAGCGACGCGTCGTCGCCC
Organism: Burkholderiaceae bacterium; assembly: GCA_041396665.1. GTDB lineage: Bacteria > Pseudomonadota > Gammaproteobacteria > Burkholderiales > Burkholderiaceae_E > JAUIAI01. The sequence goes on from JAWKYE010000030.1 coordinate 53,551, forward strand.
CGTAGGGATCCGCCACCTGCGACGCCGCGCTCTGCTGCATGCCCGCCGAGGTGAGGCAATCGGCGACGCAGTGCAACGTGGCGATATTGACCGAACCGGGGGGAACGATCTGCTCGGCACGCCGCACGATCGGCAGGCTTGGATCGTTCAACGCGGTTTCGGGCACATAGACCTGGCCGCCCAGCTGTTCGGACCAGCCCTGCACCCCCGATACCCGCGTTGACGAGGTCGGTCGCCGCGATATTCGCCGGGCTGACCAGTGGCTGGAGCCGCATCCATTCTGATCGCATACCTGGATCGCATCGGCAGCGAATGCCGCAACGCCCGGGACCCAGCGCACTTGCGCCGTCTGGCCCTGCAAAGCCGACGTCCAGGTTCGGGATGGTCGGCGGCAACCAGGCCTGGATCGCAATGCCTGCAATGCTGTCCAACGGCTGCTCGATGCGTTGGTGACGCACCAGCTTGCCCCCGGTACGCACCAGCGAATACTGCTCGGACTGATCGCCGTCGGCCGCCTGGCGATGCAGCACCGTCCCATTGGTCATGCGCGCCAGGTCGGCCGGATCGACGCCCAGGCCGTGATAACCGATGTAACCGTAGGTACGACGCCCGGCCAGTTCGGCATGGAAGGAAAAGCCGCCGTTGCGCTGCACGCGCTCGCCGGTCACGGCATCGTAAAGACCGTACCGCCAGGTCGACTTGGAGGCCGCCTCGAGGGAGCGCGAAAGCAAAGATCCGTCGCGCCGTCGACCCGGCGAAAGTGGGTCGCATCGTAGGCAAAGGCCAGCGTGCGACTGCCCCCGTTGCCATCGGGAAAACTCACGACGCCGTCTCCCGCATCGTCCGATCCGGACCGCAACCGCAGGCGGACGAACTCGGCCCCTGGCCACGGTCGCTCTGCTCGACGAATGACATGCCGCCGGCTTCGGCGGCCAGGTATCCCTGCATCACCGGGGCGCCGCCCGGTACCCCCGGCGTCGCGTAGTCGATCCGGAACAAGCCGTTGGGCCGGCCTGCAGAGGGTCCTTCGGTCGTCGAACCACGCACGAAGATGTCTTGCTCGCGATCGCCATCGCGCTGCTCGACCCAGACCCGGTAATTCATCGGATCGGCATTCGAGAGCCGGGTCGATGAAACCAGTGCCCGGACGTAACTGGGCGTGGCGGCGGCATCCTGGGCGCCGGTCTCGCAGCGCTTGGAGTCGACCAGCGCCGCGTACAGCGGTTCATTCACCAGCGCGCCTGGCGACATGCTGCTCAGGTAGCACATGATGTTGTTGACGCTGCCTATCGCCTCGCTGGTGGCGTCCTGGACGTAGCTTTCCTGGGGATCGGTGAAATAGGCCGAACCGGCCGGCACCTGGGCCGCCGAGACGACCGGCCAGGCGGCCAGGCAGGACAGCCCGAGTGCCGCCAGGTGACGTGCCTGCGGGGCCTTGGTCTTCTGGGTGTTTGTCTTCATTTGGCTGTCACCACCGAGATCTTGGCCGGGGTGGACAGGCCCTTGACCGGATCGCTACCGGCATTGGCCCCGCTGCTCGCGCCGGGGTCGGATCCCCCACCACAGGCGGTCAGTGCGAAAAGGGTCAACGCGGTGACTGCCACCAGCCGCCGGTGACCGGACAGGAAAGTCTTCATAAGAGGTCCTTGGGTTGGGAAAATCGAGAGCTCAGGCTCTCTTTCGGCACAATCCGCGCCGACTGTTCCCTCCCGGTAGACCGATTAGCAGGCCGATTGCCCCGCATCTGCGCGAACCGCGACGATCATCGGCCCCCCGCAGCCCCCGCCGGGTGGCCCCCGGGGACGATCCCGGGCAGTGGATCGGTGTCAGCGGCCCGAAACGGATCCGGGAACGAGGTCTATCGGCCTGCGCTGCTGGAAGTCGCGCAAGGTCGGATCCGCCCCCTGCGCGAGCAGCCACCGATAGATCGCCATCTGCCCGGCGGCCGCCGCCACGTGCAGCGCGGTCTGGCCGCTGGTGTTGATCCGCGCCAGGCTGGCTCCCCCGCGTTCGCGCAGCACCCGCACGACGTTTTCGCGCCCCAGGTTGCAGGCGCGCATCAACGGTGTCCAACCGTAGATGTCGGGCGGATCGACCGCGGCACCAGCGGCGAGCAACTGGCGGATCACCGTGGCGCGCCCCTTTGCCGCCGCCATCGTCATCGCGGTCCAGCCATTGCTGGCGGCCTGGTCCAGTGGCACCCGTTGGCGAAGCAGCAGCTCGATCACCGCGGGGTTGCCTGCCCAGGCGCCGTAGATCAGCGCCGACGCACCCTTGGCATTGACCTGGTCGGGCCGCGCACCGAGCGCCAGCAACCGCGCCAGCAACGCCGCATCGCCGGCGGCCGCGGCCGCCATCAAGGCCGTCTTGCCGTCGGGGGCCGGCGTATCGATGGGCGGCCGGCTGCCCGGCGCCGCGTGATCGAGCCAGGCGAACAACTGGTCACTGAGGTTTCGCTGGATCGCACCCGACCAGGAAACCGTCGGCGCCTGCACGGCTGACGAACCCGCCGCGCAAATCCCGGGCAGGACGGCCGGCAACGCCGACAAGGCCGATCGAATGAAAGAGCGTCGCGACAACCGAATACCCCTGCGGCCCCCGGCCGCGCCCCGGAAATATTGCAAAAGCTGCTAACCTTTGCAACTGAGTCCACCTTGTCTGGAACCCGCCGGAGCATGTCCGAAACACCAGTCGACGCCCCTGGCCGGGGCGCGCCGTTGCAGGACGGTCCGCCGCTGCAGGCCACGCTACCGGTCACCGTGCTCGTGCGCTGTACCCCGACGCCGTCGCACCGCTGGCAGAGCCATCGCTACGAAACGATTGCGGTGCTGCCGGCGCAGGCGGCGGGCGACACACCGGCCCAGCCGTCTGCTTCCTCGCCGGGCACCGGTCACGATGCCGAAACCGACCGGCCGCGGCTGGTCCGCCACGACGGCCTCGAGATGCGCCTGTATCCGGACGAGGCGGAGAGCTACTACCTGAACCTGCTCACCGATTCGCCCCGCTGCTTCGTGATCTACAAGCCCGATGATGCCGACGATCGCCGACCGTTCCTGGTCACCCCCAGTTTCGACCTGGCCACCTCGTACGAGGGCGGTGACCATCCGGTCGAGGCGGTCGACCTCGACCCGGCCTTTCACCGGGCGATCGAGGCCTACGTGCTGAACTTTCACATTCCCGAGCAAAAGCGCAAGCGCCAGCGCCAGGACTGGAAGAAGATCGGGCAAACGCCATGAGCCGCGAACCAGGCCCCCTTGGCGCTTCGCCTTCGCCCACCGAGTTCCTGTCGCGCTGGTCGCGCCGCAAGGCGGCGTCCCGCGAATCGCCGGTGGCCGAGCCGCCGGTGGCGCCGGCCCAGGCGCCGACAACCCACGCTGCGCGAACGGGCGACACCGGCCAGGCGTTGCCGGGCTCCGGTGCCGTGGCGGCAAAGCAGGCCGGCGCGCCGGCGGCCGAGCCGCCAGTCGCCGACGATCCGATCCCGCCGATAGACTCGCTGACCGAGTCGTCGGATTTCAGCCGCTTCATGCGTGCCGACGTCAGTGCCGAGATCCGCAAGCTCGCGCTGCGCAAGCTGTTCCAGTCGCCGATCTACAACCTGCGTGACGGCCTCGACGATTACGACGACGATTACACGAGCTTCGAGCCGTTGGGCGACATCGTCACGGCCGACATGCGCTATCACGCCGAGCGCGAGCAGGCCGATCGCGAGCGCGCGGCGGCCGAAGCCGAGCAGGCTGCCGCCAACGAGGCCCGGGCGGACCTGCAGACCGACCCGGCCGCTGCCGGGCAGGCCGGCGACGACACGGTGGCGGCCACCGGTGAGGGCGCCGACCCGTCGCCGGCCCAATCGACCGAGCCCGCACCCGATTCCGCGCCGCCGCCGGTCACCGTCGCAGACGCCCAGCCGGCCGCACCGGGCCAGGCCCCGTTGCCCGGGGCCGGGCCGGGCAAACTGCGCCGCCGACAGGACAACCGCTGATGAGCTCCCGGACACCGATCATCCCGACTCCCGCGCGCCAGGGCCCTTGCGGCCGCTGCCGCCCTCGTGCCAACCGCCACCGGTCTGGTCGAGTACCGCTCCGAGGGCCGCCTGCTGGTGATCGGCAGGGCCGAACAGATCAACGACTGGCTGCCCGATGCGCCGCAGGGGCTCAGGATCCGCTGCCTGCTGACCGAGACGCCCGAACAGGAACCACCCGGTGTCGCCTTCGACATCAGCGAGCCGCAGGCGATCCAGGTTTCGGGCTGGCTGGGCGCATTCGAGGTCGTGCACGCCGCCGGGCGACGCGAGACCGACCTGGTGCTCGACCTATGCGAGCCGCCGCGGCTGGCGATGCCGCTGCCCCCACCGGGATACCTGGCGCCGGGAGACGACCCACGCGCCATCGCCGACGCCCTCGCAACGCTGGCCGGGCTGACCGGTCGTTTCGACAAGCCCCAGTTCTTCCAGTACAAGCCCAACCTCTGCGCCCACGGGGCCAGCGAGCTGCCCGGCTGCACCCGTTGCCTGGATGCCTGCCCCGCCGAGGCGATCATCTCGATCGGCGACAAGATCGAGGTCAAGCCCCCCCTCTGCCAGGGCGGCGGTGTCTGCGCCACCGTCTGCCCGACCGGCGCCATCAGCTACCAGTACCCGCCGCTGGGTGACACGCTGGACCGCTGTCGGCGCATGCTGCGCGCCTGGCGCGATGCCGGCGGCACGGCCCCGCTGCTGTTGCTGCACGGCAGCGAGCAGCAACCCGCGCTTGCGGACCCCGGTGTCCTGCCTGTCGCGCTCGAGGAACTGGCCAGTGCCGGCATCGAGGTCTGGCTGGGCGCCCTTTGCTTTGGCGCCCGCGCCGTGGCGCTGGACACCGATGGCGCCCCGCCGGGCACCCTGCGGGACGCGGTGCAGGCGCAGGTCGATGTGGCGAACGCGATCCTCGAGGGCCTGGGCTTTCCCGCCGCCGTGCATTGGTCGCACCAACCGGGCGCCGCGATGCCACCGATCCAACCGGCCACTTTCGGCAGCACCGGGGGCAAGCGCGAGGCGCTTTTTGCCGCGATCGACCACCTGGTGGCCACCGCCAGCGCGCGCCCGGCGAGCATCGCGCTGCCCGCGGCCGCGCCGATGGGCCGGGTGCGGGTCGATACCGGCGGCTGTACGCTGTGTCTGTCCTGCGTATCGGTATGCCCGGCCAAGGCGCTGTCGGACGGCGGTGGCGAGCCGGCGCTGCGCTTTTACGAGGGTAACTGCGTGCAATGCGGGTTGTGCGCGACCGCCTGCCCCGAGCAGGTGATCACGCTGGAGCCGCGCCTGCTGACCGATGGAGCCGAGCGAAAAGCCGCGCGTACGCTGCATCGTGAACCCCCGTTTCACTGTGTCCGGTGCGACAAACCCTTTGCCACGCGCTCGGTGATCGACCGGATGCTGGGCAAGTTGGCCGGCCACTCGATGTTCCAGGACGAGGCGTCGCGCCAGCGCCTGAAGATGTGCGGCGACTGCCGGGTGCTGGACATGATGGAAAAAGACGACGCCTGAGCGGGCACCGGAGGCGGGTGCGACGGTCGGAATTGCGCTTGCCGCGGCAATTGCTGGTGTAAAATATGACAAATCCGCCGGCGCAGTTGATCCAGGTCATCTTCAACCGCCCGTTGCGGCCCAACCATGGTGTCGAGACAAGCCGTGGGTAGTTGAAACCAACGCGAAAAACCATTTGAATCAACCAGCCGCACAACCGGTTCGCGCCCCGATCAACCTGGCCCTGCCGCCCGAAATGGCGTTGCGCGCCGGTGCCTACCGGTTGCTGGCCAACCTTTTGTGCAATGCACCATCGGCCGATTTGCTGGGCCAACTGGCGGCCGCCGACGCGCAGGACGACGGCACCGACGATGTCGGTGCCGCGCTCGAAGCCCTTGGCCTGGCGGCCAGCGCGATCCCCGCCGAGCAAGTCGCCGACGAATACCAGGCGTTGTTCATCGGCGTCGGCCGCGGCGAACTGCTGCCCTACGGTTCGTGGTACCTGACCGGTTTCCTGATGGAAAAACCGCTCGGCCTGCTGCGCGACCACCTGATGCAGCTGGGCTTCGAGCGCAGCGACGATGTCGCCGAACCCGAGGACCACGTGGCCGCGTTGTGCGAGGTGATGTCGCTGCTCATCACCGACCAGGCGTCGCACGAGACCCAGCAGGAATTCTTTGAAAGACACATGAGCCCCTGGTTCGGCCGCTTCTTTGGCGACCTGCAGGCGGCCCAGGGTGCCCGTTTCTACCGCGCTGTCGGCCTGTTCGGCAGCGCTTTCACCGATCTTGAGATCACCTATTTCGCAATGCGGCTCTGATGCTGCCTGGAGAAGCTGTGATGAAGAAAGAGAAATTCCAGCCCGATCGTCGCCGTGCGCTGCGCGGCATCGCCAGTACGCCGGCCATTGCGGCTGTCGCGGTGGCCGGACAGGCGCAGGCAGCGCCGGTGGTGGCCGAGACCCCCGCGGCCCCGACCAAGGGCAAGGGCAAGGGCTACCAGGAAACCCAGCACGTTCGCGACTACTACCGCACCGCGGCGCTCTGAGCCCGAACGGCTCGACCAGATCAAGGAGTCATTCATGAAGATCCGCAAGATCAGCAACAACCCGGATGCCGAGATCGCCCGAGCGGGCACCACCGGCCGCGGCATCAGCCGTCGCAGCTTCCTGCGCAATTCCGGCCTGGCCGCCGGCGGCGCCGCGGTCGTGGGCGGACTCGCCAGTCCCGGCATGATGCGCAAGGCCCAGGCCGTCGGTACCCGGCGCGAGGGCGAGATCAAGACCATCCGCTCGATCTGCACCCACTGCTCGGTCGGCTGCGGCATCTACGCCGAGGTGCAGAACGGTGTCTGGACCGGGCAGGAACCCGCGTTCGACCACCCGTTCAACCTGGGCGCGCACTGCGCCAAGGGCGCCTCGGTGCGCGAGCACGGCCACGGCGAGCGCCGGCTCTGGCATCCGATGAAGCTGGTCGGCGGCAAGTGGCAGCGTCTGTCGGGACGACGCGCTCACCGAGATCGCCGCCAAGATGGCCGATATCCGTGAGAAGTCGGGCCCCGACTCGGTGTTCTGGCTGGGCTCGGCCAAGTTCAACAATGAGCAGGCCTACCTGTTTCGCAAGTTCGCCGCCTTCTGGGGCACGAACAACGTCGATCACCAGGCGCGGATCTGTCACTCGACCACGGCTGCCGGCGTCGCCAACACCTGGGGCTACGGGCGATGACCAACTCGTACAACGACATCCACAATCCAAGGCCATCCTGGTCATCGGTGGCAACCCCGCCGAAGCCCATCCGGTGTCGATGCAGCACCTGTTCCGCGCCAAGGAGGCCGGCGCCAAGATGATCGTCATCGATCCGCGCCGTACCCGCACCGCGGTCCATGCCGACCATTACGTGCGCATCCGCCCGGGCTCGGACGTCGGCATCATCTGGGGCATGCTCTGGCACATCTTCGAAAACAACTGGCAGGATGACGAGTTCATCAGGCAGCGGGTCTACGGCATGGACGAGATCCGCGCCGAAGTCGCCAAGTGGACACCCGACGAAGTGCAACGGGTCACCGGCGTCGACAAGGACACCTGCTTCAAGGCAGCCGAACTGATGGCCAAGAACCGGCCGGGCACCTTCATCTGGTGCATGGGCGGCACCCAGCACACGATCGGCAACAACTTCACCCGCGCCTATTGCGTGTTCCAGCTGGCGCTGGGCAACATGGGCGTGTCCGGTGGCGGCGCGAACATCTTCCGCGGCCACGACAACGTACAGGGCGCGACCGACCTGGGCGTGTTGGCCGACACCCTGCCCGGCTACTACGGGCTGGCCGAGGGCTCGTGGAAGCACTGGGCCAAGGTGTGGGATGTCGACTTCAAGTACCTGCAGGGCCGGTTCGATCCCGGCTCGTACGAAAAAGAAGGGGACAAAGATGTTTCGGTGATGTACACCAAGGGTATCCCGGTGTCGCGCTGGATCGACGGCGTGATGGAGCCGGCCGAGAACATCGCCCAGAAGGACGCGTTCAAGGCCGTGTTCATGTGGGGCCATGCGCCCAACTCGCAGACCCGCGGCCTCGAGATGAAAAAGGCGATGGAGAAGGTCGAGTTGCTGGTGGTCGTCGATCCCTACCCGACCGCCACCGCGGCCATGCACGATCGCACCGACGGCGCCTACCTGCTGCCGGCCTGCACGCAGTTCGAGACCTACGGCTCGGTCACCGCGTCGAACCGCTCGCTGCAATGGCGTGACAAGGTCATCGATCCGATGTTCGAGTCGCGGCCCGATCACACGATCATGTACCAGATGGCCAAGAAATTCGGCTTCGAGGCCGAGATGTTCAAGCACATCAAGGTCGAGAAGGACGAGCCGCTGATCGAGGACATCACCCGCGAGTTCAACCGCGGCATGTGGACCATCGGCTACACGGGCCAGAGCCCCGAGCGCATGAAGGAACACCAGCAGAACTGGCACATGTTCAACACCACCACGTTGCGCGGGGAGGGCGGCCCGGCCAACGGCGAGTTCTACGGGATGCCGTGGCCGTGCTGGGGCACCGCCGAGATGCGCCACCCGGGGACCGCCAACCTGTACGACACCACTGCCGGTGGCCGAAGGCGGCCTCACGTTCCGGCCCGCTTCGGGGTCGAGCGCAATGGCACAACCCGACTCGCCGAGGGCTCGTTCAGCAAGGGCTCCGAGATCCAGGACGGCTACCCCGAGTTCACCGCCGACATGCTCAAGAAACTGGGCTGGTGGGATGACCTGACCGATGCCGAGAAGCAGGCCGCCGACGGCAAGAACTGGAAGACCGACCTGTCCGGCGGCATCCAGCGGGTGGCGATCAAGCACGGTTGTTCGCCGTTCGGCAATGCCAAGGCCCGGGCCGTCGTCTGGACCTTCCCGGACCCGGTGCCCATCCACCGCGAGCCGCTGTACACGAACCGGCGCGACCTGGTCGAGAAGTACCCGACCTATGCCGACCGCAAGAGCTTCTGGCGTCTGCCCACCCGTTACCAGTCGATCCAGGAGAAGGACTTCCAAGGACTTCCTGCTGATCATCACCAGCGGCCGGCTGGTCGAGTACGAGGGCGGCGGCGACGAATCCCGTTCCAACCCGTGGCTGGCCGAGTTGCAGCAGGACATGTTCGTCGAGATCAATCCTGGCGGACGCCAACGACAATGGCGTACGCGACGGCCAGATGGTCTGGATCCACAGTCCCGAGGCGCCAAGATCAAGGTCAAGGCCATGATCACCTGACGGGTCGATCCGGGGTCGTGTTCTCGCCATTCCACTTTGCCGGGCACATGCAGGGCGAGGATCGTCGAGGCAAGTATCCGCAGGGGGCCGACCCGTACGTGTTGGGCGAGGCAGTTGAACACCGCGCTGACCTACGGCTACGACTCGGTCACCCAGGATGCAGGAAACCAGCGCTCGTTGTGCCGTGTGGTTGCGGCCTGATCAACGGACACGACAGGAGATATCACCATGGCAAGAATGAGCTTCTTTGCGATGCCGAACGCTGCATCGAGTGCAACGGGTTGTGTCACTGCCTGCAAAAGCGAGAACGAGGTGCCCTGGGGCGTGAACCGTCGCCGGGTCGTCACGCTCAATGACGGCGAGGCCAGCGAGAAGTCGATCTGGTCGCCTGCATGCACTGCACCGATGCGCCTGGCAAGGCCGTCTGCCCGGTCGACTGCTTCCATACGACCGACGACGCGTGGTGCTGCACGACAAGGACCAATGCATCGGCTGCGGCTACTGCTTTTACGCCTGCCTGTTCGGCGCCCCGCAGTACCCGCAGGCCGAGGCCTTCGGGGTGCGCGGCAAGATGGACAAGTGCACGTTCTGCGCGGGCGGCCCCGCGGACGACAACACGCCGGCCGAGTACCAGAAGTACGGCGCCAACCGGCTCGCCCAGGGCAAGCTGCCGTTATGCGCCGAGATGTGCTCGACCAAGGCACTGCTTGGCGGCGATGGTGATCTGATCGCCGACCTGTATCGCGAGCGGATCCTGCGTCGCGGCGGACGTGCCCGCAGAACTGGGGCTGACCAAGGCCTACGGCGCCTGACGAACGGAGAATCGACATGCGACCATTCCGGCACTGGCGCTTTGCGCCGCGCTCATCGGCGGGCTCACCGGGCGCAACAACGAGCGGGCCAAGGTGGCCATGCACGAACCCGGGGCCTACAAGGGCAGGGTCGACCCGTTGCTGGCAGCGACCAAGGGCGGCGCCATGGACGAAGTGTTCAAGAAGCGCTTCGTCATGATCCAGACCGATCGATAGCAGGGAATCGACATGACTAAGGCAACAAGCGCGGGCGCCGGGCGCAAGCTGGCCATCTTGCTGGTTCGGTGCTCACCATCCTGGTGCTGTCCCTTGCCCTGCCCCTCACCGGCCTGTTGTTGCCGGGCGAGGGCCAGGCCATCGCCCAGCAGGCGGGCGACCAGACGATCGACAAGGGCTTTGACAGCAAGACCAACCCGCGCCCGACTTGGCGCGCGGTGCGCGAAGGCAACCAGGGCTACTCGGCGGTCAAGGGTGTCGATTCGGGCATGCTGATCAACAACGGCGGCCAGAACTTTCGGCGAGATCCGCAACGGCCGGTGTCGTACTACGGCTGGATCGATGGCGGTGATGCTGGGGCTGATCGTACTGTTCCACCTGTACTCGATGGCCTCGGCAACACGAAGCTGCACGAGGGCGCAGCGGTCGAGATCAAGCGCTGGGACGCGTTCACGCGTTTCCTGCACTGGGTGACGGCGATCACGTTCATCCTGCTGGCGGCCACGCCTGAGCCTGCTGTATGGCCGGGCGGTGATGATCCCGTTGATCGGCAAGGACGCGTTTGCCGCCTGGGCAGCGGTCGCCAAGCTGATCCACAACTACGCGGGTCCGGTATTCGGCGTCACGCTGGTCCTGTTGCTGCTGATGCTGCTGCCGCACAACATCCCCAACGGCAACGACGTCAGGTGGTTCCTCAAGGGTGGCGGCCTGCTGAGCAAGAACAGCCACCCGCCGGCCGGCCGGATGAATGGCGGCGAGAAGGCCTGGTACTGGCTGCTGGCCACTGTCGGCGTGGCGGTCATCGTCACCGGCGGCGTCATGATCTTCATTCTGGACCTGACCCGCGAGCAATCGCAGATCGCACTGACGGTTCACGCGATCTCGTCGCTGATCATCACCGCCGTGGCACTGGGTCACATCTACATCGGCACCGCGGGCACCGAGGGTTCACTCGAGGGCATGACCACCGGCAAGGTCGACCTGAACTGGGCCAGGCAGCACCACGACCTCCGGGTCGAGGACCTGCAGCGCAAGGGGCAAGCTGAAAGTCTGACCCGTCGGCCGATCGCGGGTTTCCCGCCAGCCCGAACGCCCGGCTTGCGCCGGGCTTTTTTTTCGGTGATTCGGTGCTGCGTTCGGCGGTGCTTATCCCGAGGCCTGCAGCAGGATCCGCGTGTTCCGGCGGCCCATGCGGCCATCGACCTCGGGGACGGTTCTCGCGCACCGCGGCGGCGAAATCCTCGATCTCGAGTTGATAGGGATCGGCCGGCGTGAACTCCCAGTCGCCCTTGTCGGTCCACATGCGCCCTTCCCCGCCCATGCCGATCGATCCTCGCCACGGGCGTAACCCTCGGTGCCATAGAGTTCGAACTGGGTCGGGCCGGCGAACACCACCGATGAACACAGTTGCGCGGTCGCGCCGGAAGCGAACTTCACGCCGACCAGTGCGGTCTCGTCGTTCGGTCCTTTCCAGACATCGCGCGAGATCAGGCTCTGCACCTGGACCACCGGTCCGCAAGAAGGTTCCATGAACCACAGAGCCTGGTCCAGGCAGTGCGTGCCCACGCCGGACAGGCTCCACCATCGGGCGACATCGGTCCCGGCGCGCCAGTTGCCATCGTCGGGCGCCAGCGAACTCCACTGCACGCGCACGTGCCGCAGCGTACCGAGCAAACCGTTGGCAACGGCCTCGTGCAGCTTGCGGTGACCCGGGTGCCAGCGCAGGTGAAAGGCCACTCCGAGTTGCACCTGCGCCTTCTCGCAGGCGGCGATCATCGCGTCGGCCTCGGACAGCGAGGTCGTCATCGGCTTTTCGCAGAACACGTGCTTGCCCGCGTTGGCCGCGGCAATCGCCTGCTCGGCATGCAGCTTGTCCGGAGTGGCGATGATCACGGCGTCCAGCGCCGGGTCGGCCAGCAACGCGGCAAGGTTGTCGTGGGCCGGCGCGGCCGCCTGCGCGCCGAACTGCCCGGCGATCTGGCGGGCCTGGTGCTCTTGTCGCGACTGAGCACGCTCCAAAGGATTGCGGCCTTGGTCTTTGCAGCGCCGGCAGCAGTTTCATCGTGGCGATCCGGCCGGTTCCGATCATTGCGATCTTCATGTCGTCAGTCCCCAGGGTTGAACCAAAGCAGCGGCGCGCCATCCGCCCAGCCGATCTTATCCGATCAGCCTGGTGCTGACCGATGCAGCTTCAAACCGACGGAATGGATCCGGCCGTCGCGGATCTCGCGCACCGTGAATTCGAGCTCACCGACCTGCATCCGGTCACCCACCACCGGGTTTGCAAACCGCTCTGCCAGGAGTTCGCCCACGGTCATCGTCCGACGATCGGGCTCGACGCTCGCGCCGTAGAACTGGGCCAGCGCACCGATCGGCGCGTCCGGCCGAACCGTGAAGTCGCCAAAATAGGCTCGCTCGGCCGCCCTCGCCTGCACCGCGTTGTCGGCAAAGGCCTCGTCTAGCCGCACCAGATCGTCCGGCTTGGCAAGCAGGTAGACCACGTCGTTGACCCGGGGCACGCCGGTGGATCCGGGTTCGAGGACACGATTACCGCGGATCACCAGGATCGCAGGGCGCTGCCCGGCCACTGGTCTCGGACAGAACATGGTCGAGCCGGCGGCTGCTGTCCGAAATCTGGTAACTGACCAACCGAATTCTCCTGGCCCGGCATCCCCAGTTCGATCCGTTGCAGCCGGGTCTTTCGGGACGGCACTTCGAGTCCGAGCCATCGGGCAACCGGCGCGACGGTCCAGCCCTGCAGCAACAGGCTCAGCAAGACCACGAAAAAAGCGACGTTGAAGTAAACCTGATGATTCGGCAACCCGGCCATCCAGGGGAACAAGGCCAGGATGATCGGTACCGCACCGCGCAGTCCCACCCAGGACACGAACAGATTCTCCCGCCAGCTGAAGCGAAAAGGCAGCAGACAGAAAATCACCGCTACAGGCCTGGCCACGATCATCAGGACCAGTCCGACCATCAGCGCATCGAGCGCCATCGGCAGCAGATCGCCCGGCGTGACCAGCAGGCCCAGCATCAGGAACATCACGATCTGGGCGAGCCAGGCAATGCCGTCGAGGAACTTCTCCACGTTGTAGAGTCCCCGCGATACCCGGCTGGCCAACACCAGTCCTGCCACGTACACGGCGAGAAAACCGCTGCCATCGAACAAGGCCACGATGCCGAACAGCAACCAGGCGCCGAACAGCACCAGCAGCGGGTACAGCGCCGCCCCCAACCTGAGGTGGGTGACGCTCCAGGCAAGCGCCAGACCGGCCAGGCCTCCGGCGCCCGCGCCCAGGCCCATCTGCCAGGCAAAGTAGCCGATCGCATCCCATCCGGGCGCGGCCCCGATCAGCACCGCGTTGACGAGTATCACGGTGAGGAAGACCGCCATCGGGTCGTTCGCGCCGGACTCGATCTCGAGCGTCGCACCGACCCGTTGCTGCAATGACATGCCTTGTCCACGCAACACGGAAAAGACGGCTGCCGCGTCGGTCGACCCGACGATCGCCCCCATCAGCATCGCCTCGATCCAGCCAATGCCCAGGACGAAATGGGCGGCGAGCGCCGTGATGCCGGCGGAGATCAAGACCCCCACGGTTGCCAACGAAAATGCCGGTCGCAGCCCGACCCTGAAACTGCTCAGGTCGGTGCGCAGTCCGCCGTCGAACAGGATCACCGCCAACGCGGCCGACCCGATGAAGTAGGCCGACGACACATCATCGTAGACAATCTGTCCGGGGCCTTGTTCACCAGCCAACATGCCGAACACGAGGTAGATCAGCAGCACCGGGATACCGAGGCGCGGCACGATCAGACTGGACAGGATGCTGACCAGAACCAGAAGGCTCAGCAAGGAAAGGTAAACGGCCGCGGTATCCATCGTCCGATGCTATCAGGCCGGCAGGTGGCTACGGCCGTCGTGCAGCCTGCCGGTGATGACCTATCAGAGCGTTGGCACGACCACGTTGCCGCGCCCGCTCAGCGCGCGCACCAGCGGCAGCGCCAGCATCACGGCGGCCGCCACCCAGAGAAAGATCGACACCGGGCTGGAGACCAGGATGCCCAGTTCGCCGTTGGAGATCGACAGCGCCCGGCGCAGGTTCTGCTCCATCAGATCGCCCAGCACGAAGCCCAGGATCAGCGGCGCCATCGGGACATCGCACTTGCGCAGCAGGTAGCCGACCATGCCGAACACGGCCATCAGGATCAGGTCGAACGTGGTCGAGTGGATCGCGTAGACACCGACCGTGCTCACCGCCAGGATGCTCGGCGCCAGGCCCCAACCGGGAATCGACAGCATCCGTGCGAACAGCCCGACCAGCGGGATGTTCATCACCAGCAGGATCAGGCTGGCGACGAACAACGACGCGATCAGGCCCCACACCAGCGTCGGCTGCATCGTGAACAGCGCGGGGCCGGGCGTGATGTTGTACAGCGCCAGCGCGCCCACCATGACCGCGGTGGTGCCCGAACCGGGCACGCCCAGCGTGAGCATGGGCACGAACGAGCCGTTGGCCGACGCGTTGTTGGCGGCCCGGGCGCGCCACGCCGCGGATGTCGCCTTCGCCGAAACACGCATCGGGGTCGGATTGCTCGGCGAGGCGCTTCTCCATCGAATAGCAGATCGCCGAGGCGATCGTCGCGCCCGCGCCGGGCAGCACGCCGACGCCAAAGCCCACCACCGACGAGCGCAGTGTCGCCGGCAGCGTCTTGAGAAACTCGGCTCGGTTGAACAGCATGCGCTCCTGGAAGCCTTGATCGCCTGGCCGGCATTCAGCTCCGTGGTTTTCGAGCATCAGCATGATCTCGCTGATCGAGAAAATGCCGATGACGACGACGACGAACTGGATGCCATCGGACAGGTGGACGGAATCGAACGTGAACCGGTAGACACCGGAGTTCGAATCGATACCCACCGTCGCGAACGACAGCCTGATGACCGCGGCCAGCCCTGCCTTGACCGGGTTCTCACCGATCAGGCCGGTGAGACAGCAGAACGCGAAGATCATCAGCGCGAAATACTCGGCCGGACCGAAGGCCAGTGCCCATTTACACCACGGCCGCCAGCGCCAGGCCCGTGGAAGTGGCCACCAGCGCACCGACAAAACGAACTCCAGGCGGAGATCGACAACGCGATACTCCGCCTGGCCCTTTCGTGCCAGCGGTAGCCATCGAGCGCGGTCAGCGATCGCGCCGGCATCACCGGGCACGCTGGAGCAGGATGGAACTGATCCGCCCGCCGTACTCGCAACCCATGTAGACCGCGGCCAGCAGGATCAGCGCCGACTCGGCCGGCAACTTGAGCGCGAACGCCAGCGGCATCAGGATGGCCACGCCGTTGATCGGCCCCAGGCCGGGCAGCAGGCCGACCACGGTGCCGATGAACGCGCCAAGAAACCCGAGCATCAGGTTCATCGGCAACAGCGCGACCCCGAAGCCCTCGACCAGGTGCGAGAAGCTGTCCATCAGAGCACGCCGCGCAAAAGGCCCAGCGGCAGCACCACGTCGAGCAGCCGGTCAAAGAGCAGGAACAGGCCGACGCCCAGCGCCAGGCCGGTGAGCACCGCCTGGGTCCAGGTGGCGCCGAACAGCCGCCTATCACCAGCCAAGGCCCACCGTCGCGATCGGGAAACCCAGCATCTGGAACAACAGGCCGTAGGCCACGACCGTGCCGAAGGCAGTCAGCACGGGCAATGGCAGGATCCGCGTGGCAGCCTCGCCGGTGGCCGAGGGCTGGGCCGGTCGCACGATCAGCCAGAGGCCGAACAGCACGAGCAGCGCGGACAGCAACCACGGGAAGGCCCGCGGGCCGACGGGTTCGTAAGCGAACGGCGGCACCATGCCGCGGGCGTTCCAGGCCATGGTCACCGCGACGATCACGACGACCAGGCCCAGGATGCGATCACGCACGCGGATCTGCCGACAAGCGACGGGGCGGACTTACTTCTTGATCAGGCCGAACTGGTCGGCGATCTCGCGGTAGGCCTTGACCCGTGCCTTGACGAAGGTGTCCAGCTCCGGACCGGTCTTGCTGAACGGGAACAATCCACGCTCGGCACGCAGCGCCGCATAGGCGTCGGTCTTCATCATCTTGTTGAAGCTGTCGACCCAGAATGCATAGGCTCTGGCGTCACTGACCTTGGGCCCCATGTAAAAGCCGCGAATGATCGGCCACTGGATATCGAAGCCCCGCCCTGGCCGTGGCACATCGTTCATGATGCCCTCGAGGCGCTCCTCGGCGAACACGGCCTGGGCGCGCGCACCGGGGCGCCCTGCTTTCTGAGCGCGACGATCTCGGCCGCATCCCGACACCACCTGCACGTGGCCCCCCTGCAAAGCGGTCATCGCTTCGCCACCGCCCTCGAAGGCTACGAAGCGGCATCGTCTGTAGTCGATGCCGGCGGCCTATGTGCGGTCAGCGCGGCCTTCATCCAGTCCTGGCTGCCGACCGAGCCACCGGCGCCGAACACGACCTTGCCCGGATCGGTCTTGATCGAGGCCATCAGCTCGCCCAGGTTCTTCCACGGGGCGTCGGCCCGCACGATGACCGGCTCGAAATCGGCGCCGATCCCGGCCAGCCAGCGCACGTCGCTCTCGGTGTACTTGCCGAACTTGCCCTGCGCGATGTTGAGCAGCGAGCCGCCGGAGAAGGCGACGATGGTGCCGTTCTCGTCGGGGCGCTGGCCGATGATCGCGTTGTAGGCGGACCGCACCGATGCCGCCGGGCATGTACGACCCGCATCGGGTCGTTCAGCAGCTTGGCATCCTGCAGGCGCCGGTCTGGGCGAGTCGGCAGGTCAGTCGAACCCGCCGCCGGGCTTGGCCGGGCGATGCATTCGGGTTTGTCGGGTTGCGCGGCCACGGCGATGCCGAAGCGCCGCGCCAAGGCCCATGGCCAGTACCAGATGGGTGAACTTCATGGTTTTTCCTCCGTCGACGCGGACCGGCGCTGCTGCGCACGACTTCGGCGTCCTGGTTTTGTCGGTCTTATCCCGGCCGATTGTATGCCAGAACGCCAAGGGTCAGGCATCGGCGCGCTGCAGCGCCTGCCACACCCTGGCCGGCGTGTACGGCATGTCGATCGGGCCTGCCCCGCGGGTGCGCAGCGCATCCATCATCGCATTGGACAGCGCCGGCAACGAGCCCGAACAGCCCGACTCCCCGACCCCCTTGGCGCCCAGTTCGTTCAAGGCCGTGGGCACCGGGTGCGGATCGACGACGATCCTGCCGACCAGGCCGGTGCGCGGCATTCCGTAGTCCATGAAACTGCCCGACAGCAACTGGCCCGAGTCGTCGTAGACGATTTGTTCGAGAAACGCCTGCCCGGCGCCCTGCACGACGCCGCCGTGCACCTGCCCGCGCACGAGTTCGGGCGACACGATGTGGCCCAGATCGTCGACCGCGACATAGTTGATGATCTCGGTGACACCGGTCAGCGGATCGATCTCGATCTCGGCGACGTGACAACCGTTGGGAAAGTTGGCCCCCGCATTGGCCGTGGCCTCGGCATCGAACGGATGCGGCTGGCCGGCGGGCGGCGCCACGCCGGCCGCCAATGCCATCAGGCCGACCTGTTTGCCGGCGCCGTCGCTGAACCGGCCGTCGGCATAGGTGAGCGAGTCGGGGGCCACGTCCAGGTGGCGGGCCGCGTGCGCGCGGGCCTTTTCGATGATCACCGGAACCAGGTTCTTGAAGGCCGAGCCCGCCCCGTAGAGCGAGCGCGATCCGCCGGTCCCGTTGCCGACGATGCCCTTGCTCGGGTCGCTGGCCTTGTACCGGATGCTGGCCGGCGACAAACCCAGGCCCGCGCCGACGATCTGCGCGAACGAGGTTTCGTGGCCCTGCCCCGAGGGGCCGGTCACCGCGTGCAGCAGCAGCGTGCCATCGGGATTGAACTGGCAGGTGACCTGGTCGTGCGGGGCGCCGCCGGCGCCGGACTTCTCGATGTAGCAACCGAAGCCGATGCCGCGCAGTCGCTGACGGTCGGCCGCCGCTTTCTGGCGGGCCGGGAAACCGTCGTAGTCGGCCAGGCGCAGCGCCTTGTCCATCACGGCGACGAAGTCGCCGCAGTCGTACTCGGTGACCAGCGCCGTCTTGTAGGGAAAGGCATCGGCGGGAATGAAGTTACGCCGTCGCAGCGCTACCCGGTCCAGGCCGTGCTCGGCCGCCGCATGATCGACCAGGCGCTCGATCGCGAACGCGATGTCCGGCCGGCCCGCACCGCGGTAGGCCGACACCGGTACCCGGTTCGTGAACACCAGGCGCGACTGCATGTAGAGCGCCGGCACCCGGTAGGTGCCGCCCATCGTCACCGACAGGTTGTTGGTCCCGATGAAACCGCCGAAGTAACAGTTGAAGGCGCCCAGGTCGACCGTGTCGTTGAAGCGGATCGCCAGGATGTTGTCATGCGCATCGAGCGCGATCGAGCCCTCGAGCGTCAGCGAGCGGCCGTGCCATTCGCCGATGAACAACTCGGAGCGGGTCGCAACCCACTTGACCGGCCGGCCCAGTTGGCGGGCCGCCAGCACCATCAGCGCGGTTTCCGGATAGCTGCCGCCACGCAGGCCGAACGAACCCCCGACATCGTCGGCGACGATCTCGAGCGACTCGGCCGGCACGCCGGTCATCGTGCTGAGCGCGCCGCGCATGCCCATGATGCCCTGGGTCGGGGTGCAGACCCGGGTGACGTTGCGATCCGGATCATGGTGGGCGACGCAGGCACGCAACTCCATCGGGGCGCCAGCCAGACGCTGGCTGACGATGGTGAGCGTCGAGATGCGATCGGCGCGATCGAACGCGGCCTCGACTGCTGCCTTGTCCCCTGCCTCGTAGTGCAGCGACACGTTGCCGGGCGCCTGCGGGTGCAACTGGGTGGCGCCGTCGGCCAGCGCCGCCTTGTCGGCGACCGCCGGCAGCACGTCGTAGTCGATCGACACTCGTTCGGCGGCATCAGCGCGGCGGCGACCGATTCGCCACCACCATCGCGATCGGCTGGCCGACGAAGCGCACGATGTCGCGGGCCAGCACCGGCAACGGCGCCTTGGCGATCATCTTGCCGCCGACCCTTGATGTCCGGCCTCGACGGGACCGGTTGGTAGTCAGCCGCCTCGACATCACGGCGGTGAACACGGCCACCACACCGGGCATCGCCTTCGCGGCCGTCAGATCGAGCGCCTCGATGCGCGCGTGCGCATGGTCGGAGCGCACGATCACCGGCGTGCAGCTGCCCGGGAAATGCCAGTCGGCGTAGAACCTGCCGTTGCCGGTGATCAGGCGCAGGTCTTCATGACGCATCAGCTCCATCTGTCAGCCTCGCATCGCTTCGGCGGCGGCCCGCACGGCCGCCTCGATATCTACGTACCCGGCAGCGGCAAGGTTGGCCCGGCCAACCCTGGCGGATTTGTTCATCGGTGGGCTCGGGATGCCGACGCAGCAGGTCGGTGGTGGCCATGATCATGCCTGGCGCACAGAAACCGCACTGCAGGCCGTGCCAGGCCGAGAACGCCAGTTGCACCGGGTGCAACTGCTGGCCGTCGGCCAGGCCTCGATCGTGGTGATGGTGCGGCCTCGGCCTGCGCAGGCGAGCATCGTGCACGACTTGACCGCTTCGCCGTCCAGATGGATCGTGCAGCAGCCGCACTGGCTGGTATCGCAACCGATGTGCGTGCCGGTCAGGCCCAGTTCGTCGCGCAGCGCATCGGCCAGCAACGTGCGATCGGCCACGCGGATCTCGGCAAAGCGGTTGGCCATTGACCGTGAGATGGATGACCTTGTTCTGGGAAGTACGTCGGCGATGGGGTCCGGATGCTCGCGGCGCAGGCCATTGAGGCGGGTCGGATGTTCTGACAGCGCGCAGGCAGTCGGCGAGCGCGCGCTGCAGCATCACCGACGCCAGGTGCGTAGGCGGCTGGCGCGTGTGCATGTCGTCGTTCAGGCCGTCGGCGGCAACGTCAGGCGGGCAACCGAGGCGCTGGAAAAGCCGGCGCCCAGCGCCTGCTCGGCCTCGGTCCAACGGAACACCCCGGGGCCCGCCCCGGTGACCGCCACGCGCACACCGTTGTCGAAACGGCAACGAAAACCGCGGTCATCGCGTAACCGGGAGGCCGGGTGATGAACTGGCATAGGCCGCCGACACGGGACGCTCGAAATCCACCGCGCGGATGATCTCGTCGGGCTCGAGCGCCGTGGTGAACATGCCCTGGAAGAAATCAACGGCCGCGATGTCGCGCCGGTCGGTCCGCACGGTCGCAGCCAGGGCCAGCACCGCCGCTTGCAGGTCGGGCTGCCGGATCATTGTTGGCCAGCGCCCGCCCAGCGTGCCGCGCGCACGCACCTGCGGATCGCCGATGAGGCCGGCCAGTGCGGCCAGCGCCGGGATCGCCTCGCGAACCTGCTGGTTGTCCGCGACCTGCCCGTGCCGGTGCACCGGCGCTGATGCACCCGCGCTGGCTCGACGGCGATACCCTGCAACTCGGCCAGGCCGGCGATATCGAACAGCTGGCGCCGCCAGGCGACCATCGAGGGGATGAGCGTCGGCGCCGCGCCGGCCAGGATCTTCGCCTCGGGATCGGCGCGAAGTCCGCCACGGCCGTGGCCAAGGTCGGCAGGACGTTGGTAACTGAATTCATACATGTTCGCCTCCTTGAGGCGAGGATACCATCGGGTCGGACGAACCCGATGCACCGGTGCGGAGGGTCTGCAACGGCCTGCCGGACCGGTCTGTTCACCGCTGGGACGCGCCCGCCGGCCCGCCGGCAGGCAGGGCGAGCACGGTGTCCGCGCAGGCCTTGCGGCACCCATCGACTGTGCGCCTGGCCGGTAACTCATGCCAGCGCGCCGAACAACTGGCGGCCGTAGGGACGCCCGGCCAGGCGCACCGGCCGAATCGCGTCCGGCGACCCGATCGACCCGGATACCGTGGGCACGGATCTTGCGAAAATCCCGGCTGGTCTCCGGCGCCGCCGGCAGGCTTGCATAGATGTCGCTCGACCTCGCGCGCGCGGATCACCAGGCGACCTCACCCCAGGCCTGCGCACCAGGCCCGCCGCCAGGAAGTCCTCGAGCACACCGCGCCCAGCGGCGCATGAAGGCCTTGGATTCGAAGTGTCGGCGCGCGGCCGCCACCGATGGCCAATGGTCGCGGCGTCGCGGCGACCGGCGCGGGGCCCGCCACGGCGCAACAACCCGGTGAGCTTGAAACTGGAGAAGGCCAACGAGCTGCCGGCGACCAGCGGCGAATCGATCAGCACGACATGGCCGACCCGCTCCGGGCGCAGCACGGTCGCCATGTGATCGCGAGGTAGCCGCCCATCGAGTTGCCGACCAGCGACACCCGCCGCCGGCCTGCTTGGCGGCCAGCGTCGATCCGGCGCACCACCTGCTCGAGCATGTCGCCCCAGCGCCGCCCGGCCGGCAGGTGCAGCGGCGTCGCGAGGACCGGCGGCGAATCGACGATGACCCGTTCGGCCAGGCGCTCGCAGAACTGTCGGTAGCAACCGGTGGGAAAGCCATTGGCGTGCAGGAAGATCGTCGCCGGGCGGTTGCCAAGAGCCGGTGAAACGGCAGGGGTCATCAGGGCGTCCTGGATACAAGGCGGCCAATAGGCCAGGCAGAACGGTCGATGACCGCCCCGTCGATTGTGACGGGCGACCATCGGTCACCTATCTCGGGACGGTGACGGGTGAGGTCATGCGTTTCGGTGTGCATTTGGCACCGTTGGTCAGCGCGCGGTCGGGAGAGATGGCGGGGCCCGGTACCTTGAGTGCCGACCCTCGTTCCGTCGTCAGCGGGTCACCTGGAGATGAGCTGAATGACCGCACCCCGCCCTCCCGTCCGCCGCGGGATTGCCGCCGCCGCGCCCCCGGCCACGCGCCCCGCGTTGCCGCGTGCCGTCGCCGCGATGCGGCCCAGCCCCGGGCCTGCCCGGGCACGGCGATCGCTTCAGCGGCCCGGTCGGCTTCCACGCTGCTCCTGCTGGGTGCACTGGCGCTGGCTGCACCGGCACAACCGGCGCTGGCTGCCACGGTGGATGCTGCGCCGGTCACCTCAAGCCTGAAGTCCTGGTCGACAGGCAGGGCACGCTCGATCTCGCCCAGGCCCGGGCCAGCAACGCCTGGCAGACGCTGGCCTCGCTGGATGCCGCCGGCCGTCTGGCCGGCAAGGCCGTCTGGTTGCGCTGGGCACTGCCGGCGCCCGCCGCCGGTCACGGCGCCGAAGTCGCACGGCTCGCCCCGGCCGCCACCGACCGCCTCGATGTCTGGCTGCTGGCCGGCAACCGGGTCGTCGCCGAGCACCACCGTCGCTGCCCTTTGCCAAGCGCGAACTGCCCCACACCGCGCTGGCCGTCCCCCGCCTCCTCGGGCCGGCAAACGAAACGACCTGGACCCTGACGCTCGCCAGCAGACGCCGGGAACGGCCCGTTTCCTGCCCCAGGTCCACAGTCGTGGACGCGTTCAGGCACGCGAGCCAGACCGTCAAGGACGCCCGCACCGCCTACGCCGGCGCCATGCCGTACTGTTGCCTGCGCTGGGCTCTGATGCCTTGTCGCCGCCAATGACCGTGCCTACCTTGGCCTTTGCCGGATGGTGCGGCGCGCTGGCGCTGCCGGTGCTGCAGCACGATGCCTCCTGTTCAGGTCGCCTGGGCCGACGAGGCCGCACTGAACGCTAATGTCGAGGTCGTCGCGACCGATTCGCTGGCGGCCGCCGCGGCGGCGCTGGGCCGCCAGGTGCTACCGGCCCGTGGATGTCTCGGTGATCATCGGCCGCTCCTTCAGCGCGCTGGATGATCGCCAGCCTCGTCACCGGGTGCCGCGACGGCTCCACTGCTGCCACTGGCCGTGTCGCAGCTCGCCGCGTGGACCCTGTTCGGCCTGGCCAACGCGGCTGGCCCTGACTGGCACGGTGCTCGGGCTGCGCAGGGCGAATGGACGCTGCGCTTCCTGCTGCTGGGCCTGCTTACCCTGATCGCCACCGTGGCCCGCGAAGTGTCGGGTAGCTTCGCCGGCGCGCTGCCCTTGCAGGCCAACGAGTTCATCCTGCCCGCTGGCTCGCTGCTGGCCGCCCTGATGGTGGCGACCGCGCTGGTGCAACGGCTCTACAGCCGCGAACGGCTGCTCAAGTACGCCCAGGCAAGCGTCATGGAAACCCACCGCTCGATCACCGAGCAACTGGCCGAGAACGTGCGGGCGCGCACGTTCGAGCTACAGATGGCCAACGAACAGCTGGCCCGCGTGACCCGGGTCGACGGCCTGACCGGCGTGTTCAACCGCCGCCATTTCGATGAATCGATCGCCAACGCGGTGATCACGGCAAGGGCCGGCGGCAAGCAACTGGCGATCATGATGATCGACCTGGACTTCTTCAAGAAACTCAACGACGAGCACGGTCACGCGGCCGGCGACCTGTGCCTGATCGAGGCCGGCCGTCAGGCGACCGATTGCGTGCCCGAGGGCATCGGCCTGGTGGCCCGCTACGGAGGTGAGGAATTCGTCGCGCTGTTGCCGGACACCCGTCCCGGGCAGGCGGCCGAGATAGCCGAGTCGATACGCTGGCACATCGAGGAGGCGCGCCCCGAACACAACGGCAAGATCCTGACGATGACGGCCAGTATCGGCCTCTGGTGCGGTCAGCCGGCGCCCGACAGCACGCCGGGCAGCCTGCTGGAGTTGGCCGACGCCGCGCTCTACCGTGCCAAGCGCGAGGGCCGCAACCGCGTGATCGAGCACGAGCCCGGATTCGCGGATCCGCCGGCCCGCGCTGACGGCACACGGGCACCGGCCGCCGCGCCTGCCGACGAGCCGGCCCCGCCGGCAGCCGACGACGCGGTGTTCGAGACCGACCCGCCGGCGACGGCCGAAGCCGTCGGGGCGGGCACCGCGGCCGATCCGACCGACCCGGCGCCGGGCGCCGTCAACCCGGTTCCGGCACCATCGGGCATGCCGCGTGGGCCCAGGCGCGCACGCCGACTGGCCGATATCGACCTCTGAATTCTCAGCCGACCGACACGTAACCGCCGTCGACCGGCATCAGGGCGCCCGTCATATAGCGGGCGGCACTCGAGCACAGGAACAGGATGGGCTCGGCGATTTCGGCCGGATCGGCCCAGCGGCCCATCGGGATGCGCGCGTTGATCTGCGCGCTGCGCTCGGGATTCTCGCGCGCCCCGCGCGACAACTCGGTGATCACCCAGCCAGGCGCCACCGCGTTGACCCGGATGCCGTCTTCGGCATACGCACAGGCCAGCGACATCGTGAGATTGCGAAGCGCCCCCTTGGCGCTGGAATACGCCGGCTGCTTGGGGCCCCCGAAATAAGACATCACCGAGCCGATCATGACGATCGCGCCACCGCCGCCTGCCTTGAGCAGCGGCCGAGCCGCCGTGCTCACCCGCATGCTGCCACTGACATGCACATCGAGCACGCGGTCGAACATCTCGGGCTCGTGTTCGCGATCCCGCATGATGATGCCGGCGCAGTTGACGACGTAGTCGAGCTTGTCCAGGCCGCCGATCAGCGTGTCCACCGCCGCCTTGTCGGTCACGTCGAGCGCCTCGATTCGTGCCTTGCCCAACACCGGGTCTTTACGCGCGGCAGCCAGTTCGGTCTCGGTGAGGCCGCAGGCGATGACGCCGGCCCCGGCCTCGAGAAACGCCCGGCTCGTCGCCGCGCCGATGCCCGACACGCCGCCGGTAATCAATGCCGTCTTGCCCTTGAAGTCGAATTGCATGCTGGTTGCCCTCTGGCTGGTCGATGGCCCCGGGGGGCCGGGTTCACTTTCTACGCAGGAAAAAAGACCAGACCTTCTCGATCTCTTCGGTACGCAGCAACTCGTGGCCGGTCTGACGGGAGAACGCCTCGAAATCACGGCGCGAACCGGGATCGGTCGAGAGCACCTTGACGACCTTGCCGCTCTCCATCGCGGTGAGGGCCTTCTTGGCACGCAGGATGGGCAGCGGGCAGTTCAGGCCGCGGGCATCGACTTCCTGGTCGAACGAAATCGCGTCGGTCATGGTGGCGAACACTCCGGTAGGGGCACGAGACCCATTTTATCTTGCCCGTTCGGGACGGGCGTCGGCAAAACCACGTCGGCAGATCTTCAGGCGCGCTCACGCACCCATCGAACGACGCTGTCCAGCGCGGTTGGCAGCGCCGCGACATCGCTGCCACCGGCCTGCGCCATGTCGGCCCGCCCGCCGCCCTTGCCACCGACCTGGCTGGCCACGTGGTTCACCAACTCGCCGGCCTTGACCTGCTTGACCGTGTCGGTGGTGACCGCGGCGATCAGGCTGATCCTGCCGTCCTGCACACCGGCCAGCACGATGGCCGCCGACTTGAGTTTGTTGCGCAGCTGGTCGGCCGTCTCGCGCAGCGTCTTGACGTCTGCGCCTTCGAGCGCCACGGCAAGCACCGCGATGCCGTTGACGTCGACCGCCTGCCCGGCCAGATCACCCCCCTGGGCGCTGGCCATCTTGGACTTGAGTCGCGACAACTCGCGATCGAGGGTGCGTAACTGCTCGCTCATCGCGCTCAGCCGCGCGGGCAATTCGCCCACCGGCACCCGCAGCGCCCCGGCCGCCTGCTCGAGCAGCGCGTTGCGCTCGTGGATGCGCGCCAGGGCGCCTTCGCCGGTCACCGCCTCGATGCGGCGTACGCCGGCGGCCACGCCGCTTTCGGACACCACCTGGAAGACACCGATGTCGCCGGTGCGCGCCACGTGCGTGCCGCCGCACAATTCGCAGGAACTGCCGATGTCGAGCACCCGGACCTCGTCGCCGTACTTCGCCGAATATCGCGGCCCGACTGATCGCGTCGTCGTAGCGCATCACGCGCGGGCCTGGGTCGGCAGGTTGGCGAGGATCTCGGCGTTGACGATCTGCTCGATGCGCACGACTTGTTCGCGGGTGAGCGGCGCGTAGGCTGAAATCGAACCGGGTCTTGTCGGCGTCGACCAGCGACCCCTTTGCTGGACGTGGTCGCCCAGCACCTCGCGCAACGCCTTGTGCATCAGGTGTAGTGGCCGACGGCTGCGCACCTGCATGCCTCGTTTCACCGTGTCGACCCGCGCGTCAACGAGTCGCCCGACCTTCAGGCCGCCCTCCTGGACCACCCCGTGATGGCCGAACACGGCCGCCTGGATCTTCTGCGTGTCCTCGACCCGGAACAGGCTGCCGCCAATCCGCAACGCGCCCTGGTCTCGACCTGGCCGCCGGACTCGGCATGCGGGCGTGTGTGATCGAGCACGACCACCCCGGCCTCGCCTGCTTCGAGCGCCTGCCTGCGGTGCCCTCGCGGCGCGCCGTCACTCCTGCCGCGGTGCTCGAGCGCCTCGGTAACCGTGAACTCGGTGGCCACCCCGCTGCAATTGCGCCCACCGCCATCTTGAATTTGCCCGCCGCGCGCGCCTATTCGCGCTGGCTGGCCATCGCCGCGTCGCTGGCCGCATCCACGGCCACCTCGTTTTCGCGGCAGACGTCGGCCGTCAGGTCCAGCGGGAAACCAAAGGTGTCGTGCATGGAACGCGGTGGCGCGCCATCGAGCACCGCGCCGGGTTTGCCGCGCAGCGGCGCCAGTGCCGCCTCGAGGATCTCCATGCCGTTGGCGATGGTTTCTGAAGAAGCGTTGCTCCTCCTGCAGCAGCACCTGTGTGTGATTCGCCCGTCCTGACGCCGCAACTCGGGATAGGCCTCGCCCATCTCGCCGGCCAGCGCCGCCACCAGCTTGTGAAAGAACGGCTTGCGCGCGCCCAGCTTGTAGCCGTGACGGATCGCCCGGCAGATCCGGCGCAACACGTAGCCGCGTCCCTCGTTGCCCGGGATCACCCCCGTCGACGATCGTGAACGAACAGGCGCGGATGTGATCGACGATCACCTTGAGCGACGGGCTGTCCGGTGGCGCCCCTGCCCCCGGGCGGCCCTGACCTCGAGGCCGCGGCGGCGGCCAGCAGGTTGACGAACAAGTCGATCTCGTAGTTCGAATGCACGTGCTGCAGCACCGCGGGAGATGCGCTCCAACCCTTGCCGGTGTCGACGTTGGCCGGCAGCGGATGCATGACCCCGTGTTCGTCGCGGTTGAACTGCATGAACACGAGGTTCCAGATCTCGATGTAGCGGTCGCCGTCCTCTTGCGGGCTACTCCGGCGGCCGCCGGCGATCTCGGGGCCATGATCGTAGAAGATCTCGCTGCACGGCCTGCAAAGCCGGTGTCGCCCATCATCCAGAAGTTGTCCGACGCGAAGCGCGCGCCCTTGTCACCGATGCGGATGATCCGTTCGCCCGGCACGATCTCGTTCGCCCAGATCCCGTATCCTCGGCGTAGACGGTGATCCAGAGGATGCCTGCGCGGCAACCCGTAGACTCGGTCAGGGTCCATGCGTACTGGATCGCCTCGCGCTTGAAGTAATCGCCAAAGCTGAAGTTGCCCAGGCAACATCCGAAGAACGTGTGGTGCCGGGCGGTGTAGCCGACATTCTCGAGATCGCTGTGTTTGCCACCGGCCCGGATGCACTTTTTGCGAGGTGACCGCGCGGCTGTACGGGCGCTTGTCGAACCCCAGGAACACGTCCTTGAACTGGTTCATACCCGCGTTGGTGAACAGCAGTGTCGGGTCGTCGCCGGGCACGACCGGGCTGGACGCCACGATCTGGTGCTGCTTGACTCGAAAAAGCGCAGGAACTTCTCTCTCGGATGTCGGCCGATTTCATAGGACGGGCAGGGATGGGCGAAACCCGCAAACATACACCAGAATGCTCATCCTGGGCCGTTGCGGCGGCCTGATCAGCCTGTCCGGCCGACCCGCAAGCCGCTAGCGTTTGTCGGCCAGCCTGCGGGCCGGGCGCCGCTTCTCGGCGTCGGCGGCGGGGGCGCGTTGTGAGGAATAGGTGGCCGGCCGGATCTCGTCATAGGGGCGCGAGCGGCCCGCGAGCGGCTGGAAACGCTTGTCCTCCAGCCCCAGCCGGGCAGTGTCGCGCCAGTCCGAAAGGCCCTGCACGCGCTCGGCGTGCCCCAGCCGGGAAGGCCGGCGATCGTCGGCGGCATGGCTGCCGTGGTGGCGGCCAGCAGGCCCGTCAGCGCGGCCATGCGCAGGTACGTGATGGCTCGTGGACCCGTCATCGCTACACTCCTAGCTTGTTGTCGCTTGCTTGTCGTTCAGCCGTCAAAAACAGAGCTGGCGGCGCCCGAGCAGGTGGGAGACTCAGTGAACGTGTCTTCCGTCGTTGCGACAGGGGAATCGCAATCACCAACTCAGTGTAGATTGCACCGCCTGGTCAGGCTAGCATGAGGCGGGTAAAGGCCGTAACCGGGCGTTACCCGTGCGCCAGCGTTTGTCCGCACCACGCTCCATCGTTTTTCTACTGAGATCACATGCCTAGCCCGCTGAGGATAAGAGTCATCGACATGAGCCGGGTGCTCGCCGGCCCAGTTGCGCAGACGTTGGGCCGACCTGGGGGCGGACGTCGATCGAACGCCCCGGCGCCGGCGACGACACCCGCGGCTGGGGCCCGCCATTCCTCAAAGACACCGAGGGCCGGGACACCGGCGACGCGGCCTATTACCTCTCGGCCAATCGCGGCAAGCGCCTCGGTGCTGGCCGATCTCACATCATCGGCCGGCCAGCAGATGATCCGCGAGCTGGTGGCCGGGGCCGACGTGCTGATCGAGAATTTCAAGGTCGGCCAGCTCGCCCGCTACGGGCTCGACTACGCCAGCCTGGGCAAGCTCAACCCGCGGCTCATCTACTGCTCGGTCACCGGCTTTGGCCAGACAGGGCCGCCCGCGCACCGCGCGGGCTACGACTTCGTCATCCAGGGCATGGGGGCTTCATGTCGATCACCGGCGAGGCGGACGACCAGCCGGGCGGCGGCCCGCAAAAGGCCGGCGTCGCGATCTCGGACCTGATGACCGGCATGGTCTCGACCCAGGCGATCCTGGCCGCGCTGCTGCATCGCGAGCGCGGCGGCAGCGGCCAGCACATCGACATGGCGCTGCTCGACGTGATGGTCACGTCGCTGGCCAACATGAACACCAACTACCTGGTCAGTGGCAAGCCGCCCAAACGCTGGGGCAATGCGCACCCGAACGTCGCCCTACCAGACCTTCAAGGCGTCCGATGGCTGGATCATCGTGGCGGTGGGCAACAACGAGCAGTTTCGGTACCACGCTGTCCGGTGGGCGCGCCGAGCTGGCCACCGATGCGCGCTTTGCCAACAATGCGTTGCGCATCCAGAACCGCGAGGCGCTCATTGCCGAGCTGGCCGCGATGATCGAAACCCGCTCGCAACAAGACTGATCGAAACGTTCGAAAAGGTCGGCGTGCCGTGCGGGCCGATCAACAACCTGGACCAGGTGTTCGCCACGCCGCAGATCCAGGCACGCGGCCTGCGCATCGAGCATCCCCGCAGTGGACGCGGGCCCGATCCCGCTGGTGGGCAGTCCGATCAAGTTCTCGGCCACGCCGATCAGCTACTCGCTGCCGCCACCGCGGCTGGGCGAGCACACCGAGCAGGTGTTGCGCGAGGTGCTGGGCTACGACCAGGCGCAACTGGATGCCTACCTGCAGTCGGTGAAGCCATGGCTTCATCCCGCGCCGGCGCAGGCTTGCCTTCGATGTCTTTCGGCACGGTCGTCGACTGGCATGGCAGCATCGCCCGCGAGGTCGATGCGCTCGGGTTGGGCGGACGGCGCCGAGTTCGCCACCGCCTGGCGCGCCGGTTACCAACCCTCGATGCAGCGGGTGCGCTCGGGCGAACTGCCCTGGACGCTCATAGACGACCTGCACCGCCAGAACCTGGACGAGGCCTCGCCAGGTTCGCCTGACCTGCCTGAAGACCAGCGCCGGCACCTGAACAAGGTCTGGCACCGGCTGACGCCGTGGCCCGATTCGCCAGGCGGTCTGGCCCGCTCCGCACCCGATCACGATCTGCACGCTGTCCAACGGCGTCTGCTGGGCCTGCTGGCCAACATGGCCAAGCAGGGCGGCCTGCCCTGGGACCTGATCCGTCGGCCGAGGTTTTCCGCCACTACAAGCCCGATCCCGAGACCTATCTTGGCGTGGTTGTGTTCGACATCGCGCCGTCGCAGGTGATGCTCGTGGCCGCCCACAAGAGCGACCTGCACGCGTGCCCGAAGCTGCGGCTTGCAGACGGCCTTTGTCGAACGCCCGCTGGAATACGGCGCTAACCGGGAGCGACCTCGGCCGCGACCCCGATCTCGACTACCATGCCAAGGACTTCAACGATCTCGCCAACCGGGCTTGGGCTGCGCCTGAGTCGCGCCCGCTGCCTCACCGCTCAAGCGAAGGAACTCCGATGACCGATTACACGAGCCCGGGCTGGCATGCCCCGTTCGACTGGCAGGCCCACTATCCGAGCCGGCGTACGCCGGTGTTCGGGCGCAACATCGTGGCCACCTCGCAACCGCTGGCCGCGCAGGCGGGCCTGCACCTGATCCGCACCGGCGGCAATGCCGTCGATGCCGCGATCGGCGCAGCCGCCGCGATTGCGCTGACCGAACCGGTATCGAACGGGCTGGGCAGCGACAACTTCGCCATCGTCTGGGACGGCAGGCAACTGCACGGGCTGAATTCATCCGGCGTGGCGCCGGCGGCCTGGGACCCGGCCTACTTTCACCGCAAGCACGGTGACAAGTTTCCTGTGCGCGGCGTCGATTCGATCACCGTGCCGGGCGCCGTTGCCGGCTGGCACGCGCTGCACGAAAAGTTCGGCAAGCTGCCCTTCGCCGATTGTCTCGCGCCGGCGATCGAGCTGGCCGAACGGGGCTTCGCGATCTCGACGATCGTGCAGCGCAAGTGGGCGGCGCAGATTCCCGAGTTGCACGACCAGCCGGGCTTTGCGCAGATGTTCATGCCGCACGGCCGGGCGCCGCTGGTGGGCGAGCGCGTGTGCATGCCCGGCGCGGCCGCGACGCTCAAGGCGCTGGCCAGGCGCGGCGCGCGCGACTACTACGAGGGTGAAACCGCCGAAAAGCTGGTCGCCTACCTGCGCGGGCACGGCGCGGCGATGACGCTGCAGGACTTCGCCGGCTTCACGCCCGAGTGGTGCGGCACGATCTCGCGCCGTTACCGCGGCCACGAGTTGCACGAGATCCCGCCCAACGGCCAGGGCATCGCCGCGCTGATGGCGCTGGGCATGCTCGAGCATTTCGACCTGGCCTCGCTCCAACCCGATTCGGCCGCCGCCCGGCACCTGCAGATCGAGGCGATGAAGGCGGCCTTCGCCGACGTCTACGAGTATGTCGCCGACCCGGTCGGCATGACCAAGGTCAAGACCGCCGACCTGCTCGACGATGCCTACCTGGCCGCGCGCGCCAAGCGCATCGACCCGGCCAGGGCCAACGCGTTCTCGCACGGCCAGCCGCCCAAGGGCGGCACGATCTACATGACCACTGCCGACGAAAGCGGCATGATGGTCAGCTTCATCCAGTCCAACTACATGGGGTTTGGTTCCGGCGTCGTCGCCCACGAGCAGGGCGTGTCGTTCCAGAACCGGGGCCAGGGCTTCAGCCTGCAGGCCGGCTCGCCCAACCTGGTCGCACCGGGCAAACGCCCGTTCCACACGATCATCCCGGGTTTCCTGATGCGCGACGGCAAGCCGCAGATGAGCTTTGGCGTGATGGGCGGCAACATGCAGCCGCAGGGCCACGTGCAGACGCTGGTGCGCATGCTCGATCACGGCCAGAACCCGCAGGCCGCCTGCGATGCACCGCGCTGGAAGGTCAATGGCGGCCTCACCGTCGACCTCGAACACACGATGGAGGCGGCGGTGGTCGCCGAACTGAAAAAGATGGGACACCAGGTCGAGGCGCTCGTCGACAGCTACATGGACTTCGGTTCCGGCCAGTTCATCTGGCGCTTGTCCGACGACAAGGAAGACGGCTATGTGGCTGCCAGCGACAGCCGGCGCGATGGTCATGCGGCGGCCTGCTGAACGGTCGGCGGCCCCGCGTCCGCCGGTGCCGGCATGACCGCCGTGGTCCGCGCCAACCTGCGCATCAGCCGGATCGAGGGCAACGGCCCGGGGCTGGAGCTGCTGCGGATGGACCCGGCCCCCGGCGTGGCACCCAAACCGCCGCTGCTGCTGGTCCACGGCGCCTACACTGACGCCTGGGTCTTCAGCGAGACGCTGATGCCCTACTTCGCCGCGCTCGGGCACCCGGTGGCGGCACCGTCGCTGCGCGGCCACGGCGAGAGCAGCGGACGGGGCGCGCTGGACTTCTGGGGCCTGGCCGACTACCAGCACGATGTCGAGCGGGCGCTGGGCGAACTGGGCGGTCCGGCGATCGTGCTGGGCTCGTCGATGGGCGGCCTGATCGCCCAGCGACTGATGCGCACCACGCCCCCGCCGCTGGCCCTGGTCCTGATGGGCAGTGTGCCGCCGCTGGGTCTGTCCGGGCCGCTGATGCACATCGCCAGCCACTCGCCCCGCCACCTGGCAGACCTGCTGCACCTGGGCTGGTCCGGTCGTCCGAGCGGCCGCTTCATCGAACTGCTGGTCGAGCACCCGCTGCGCGCGGCCGAGCCGGGGTTCTACCGACGTCACGTGCAACGTGAATCGTCGCGCTCGCTCTGGGAACTGACCTGGGCGCCGATGGCGCCGCACGGCGCGGCCACGATGCCGCTGCTGGTCGTGCACGGCGAGCAGGACCGCCTGGTGCCCGTGCCCAGTGCGGATGCCATCATCGGACGCTACGGCGGCACCCTGATGCGCCTGCCCGGGATAGGTCATCTGCCGATGATCGAGCGGGATTGGGAGCCGGTCGCCGGGCTTGTTGCAAAATGGCTGTCCGACCACCTTCCGGGCCACTCCGATGACTGACAAGACCTACGATCCCGTTCCCTCCTCCCGAGTCGCCTTCCTCGGCCTGGGCGTGATGGGTGGCCCGATGGCCGCCCACCTGCTGGCGGCCGGACACCAGGTCACCGTGTACAACCGCACCGCCGCCCGGGCCAAGGCCTGGGTCGACAAGCGCGGTGGCGGCACGGCGGCCGCCACTCCGCGCGAAGCGGCCGCGCAGGCCGACATCGTGTTCGCCTGCGTCGGCAACGACGATGACCTGCGCTCGATCGTGCTCGGTGACGACGGCGCCTTTGCCGGGATGAGCAAAGGCAGCGTCTTCGTCGATCACACGACCGCCTCGGCCAAGGTGGCCCGCGAACTGCATGCCGAGGCGCAAAAGCGCTCGCTGGCCTTTCTCGACGCGCCGGTGTCGGGCGGTGAGGCGGGCGCGGTCAACGGGGCGCTCACCGTGATGTGCGGCGGCGAACAGGCCGTGTTCGAGCGGGTTCGCCCGGTGGCCATGGCCTTTGCCCGCGCCTTCACGCTGATCGGCCCGCCGGGCAGCGGCCAGCTGGCCAAGATGGTCAACCAGATCTGCATCGCCGGCCTGCTGCAGGGCTTGTCCGAAGGAATCAACTTCGGGCTGGCCGCCGGCCTGGACATGAAGCTGGTGCTCGACGTGATCGGCAAGGGCGCGGCCCAGTCCTGGCAGTTGGAGAACCGCGGCAAGACCATGGTCGATGACAAATTCGACTTCGGCTTCGCGGTCGAGTGGATGCGCAAGGACCTGGGCCTGTGCATCGACGAAGCCAACCGCAACGGCGCGCCGCTGCCGGTCACCGTGCTGGTCGACCAGTTCTACAAGGAAGTGCAGCGGGCCGGCGGCGCGCGCTT
Organism: Burkholderiaceae bacterium; assembly: GCA_041396665.1. GTDB lineage: Bacteria > Pseudomonadota > Gammaproteobacteria > Burkholderiales > Burkholderiaceae_E > JAUIAI01. The sequence goes on from JAWKYE010000030.1 coordinate 87,526, forward strand.
CGACACCTCCAGCCTGATCCGACGCCTGCGTGACTGAGCCATGACGGCCCGGTCGCGCCCGGCATCACGCTGGCTGACAGGCCTTTACCGGGCCGCCATGCTGCTGGCACTGGCGGCCTTGATCCTCGTTGCAGGAGCCCGCATGGGACTTTTCTCCGGAACCCGACCCGACACCCTCGGGGTCACCAGCGGCCGCCTGCAGCCGGTGACCGGAAAACCGCGCAACTCGGTCTCGAGCATGACCACGGCCGAGCAGAACAAGATCGCGCCGCTGGCCACCGGCAATGACCCGGAACAGGCGTTCGACGCGCTGGCCGGGCTGGTCGGGAACTCGCCCGGGGCCCGCATCATCACGCGCACGCCCGATTACCTGTACGCCGAGTTCGAAACGCCGCTGCTGCGCTTTGTCGACGATGTCGAATTCCTGCTCAAGGCCGACGAGCGCCTGGTGCACGTGCGCTCGGCCTCGCGGCTCGGCAGGTCGGACCTGGGCGCCAACCGCAAACGCATCGAAACCCTGCGCCGGCAACTGGCCGGCGTCCTCGACCCTGACGGGTCATCATCCCAGGCGGGCCAGGCATCACCGACAGCCGCCGCCTCCAACGGAGTGTCACCAGTGGAATTCAAAACCCTACCCAGCGGCCTGCAGGTCGCCGATACCGTGGTCGGTGACGGCGAGCAAGCCCAGTCCGGCCAACATGTCTCGGTGCATTACACCGGCTGGCTGTATGTCGAGGGCGAGAAAGGCGCAAAGTTCGATTCGAGCAAGGACCGCGGCCAACCGTTCGACTTCCCGCTGGGTGCCGGGCACGTGATCCGCGGCTGGGACGAGGGCGTTGCCGGCATGAAGATCGGCGGCACCCGCCAGTTGATCATCCCGCCCAACCTCGGTTACGGCGCACGCGGTGCCGGCGGCGTCATTCCGCCCAACGCGATGCTTTATTTCGAAGTGGACCTGCTCGGCCTCAAGTAAGGCCTGGTCCCGCTCCCTTCCAGACAGGAAATCCCGCGTCATGTCAGAGGCCTCCACCGGCAACTTCATCAAGTCCCAGATCGACCAGGATCTTGCCGAGGGCCGCTTTGCGGCGCGACGCTGGTCCGGCCAACCGGGCCCTGGTGAACAGCAGCTGGCCGGTGCGCCCGACAGCGCGGTGATCCGCACCCGTTTTCCACCCGAGCCCAACGGCTACCTGCACATCGGGCATGCGAAGTCGATCTGCCTGAACTTCGGCCTGGCGCAGGCCTACGGCGGGCGCTGCCACCTGCGCTTTGACGACACCAACCCCGAAAAGGAAAGCCAGGAGTACGTCGACGCGATCATCGAGGCCGTCCGCTGGCTGGGTTTTACCTGGGACGAGGGCGGCGAATCGAACCTGTACTTTGCCAGCGACTACTTCGAGACCTTCTACGGGTTTGCCAGGGCGCTCGTGCAGGCCGGCCACGCCTACGTCGACTCCGAATCCGCCGACGAGATCCGCGAGCACCGCGGCACGCTGACGCAGCCCGGCGTGCCGTCGCGCTACCGCTCACGCACCCCGGCCGAGAGTCTGGCCTTGCTCGAGCAGATGCGCGAAGGCAGCCACCCGGACGGGGCGCACGTGCTGCGCGCGCGCATCGACCTGGCCTCGCCCAACATCACGATGCGCGACCCGGTGCTGTACCGGATCCGTCGCGCCCCCCACCACCGCGCCGGCAGTGCCTGGTGCATCTACCCGCTGTACGATTTCGCCCATCCGATCGAAGATGCGCTCGAGAACATCACGCACTCGCTGTGCACGCTCGAGTTCGAGGACCACCGGCCGTTCTACGAATGGCTGCTCGAGCGGCTGGCCGATCTGCAACTGCTGGCGCGTCCGGTACCACGGCAGATCGAATTCGCCAGGCTCAATCTCGAGAACACCGTGATGAGCAAGCGCCGCCTGGCCACGCTGGTTGCCGACGGACATGTCAGTGGCTGGGACGATCCGCGTCTGCCCACGATCGCCGGCCTGCGCCGGCGCGGCTACACACCTCAGGCGATCCGCCTGTTCTGCGACCGCATCGGGGTCGCCCGCGCCGATTCCTGGATCGAGCACTCGGCGCTGGAACAGGCGCTGCGCGACGATCTCGATGACCGTGCGGACCGGGTGATCGCGGTGCTCGATCCGGTGCGCCTGGAACTGACCAACTGGCCGGGCGACCTGGCCGAACCCTGCAGTGCCCCCCGCCATCCGCATCATCCCGAGCGCGGCGATCGCCACCTGAGCCTGACCCGGCATCTCTGGATAGAGGCCGGCGACTTCACCGAGACTCCGCCCAAGGGCTTTTTCAGGCTCTACCCCGGCAACCGGGTGCGACTGCGCTACGGAGTCGTGATCGAATGCACCGGCTGCGAGAAGGACGCCGATGGCCGGGTGATCAAGGTGCTGGCCGACGTGTTGCCCGATTCGAAGTCCGGGCGACCCCCGGTGCCGACCAGTACAAGGTCAAGGGCAATCTGCACTGGCTGTCGGCCAGCGAATCGGTGCCGGCCCAGATCAGGCTCTTCGAACGGTTGTTCACCGATACCCAACCCGGCAGTGGTGACACCGGGTTTCTCGATTCGCTCAATCCCGATTCGCTACGGACGCTGCAGGCGCAGGTCGAGCCGGTGGCCACCACTTACGATGCCGACACGCCGATCCAGTTCGAGCGGCACGGCTATTTCGTGATCGATAGCCGCGACTCGAACCCCGACCTGCCGGTCTTCAACCGGGCGGCCACGCTGAAGGATTCATTCCGCCCGGGCCAGAAAAAGAAGGGCTGATCGCCACGCCGGCGGGCTGGCGACAGCCGGGTGACGTTCAGCGCGCGAGCACCGCGTCGGCGACAAAGGCATTGTGCTGGCGCTCATCGCCGAACGTGGACATCGGCCCGTGGCCCGGTACGAAGGCCACGTCGTTGCCCAGCGGCCAGAGCTTGTCGCGGATCGAGGCAATCAGCGCCGCATGGTCGCCACGCGGAAAATCGGTGCGCCCGATCGAGCCCTGGAACAACACGTCACCGACGATCGCCAGCCCTGCCCCGCGGTGAAAGAACACGACATGCCCCGGCGTGTGGCCCGGGCAATGCAGGACCTCGAGGGTCTGGGCGCCAAACCGCACGGTGTCACCGTCGGCCAGCCAGCGCGCCGGGGTAAACGCCTGCAGCGCCTCCAGCCCGAATCGTTTGCCCTGCTCGGGCAGTTGGTCGATCCAGAAGCGGTCGGCCTGGTGCGGTCCCTCGAGCGGCACGCCGTGGCGGACAGCGAATTCGTGCGACTGGCCGCAATGGTCGATGTGGCCGTGCGTGAGAAAGACCTTCTCCAGCGTCGCGCCCGATGCCTTGAGCGCTTCGTCCACCCGCTCGAGGTCGCCCCCCGGATCGAAGACGGCCGCCCGGCCGGTCTGCTCACACACGAGCAGCGAACAGTTCTGCTGGAACGGGGTGACGGGAATCAGGGTCAGCTTGATCATCGGGAATCGGTCTCGTCGTTGCGGGGACGCCAGGCGTGCTCGGCCAGCGCCTGCATCGGCACCACGTCGAGCGCCTTCTCGTGGGTGGCTTCGAGCACCACCGGCGGCGCCTTGCCGGCCTCATAGGCCTCGAGCCAGCGCGGCGCGCACAGGCACCAGCGGTCGCCCGGCTTGAGGCCGCTGAACCGGTAGGCCGGCTGCGGGGTGCTCAGGTCATTGCCGCGGGCGGCCGAAAAAGCCAGGAATTCGGCGGTCACCCGGGCGCAGACCGTGTGCTGGCCGGTGTCGGTGGCGTCGGTTTCACAGCAGCCACTGCGCGAGTAGCCGGTCAGGGGGTCGTAGGAGCAGGCCTGGAGCGGGCTGCCCAGCACATTCAGATCTTGCATTGGCGCTCTTTCAGGCCGGTCTGCCGGTTCGCAGGCGCCGGGCGACAGTCACATTTGTCGCAAACGCTTACGAATAGCCGGAGCGGCGAATTCGATGAAAAAATAATGGCCATCAAATCAATGAGTTGAAAAAATAAACCAAAGTGGCACGAGGCTTGCATATCCCCCAGTGCATCCTCTTGGATGCCGATTGACCGGGGTAGGCCTGTGTCGCAGCAGGTTCCCGGTAGCGATCACTCCTAGCATCAGTCCTTGAAGCCGCCGTTGGCGGCTCTTTTTTTGCCTGCGCCGGCCTGTTTCTACGACAGCCGGCCGGAAAACCGGACCGCCGTCGCCGTCGACCGCGGCAATTGTCGAAAATCGTTACATCTGGATGCCGGCCCGCCGCAGCCCCTATTCTGCCAGCAAGCCCGGCCTGCCCCGCCCGAATGCCTTGCACCCATGCGGTTCAAACCAGCCACGGCCAGGCTTTCTCCAGTTTGAGCAGGAAGATCTTGCTCTCGATGCCACCGCGGGCCGAGAAGCCCCCTGCCCCGTTGGCCGCCAGCACGCGGTGGCAGGGAATGAAGACCGGCAGCGGGTTGGATCCGCAGGCCTGGCCCACCGGCTGCGCCGCCGAGCCCAGTTCGGCGGCCAGCTCGCCGTAGCGGCGGGTTTGTCCGAAGGGAATGGCGCGCAACGCGCGGTACACCTGTTGCTGGTACGGCGTTCCGGCCGGCGCCAGCGGCAGATCGAACGCTTTCAGGCGTCCCGCGAAGTACGCGGCCAGTTGTCCGGCCGCGGTGTCCAGCAGCGCGCCATCGGAGGCGGACGTCGACCGGGTGACTGTTTCGCCCGGCGCAAGCCAGCGCAGTGTGGTCAGCGCACCGTCCTGCGCGTGCAGCGCGATCGGCCCGAGCGGCGACGGGATGGCGATCACGGCCACGGGTTCATACGGCTCGTCCTATCATCGGTCAATTCGCAACCCGGCGCGCCATCGCGCCCGAGCAGGCCGACACGATGACATCCCCGACCCCGCCCGGCCACCCGGCCCCTCCCGCGGCGGCCAGGCCGCTGCCCGTGCGCCCGCTCGAGCGGGCTGGCTTCGCGCGCTTTGGCCAGGTGATCGATGCGGGTGCCGGCAACGGCCAGTCGATCAACGAGGGCACGAGCTCGCGGCTGGATGCGCTGGCCACGGTCACGACGCATCCGGTGGGCGCGCGCGCGGTCATCAGCCTGTTCATCGCCCGCGCCCGCTCGCTGCCGATGACCGTGCGCACACTCGAGCGCCACCCGTTCGGTTCGCAGGCCTTCATGCCGCTGGGCGGCACGGCCGGCTACCTGGTCGTGGTCGCCCCAGACGAGGCCGGCCGGCCCGGCGACCCCGAGGCCTTTTTCGCGCGGGCCGACCAGGGGGTCAACTTCACGGCCGGTACCTGGCACCACCCGCTGATCGCGCTGCAGGACGACAGCCGCTTCCTGGTCGTCGACCGGCAGGATCCGGCCGCCAATCTGGCCATCGGCGACCTTTCCCGGCCCTGGTTGCTGGCCTGGCAAGGCGGTTAGAGCCACCGCGCACCGCCGGGCACCGGTCGGCCCGTTCATTGCCGTCCCGCTTCCGGGCGGGCGCCATCGGGCGGATCGATCAGCACGACCCGGAAGTCGTTGACATTCGTGCCGGTGGGCCCGGTCGTGACCAGGCCGTCGATCGCCTCGAAATAGGTAAACGCATCGTGCCGGTCCAGGTGATCGACGGCGCTGATGCCCAGCGCGCGGGCGCGCGCCGCCAGTGCCGGCGTCCACATCGCCCCGGCATTGTTCTCGGACCCATCGATGCCGTCGGTGTCGCAGGCCAGCGCGGTCACCCGGGGTGCATCGCCGAGCGCCACCGCCAACGCGAGCAGGAACTCGGCATTGCGACCGCCCCGGCCGCCCTCCCCGCTGATCGTGACCGTGGTCTCGCCCCCGGAGATCAGCGCGACCGGCGCCGGCGCCGGTTGGTCGTGCCGGCAGACCTGGCGCGCGATGCCCGCCATCACCAGGCCGACGTCGCGGGCCTCGCCCTCGAGCGCATCCCCCAGGATCAGCGGCGCGTAGCCGTGACTGCGGGCGACATCGGCGGCAGCCTCGAGCGAGGCCTGCGGCCTGCAGATCACCTCGCAGCGGGCACCGGCCAGGCGCGGATCGTCGGTGCCCGGGGTCTTGGCGGCGGGGCTGGCCAGGTGATCGAGCACCCGCGGCGGCACGTCGATCCCGAAGCGCCGGATGATCGCCAGCGCATCGGCCGGTTGCGTGTCGTTGCCCACGGTCGGGCCCGAGGCGATGATGCGCGGATCATCGCCGGGCACGTCGGAAATCGCGAGGGTCAGCACGGTGGCCGGTGCGGCCGCGGCGGCCAGCCGCCCGCCCTTGATGGCCGACAGGTGCTTGCGCACGCAGTTCATCTCGTCGATCGCCGCGCCCGAGCGCAGCAAGGCCTTGTTGACCTGCTGCTTGTCGGCCAGCGTCAGGCCGTCGGCCGGCACGCTGAGCAACGCCGAGCCGCCGCCGGAGATCAGGCAGAGCACCAGATCGTCCGTTCCCAGGCCCGACACCATCTTCAGGATGCGCCGCGCGGCCTGCTCGCCGGCGGCATCGGGCACCGGGTGGCGTGCCTCGACCAGCTCGATCTGGCGGCAATCGGCCCGGGTGCCGTAGGGCGTGATGACCAGGCCTTGCAGCCCGTCGGGCCAGGCGGCCTCGACCGCCCGGGCCATGGCCGCCGATGCCTTGCCCGCGCCGACGACGATGATGCGCCCCGCCGGCCGGGGCGGCAGGTACCCGGCCAAGGTGCGCGCCGGGTCGGCCGCCGCGACCGCGGCCTCGAACATCGCCAGCAACAAGCTGCGGGCCGGATCCGTGGCGGCGTCGCCCGACGTCATGCGCCTGCCTGGTTACCGGACTTGGCATCGGCCCTGCCATCTGGGTTGCCGGGCAGCACGCACAACCGGCAGCAGCCGCTGTCGCCGACCGCCCAGGTCGTGCCGGCAAACCGAAAGCCGGCAGACTCGAACAACCCGCCATCGATCGCACCCGCCAGTTCGCACAGCGTGCGCACCTGCTCCGGCGTGCGGCCCATCGCCTCCCAGGCCTCCTTGAGCGGACAGCGCTGAAAATGAATCCGCAACGCCTGTTCGTCAGCCTGCACGAGCTGCGGCGCGAACAACGCATCGCCCTCGATGATGCCGCCCAGGAACGCGTCCTTCAGGCCGACCAGGTCGGTCGGCTCGAGATGGGCCAGCCCCGCCCCCATCTGCTCGCCCATCCGCCGGGTGGCCTGCTTGCCCAGTTCGAGCGCGCGCGCCGCGCCCAGGTGCTCGCTCATCACGTCCAGGAAATGCGCGTACGACTGCGCGCGCATCGCGAACGAGCGGCGCAGCAATTCGTGCACCTGGGTGGCGGAATAGGTTGTGGGGGTGTCGCTCATCGGTTGCTCCGGTCAGATCTCACGGCCATCGGCCAGTCGGTACTGCATCAGTCGCCACGGCGCCAGCCGGCGCAGCAGCGCGTGCGCCGGCAGCGGGACGGGATCGGTCAGCGGCAACGCCAGCGACTCGGGCGCCGTGCCCTGCAGCGCCTGCGCGAACTCGCGACCCAGCGCCACCGCCAAGGCCACGCCCCGCCCGTTGCAACCGACCCAGCCATAGGCATCGGGCCCCAGCCGGTGCAGCCGCGGCATGAAGTCCGTCGTCATGCCGATGTAGCCGTTCCACACGTGATCGAAGCCGATGTCGCGCAGTGCCGGGAAGATGCGGGCCAGCCTGGCGCCGACCCGCCGCCGCAGCCGCGCCGCGCCGGCCGTGCGAACGATCAACGCGCCGCCGGTCACCAGGCGCTGGCGCGCGTCCAGCCGCATGAACCAGAGGTCGCCGTGGGTGTCCGACACCGCCTGGCGGCCCGGGATCACCTGTTTCAGCTGGCGCTCGTCGAGCGGGCGGGTCGCCATCTGCCACGACAACACCGGCACCACCTCGCGGGCCAGGTCGGGCGCCAGCGAACGCACCGCCTCGCCGGTATAGGCATTGGTGGCCAGCATCAGCCGGCGGGCCCGTACCCGCCCGTGCGGCGTCGCCACGACCCAGTGTGCGCCATCGCGCTGCCACCGGGTGGCCGGCGTCTGTCCGTGCACCCGCCCACCGGCGCGGATGACCGCCCTCGCCAGTTCGCGCGACAGCGCCAGCGGGTTCACGTGACCGCCCTGCGGATTCCAGAACCCGCCGTGCCAGATCGTCGAGCCGGTCTTTTCGGTGATCTGCGCGGCCGACAACAGCTCGACCGGCGCGCCCTGCGCGGACCACTGTTCGACCCGCCTGCGGGCGATCTTCATACGCCCCGGCGTGTGCACCGGCTGCACCCAGCCATGCTGCTCGGCCTCGGCCGCCAGGCCCTGCCCGCGCACCAGCTCGAACAAGTAATCGGCGCTGTCGCGCAGCAGCGCAACGAAGCGTTCACCCGCCTCACCGTGACGCGCGATGATGTCCTGCGGGTCGGGCCGGGTCAGTGTCGGAATGACCTGTCCGTTGTTGCGGCCCGAGGCGCCCCACCCCGGCGCGACGGCCTCGAGCACCACGACCTGAACCCCCTGCAGCGCCAGGTGCAGCGCCGTCGACAAGCCCGTGAAGCCACCGCCGATGACGACGGTATCGATGTCCAGGTCGCCATCGGGCGGCGGCGTGGACGGCCCGGGCGGCGTCACCGCCGCCCAGAGGGAGGGGGGCCATTCGATCGCGGTCATGGGTTCCTTTGCTTGTCGTCGTACTGGTGTCTGCCGGCCACCCGGGCAGCGGGGGCGTGCGGCCGGTCGCCCCGCGCCTTCACCATGATAAGGTTGCCAATCGGACGAGTTTAACGGCAGCCCCCGGCGCCGACCAATGACAGGCCCCAACGGCCCCTGGCGTTCCCCCCAACAAGCGGAGATTCCCCACGATGAGCAATGCTGCAGCACCCACGATGTCGTACATCCGGCTGGACGGTTTCGGCGGCCCGGAGGTCCTCAAACCCGACCGGATGAGCGTCCCGGTTGCCGGTCAGGGCGAGGTCCTGATCAAGGTCGCCGCGGCCGGCGTCAACCGGCCCGATGTCGCACAACGGATGGGCCAGTACAACCCACCCCCGGGCGCGAGTCCGGTTCCCGGCCTCGAGGTCGCGGGCACGATCGCGGCGCTTGGCGCCGGGGCGAGCCGCTACAAGGTCGGCGACCAGGTCTGCGCGCTCGTGTCGGGCGGCGGCTATGCCGAGTACTGCGTGGCGCCCGAGCCGCAGGTGTTGCCGGTGCCCAAGGGGATGAGCCTGCTCGAGGCGGCCGGCGTGCCGGAAACCTACTTCACCGTCTGGACCAACGTGTTCGATCGCGGCCGCCTGCAGGCCGGCGAGACCCTGCTGATCCACGGCGGCTCGAGCGGCATCGGCACCACCGCCATCCAGCTCGCCAAGGCATTCGGCGCGCGCGTCTTCATCACCGCCGGCAGCGCCGACAAATGCAAGGCCTGCACCGACCTCGGTGCGGACCACGCGATCAACTACCGCGACGAGGATTTCGTGGCGGTGACAAAGAAGCTCACCGACGGCAAGGGGGTCGACCTGGTGCTGGACATGGTCGGCGGTGACTACCTGCCGCGCAACTTCGATGCGCTGGCCGTCGAGGGTCGTCTGGTGCAGATCGCCTGGCTGGGCGGCTCGAAGATCTCGGCCGACTTCATGAAGCTGATGACCAAACGCCTGACCTGGACCGGCTCGACGCTGCGCCCGCGCTCGGTCGAGCAAAAGGCCGAGATCGCCCGCTCGCTGGCCGACAAGGTCTGGCCGTTGCTGGCCAGCGGCAAGGTCAAGCCGATCATCCACAAGACCTTCGCGCTGGCCGATGCGGCCAAGGCGCACGCGCTGATGGAGAGCAGCGATCACATCGGCAAGATCATGCTGACGATCGACTGACGTATGGCGTAAGAGGCTCAATTCGACCGGACACCATTCGCAACTCGATGTCTCATCGTCGAACGTGAACCGCACGGCGATGCGACCGGCAATTTCCTCGAACCAACCACGAAGACTGCTGCGACGGCGCAGTTAGCGCAGCAGGCCCGAAGGTCGCTCACTCTGCATGCCTGGGCACACCTTCCATAGCGGCCGTGAAAATCCGACGCCGCGCGGGCCGGAAGGCCAGCGCGGCGCAATGCCGAGCGATCTATTCTGGTTTCTTGAAGTGAAAGCTGCCCCACACCATGTGGCCGTTTTCGGCGCCATCTACCCAGTGCTGCATACCATTACCGATCTTGGCGAGGAACGCCTCGCTGATCTCCTGTTTGAGCTCGTCATGCCGTCCACGAGTCTCAGCGACGATGGTGCGGTAATTCGTCAGGAAGTCCCCGGTGCGGTCTTCATAGCCAAGGTCGACAAATCCGGCGTCTCTGGCGTGTTTGAGATAGCTGGCGACGGTCCCGAAGGAAACGAGATTCGCCCGATCAAGCATCGGTTGCAGGACCTTTGCCGGCGCGGTCTCGGTCGCCATTGGATCGGTAAAGACGAACTCACCGCCCGGCTTCAAAACCCGGTAGACCTCACGCATTAGTCTGGCACGGTCGCCAGAGTGTAGAAAGGCTTCCTGTGACCACGCAATATCGGCCTGCGCATCCTCAAGCGGAATATCTTCGAAGCTCCCCTGAAGCGGTTTGATTCTGTCGCCCAATCCGGCCTGCTCATTGGTCTTGACCATTGCCTTGAGTTCGAGTTCGCTTGCGTTGAGGGCAATTCCACGACAACCATAGTCAGCGACCAGCTGCCTCAGAGGACCGCCGAAGCCGGCGCCAAGATCGATTACCGTGGAGTCGGTTCCCAGCGTGTCCAGGCGACCGGCAAGATAGGTGACGGCGCGGCGTGCAGCTTCGGCAATGCTGATGCCCGGTTCGTCGAAAATACCAACGTGGATGCTGTCCCCGCCCCAGATGCGGCGATAGTAATTATCGGTATCCGAGCTGTTGTAGTACTCAACGCTGCGTTGAATGGCTTCGTCGTTGGTATCGGGCATTGTCTGGCTCCTCTGTTAGTTCGGCGACGGTACAAAATCAGCCGGCTACGATGGCTATTCGCTACGGACCTCTGCACGTAGTTGACATTGCCTATACTAGCAAACATGCGTAGATCGAAATTCCACACGCCGTCGTGAGTGAAAGCACTCGGCGCCAGCGCCCGCGAGACCTGCGAGTTCGCACAATGTGGACGACCCGATACACCAATCCGGGCAAACCGACCACTGGACTCAAGCGCTCAACAAAGGTAACTTCGACAGTGTCTGCTATGAAGACCGCTTAGCCGGTCTTGTCAGCAAAGACTGCTCTATCTTGCGCGGACCCGAATGAAAGACAACGAGCAGCGGCGAGTTGTCATTCGTTGCCGATATTGATTTCGTCGAAGTGCCTGATAGAAGTGCGTCCGGGTTCTGAAAGCCCATTGCCGCACCGACCGACAGGTTGAAACCATCGCGCTGTCGAGCGCAACGCGCTCGAAAAATGCGTCGGGCGATCGATTTTGCGGATGCCTTTTCTCAGAAGAGCGAAGGCGAGAGTCTCCAGAGAACGTTCTTCCCTGGTGCGTAACGTGAAGTCCGGGA